>JAJDEW010000121.1 GCA_029259595.1 Planctomycetota bacterium | reverse complement strand
GACGCGGCGCACACTTCGTCGTGCGCCTGTGCCTGATTGCGCGGCTGGCGCCGCGCAACGGCACGTTACGGAGCCTTCCGCTCCGAGGCTGCGGCCCGCCCATGGCGGGCCTGCGCGGGCCTCGGTCGAGCTGGGCGTGCGAAAGCGCGGGTCTGCGGGCAGCTTCCTCGCACCGCCCGGTTATCGTGCCGCCATGCCGATCTCGACCGTGAAACGGGCTGCCCGGCGCTGGAGCCTTCGCCAACCCGATGCCAGCGCGGTTCGCGAGCTGGAGCGGCGCACGTCGTTGCCGCCGCTCGCGGCGGGCCTGCTCGTGTCGCGCGGCTTCGCGGATCCCGAGGCGGCCGCCACGCATCTCTTGGCCAGTCCGCAGGGCCTGCACGACCCGTTCCTGTTGGAAGGGATGGAGGCGGCCACCGAGCGTCTGGCGCGGGCCATTCGGGACGGTGAGCGGCTCCTGGTGCACGGCGACTACGACGTCGATGGCGTGACGGGAACGGCGCTTCTGATGCGGCTCTTCGAGCTGCTCGGGGCGCGTGCGACGTGGCACATTCCGAACCGCTTGATCGACGGCTATTCCTTCGGGGAACACTCGGTCGAGCGTGCGATCGCGACGGAGGCCGGTGTCGTCATCAGCGTCGACAACGGGACGTCCGCGCACACGGTGATCGACCGCTTGGCCGAGCACGGCGTCGACACGGTCGTCACGGACCACCACGAGGCGCCGGCGGGTCCGCTCCCGAACGCGACCGCGATCGTCAATCCGAAGCTCCCGGGTTCGCGCTATCCATGGCGTGAGCTGTGCGGCGGAGCCGTCGCCTTCAAGCTGGCCTGGGGGCTGGCGCAGAAGGTGCTCGGCACGAAGCGCGTCTCGACCGAGCTCAAGGCCTTTCTCGAGGAGGCGACGGCCTACGTCGCGATCGCGACGGTCTGCGACGTGGTGCCGCTCCTCGACGAGAACCGCGTCTTTGCGCGCTTCGGCCTGAAAGCGCTCGAGTCGACCCGTCATCCGGGGCTCGTCGCCCTCCTGTCGACAGCCGGGCTTTCCGGGCGGGCGTTGACCGCGGAGGACGTCGCCTTCCAGATCGGTCCGCGCATCAACGCCAGCGGCCGACTCGGGGGAGCCGAAACCGCTGTCGAGCTCTTCCTCGCGACCGAAGCCCCCGCGGCTCGCCGCCTCGCGGCGCGCCTGGACGAACTGAACCAGACGCGCAAGACGATCGAAGCCGAGGTGCTGGCGCTCGCGCTCGAACAGGCGCGCGCCTTCGAGGATCCAGACGAGCATCCGGTGCTCGTCCTCGCGGGCGACGGTTGGCATCAGGGCGTGGTCGGAATCGTGGCCGCCCGCCTGGCGGAGACCTTCCATCGTCCCGCCCTGGTCATCGGCTTCGACGGCGAGGTCGGCCGCGGCTCGGCCCGGACCGTCGAAGGCTTCAGCATCCTCGAGGCCATGCACGCCGGCGCGGAGTCCTTCGTGCGCTACGGCGGCCACGCGCAGGCGGCGGGTTGCGAGATCAAGCGCGGAGCCGTGGACGACGTCCGCAGCTCGATCTGCGCGCGCGCGCGCGAGCTCCTGGCCGAGAGCCCCGCGAACGCACCGGAGCTGGGCATCGACGCCGAGCTTCCGCTCACGGCGATGGACGAGCATCTCATGCACCACCTCGACCGGTTGGCCCCGTTCGGCGAAGGCAACGAGAAGCCCGTGCTCGTGTCGCGCGGCGTGCACTTGGCCCAAGCGCCCCGACAGGTCGGAAGCGACCGCAGTCACCTGCTCCTGACGCTGCGCGAAGGCCGCCATGTCCTGCGGGGAATGGCCTTTCGCATGGGAGAGCGAGCGCCGGAACTGCGCCTGGGCGAACCCTTCGACGTCGTCTACACGCCGCGCTGGAACACCTTCCGCGGCGAAACGAACCTCGAACTCGAGGTGCTCGACTTCCACACCAAGCCCCCCGCCTGAGCGCAAAGCCCCCGCGCAGCTCCTACGACCGCAACCCCACGCGACGCAGCCCAGCGAGGCAGACGGTGGCGAAGGGCGGTGGCGAAGGGCGGTGGCGAAGGGCACTGACGAAAGGAGGCGAAGGCTCGCCGCAGGCGGGCCGCAGCCTCGGAGCCGAAGGCTCCGTGCTCGTGCCGTTGCGCGGCGCAGCCGCGCAATCAGGCACAGGCGCACGACGGAGTGTGCGCCGCGTCCCACGGAAGCAGTCCCGGACCGCCGGAGAAAGGCGTGACGGAGCGGGGCGTACTCAGCACACTGGGCTTGCCGTGAAGCCGCCCGTGACCAATCCCTACCGCCTGCTGCCCTCCGTCGAAGAGGCGCTGGGAGCGCTGTCGGGTCTGGAGGCGCGGGCGGGGCGCGAGCTCGTCCTGGCCTTCCTCAAGGAGGAGCTCGGGCAGTGGCGGGAAGCGATCCGGACGGGGGCGCTCGATGCCGAGGCGTTGCAGGCGCGCCTGGAGGACGGGGCGCTCGAGCGCGCGGTGGAGGGGCGCCTGCGGGTCGAAGAGGGGCGGGGGATCCGCCGGGCGATCAACGCGGCCGGGGTCGTCTTGCACACCGGCCTCGGGCGCTCGCCGCTGCATCCCGACGTGGCCCAGGCCATGGCCGAGGTCGCGCGCAGCTTCTGCATCCTGGAGGTCGAGCGGGAGACGGGCAAGCGCAGTCAACGGGACGCGCGTCTGGGTGAGCTGCTCGCGCGGGTCACCGGGGCCGAGGCCGGGATCGCGGTCAACAACAACGCGGCGGCCGTCGTCCTCTTGCTGAATACCTTCGCCAGCGGTCGAGCGACCCTGGTGTCGCGCGGCGAACTGGTCGAGATCGGCGGTTCGTTCCGCATGCCGGACGTGATGGAGCGGGCGGGGACGAGACTGGTCGAAGTCGGGACCACGAACCGCACGCGCATCGCGGACTACGCCAACGCGATCGCGGACGACAGCGGGCTCTTGCTGAAGGTGCACACGTCCAACTTCCGGCTCGTCGGGTTCACCGAGGAGGTCTCCGGCGACGAGCTCGGGGCGCTGGGGCGCGAGCGCGGCGTGGCGTCAGCCTTCGACCTCGGCTCCGGGTTGCTCGGGGATCCGGGCGTCGAGCTCGGGACCGAGCCGCCGGTCGCCGAGGCGGTCGCCTCCGGGGTCGACGTCGTCACCTTCTCGGGCGACAAGCTGCTCGGCGGACCGCAGGCGGGGCTCCTGGTCGGTCGTCGGCAGACGATCGAGACCCTGCGCAAGAACCCGCTCTACCGCGCGCTGCGGCTCGACAAGGTGACCATCGCCGGGTTGGAGGCGACGCTCGGGCTGCACCTGGCCGGTCGCGCGCACGAGCTCCCGGCCTGGCAGATGTTGCAGCGCAGCGCAAAAGAGCTCGGACGCACCGCGCAGGACTTGGCGGACGCCTTGGTCGACGTCGCGGAGCTCACCGTCGTGGTGCGCGAAGACACCAGTCAACCGGGGAGCGGGAGCGCACCGGGAGTCTTCCTGCCGACGCGCGTCTGCGTCCTGGACTCGGCGCGCTATTCCGCCGAGGAGCTCGCGAACGCGCTACGACGGGCCGATCCGCCCGTCTTCGCCCGGATCAAGGACGACCGCCTCGTGCTGGATCCGCGCACGCTCCTGCCGGGGGATCGGGACGATCTGGTCCGCGTCCTGCGCACGCTCTTCGCGTGAATTCGGTCGCTCTGAAGGCGGCGGCGTCGAGCAAGCGCGGGAGGCGACGGTGGTGGGTCGCGGCCTTGGCGTCCGTCGTGGCGCTCGTCGGCTTCGACCTGGCCGTGACCGCCTTCGTCCTTCCGCGTTACTGGCGTCCGCTGCCGCCCTTCGGAGCGCTGACGAACGCAGCTCAAGAGGCCTGGTTGCTGCGCCAGCAGGCGGAGGCGGCGGGCGTGCACGCGAGTGGTATCGGTCGCTTCGATGCGGAGCTCGGCTGGGCCTATCGCCCGCGAGCGGTGAGCGACGACGGACGCTATGTCATCAACTCACGCGGCTGGCGCGGGGCGGAGCCGCGCGCGGCGCGCGAGGGGGAGCTCGTGGTCGCGGCCTTCGGGGATTCGTTCACCTTTTGCGAAGAGGTCGGGGAAGACGCGACCTGGGAAGCTCAGTTGCAGGAGCGCTTGCCGGACGTCGTCGTGTTGAACCTCGGCGTGGGCGGCTACGGCACCGATCAGGCGCTCTTGCGTGCGCGCCGCGAGCTGCCGTCGCTCGGTGCAGATGTCGTCCTCGTCGGGCTCCTGCTCGAGAACATCGGGCGTAACGTCAACCGCTATCGACCGTTGTGGTATCCGAACGCGGACAGCCCCGCCGCCAAGCCGCGCTTCTTGCTCGAAGACGACGGGCTCGAGCTCCTTCCGATCCCGTACCGTTCAAGAGACGAGCTCGTGCAGGCGGTCGACACCGGCGCGGTGCTCGACGACCTCGCCGACCACGAGTACTGGGCGCGCCGGTACGTGCCCGGGCTCCTCGCGAATTCGTCACTCGCGCGGCTGGTCGCCGGGCGTCGGGCCTATGCCGAGCGCGAGCTGCCGCGCTTGTGGAGCGACGTGGACGGCGAGCCGTTTCGAACGACGGTGGCGCTGCTCGAGGCCTTCGCGGAGCTCGGGCGCGCGCAGGGCGCAGGGGTCACGGCGGTCGTCCTGTTTCCGACCGGGGACGACCTCGAGCGGGCTCTGGACAGCGATTCCCGCTATTGGGACGGTCTCCAAGGGGCGCTCGCGGAGCGCGGAATCCCGCTCCTGGACATCGGAGCGGCCCTGCTCGACGCCATCCGTGCGGGCGATGGCTCGCTTGCGTCGTTCTACGGCGCCTCCCACCTGTCCCGCAGCGGCAACGGGACCGTGGCGCGGATGCTCGACCGCTGGCTCCGGGGCCGCTTTCCCGAGCACGGGAATGACGACGGTTGAGGGGATCCGGGGCGCGGTTCACCCTTCCCTGGGGATGCTCAAGCCCTTGCCCGCGCCGGGTCGATGATCGGATGCTGCGGTCCTCCATGGCCGCACGACATGCCGTACGACATGACATGAAGGGAATCGTCATCACGGAGTTCCTCGAGCACGTCGAAGAGCGGCACGGTCTCGCTTTCGTCGACCGACTCCTCGGTTCCACCGAGCTCACGACCGGCGGGGCCTACACGTGCGTAGGCACGTATCCGTCCGAGGAGTTCGTGCTCCTCGTCACCGGTGTCGCCCTGGCGACAGGCTCGACGCCCGCAACCGTCGCACGCGAGTTCGGCGAAGACCTGTTCGCTCGACTCGTCGTGGGCTTTCCGCGCATGGTCGATGGAATCGATGACGCCCTGTCGTTCCTCGAGCTGGTCAACGACTACATCCACCTCGAGGTTCACAAGATCCATCCGCGGGCGAACACGCCGGTCTTCGAGACGGCGCGCTACGGGGATCATGGAATCGAGGTCGTCTACAAGTCCGACCGAGACCTGCCCGACCTGGCCGAGGGCCTCATCGTCGGGTGTGCCCGCCATTTCGGATCGAAGGCAGACGTCCGTCGCTTCGAACGAGCGGACGGGATGCTCTTTCGCGTCGAAGTGAGCCCGCTTTGAGCGAGGAGATCTACAAGCGGCAGCTCGAGCGCGAGCGGGCTGCCCGGAAGCAGGCGGAGCGACTCTTCGAGGAGAAGAGCCGCGAGCTCTACTGGGCGACCCAGGAGCTCCAGGCGAATCGAGCGCTCCTCGAGTCCGGCGTCCAGCGCAAGTCGAGCGCGCTGCGGAACCTGGACGAGGAGCTGACGCTCGCGCGCTCGTTGGCGGAATCGGCGACCAAGGCGAAGAGCGAGTTCCTCACGGTGATGAGCCACGAGACTCGCACCCCGATGAACGCCATCCTCGGCATGGCCTCGCTCCTGCTCGAGACGTCGCTCGATCCGTTCCAGAAGGAGTGTGCCGAAACGGTTCGCCGCGCCGCGGAGTCTCTGCTCGCCCTGATCAACGACATCCTCGACTTCACGAAGCTCGAGCGCGACCAGCTCGAGCTCGACTCGCTGCCTATCGATCTGGAGAAGCTGCTCGAAGAGATCGCCGACCTCTTTTCCGACACGTGTCGGGACCTTACCGTCCGGTTCGAAGTGGAGTCGCCGCGCAATCTGCATCCGGTCTTCGGCGACGGAGCCCGGATTCGGCAGGTCCTCATCAACCTCGCTTCGAATGCGGTCAAGTTCACCCACGTGGGGGCGATCAAGATCAGAGTCGACGTCGAACCCGACGACCACTACACGTTCGTCGTCGAGGACACCGGGATCGGGATCCCGGCGGACGAGCTGCCCCATGTACTGGAGGCCTTTACTCAGGTGGACGCCTCGAACTCGCGGCGCTACGAAGGCTCCGGGCTCGGTCTCTCCATCAGCAGTCGCCTGGTGGAGCTCATGGGTGGGCAGCTCGAGATCGAGAGCGAGCAGGGCAAGGGAACACGGGTCCGCTTCCGGGTTTGCCTACCGCTCGCTCACGTCGACGAGGAGGTGACGGCCTCGGAAGCCGACAACCGCCTTTGGCGAGCGACGTTTCGGGACGGTCGCCCCATGCGCGTGCTCGTCGTCGAGGACAATCCGATCAACCAGAAGGTCGTGCAGCGCATGCTGCAACGCCTGGGAGGTTCGGCGGACGTGGCCGACGACGGAGCCGAGGCCTTGAAGGTGCTCGCGGTCGAAGACTACGACCTGGTGTTCATGGACTGCCAGATGCCGAACGTGGATGGCTTCGAAGCCACCGAACGGATCCGCCGCGGTGAAGGCGGCGTGCGCGACCCGTTCCTTCCCATCGTCGCCCTGACCGCAAACGCCATGGCCGGTGCACGGGAACAGTGCCTCGAGATCGGCATGGACGACTATGTGGCCAAGCCGATACGATTCGCTCAGCTGCGTCGTACGCTCCAGTCCTGGCTCCGCAGGCTGGACGATGCGATGGGCGAGTCTGCATGAGCATGGATCACGTCGAGGTCGGTTCTCACCCGCTGCTGCGGGTCGGCATCTTTCGGACCGTGTTCCCCGACGAACTGGGCGCCCTGCGCACGCCCGACCCGATCGGCTCGCTCCTCGTTCTCGAGCCTGAAGGGTCGCCCCTGCGGCGAGAGGAGGCGACGCGGGTCATGGTGCGCGACCTCCTGCGGCACGGCGGCTACAAGCCCACCGGACGTGGCAAGCCTGCCTCGGAATACCTGGTTCGGGCCGCGGAGAACGAGAAGCTCGGAACGATCAACCTGGCCGTGGACGCGTGCAACGCGGTCTCCTTGCAGTCGGGCTTGCCGATCAGCGTCGTGGACCTGGACCGCCTGCTTCCTCCGTGCCGGATCGCGCTCGCGGAGCAAGGTGAGAGCTTCGTGTTCAACGCCACCGAGCAGACGATCGAGCTCTCGGGGCTGATCTGCCTCTACGACGAGGACGGGCCGTGCGCGAATCCGGTCAAGGACAGCCAGCGCACGAAGACCTCGGACGTTACGCGAACCACGCTCTCGATCGTCTGGGGCAGCGTTGGATTGGAAGAGCGCCTGGACCGGACGCTCGACTGGTACCGGAGCTTGCTCGAGGGCGCCGGCGCGCGAACCGAGCCGCTCGCCGTGCACGCGGGCTAGCAGCCTGATGAAAAAGTCATCCGGCGCGCTGCACGCGTCCGGAAAGCCCGGCCGCCACACGAGAGCCTCGCCGAATCGACCGATTCGCCTGCGTTCTCGCGCACCTGCCGGGCCTCCCGGTCACGTGCATCGCATCCGAAGCACTTTTCCATCAGGCTGCTAACCCGTCCGTCGAGGAAGTGCTTCGGACGCCGATGTCCTGGCGCCGATTCCGTGCTCAGAAGGCCATCCCTACGGCGAAGTGCAAGACGAAGTCGTCCTCGTTGCCGCGCACGTTGGGATTCCAGGCGCCGTCGAGGCGCAGGTGCCCGATCGGCAGCAAGTAGCGGATCCCCAGGCCGACCCCGGAGCGCATGTTCTCGAACTCGAAGTAGTCGGTCGCCTGGGGTTGCACGTTGCCCCAGTCGTAGAAGAGCGAGCCCGAGAGGCTGCCCACGAGCTTCTGGCGCAGCTCGATCGAGAGCGTCGTGGAGGCTTCTCCGCCCAGCGGGTCGCCGGTGGCGGCGTCGAGCGGACCCAGCTCGTCCTCGTGGAAGGAACGAACGCTGTCGTCACCGCCATTGAAGAAGCGCTCTTGAATGGGGATCTCGTTGGTATCTCCGATGGGGGAAATGATCCCGGTCTCCGCGCCGATGGCGACCACGGTTCCTTCCCGTAGCTCTCCGTAGCGGAACCAGCCGGCGGTCGTCTTCAAGAAATCGACCTCCGAACCCAGCACGGAAGATGCCCATTCGAGTCCGAAGCGAACAAGGCCGCCGCGCGAGGGGATGAAAACGTCCGAGCGCGTGTCATAGGCCGCTCCCAACCCCAACGAGGCGATGTCGACGTCCTCGAGGGCTTCCTGCGCGTTTGGGTCGACGATGTCGATGTCGTCGAGCTCGGTGCGGCGGACCTTGTAGTTGAAGGTCGTGTGGAACGAGCTGGTCCAGCGGCGCGCGAGGCTCAGGACCGCGCCGTACTCCTGCACTGTGAAGGAGGGCTCCTCCCGGTTCTTTCCGAAGAGTGACGTCGTCACGGTGAACTCGGAATCGAAGATGCGCGGGTCGACGAAGGTCAACAGCCCTTCCAGGCTCTTCTCGCTCACCGTCGTCTCGAAGAGCAGGTCACGACCCGTTCCGAAGACGTTGCCGTCCTTCGCCCCCAGGCGCATTCGCAGCCCTTCATAGGAGCCGTAGCCGGGCTCTGCGAAGATCTCGAAAGCGGGGGACTCCTCGACGTAGATGCGCAGCGTCCGGGCCGTTCCGAGCTCTTCGCCGAGTTCGATGCGGACGCTCTCGAACAGCCCTGTGGCGAAGAGGTTCGAGAAGCTCTTGCGGATCCGCTCGGAGTCGTAGCGGTCGCCGATGTCGACCTCGATGCGCGAGCGGATGAACTCGCGCCCCGTGCGTTCGTTGCCCACGACCTCGATCCTGTTGATCCGGGCCTCGGGGCCGAGCTGGATGTCATAGCGCAGATGGACTTCGCCGTCCGTTCCGCCGGGAACACGCTCGGAACCGTCCGCGTTGACGCGGTGGAACTCGATCGTGGCGTCGGGATAGCCGCGACGCCCGTAGAACTCGAGCAGTCGCGCGCGCAGCTCGTAGCCGACGCGGGGCGTGTAGGGAAGTCGCAAGAGCGACTGTCCGAGCTCGGCCAGCTGCTCTTCGGGCAGGGCGATCTCGCCCTTGAACGAGAAGGAGGCCAGGCGGAAGGCCGGTCCCTCGGTCACGGTGATGGTCGCTCGGACCTCTTTCTTGTCCTCGACGAAGACGAGCTCGGGGCCTTCGACCGCGATGTCGAGGAAGCCGTTTCCGTAGTAGAGGCCCCTGACCTCCCCGATACCGCTATCCAGAGCGCGACGCACGAACCAGGGATTGCCGTTCGACTCGTCACCGAGCACCAGGGTCCGTAGCTCCTTGTCGGTGTATGTCTCGTTGCCGTCGAAGAGCAATGCGGTCAGTCGCAGCCGCGCGCCCTCGTCCACCTGGAAGATCACGCGCTCGGGCTGTCGCGGCAGCGCGAGCGCCTCCTCGCCTTCCGGATCCGATTCCGCGCCGCCGGTCAGCTCGTAGTCGACGAGGGCGAACGGGAAGCCCGAGGCCCGATAGTGCTCTTCCAGGGCATAGGCGGCATCGTCGACGTCGGCCTTGCCGAGCCCGTTCCGCTCGACGGCCGCAAGCTCCGCCACCACGACTTCGAGCAGCGCTTCCTTGTCGAAGGACGCGGCCCCGCGAAAGACGAAGACGTCCGCCGCGGCCTTGCCCGGTGCCACCTCGGTTTCCGAGGCGGGGGACGAGCGACACCCGGCGAGGAGCGCGAATCCCAGGAGGAACTTTCCAACGTGGCGCATCAGTGGAAGCGGAAGCGGATCCCGTAGCCGAAGTTGATCTTGTCGTAGATGTCCCGTTCACCGGTCAGGTAGAGGACACGCCCCGGGCCGCGGGCCTCGCCCGAGAGCCGGTAGTTGACCTTGGTCGTCTGGACGCCGGAATGGGACACGTCCTCGCCGATGCGGAACTCGAGCCGTTCGAAGAAGCTCTCCTCGTCGCTGATCTCGCCGCCCGAGAACCAGCGCAGGAGCAGGTCCTTCGTCAGGTACAGCGCCACGGTCTGAGCCGCTTGCATGCCGACGTCGCCCGTCGAGCCCTCCGGAAGGCGACCGGTCAAGAAGAGGACGAGCAGCGGTTCGTTGGGTAGGGGAGGTGTCGACGACAGCTCGATCTCGGGGTCGTCGTAGTCCCCCGTGATCCGGGCCTGGATGTCGTAGCCCAACATGCGCGCTCCGGCCGACAGCTCGAGCTTCGGAACGAACGGGTCATTCGCTCGGAAGTTGATCAGCCCGGAGGTGATCTCGACCGCGCCGGAGGGAAGCTGAATCTCGGTCGGATCGAAGAAGATCGGGCCGTTCAGGATCGGGACTTCGCCCGTTCCGATCAGGCGCAGGTCGGGGCGCAGTCCGCCCTTGATGAGGTTGTTCTTGATCAAGAACGACGTCTTCGTCCGAACCGCGACGTCGAAGCGCATGTCCGACAGCGGTGGCTCGTGCCAGAAGGAGAGCGCGATGCCGCGCCCCGTCGACTTGGGCTTGGCGTCGCCATCGAAGAGGCCGGCCAACAGCGGGAAGTTCTGTCCGAAGCGCCCATCGGTGATCTCGACGAGGCCCGTCGTCTTGAGCCGTGACAAGGGACCCTTGACGTCGAGGTTGGCGTTCGCGCGGACGCGCACCTCGGGGCTGCGGAACAAGAGCAGGTCGGAGCCGTGCAGCCCGATGGTGACGACCGGTTCCGCGCCGCCGAGGTCCACCTCGCCCGTGATCGCGAATTGCGAGGCTCCGAACTCCCCGGTCAAACCGACCACTTTCCAGGTCTTGTCCTGCACCTTGACGCGTCCGCGGAGGTCCTTCATCGCGGGAAAGGACGAAGCCAGTCGCAGCTCGCCTTGCTCGAGGGCGAACTCGCCCGTCACGTGCGGTTCGGCCAAGGTGCCCGACACCTCGAGCACGCCGGTGAGGTTGCCGCTCGTACGGCGCAGGGCTTCGGTAGTCTTCGCGAGGAACGCGAGGTCGTGCACGTTCAAGTGTGCCGCCGCCTGCATCGAAGCTTCGTCGAGCAGCGCGCTACCCGTGGTCCGCCAACGTTCGACGTCCAACGGGATGTCGAGGCGCCCATCGAGCTCGATTGCGCCGAGCTGTTCCGTGTGCAGCTTCCCGCTTCGGATGACGAGCCCGTCCGCGAGGTCGAGATCGAGGTCGAGGGCGACCGGGCCCAGCCGCTCCGCCTCCCCGTCGCCCGCGAGGCGCCCGTCCGGGCGCAGGATGGAGAAGGCGCGTCCGTCGATGCTGAGGCTTCCGCGCGGCGCCCGCCACGTACCGGAGAGCTGAGCGTCGAGCTCGAGCTCGCCGTCGGGCTCGTACGGCAGGTCGCCGAGGTAGGGCCAGGACGTCGGTCGCACGGCGTTCGCCGTGATCGTGAGCGCAAGCTCGCCCTCGCCCAGCGGATTTGCAGAGCCTGGTTCGAAGGGGACCTCGCCCTGGATGGAGAAGCCGCCCAGTTCCGCCTGCGTCGTCTTGAACTCCGTGATCGTGAGCCGGCCGCCGGCCTGGGCGAGCCGGGCCTGCAGACTCCACTCCCGCGCGTTCTCGTCGCGGGCGAGGGCCGAGAGTTCGCCGTTCCAGTCCGTGGGCAATGCGCTCTCCGATCCGAGCGCCGCCTCGAAGCTGCCGTCGATTCGCTCGAGCGACCAGCCCGCCAACGGGAGCGCGGCCAGGAGGGGAGCCGGGCGTAGCTCCACGAGCTCGACGCGCAGGGCGAGACCTTGGTCCAGGCTACGGAGCTCACCGCGGAGCGTCCCGAGCGAACCGGTCAGGTCGAAGGGCGAGACGGAGAAGCCGGAGGCGCCCAGCGCCAGCTCCACCGGCCCGGCGAGCTCGAGGCGCTCGTCCTCGCGTTCGACGAGCAGGCGTTCGAGTCGGACCGTGACGTCGTCTCCTGCGAGCGTCACCCGGCCCGCGCCGGTCAGGGCGCCTTCGGGGGTCGCGATCGCAAGCTCGTCGACGGAGAGTCCGTCGTAGCCGGCGAAGCTCGCGCGCACGCGTAGCGAGTCGATGGGGCGAGCGCTGACGGTCAGATCCCTCGATTCGAGCGCGAGCAGGCCCTCGGGGTGTCCGATCGGACCTGCTGCCGAGAGCGTCATGTGCGCCGCGCCCTGGACGCCCGCCGTGGGGACGAGCGTTTCCAACGCGGTCACGGCGACGTCGAGGGCCACGTCCTCGAGGCGCGCCTCTCGAAGGAGGAAGGTCCCGCTTCCGGCAAGCGTCAGCGCGGGCGCCCGCGCGCCGAGCTCCTCGACCTCGACCCGACCGCGGGCGACCTGCGCGCGGATCGAGGCGGTGTCGAGCTTCTGTCCTTCGAACGTCAGGTCGCTGCCCTGCAGGAGCAGCCTGCCCGTCGGATCCACGAGCGGTCCGTCGAGGATCAGCTCACCTTCGATCCGGCCGCGCCAGTCGTCGCGTCCCAGGAGCTGTCCCAGCTGCGCGATCTCGGAGAAGGCGATCGCGAGCTGGACGTCGAGGAGCGCCGCCGACAGGTCGCGCGCTCCCCTCAAGTCGAAGCGCCCGGCGAGCACCCGGAACTCGCCACCGACCGTTTGCACGCTGCCCGAGTCGAGTACGAAGAGCCCGTCTTCGAAGTGCGCAGCCAACTCCACGCGGTGTTCGGGCAATTCGTCGCCGGCCCCCTTCCACGTGGCTCCGAGATCGAAGACGTCGAGCGCGAACGAGCCGCGCGCCGTGCGCCAGAACTCTTCGGGCGTTGCCCCGGGCCCGATCGGAAGCTCGAGCTTGTCGACGACGAAAGAGTCGCTGCCACTCGTGAGCTCGAGGTGAGAAACGCCGAGGACGTCGTCGTTCCAGCTCGCCTGCGCTTGCAGCCCGCTCGTTTCCAGGAGCCCGTCGATGGAGAAGGCGCCGGTCGAAAGGTCGAGGCCCGTGTCGAGCCGTCCGTCGAGCTCGAGTCCGTGGAGACGAAGCAGCGAACCGTCGGCGAGGCGGACTTCGGCGTCTTCGATGGTGAGCGCGAGAGCGGGGAGAGTGGCAGGGTCGAAGGGCGTGCCGGGTTCGCCTGGGTCGGACGTCCCTTCGTCGGAGCCGATCTCGAGGTCGAGCACGACGCGGTGCACGGCGAGTTCCACCTTCGGAACGAAGGCGAGGACGCGTTCGAGAAGCGTGCCCCGTCGCAAGAACGCGCGCGGAGCGAAGTCGATCCGCAGGCGGGGAACCTCGAGCTCGACGAGCGGCGTGCGTGGCGCGGTCGACCGGAAGCGGACGCCCTCCAGCTCGATGCCGCTCCAGAGAGCGCCCTGCGTGTGCTCCACGTCCAAGGCTCCGCCGAGGAGACTCTTCCCGACCACGCCGAGGCCCCGTTCGAGCACGGTCGGGAGCCAAAGCGGGTTCGCGGCGACCACGGCTGCGAACAGGGCCGCGCCGAGGAGGGCCACGCGTACGATCCGACGCAGGACGCGTCGCGCACGACCACGGCGCGGCGCCGTCGGAGTTGGCTTCTGAATCGACATGCGGGAGGAGAGCGCGGGCATTCTACGGGACGCTTCCCAGGGATCGGCCGAGACTCGAGGGCAAGCGGCCGCTTTCTGGCTCGACGCACATTCGCCGCCCCGGATTCCTTTCAGAGCCGGAACGCGAATCGGCTTGAAATCCAAGGACCGCACGCGCTCGCAGGGGAGCCGGAGGCGAAGTCGGCGACCGAAGAATGCGGGTCTCGATCAAGAAGGGGGAACGCGACGGTCGACATCCACGGTCAGGAATCCGTTGCCCGACCGGCGCCTCGCACCTGCTCGCGACCTCGTGTTGCGTGTGTCGTGCAACCTGCCCTGAACCTCGCCCGCCCGGACGGGTCGACCCCATGAGTGACCCGCGCTACCAACGTCGTCGGAAGCTGCCCAAACCCGGTATCCAGCTGCGGCTGATCGGCGCCTTCTGCGGGCTCGCCATCCTGACCGGGCTCGTACAGCTCCTGCTCGTCGCCCGCGAGCTCGTCCTGGTCGCGGACCGGTTCCCCGACGGTGGTGGAATGCTCATTCGCGAGCTGCCCGACCTGTTCGCGCGGGTCGGCTTGCTGTCCTGCCTCCTGGTGGTTCCTGCAACGGTGTGCATCGGGGTCCTCGTGACGTTCAAGCTCGCCGGGCCGATCTACCGCTTCGAGCGCTACCTGCAGGCCGTGATCCGGGGCGAGGCCCACGGTCCGTGCGCGATTCGCAAGGGCGACGAGCTGCAGGAACTGTGCGACCTGATCAATGCGGCGCTCGCGGCCGAGCGCGCTCGGTCCGCGACGAAGAGCGAAGCGTCGAGCGAAGGCGAGGCCGAGCGGCTCGCCGCCTGACACTCGCGCATTCGACGAGCCTTCGGATGCGAGCCGCGAGCTGCTGCTCCAAGCTTGTGATACGTCCGCGCCTCGAGGCTTCCGAGGACCGCGGCAATGGGGGCCCGTGCTCGACGGCTGCTATGCTCTCTCGATGCCTGTCTTTCACGCCGCCTTCGTCACCGGAGCCTCGAGCGGTCTGGGCCGCGCCAGCGCCCGTCTGTTGGCGTCGCACGGGACGCGCGTCGTGCTGGCGGCGCGACGTGCCGTCGAACTGGACGACGAGGTGCGCGCGATCCGTGCTCGGGGGGGCCAGGCCGAGGCCTGCGTGCTCGACGTCGCCGATACGGCTGCGGTACGGCGGGCCGTGGCCGCCTGGGACCGGCGCACGGGAGGCCTGGATCTCGTCCTCGCGAACGCCGGCATCGGACGCGCGCGGCCCGTGCAAACGTTGGAATGGGACGAGCTCGAGTCCGTCTTCGCCGTCAATACGACGGGCGCCATCGCGACGCTGTGGTCCGGCATGGGGCCGATGCTGGAACGCGGACGGGGCACGCTCGCGGCCGTCTCCAGCGTGGCCGGCATGCGCGGACTGCCCGGCAGCGGTAGCTACTCGGCGAGCAAGGCGGCGCTCTCGACCTTTCTCGAGACCATGCGCGCGGACCTCGCGCAGACCGGAGTCCGCGTGCTCGACATCCGTCCGGGCTTCGTGCGGACGCCGATGACCGACGGCGCGGCGCACGCCATGCCGTTCTTGCTCGAGGTCGAGGACGCGGCCAGGCGCTGTGTCCGAGCGCTCGAGCGGGGCCGACCGCTGACGGTCTTCCCGTTCGGGATGAACGTGGCCATGACCGTGGTCCGGCACCTGCCCGACGCCATCTGGCGTCGGCTCGCTCCGCGCTTGCGCCCGCCGGTCGCCGGCCGCTGAATCAGGTGCCCTGGTGTTCGGTCAAGAGGGCCACGAGCTTGTCCGGTGCGACGGCGCCGGCGGAGCCCGCGAGGAAGCTGCCGTTCGCGTCCGCCAGGAGGACGATCGGAAGCATCATCGCGTTCTTCAGCTTGAAGACGAGCTCGTGCACCTCGGCCTCGGGTTCATCGGCGTCGGCGGCCAGCGCGACCCAGTGCTCTTGCAGAAGGGGAGCGACGTCCGGACGCGGGATCACGGCCTCGACCAGGCCGCGGCATCCACCTCACAATTCGCGCCCGAGTTCGATGAACAGGCGCTTCTTGTCGCGCTTGGCCGCGGCCTGGGCGGTCTGGAAGCTCGTGTGCCACTCCAGGGTGCCACGGTCGTCGAAATGGGGGTGTTTCGTGCTCATGGGAACAATTCTAGGCCAGAGAATCCCAAGGGGAGGGGGTCGCTGCTCGATCGGGTTGACGTACGGGCCCGGATGGGCCGATAGGATGGCCATGCCGGAGGGGAGAACGAGCTCCATCCGGAAACCCTGCGCGTGAAGTTTCCGAAACGATTTCGATTCCTGCCGCGGCCCCGGCGTCTGCTGCTCTGGCTGCTGATTCTGGTCGGCGGACCGCTACTCCTTCTGGGAGTCGTCTTCGCGTCCGCCCAGATCCTGCAGCTCGAGCTCCAGATCGACCTGGCCATGGTCCTCTTCGCGGTCGCGACCATCGTCCTTTCGGCCGGTGTCTACGCGCTGATCGTGCACGCGCAGAAGCCGAAGGACTCGGTCGTCGTCGGCTACAACTATCGGTTGATCCAGCCGGCCCTGCCGCTCGGCCGCTACAGCTTCCGGCTCGAGGTCTTCTACGAACTCGAGGAGAAGGGCCAGCGGCAGAAGGTGAACCAAGGCACGATCGAGATGCGCTTTCGACGCAAGGACCACCCGGAGCTGTTCGAGTGGTGCCGCTCGCAGATCTCGCACCACCTGGACCGCCATCGCGAGCTCGCGGCGGATCGCTTTCCGGACTCGCGCGTGCTCCTGACGCCCGAGCCCTCGCCGCGCGAGCTCGAGGCCTCGGTCGTCGTCGAGACCCAGGCCGAACCGAGCTGAGCGGCGGTCAAGGCCGCCCGACGACGAGCGCGTCGGCGAGTGGCGCGCCGTCGGGAGCCGCCAGGCGTGCTCCGAAGGCGGCGGCGCCGCCGACGTCCTCGACGAGGACCCACAGCTCGTGGTGCCCCGGAGCGAGCCGTAGCGGGACGTGCACGTCGCCCCGAATCGCCGACGCGACGCGGCGGCCGGACGCGAGCTCCTCGGCGTCCAGAAACACGCGCCAGCCGTCTTCCAGGTCGAGCCACAGCGCGGCCTCGAGCTCGTTCGTCCCGGGCACGTCCAGGCACGTCCCGACGACCCACACGGCCTGGTTCGCTGCGCGCCCCGTCAACGCCTCGAGGTCGCCCCAACGATCGGCCGGCAGCGTGAGTTCGTCCCACGACTTCCTGCCGACCTTCGCGCGCTTCTTGACGCGCAGGCGCGCGGGTTTGAAGGGCGGTTCGACCAGGCCCGTCGCGTCGCGCTCGCCGAGGAAGGGGCCCGCGACGAGCCAATCGGTGAGCCACGGGACGCGTGACTGCGGCGTCGGAAGGGTGGCCGGGGGGCTCTCGTTCCAGTCCGCATCGATGCGCGCGTAGAGCTCTTCGATGTCCGGTCCGCCCGACAGCACCGCACGGCGCAGGAACAGGAGCGCGAAGGCCGTGTGCTCGAGCTTCTCGCCGAAGCTGCCGTTCGAGTGCTGGATCGAGAGCAGATGCTGCGCGCCGTCGGCGTACCAGTCGTGCTCGCCGAGCCGCTTCAGTTCCGTGAGGTCACCGTAGCGCTCGACCGCCCACAGGAAGGCGAACGGAAACCGGGACGTCCAGGCGGACGTGCCGTAGGCGTCGCGCGCCGGATCCCAGCGCTCGACGAGCCAGGCGTGCGCTCGCTGGCGGTCCTTGTCGTGCTTCTTCAGGATCCGGGCCAGCCCGCGCTCTTCCACGGCGAACTCCTCGAGCACGGCGAGTCCGGCCAGGGTCGCCGCCGTGATCCCCGCCGTCCGGTTGTCCTCGGGAGCGTAGAGAAAGCCGCCGTCCTCCGCTTGGAACGACCAGAGCGCCTCGGCGCAGCTCCTGAGAACGTCGTCCGGCAGCTCGAAGCCGAGCAGAGCTCCGGCGCGCAGCCCGAGCAGGGCGAACTGGACGTTGCTCATGTCGAGCGGATCCGCCGGATAGCCCCAGAGGCCGCCGCGCTGGTGCTCGAGCAGGAAGTCGAAGGCCACGCGCGCGGCAGCCGTGGTCGCGGGGTCGTTCCCCTCCGTCTCGTAGTAGAGCAGGCGCGCCGCGGCACCGTAGGTCGATTGGGGTGGCCGCGACAACAGCGCCGCACGTCCGCGCGCGAGCCCGGGGGCGTCGGGGCGCACTCCGGAACGGCGTAGCGTGAAGCAGACGAGCGCGGTGTAGCCGCCCGGATAGCGCTCTTCGTAGCCCCCGAGCCAGCGTCCGTCCGCCGCTTGGATGCTCAACAGATGCTCGACGCCGCGCGTGATCGCGCGGTCGACGCGCATGGAGAGCGGAGGCTTGTCGTCCCCCGGCGGGCCTTGGGCCGGGGCAGGGCGTGCGGCGAGCGTCGCGACCACGGCCACGGCGGCGAGAGGTGAAAGGAGCGCGGGGAACACCCGAGTCATGTTAGCAGTCTCGACCAGGCCGTCCGCTCGTCTACCATGGCCCAGCATGTGGACACGCATCCTGATGGTGGCCCTGGGCGGTTCGGTCGGAGCCGTGTCCCGCTACCTCCTGCACGCGGGCATCGAGCGACGCCTGGGAACCGGCTTTCCGTTCGGCACCCTGGTCGTGAACCTGCTCGGTTGCCTCGCGATCGGACTCGTCCTCGCGCACCTCGAAGCGCGCGACCTCTTGGACGGGAGCGCGCGGCTCTTGCTCGTCACGGGCTTTCTCGGAGCGTTCACGACCTTCTCGACCTTCGGGATCGAGGTCGTGACCTTGGCCGACGACGGCGGGCTCACCCGTTCGCTCGCCTACGTCGCGCTCAGCGTCGTGCTCGGGACGGCGGCCGTGCTCGTCGGGCGTTGGGCGGCGCAGCTCGTCTGACCCGCTCGGCCCGCGGAGGCAGGCGCCGGACGCGTGCGACCGTCGCGGACGAAACGTAGGATGGGCCCATGCCCGACGAGCCCGGACCCGCCCTCGATGCCGCTGACGGCGCCCCCGAAGGGACCCCGCACGCGTCCGCGCCGGCGGACGCGTCGCCCGCCGAAGAGGTCTCCAGCGAGGAGGATCCCGGCGAACGTCCGAACCCGGGGAAGATCCTGCGGGGTGCCGTCGTGGCGCCGGGCCTCGCGCTGGGCGTGGCGCATCGCAAGGACGTGGACCTGGCCGAAGCCATGGGCGAGCGTGTTCCGCTCGACCGTGTCGACCGCGAGCTGAACCGGTTCCGCAAGTCGCTCGACGACTCGCGCTTGCAGATCCTCGACCTGAAGTCGCGTCTCGCCGGCAAGGTTCCCGACGACGACGCGCGCATCCTCGACACGCACGTGACCTACCTCAAGGACTCGGTCTTCATCGCGGACGTCGAGAACCTGATCCTCCAGGAACAGATGCGGCTGGAGGCGGCGATCGGCAAGGTCGTGGGGGACTTCGACCGGATCTTCCGGCTGGTCGAGAACGAGGCCCTGAGGCAGAGCGCCGTGGACCTGCGCGACGTCGGCATTCGTGTCCTGCGCAATCTCGAGCGCGACGTCGACGGCCCCGGGCCGAGCAGCGCACCGACCGAGTACGTGCTCATCGCACGCACGCTTTCGATCGTCGACATGTTCAACCTGTCGAACGAGCACGTGAAGGGAATCGTGACGCAAGAGGGCGGCCTCACGAGTCACGCGGCGATCTTCGCGCGGTCGATGCGGATCCCGACGATCACGGGAGTCGAGGGCGTCCTCGACGAGGTCGAAGAGGGCGCCTTTGTCATCCTCGATGCGGCCGAAGGGCTCCTGCGTGTGAACCCGAGCGAGAAGGTGCGCGCGCAGTACACGCCCGAGCTCGGGGATCAGGGCTCGGAATCCCGCGAGGTGGTCGAAGTGCCCGACTGGGCGCGGCGCCCGGCGCGGACCCTGGACGGGGAGAAGATCACGATCGGCTCCTCGTGCGGCAACCTGCCCGAGGTCGAGCGCGGAACGGGTCTGGGCGTCGCCGCCGTCGGACTCTATCGCACCGAGCTCCTGTACCTCGTCGGGCACGAACCGCCCTCCCGGGACGCGCTCGTTCAGCACTATGCCTCGGTCGTCGGGGCGGCCCGCGGCGCGCCCGTCACCTTCCGGCTCTTGAACGTCGACTCGAGCGTCGAGATTCCTTATCTGCACGCGCGGCGCGAGGCGAATCCTGCGCTGGGAAAGATGGGCATCCGGGCCCTGCTCGACAAGGAGTCGATCCTGCGACGCCAGCTGCAGGCGATCCTGCTGGCGTCGAAGGGCTGTGAGCTCCACATCGCGATTCCCTTCGTCTCCGACTGCGGCGAGTTGCGACGCGTGAAGGAGATCCTGTTCGAAGAGCGCTTCGAGCTGCGCAAGGCCAAGGAGAGTTTCCAGGACACGGCCGCCGTGGGCGTCGTTCTCGAGACACCCGCCTCGATCCTGGGGGTGCGCGAGCTCGCGATGGAGGCGGACTTCCTGATGGTCAACCTCGATTCGCTGCAGCAATACCTGCTCGCCACCGATCGCGAGAGCCCGGAACTCTCGTCGACGTTCGAAGTGCTGCATCCCTTCGTGTTGCGCGCCCTGCTCGACGTCGTGGAGGCCGCGCGCGCCCAGGGGCGTCCGCTCTGGGTGTTCGGGATCACCTCACGGCGTCTCGAGAACCTCCCCTTGCTGATTGGAGCGGGACTGCACGAGTTCTGCGTACCGCCCAGCGAGCTGCGTCGTTTCCTCGATGCGGTCTGCGCGATCGAGTCGAAGGGCGCCGCCCGGCGAACGCGTTCCGCCGCTCAGAGTGCCTGTCGCGCGGAGATGGGGTCGCTGATCTCCGGCTACCGGCACGGCTACGCGCCCTGAACGGAGCGCACGGCTGGCGCCTTGCGGCTGAGCTCGAGCACGCGCGCGGTTCCCTCGAAGAGCTCCGCCGCCATCGCGTCCGCCACGTCCTGACAGCTTGCGCGTGGGGCGAGGGCGAAGAGAGCCGAGCCGCTTCCGGACAGGGTCGCGAGGCAAGCCCCGGCTTCGAGGGCCCGCTGGAGCGCGCGTTCGCCCCCCTCGATCGCGGGCAGGCGGAAGGGGACGTGCAAGGCGTCGCGTGAACCGAAGGCCAACAGCGCGGGGTCGCCGGTGCGTAGACCCTCGAGCAGGAAGGCGAGTCGACGGGGGTTTTCTGCCGCCGCGGAGAAGGCGACCTCGCGCGGCAGGGCGGCGCGCGACGCACGTGTCGAGAGCGTCGTCGACGGCCAGGCGACGGCGGCCACCAGCTGCGGCGCGGGTTCGAGCTGCAACAGGGCGGGGCGACCGTCGGCCAAGGGGACTTCGTGACACAGGGTGCAGCCGCCGAAGAGCGAGGCCGCGACGTTGTCGGGATGGCCTTCGCTCGCGATGAGCTCGCGCAGGAGCTCCTCGCGCGGAACGTCCCGTCCGCTCAGGGCGGCACCCAGCAGGGCGCCCGCGACGCGTGCCGCGCCGGAAGAGCCGAGCCCGCGCGCGACCGGAATTTCGCTCCAAGCTTCCAGCCGAAATCCGCCCTGGCCGCCGTACCGCGCGTGGACGTCGCGGGCGGTCGAGAGCACGAAATCACGGGCGGGATCGTCCGGCCAGCCCGCGGCCGTCCCGTGCCGCGCGGCGAAGGACCAGGTCGCGGCCGGGGCCAGCGCGCGCACGCGCAGCACGAGCTCGAGGGCGAGACCGATCAAATCGAAGCCCGGACCGAGATTGGACGTGGATGCGGGAACCTGGATTTCGAATGAGTTCATGAAAGGGGTTGGCCCGCGCAGGTTAACCGACGCGAAGAGGCGGATCGCGGGGCGCGCAGGAGTTCGGATCGTGTTCGGGGCGTGTTCGGGCAAAGAGCACATCACTTGGTGCTTGAGCAGTCCTCATGCACCAGATAGGGTGGCGCCCCGCTACCTTCCTACGCGACCCAGAGGCCCTCTCGACGACAGCACCGTTAAGGAGGACTCCACCATGAAAGAGGAACGAGAACGCTTTTTCTCCCGCCTGGCCACGATCCCGGGGGTGCGCACCATGCCCTCGATCGGAGCGTGGATTCTGGTCGCGGTCGACCAACCGGCCGAGGTGGCGCGGAAGGTCAACCGACGTCTGGAACCGGGCACCGTCAGCGTGCCGCGGCACGTCCCCGGTTCCCTGCGCTTGCCGGTCCGGGACCCCAAGTCGAACGAGTCCCTCTTCACGGTCCTGAGGGACCTGATGCGTAAAAAGGCTCGCCATCGTTACTACCAGGAGTTGCGGCAGGCTTCCGTAGCCGAATAATCCGCTGCGCTCCCCGGCGATCCGCGCGCGGCGTGGATCGTCCGAATCCCGTGGAGTCCGAGGCGGGCGCGCCTGCGCCCGCTCGACTCCATTTTTCGTTGTCCGACCTCTCGAGCCACCTACGCCATGACGACCACCCGAGCCCGATCCAAGCAGAAGAAGACGTCCGAGCCGTCGACCGCCAAGAAGTCCGGCGCGCGCGTCGTCGGAGGTGAGATCGTCCGCAAGCCTGCGAAGAAGAAGAAGGAAGAGCCGAAGAAGGCGAAGAAGAAGGGCGCCAAGTCCAAGAAGCGTGTCTTCACCGCGAAGTCGGCCGATCGTCACGAGCTCTATCAGCTCGCGGTCCAGTCGCCCGAGGAGGACGTGAAGTTCCTTCGTCGCGTCTACAAGACCTACCGCAAGAAGCCGGCGCAGCACTTTCGGGAGGACTTCTGTGGAACCGGGCTCTTGATGTCGCACTGGGTCAAGTCGAGTGCCGACTTCTCGGCCGAGGGCTTCGACATCGATCCCGATCCGGTCGCGTGGGGTCTCGAGCACAACTTCGATCCGATCGGCGAGGCGGCCTCGCGCGTGACGATCCACCTGAAGGACGTTCGCGAGAAGAGCCTCACGAAGCCCGACATCCGTTCGGCGCAGAACTTCTCCTACTTCGTCTTCAAGGAGCGCCAGGAACTCCTGGAGTACTGCAAGAGCGCCTACGAAGACCTCGCCGACGACGGGATCTTCATCATGGACATCTACGGTGGTCCCGAAGCGATCATGGAGATGGAAGAGGTGCGCAAGGTCGACGAGGGCTTCACCTACGTCTGGGACCAGGACGAGTACTGGCCCGCGACCGGCGACTACAAGACCTACATCCACTTCCGCTTCAAGGACGGCACCGAGCTCAAGAAGGCCTTCCGCTACGACTGGCGCTTCTGGCACCTGACCGAAGTGCGGGACGTCTTGCTCGAGGCCGGCTTCCCGCTCGTGGAGAGCTACTGGGAAGGCACCGACGAGGACGGCGAAAGCGGCAACGGAATCTTCCGCAAGTCCAAGAAGGGTGAGAACTGCGAGGCCTGGATCACGTACCTGATCGGGGTCAAGTAGTCGCGTCGTATCGGAGCCCCTCCGGCACGGTGTCCTCCTCGGAGAGCTGAACGCCGAGCGGGCGTTCAGCCATCACCGCGATCGTCTCGCCACGCAGCGTGATCCGCGAGGCGATGCTGAGCGGCAGCTTGGCGGCCTCTTCGAGCCAGCGTCGGGTTCCGACCAGGCGCGGTGCGTCGTTCGGGCGGAAGCGCACGCCGTGCGAGGAGATCGACAAGACGTCGAGGCCGGCGCGTTCGCAGAGCAGCCGCAGGGTCGAGGGCGTGTAGAGGCAAGCGTGCATGGTCGGGTCGACGAGCTTCCAGCGCTCGGCCAAGAAGCGCCGCGTGTAGGACGCCCAGTTGACCGTGTCGAGGTAGACGAGTCCGCCCGGACGAAGAAGTCGTAGCGCGGCGCGCAAGGTCGCGAGCGGGGCGGGGAGATGTTCGAAGACCGCGTGCGAGTACAAGACGTCGAAGCTCTCCGGCTCGAACGGGGCGTCGTCGACGACGCCGGCGAAGACCTCGAGACCGAGCGAGCGTGCGTGGCGGACACAGCGCTCGACGGGTTCGACCCCGATCGCGTCCCAGCCCGCGGCGCGGGCTTCGTTCAAGAAGGCGCCGACGTTCGAGCCGAGCTCGAGCAACCTACCGGGGCCTTGGCGTTGCGCTTCGTCGTTCGCGCGTCGGGCCCACGGTGCGAAGCGCTTGAGGCGCCGGCGATAGCGGCGGGCCTTGCGCTGAGTGAAACTCTTCGCGACATAGGCCTCCCAGGTCTCCCCGAACAAGTCTTCGTTGTGCCGTGCGAAGTCCGCCGCGGAAATGTCGGCGGTGACGAAGCCGCAGCTCTCGCAGGCGACGTAGTCATGGCCCTTCTTCGAGAGCAGGACATCGCGGCCGCTCCCGCCGCACAGCTCGCACGTGAGCTTCAAAGCGCGCCCGCCTCGATCCGGCTCCAGTCCACGTCCTCGGGGCGACCGAGGTCGGAGAGCTCGCGCTCGATGAGCTCCACGTACTTCTGCACCGCGCCCGTGTTGTAGACGACGACGTCGTCCTCGGGAGTGACCGCACCCTCGCGTACGAGCTCTGCGAGGACGGCCAGGCAGGCGCCGGCTTCAGGACAGAGCGAGATGCCCTCGAGTCGTGCGGCGCGATGCATGTTCGCGAGCAACGCGTCTTCGCTGACGGCGCGCGCCGCCCCGCCCGACGCACGCACGGCGTCGAGGATCATGAAGTCGCCGACGGCGGCCGGAACCCGCAGGCCGCTCGCGCGCGTGCTGGGATTCTTCACGGGTTCGGCGAAGCGTTCGCCGGCCTCCCAAGCGCGCACGATCGGCGCGCAGCCCTCGGCCTGGCAGGCGTAGAGCCGCGGCAACGAGTCCGCTTCGAGCCACCCCAGGGTCCCGAGCTCGGCGAAGGCCTTCCACATGCCGATCAGGCCCGTGCCCCCGCCGGTGGGGTAGAGGATCGTGTGCGGCAGCCGCCAGCCCATCTGTTCGGCGAGCTCCAGTCCCATCGTCTTCTTGCCCTCGATGCGATAGGGCTCCTTGAGGGTCGAGAGGTCGAACCAGCCGTAGCGACGCGCGCCCTCGCGCACCAGCTGCGCGCAGTCGGTGATGAGACCGTCGACGAGCCACGTGTTGGCGCCGAAGTGCGCCACCTCGAGGCAGGCGACGCGCGGGGTGTCGCGCGGCAGGAAGACCGTGCACGCCAGGCCCGCGCGAGCGGCATAGGCGGCCAGGGCACCGCCGGCGTTGCCCGCCGTCGGGATCGCGAGGTGCTCGAGACCGAGCTCCTTCGCTCGACTGACGGCCAGGCAGAGCCCGCGGGCCTTGAACGAGCCCGTGGGGAGCTGGGACTCGTCCTTGATCCAGAGTCGACAGGGAAGCTCGCGCTCGAGTCGCGTGCAGCGCACGAGCGGCGTCATGCCCTCGCCCAGGCTCACGCGGTTGGCGGGGTCCTCGACGGGCAGGAGCTCGGCATAACGCCAGAGGTCCGCCGGCCGGTCGCGCAGGGCGTCCCGATCGACGGCCCGTCCGACCGCGGCGAGGTCGTAGCGAACGAGGAGCGGGCGGCCCTCGTGGGTCGTCTGCGGAATGTCGTGCGGGAGGACGGTGCCGTCGAGCGCGGCTTCGAGACAGGTGACGAACGAGCCCATGGGCCCGAAATGCTACCCCGAAGCCGGCGCTCGGCGAGCCGACTACTTCTGCTTCGCGAGCCAGGCCAAGAAGCGACCCTCGAGGTCGTCCTCGGCGTGGTCGGGCGTGCTCATCGCGACGCCGTAGACCTTCTGGAGCGCACTCGGAAAGTCGATGGCCGCTTCCTTCGCCATGACGTCGAGCAGCTTGGCGAAGGTCTCGCGCGAGTCCTTCTCCTTGCCGTCCGCCGCCAAGCGGAGCCAGGACAGGAAGCCGCAGCGGTAGGCCCGCAGGAACTCGATGTAGTCCCCGCGATAGGACTCGTCGAGGCTGCTGTCGTCCCACGCGTGCGGGCCGAGGAAGGGTGACTTGATGTACATCCGCTGGCTCAGATCGTTCTCGATCTGGAACATGCGGAGCTTGTCTTCCTTGCTCTTCGCCTGCTTGCCGCCGGTCTTCTGCGAGTCGTGCAGCTCCTTGATGAAGTAGCCCTCTCCCAGGTTGACCCGCCAGCGACTCTTCGCGTCGACGGGCGGCAGAGATCCGCCGTTCGGGTTGCCACCCGGCACGAAGACCGAGCGAGCCTGGGTCGAACGGGAACGCAGGTCGCCGTCGGTGCGTGTGTCGACCTCTTCGAAGATGTCGATCACGAGGTTGTTCGACAGGCCCGCTCCGAGGATCGGATCCATCTTGTCGCCGAAGGCGGATTCGAAGAGCGAGCGGCCAGCGAGCTGCGCGATGTGTTCACTCAGGGCGCGCGGGTTGCGGGCGCCGATCGGAACTCCCTTCTTGTAGTCACCGCTGCCCGGGTCCGCGAACTGCAGCGCCAGGAAGCGCACGCCGTTCACGTCGAGGTTCGTCCACGTGGAGAGGTTGTCGGCCCAGTAGACGCTGCGCAGATCGGGGTGCACCCATCCGGCGAGGCACGCGGCCTCCAGGAAGGGACCACGGTCCGGGAACAAGACGACCTTCGGAAGCGCCTTCAGGCCCTCGTCGGTGACCGTCAGGGGCCCGTTGTTCGTCGCGAACTCGGCGAAGGCCGTGGCCGCTTCGGCCACCTTGGCCTTGGGCGCGACCACGCTGATGAGCTCCTGCCCCGGGGAGGAGCCGAGCACGCTGACCTCCTTCTCTTTCCAGGACTCGATCCACTTGTCGAGGGTCTTGATGTGGGTTTCGATCTCCTTCGGGACCCCGGTCTTGCCGGGCTCGACCTGGAGCCAACGCAGCCACTCCCGCTGGGCCGAGAGGACCGCACGACACACCTCGGAGGCGGTGTCGATGCTCGCTCCGTCGGTGAAGCTCTCGGCGGGAATCCGAAGCTCGAAGACGCCGAGGCGAAACTGGACGAACTGCTCGTCGAGGAGGGCGCCGAAGTCGATGTCCTCCGGCTTCGTGGCACTGACCTCGTGATCGGTGAGCCACTTCTTGGCCAACGCCTCGTATTCGAGCGTGATGACCTCTTGAGCGTCCTGTCGGGCGAACGTGGGAACCGCGAGAAGCGGCGTCAAAATCGTGAACGAAAGCGCGAGCGTGCGCATGGACTTACCTCCTTGCTCCGCCCGCGAGCGGGTCGAAGCTCTGCCTGCCTGCCGTGTGCCTGCCTGCCGTTTGCCGGCTGTTCGAAGGGTTCGCTTGGCTCCGTGGCCTGCCAGTCCGCGGTTCTGCGAGCCCATGAAGAGTATAGGTAGGGACCCGGGGTGCCCTACGAATGTCGGACGTAATACCTCCGTTATTGAGCCCCTTCCAAAAGGTGTCGGGACGGGTCGACTCCGGGGCCTGGAGGGCCCGCTTCCAGGCCATGAGTCCGCGGACCCCGCGCCTGGCTGCTCGTGCGAGGCCTTCTCGCGCGGTGAGTGGTGCGACTCGACGGGCCGTGGTGGAATGGTCTGTGGGCATGCCGCGCGAGACGAGCGACGATTCGATGGATTCCCGTGATCCGCGGTGGAGCCCGGATTCCCGGACGCCGCGGGCGCTCGCCTGCGGGGCGCTCCTGGTCGGTGGGCTCGCGTTCCTCTGTTTGCGCGCCGCGGGTCCAAGGGGCCCGCGCACCGTCGTCGCGCCGGTGGGCCAGCCCGCGTCGGCGCTCGCACGTACGGCGCAGCGCATCGAGCTCGCCCACGGTCCGCTCGAGCTCGTGTTCGAGGATCACGGCGCGGGCGCAGAGGCGTTGGAGCGCATCCGCGCGGCAACGCGGCTCGCCTTGCCGTGCGTCGAGGCGGCGGCCGGCTTCTCCTATGCGGGGCCCGATCCGCTCTCCATCCACGTTCACGCGGAGGCCGCGGGGACGGGGCACTATGGCGGTTACTTCGGGGAGGACGGTCTGCACATCGGTGCGCGGGCGAGCGAGGAGACGTTGGTTCACGAGCTCGCGCACGGCTGGTTCCATCACAACTTCACGCGTACCGATCGTTCCGAGAACCGCTGGCTGAACGAGGGCTTGGCGGAGCTCGCGACGGTTTCGGTCCTGCGGCGCGAGCGCGCGCTCGGGGATCCCGTGCGAGCTCACGGCGTCCGGATCCAGCGCCTGTTCGAAGGCGAGGGTTCCACGATGGCCGGGGCCCTGGCTTCCTGGGCTCCGCCGTTCCCCCTCTCCCATGGCAGCGGTCCGGCGCCCTGGCTCGAAGTGAAGCGCAGCGAGTGGTATGCCCGCGCCTACGGCTTCTTCCACCTCGTGTCCTGCTACGTGCGCGAAGACGACCTGGCGTCGTTCCACGCCGAGCTCGTCGCCGCCGGCCGGCCCGTGGATGGGGACGACTACGTACAGCGCCTGGTCGGGCGCTTTCCGGCCCTGCGCGGTATCGAGTCCGGCTGGGTCCGGCCCGGGCTGCGCGCAGCGCGCTTCGATCTCGAGCTATTGCGCGACGACGACGGCGACGGTCTGAGCGCCGCGGAGGAGCTCGCACTGGGGCTCTCGCCCGACGAATGGGACTCGGACGGCGACGGATTCGGTGACGGACAGGAGCTGATCTCCGGTCGCACGGATCCGCGCGAGTCGCGCGCCTCGCCCTGGAGTGGCCTGAGGTACTCGATCGACGCGAACCTCATCGATTGGTGGCGTGCTCCGCGCTGGACGGGAGGCGACTTCGTGATCGACACCGATCGCATCGACGCCGTGCCCGCACCCGGTGACCTGCTCGTCTTCGCCATCGATGCGGACGGGCGCTACGTCTACCTCGCCTTCCAGTTTCGTGACGCGGACGAGCTCGTCGCGCCGGATGCGCACGTGTTCTTCGACACGAACCAGGACGGCGAACCGGACTGGGCCGTCAGCGTCGACGCACGCGGCAGAGTGTGGGGTGGCGAGCTTCGCGCCGTCCTCGAAGGGGCGCCACTCGCGCCGTTGCCCGGCGCGAGCGTCGCTCGGCAGGGAGCTCGGATCGAGCTGGCCGTTCCGCGTCGCAGCCTGCCGCGGGCGCTCGTGGGGCGCGTCGTGGTCCAGGCCTGGGCGTCGTTGTCCCTGCCGCTCGGCGGACTGTCGATCTGGAGCGACTCCAGCTCACTCCGCGAGATCGAACTCGAGCCGCGGACGGATCTCGCCGGCCGATGACCCCGCGTGCGTCTTCCGCGGTTCTGCTCACGCGCGGTCGGGGAGCGGAGCTCGAGGTGCTCCTGATCCGGCGCGCGGCGACGATGGGCTTCTTCGGCGGCTATTGGGCCCTTCCCGGTGGCAAGGTCGAGCCCGAGGACCACGACGACGCCTTTGCGCCCGCCGCCGGTGTGGACGCCGCGCACCGCGTCTGTGCGCTGCGCGAGCTCTTCGAGGAGCTCGGCGTCCCGCCCCCGGGGCGGCTCGCGGCGTTCGCCGATGGGGCCGACACGCTGCGAGGCGAGCTGGAACGACCACAGGGGCGCGCACGCTTCACGTCCGCCATCGCGGCGGAGCCCGCGGCGACGACGGCACTCGTCGAACTCACGTGCCTGACCACGCCGCCGTTCTCGCTTCATCGCTTCCGCACGCGCTTCTACCTCCTGGCCGACGTCGAGGCGGAGAGCGTTCGACCGGACGGGACCGAGATCGCCGAAGCGCGCTTCGTGCGTCCCGCCGACGCGCTCGCGGACTGGCGCCGGGGCGAGCTCGCGATCGTTCCGCCCGTCCTCTATCTGCTCGAGCACTTCGCGCGCGGGACGGTCGACGAGGCGGTGCGCGTCCTTCGCGCAGAGGCGGAACTGCATGGCGGCGACTTCGCCCACGACGTCTTGGCCGCGCCCGGCGTCACGATCCTTCCGCTCGCCACGCCCACCTTGCCGCCGGCCACGACGACGAACTGCTGTCTGGTCGGTGGAGAGCGCTTCGTCATCATCGACCCGCCGACGACGGACCCGAGCGAGCGTGAGCGCCTCTTCGCCGTGCTCGACGCGCGCCGCGACGCGGGCCAAACGCCGCTTGCGGTGCTCTTGACCCACCATCATCACGACCACGTCGGCTCGGCCGAGGCTGTCGCGCGGCGCTACGGGCTCCCGCTTCGGGCCCACCGTGAGACACTCGTGCGGCTCGCGTTCGAGCGCGGAACCCGCGGGCTCGCACTCGTTCCGCTCGACGATGGCGAGGAGCTCGAACTCGGCACGGCGCCCGATGGCTCGCCGAACTGGCGCCTGCGCGCGCACTGGACACCCGGTCACGCCCCCGGTCATCTCGTGTTCCTCGACAGCCGCTACCGGACGCTCGTGGCAGGGGATCTCGTGTCGACGCTGTCGACGATCGTGATCGACCCTCCCGAGGGACACATGGCGACCTACCTTGCGAGCCTCGAGCGGGTTCGTGCGCTCGGGATCGGCGTCCTGTGTCCGGCCCATGGCATGGCCGCGCGCGAAGGCACGCGCGTGCTCGAGCGCACGCTCGTCCATCGGCGTGAGCGCGAGGAGAAGCTCGCCAGCTGCCTGGGCCCGGTGCCGCGCACGACCGAGGAACTCTTGCACGACGTGTACGACGACGTCGATGCGCGCCTGCATCCCGTGGCGCGGCGCTCGCTCCTGGCCGGACTCTTGAAGCTCGAGGAAGAGGGGCGAGCACGACGGATTCCCGACCGTGCCGGGGCGCAAGCCTGGGGTTGCGCCTGAGATTCGAGCGGGCCGCGCGCGCTCGCTCCGGCTCCTGTATCCTCGTTTCGTGTTCTCGACGCATGTCCTCGGCCTCGTGCTCCTTGGCTCCCTGGCGGTGCAGGAGACCCCCGCCTCCCCGCTTCGAGCGGTGGCCGACGGAGAAACAGCGAACGAGGCCAGCATCAGTGGGCGCTACGTCTATCCGGACGGCACCCCCGGCGCGGGGCTCGCGCTGAATTTGCGCGGGTTCCCGATCAACCCCTCGGTCCCGGACGACGAGTCGCTCTGGCGCGACCTCGCGGCGGTGACCGACGCGGACGGGCGATTCGCCTTTTCCTTCGAGCCTTCCCCGAATCATCGCGTCGAGCTCGCCGTCGAGGCGGGCGAGTACGCCGTCGAGGACTGGATGTGGCCGCGGCTCGAAGCGGGTACCGTGTGCGACCTCGGTGACTTGCCGCTGCGCCCGTTCGGCGCCCTGACGGGCATCGTCGAGAACGCTGACGGCGGCGTGCTGCGCGGCAACTGGACCGTGAACGCGATCTGCACCGTTCCGCCCGGGATCCAGCGCAAGGGCGTGTGCGGGCGACCGATGCAGATCCGGCAGTCCTTCCGGGCCGAGGAGACGGACGAGCGCTTCGTTTTCGAAGGACTCCTGGCCGGAGAGGTGCGCTTCCTGCTCGTGATCGACACCTTCGGGCGAGTCGAGGTGGATCCGGTCGAGCTCGCGCCGGGCGAGGTGGAGGACGTCGTGTTCACCTACGAAGGACCCGACCTCAACGAGCGCGTGTTGGTCGACGTGAACCTGCCCGTGAATCCCTACGCCTATCCCGAACTCGACTACGTCGCCCTGCGAACCCCGGCGGGCTCGCGCGTCGCACCGCTCCCCAACCGACGAGGGCGCAAGGGCTTCGCCTTCGACGGCCTGGCTCCCGGCGAGTACGTGTTCGAGCTGGACGACCCGCGCTTCGAACCGGTGCGGCTCGAAGGCCTCCAGCCTGGCTCGAGCCCCGAGTTGGTCACGCTGGTCGGCAACAGCGCCCTGCGCATCGCCGTGACCGACGCGGAGACGGGTGACGTGCCCGAGCGCTGCGAGATCCGCATGCGTCTCGACGACGGGACCTTTGCGGCGGTCGATGATCCCTGGCGCCTCGGGGAACGCTACGAGCCGGGTACGACGCGGATGATGCGTCCGACGTCCTACCGGATCAAACTGCCGGACCGCGACGTACCCGCGCGCAACGTCTACGACGGCCTCATCGCCGGTGACTACACGCTCGTCGTCAGCGCGCCGGGCTACGCGACGGCCTTCGTGCCGGTGCCGGGGTTGGCGCCAGGGGAACTGCGCGAGCTTCCGATCGCCCTCGGCCACGGGGGCACGGTCGAAGGGCGCGTCCTCACGTCCCGCGGAACGTCGGCCGGTATGAACATCCGCGTCGCGCTCTTCGTGCCGGGGGAGGAGACGCGCGGCCCGCTCGGACACGAATTCCTCGTGGGCGAACCGGGCCCCGAGCTGCTCGGACAAGGCCTCGAACGCGCCAGCGCAAAGACCGACGTCGAAGGCCGCTTTCGCTTCGAGAACGTGGCAGCGGGAACGTACGTCGCGAAGCCGATCGGACGGCCCGGCGAGGTCGCGAGCGTCCCGCTGACGGTCACGGAGCAAGGCCGGGTCGAGATCGTGCTCGAGCTATGACGGCCGGTCCAGGAGGCCGCGCAGACGCGCGTGTACGGCCGGCCACTCCTGGTCGACGATGCCGTAGTAGACGCTGTCGCGAACGAACCCGTCCGCGAGCACGAGGTGACGGCGGAGGACGCCCTCGCGCTGAGCGCCGATGCGTTCGAGCGCGCGTTGCGAGCGCACGTTGCGGGCGTCGGTCTTGAACTGGACGCGGTAGGCGCCGAGCGTCTCGAAGGCGTGGCGCAGGAGAAGCAGCTTGGCCTCGGTGTTGGCCGCCGTTCGGCGTGCCTCTGGGCCGAGCCACGTGGCGCCGATCTCGACGCGGCGATTCGTCCGGTCGATGTCCAGGTAGCTCGTCGAGCCGACGGTCCGACCCGAGGCGACGTGGACGATGCGGAAGGGCAGGGCGAGGCCGCGCTCGGCCTGGGACGTGAGCGTGCGGATCCAGGGCAAGAGCTCGTCCCGCGTGCGCGGTGCGGCCCAGGGCATGTAGCACCAGATCTCCTCTTCGCTTCCCGCCGCGAAGAGCTCGTCCGTGTGCGCCTCTGACAGGGGCTCGAGCCGGACGACTTCGCCGGCGAGGACGATCGGGCGCGGCTCGAACGCGTTTCGTTCGGTGCTCACTGGTCCTCGGGCGGCTGCGGCAGGCTCTCCCACAGGATGTGGACGATCTGCCAGCGGCCCTCGATCTTGGCGAGGTGTAGGAAGTCGACGCCCCAGACCGCGGTCAGCTTCGCGGTCGCCGTGCGTTCCAGCACGTCGTAGACGTGAATCTCGCGCGGCGCGTCCTCGGGCACCCACTTGGCTTGGTTGAGGCTGCGCGCAAGTTCCAGCAGCTGATCGAACGTCATCGGCCGCTCTTCGTAGCCGCCGTCGCTCGCGGACAGGTAGAAGCCGAATTTCACGACGTCCTCGTGAACCGACGAGCGGATGCGGAGCGGATCGAGCTCGTAGAACGCGTCGACGTAGTCGGCGACCACGGCCTCGACGGCGAGGACCGCCGGATCGGGCTCGACCGGGGTGCGCTCGAGCACGGCGTCGGTCGGGACCGAGTCCTGGGAGCGCGCCGAGAAGAGGACGAGCGTCAGGGCGAGAGCGAGCTTGTGGAGTTTGGCCATCGGAGTCCGGGTGGGAGACGTGCAGTCCCGTAGCTAACCAGGAGCCCGCCGAGCTGTCCAGCCGGGCCGTCTTCGCCCGCATCCAGCCCGAGCTCGCGCGACCCTCCGGCTCGGCCGGCCCGCGTCTCGCCGCCTGCGTCCCCGGGATCCCCGGGGCCCGCAGGGATCAGAGGGGGGGCGCCGACTCCTCGAGTCGGAACGAACGGTCCCACGATCTCGGGCGGGAAGCGGGCCAGAGCCCCGTATCGGGCTCGCCGCTCCCGATTCTTGACCGGGACTCCCCCGACCCGAGCTCGGGGAGGCGGGCTCCTTGGGCCGCAAGTCTTGCTCCGGGAAGAGATTGCGGGGGCGTGCCGGCTCCGCGTGGGGCGGGGCGCTGAACGGGCTGCGCGACTCGGGGGCAGAGCGTAGACTCGGCAGCGACATGATCCGCACCCTGATTCGACGCCAGATCCACAAGTCGGAAGAGGCGTTGGGCACCTCGCTCGAGTACCTGCGCCACATGGTGCGCGTCTCGCTACCGGCCTTCCTGCGCTTCACGAAGATCGTCTCGATCTCGAACTACCGCAGGAAGCTGCCGATCGAGCCGTGCCACGTCGCACGGCTCGTCGCGGCGCGCGACGAAGACTGTGGAACGTGCGTCCAGATCGAAGTGGAACAGGCGCGTCGTGCCGGAGTGTCCGAGGACGTCCTGCGCGCGGTGCTGCGCCAGAGTCCTGAGGACCTGCCCACCGAGCTCGGTGACGTGTACCGCTTCGCCCATTCGGTCGTCCGCGCCGACGGAAGCGATGCCATCTGGCGTGAGGCCGTGCGCGGGCACTACGGAGAGGAAGCGCTCGTCGAGCTCGCGCTGGCGTTGGCATCGGCGCGCTTCTTTCCGATCACGAAGCGGGCGCTGGGCTACGCCGTCTCGTGCTCGGAAGTCGTCATCCGCTGAGCGATGCGCGAGTTGCGCTACGAGACGCGCCGGACGGCGCGGGCCTTCGTCGCAGGGCAGCTCGCCGAAGCGCGCGAGCTGTGGATCCTCCTGCACGGCTATGGCGAGACCGCGCGCGACTTCCTCGCGTCGGCCGGTGCGCTGGAGAGTGACGGACGCGTGCTGGTCGCCGCGGAGGGGCTCTCGCGCTTCTACCTGCGCGGAGGGAGCGGGGACGTCGGGGCCTCGTGGATGACCAAGGAGGATCGTGCGGCGGAGATCGACGACTACGTCGCGAGCCTCGACGCGCTGCGCGCGCGGCTCGCCCCCGCACCCGACGTTCGCACGCGCGTCTTGGGCTTCTCGCAGGGGGCGTCGACGGCCTTTCGATGGTGCGTCCGTAGCAAGCTGCGGCCCGAGCGACTCGTCCTGTGGGGAAGCACCGCTCCGGCCGACCTCGAGCCAGATGCCGTATCGAGCGCCCTGGCGGGGGTTCGAGTCGTGCTCGTGAAGGGCAGCCGCGACGCCTGGGTCGACGCAGACGGCTGGAACGCGGATGCGGAGCGCTTGAAGGCGCTCGATCTCCAGGTCGAACAGCGAGCCTTCGAGGGCGGGCATCGGCTCGATGACGCGACGCTCCGAGCGCTGGGGGAGTAGCGACGCCCGAAGGGCTGCCACCCCGCTGGAGAGGTGCTTCGCCGGAGGACGCCGACGGGCTGTCAGGGGAGGAACTTCCGCTCGCGCAGCTTGCGCGGCAGGTACTCCTCGATCACGTAGTTGAGGCCCCACTTCGCGAGGGCCTGCTGTTCCGCGCGCACGCCCATCTTCAGGAGCTGGTTGATGGCCTTGCCCCATTCCTTGTGCGCCTGGAAGAAGGGATCGTTCTTGAGCGCGTCCTTCGCCCGCTTGACGTCGACGGGCTGAAGCGGGTGTGTGGCGTCCTCCAGGCGGAAGTCGACGATGTCCTGGGGTGTGACGCCGAGGAACTTCGCGTTCGGGACGCAGAAGAAGCGGTTGATGTGGGCCGCGTTGCCCGAACCGACCTTCAGCGTCCGGTAGATGTTCGCGATGCCGTACGGGTCGCAATCGACGAAGCAGTAGACGGGCAGCTTGCGCGTGTCCGACAGGACCCGGATGAAGCGTCGGGTCGCGCGCGAGGGCACCCCCGCCATCTCGACCAGGATGCACTTGGCGCTCTTCCAGAACTTGTGGTTGTTCAAGCGCTGGAACATGCCGCCGGTCTCGATCGCGAGGACGAACTTGGCGTCGGTCTCGAAGCGCAGGTGTTCGACGGAGTGGGGGATCGAGTAGGACCCCGAGCCGAAGTTCGTGCAGTCGATGCGGATAGTGTCGCCCGTCTCCGTGTCCCGATCGATGACGACCAGGTTGCCCGCGACGGAGCCGCCGTGCTCCTCCGGATAGTAGCGCAGCTGTTCACGCGAGAGCCCGTCGAGGCTGGCGAGCGCTTCGATGTCGTCCATGACGGCATCCGATTCGGTCTGCTCGTTGAACTTGCATTCGCCCCAGTTCTTGCTGACGTAGTAGGCCTCCCGCTTCGTCGCGAAGTCGTTGTTCTCGACCATCTCCTTCGAGATCGACATGAGGCGCAGCGTCTGGGCGAAGTTCTTGACCGTATTGACCGACAGGGCGCGGGCCTTGCGGCCGTGGCCGAGCTGGAAGTAGCCCTCCTTCTTGTCGTACTTCACGTTCGACAAGCTGCGGACGGGGAACTTGAGCTCGGGCAGGATGCGCTGGCCGATCGAGCGCTGGACGCGCTCGGCCGTTCGGCTGACCAGGGACAGGGTCTTCTTGTCCAGGTCGTTGAGCGGGGGCCGCGCGCGCTTCACCTTGCTGACCGCTGCGCCCGGCGTCTTCGTGGCTTTCTTGGTGGTCTTCTTGGTGACCTTCTTCGCTCGCTTTTTCGCCATCAGAACTTACGGCTCTTGTGCAGGACGTCCTCGAGGGTCGCGACGACCTCGTCGCGTTCCCGATCGGGGAGGTCGAGGATCTCCTGCAGGGCGATGCCGATGTGGGGGATGTACTTCTCGATGTAGGAGCGCTTCTCGAACTCGCGCTTGATGCGCTTGCCCTTGCGGATGTAGGTGCCGAGCTTGCGCCCGCATTCCTGCAGGCCGAGCTTGATCTCCTTCAGGATCTCCGGGTAGGCGGCGATCGCTTCCTTCGATTCGCTGGTGAACGGCACCCAGACGCTCGCGATGTGCACGACGATCGCCATCGCCCCGATCGGGAGGCCGCCGCGCGGTTGCTGGAGGCCGTAACCGCGCCAGTTGGTCTGGATGATGCCCTTCGTGATCGAGCAGGCGGACTGCTGGTAGAGCAGCGGGACACGGTTCGCGAAGCGGATTACGCGCGCCGTTTCGTCGGCCGAGCCGACGAGGTCCTCGGTGGCGGCCTTCGAATCCTTGCGCTTGGCGATGCGGCCCTCGTCGGTGACTTCGAGGCCGATGCCGCCCGGCTTGCCGTAGGCGATGCCGACCTCGATCTGGAACGGGTTGCCGCGGTAGACGGCGGCGGGACGCGTCGCGGCGACGTAGAAGTCCGCCTCGAGCTCCTTCTTCAAGCCCGAGATCAGGAGCTCCTCCCCGATCGGTGCGATGCAGTCGGTCGGCGGCGAGGAGATCTTCTCCTTCTGGATCGCCTCGTGCAGGGCCGAGGCCTCTTCACGCGCGATGCGCGTCGGGTAGGACTTCTCCGTGAGCCCCTTGCCGGCGGCCTTGATGATGCGCTTCGCCACCATGGGCCCGACGCGCGAGAACTCCTCCCGCAGGAAGCCTGACAGCGAGCGGGCAGTCGTCTCCTTGAGCATCGCGATGAGGCGTCCGAGCTCGATCCCGTGCGGGTGCGGACGGATCTCGATCGTTTCGGGCGGCAGCTCCTTCGTGCTGGCCGGGTAGACGACCTCTTCCCCGGCCGGATCGACGAAGGTCAGCGTCAGGTGCGGGTTCGCGATGGCGGTCTGCTTCAGATACATGTCGACCGAGCGCTGACCCTTTTGATAACGGGCCTCCATCTCGATCTCGACCAGCGTGCCGTGGTCCTTGTCCCACTCGACGACCTCGGACTTGTGGATCTCGGGCTTGTTCTTCGCCGTGTCGATCGAGAGCAGGAACTCGACCGGGTCCTTGCGCTTGCCCGTGCGCGACACGATGCGCACCGGCTTGCCGGTCGTGAGCTGGCCGTACATGCCGGCGGCCGAGATGCCGATGCCCTGTTGCCCGCGGCTCTGGGACAGCTTGTGGAACTTGGAGCCGTACAGGAGCTTGCCGAAGATCTTGCCGATCTGGGAATCGATCACGCCCGGGCCGTTGTCTTCGACGGCCATGCGGTAGCGATTCTCGGCCGTCTGCGTGAGCGCGATTCGGATCTCGGGCAGGATCCCGGCCTCCTCACAGGCGTCGAGCGAGTTGTCGACCGCCTCCTTGACCGCGGTCAGGAGTGCCTTCAGAGGCGAGTCGAAGCCGAGCAGGTGGCGGTTCTTCGTGAAGAACTCGGAGACGGAGATCTCCCGCTGGCGCTCGGCCATGGACTGGGCTGTCGCCCGCTTGCGGGGCGCCGGGCTCCCGCCGGTGCCCTTGGCGTCGGCCGCCCCTCCCGCCTTCTTCTTCGTTCGGGTCTTGCGCGCCACGGTGTCGTCGTTCTCGTTGTCGAACAGGCTCTGGGTCGCGGCGCTCGGCCGCTTCGTCGCTCGAGGCATGGAGGCTCTCCGCAGAGGCCAGTGGGCCTCGGGTCGTAGGCGGTAGTTTGGGAGCCGCCACGGCCGATGCAAGCGCGGATCGCCTTGCCGGCGGGAAAGACCGCGGGCAAGACCTCGGAGCTGCACGCATCCCGAACCCGGGGCACGTCCTGGACCCGTCGTCGCGGCGGAGGCTCAGGACGTGCCGGAGGTGCTCAGCCGCCGTAGATCTCCAGTTCTTGGGAGATCGTGCGGATGAAGACGTGGGGCACGGTCGGATCGAGCGTGAAGAAGCCCATGTAGAGCTTCAGGGGGAAGTAGGCCGGCGGCAGGAAAGTCTCGATCAGGGCTTCGCCGTTGGAATCGAGCGTCCCCTGCAGGCTCGGATAGAACGGGTCCCCGAGCGTCGCTCCGAAGAGCGGGTCGAAGGCGTTGACCGGGATGATGCGGGCGTCGCACGGGCTGCAGTAGCCCAGCGTCCAGCGCGGCCGGTTGGTCCAGCTGAAGTAGCCCAGATAGCGCTTGCCCGGGTTCTTCGAGTCCCGGATGCGCAGCTGCAGGTTCTCCCCCGGCAGCGGCTCGGCAAGCAGCTCGATCTCGGTCGGGTAGTCGCTGGCCTTGAAGGGGTTCGAGCCCGCGATGAGCTCGTTGCGGTTGCGGAAGGAGTCCCCGTCGGTGTCCTCGATCGGTTTCACGACCATGGCGTAGGCGTAGCCCGTGAAGTCCCCGAAGGCCACCGGATTCGGTCCCACGTCGAGCGTCGAGACGACCTCCAGCGTGTTCGTGTCGACCTTCGAGATCGTCCCGTCCGCCTCGTTCACGACCCAGAGGTGGCCGTCGCCGTCCAGCGAGACGTTCGTCGGGACGTTGCCGACCGGTACCGAGGCGAGCAGGGTTCCGAAGCGGTCGTAGTGGTCGACCCGCGCAAAGTCCTGCATCGCGACCCAGACCCCGCCGTCGCGATCGACGGCGATGTCCCGCGGCAGTCCCTGGAAGCCGATCGAGAGGGTCTTGTTGCCCGCGGCCCCGATGCAGTCGATCGTGCACTGGCGATGGTTCACGACCCAGGTGCAGCACATCCAGGAGGCGGCGACCGACCAGGGGCCGCGGCCGACAGCGATCGCCTGCTTGAAGGTGCCGGCCTTGTCGTAGCGCAGGACGAGGCCTTCGAGCTGGTACAGCGTCACCCAGACGTCCCCGAGGACGTCGATCGAGACGCCGCGCGGGTCACCGGGCAGGGGCGTGGCGAGCAGGACCTCGCCGTCCGAGGCGTAGTGCACGAGCGCCGACGGCGCGGACTGGACGACCCACACCGAGTCGTCGCGAGCGGCCGCGATCCCGTAGGGGACGCCGGTGACCGGGAAGCGCCCGACGACCGCTCCGGTCCGGTCGACCTTGGCGACCTGCTTGTCCGCACCGCGGACGGTCACCCAGGCGTTGCCGCGACCATCGCGCGCGATGCCCTCGATGCGTTGACCGATGTAGGTCTGGGAGAGCAGCGAGCCGTGCTCGCTCGAATAGCGCCGCAGGTAGCCCGAGTCGCGGCTCGCGACCCAGAGATTCGTGTTCATGACCTGGCCGCGGGCCGAGGTCGCGAGCGTGACAAGGATCGAAACGAAAAAGAAAAGCGATCGCAGCATGGCACTCGACGCCAGGGTGGCCTGGCGTCACGGGGCTAGGGCGGCCGAATGAAGCGAGAACGGGGTTGCCGCGGGTCTGGCGCGACCCCCAGAGGGAGACGTGGTCAGGCCCGCGCCGGTGCCCTCAATCTGCGGATTCCGTACCGAATCGCGCGCGAAAGTCGCGGAGGTCGCCGGGGGGTCAATCGGCGTGGGACGGTGCGCGCCTGTGGACCGGGGCGTCCAGCGGGATGCACGTCGGCTCCAGCTCCGCGTCGACGAGCCCCAGCGCCGCCGCCCGGTCCCGGAAGGCCAGCAGGGCCCGGCCCAGGCGCTCGCCCGGCTCGTAGAGGCACTCCTTTGCGAGGTAGCGCGTCAGGGGCTCGACCTCGAGCCCGAGCTCTCGGGCGGCCTCCCGGGCCAGCGCGCCGGTCTGTGCCCGGCCACGCTCGCGCGCCCGTCGGAAGGCGGCCAGGTGAGGGCCGACGTCCACGCCGGCGCGCACGATCCAGGGCGCGAAAACGAACGGGAGCCCGGTCCGCTCGCGCCAGGCCTGCGAAGGGTTCCACGTCGCGCACCACAGCGGCCCATCGGCGGGGTCGGGGGCCCAGAGCTCCTGCAGAGCCCGATCCCCGATCCGCAGCCAGGCATCCGCCCGGTGGCGGCGCGGGTCCTCCCCGCGCTCGAGCTCGAGGAAGCGTGGGCGTCGCTCCGCAGGCCACGAGACCTGGGCCAGGACGACCGAGGTCCGGCTGGCGGGATCGAGCGCGACCGTGTTGACCTCCTCGAGGGGCTTCTTCAAGAAGATCTGGACCGAGGACACCGTGCTCTCGCCGGCCACCGCGAGCTCGGCGAGAAAGCCGTAGCCGGGTCGTCGGAAGAGCTCGATCGAGCTGACGAGCGCGACGTCGATCGTGCCGGCGCGCAGGCCCTCGACCAGCTCGGCGGGCACGGCGCGGTGGTAGGCGATGCCCGCTTCGTCCTCGAGGCCGAGATCGAGCGGGCGTCCGACGAAGTAGGGGACGCTTCCGACGCGCAGCATGGGCGACGAGACTACCATGCGCGGGTGTTCGACGTCCGATTCGAGCCCGAGGCCCTGTCATGCCATGCGCTCCTCGATAGCGGGGGCGGCGAGAAGCTCGAGCGCTTCGGGGATTGGGTCCTGCGACGGCCCGATCCCCAGGCCCTCTGGCGCCGACGCGCGAGCGCCGCGGACTGGGACGCCGCCGACCTCGTCTTCGAGCGGGAATCGGACCGCGGTGGGCGCTGGGTGCCCGGGTCCGGACGGAGGTCGAAGGGCGCGGGGCCTCCGCCGGAGAGCTGGACGGTGGCGCTGCACGACGCGCGGCTCTTGATCCGTCCCACGCCCTTCAAGCACGTCGGGCTCTTTCCGGAGCAGGCGCCGCATTGGCGCTTCCTGCGCGAGCGTGCGGACGAGCTCCGCGGCCGCGCGACGGACCCGGACGGGGCGCCGCGGCTCCTGAACCTGTTCGGCTACACCGGTGCGGCGAGCGTCCTGGCCGCGCTCGCGGGTTATCGAGTGACGCACGTCGACGCCTCGAAGACCGCCGTCGCCTGGGCGCGCGAGAACGCCGCCTTGTCGGGCCTCTCCGAGCGCGCGATCCGTTTTCTCGTCGAGGACGCGCCGGTCTTCGTGCGACGCGAGGTACGGCGTGGGTCACGCTACGCCGCCATCCTCGTCGATCCGCCGCACTACGGGCGCGGTCCGAAGGGGGAGAATTGGCAGTTCGAGGAAGCGATCGCGCCGTTGCTCGAAGCCTGTGCCGACCTGCTCGAGGAGCGCGCGGTGTTCGTGCTCTCGACCTACGCGATCGGGACATCGCCGCTTGCGCTGCATCACCTCGTTCTCGATGCCTTGGGCGAGGCGAGCGTGCAGTCGTCCGAGCTCGCGCTGCGCGAGGCGGAGGTCGGCCCGGGTCGGCCGCGCTCGTTGCCGGCCGGGTTCTCGACGCGCTGGACCCGGGGCCTCGAGGAGCGAGCCTGAGCTCAGCTGCGCTGGCCCTGCTTCGGGCGACCGGCCTGTTGGAGCAGGGCCTGGTCCAGCTGCTTGCGGTTGATGGCGCGCATGTCCATGAGCACTTCGCCGAGCAGGGCACCGCTGGCCTTTTGCAGGCGCAGCGCCTGATTCAGCTGGTCCTGCGTGATCCAACCGTTCTTGAGAATGATCTCGCCGAACATGAGGTCGGTGACGAGGCGTAGTCCGTCCGAGGACGACAGGAAGGGCTTCGACGTCCCGTCGACGCCGTCTCTGTCCGCCTGAGCGGCCTCCCGCTCGGCTTCTCGTTTCTCGCGCGACTCCCGTTGCTCGCGCAGAGCCGCGACGATCTGCTCCCAGCCGACGAGACCGAGATGAACCAGCGATTCGCCGATGCGCATCCCAGTAGCGCGCTGCGTGTCGAGCGCGCGTTTCAGGTTCTCTGGGGTCAGGGCGCCGCGCGCGACCAGGAGATCACCGATCAACATGTCGCTCGCGTTCTCCGCATTCTTCGCGGCCGGAAGCGCGGCTTGGGGCGTCTCGAGCTCCTGAACGGACGTGACGGCTTCGAGGTGCCGCCCCGTCAGAACGAGGAGCTTCGAAACGATCTCGAGCACATCGTCCTTGCCCGTCGGCGGCATCTTGGGGAGGTAGGAAGCGAGCACGGCCGCCGCGTCGAGACACCCGAGCACGTCGTCGGCGGAGACCGAGCGCAGATGGTCGCGCACCTCCCGCATCTTGACCAGGATGCCCCCGGTGTGGAGCGGATTGTCGGGATCGCACTTGAGGACCTGGGAAGCGAGCTTGGCAAGCTGGGAAGCGTCCATACGTACGTTGATATCGGAGCCGCGCTGTGCCAGCTTGAGCCGCGCCCATGGCGCTCGAGCCTCTTTACACGGACAACCACCTGCTCGTGATCGCCAAGCCCGCCGGACGACCGGTGGTGCCGGATGACAGCGGTGATTGGAGCGTGCTCGACGAGTGGCGCGAGTGGGTTCGCGTGCGCTATGAGAAGCCCGGGAAAGCGTTTCTGGGCGTCGTTCACCGCCTCGATCGACCCGTTTCCGGGATCCTCGTCTTCGCGCGCACGTCGAAGGCCGCCCGACGCCTGCACGAGGCCTTCAGTCATCGTCAGGTGGAGAAGATCTACTGGGGCGTTTCGGCGCGCGTGCCGCAGACGGTGGGGGGCGAGATCGAGGAGTGGCTCCTGAAGGATCGGTCGACGAACCGCGTCCGGCGCGTGGCCCCGGGGACGCCGGACGCCAAGCGCGCCGAAACGACCTGGCGCTTGCTCGCGCGTGCGGGCACGGGTCCGACGACGCGCGTGCTGCTCGAGTTGCGACCCCGGACCGGTCGTTCCCACCAGCTGCGTCTCGCCGCGCAAGGACTCGGCGCCCCGTTGGTCGGCGACCTGAAGTACGGGGCCAAGACTCCGCTCCCCGACAAGAGCATCGGCCTGCACGCCTGTGGCCTGCGCTTGCCCCATCCGACCCGTGGCGACGAGCTCGTGTTCACCTGCCCGCCTCCGGAACTCGACGTGTGGGATTTCCCCGACATCCCGCTACCGGGGGAGTAGCCCGCCTCCCTTGCCCGCCTTCTTTCCGGGCGGGCTGCGGGGATGAGGACGACGGGGAAGGTGAGAGCAACGAGCTCTCACCCCCCCCGTCGGTCGGGAGGCGCACCCGCGCTTCCCTACCGCAGACGCAGCCCCATCCGATTGCCGTCTGCGGTGATGTCGAGGACTCCGTAGGCAACGGGGTCGCCGTTCTCGTCGAGGCCGAGGACGAAGGCGCGCTCGAGCACTTCGGGCTCGGCCTCGTCTTCGCCGGAGTGATCGAAGTAGTTCGCCAGCCGCTGCCCAGGCTTCTCGCTCTCGCTCGCAGCGGCGTCGGAAAGCGCGGCTTGCGCGAGCTCGCTCCCATGCGCCACGCGAATCGAACCGATGCCGGGTGCCGGGGATGCGGCCGTCGCGGCTTGCAGCGAGTACACGGCGATCTCGAGGCCGTAGCTGGACGCGCCTTGGAAGGAGTTGACCACGAGGTGAAAGTCGAACCCGCCGCCGAAGACGTCGATCGCGCCAAACTCGGGGTTGTCGAGCGATTCGAAGCAAGCGACGTCGTAGCCGAGCAGCGGGTCGTACACGCAGACATCGAGGTCCGCGAACGGATCATCGATGAAGAGCGTGAACTCGACGTGGATCGGCCGCGCGGAGGTGAACAGGAAGCCGTCGAAGGGATCCGAGCCGTCGGCGGCGATGAAGCCATCGATGAAGAAGCGATCGCCCGGGCTGAGGAAGCCGAAGTCGTTGGCCTGGAAGTCGAAGTCGTTGCGCTCGGACTCGGCGTAGACGGGAATCGGCGGCTTGCTCGAGGCGTGCTTCACGCAGGCGGCCAGGGACAGGGCGAGGAGGGCCGGAACGAGGAGGGTGCTCGTGGACTTCATGAGAATCTCCGTGATGCCCGGGGCCGAGCGGCCGTGAGACGACGGGCGCTCCCCCGAACGGGCATCCCACGGAACGCAACGTGTGTGCCAACAGCCTCGCCGTGGTCCCGCCGAGCCCGCGATCCGCCCCGACAGGCTCCCTGCACCGGATTCCGGAGCACGTGCAGCCGCAAGTCCCAGGGGCCCGCGGGCTCCCCGGAGTCTTCCCGCGCCCGAGCGTCGTCCTCTCGAGGGGACGCGCGCAGCGCCCCGGAGGACAGTCGAGAGCGTGCTCTGGACGCCAGAGCGTCGGCGGACGCTGCTAGCGGTGCGAGGCCGCGTCCGTGCGCTGCAGCACGAGGAGCTTCACGTACTTCAGCCGTACGTAGTGCGCCGCGAGGAAGGCCAGCACGAGACCTCGCCAGCCCTCGAGGAAGCCGCGCTTCAGGACGTAGAAGCGCAGGAAGCGCAGTGCCGGGTTGACGACGAGGTTTGCGAGGCGTGCGCGGCGTCCACGCTCGTGGAGTCCGCGTGCCATGATCGTCGTGTAGCGGTCGATCGTCTGCAGGTGGTCGTCGAGGTCACGGTAGGCGAGGTGCAGGATGTCGCCGCGCAGGGCCGCCGAGGGGCCGTCGAGCTCGACCTTGGGATGCGGCTCGGCGCCCTGCCATTCTCCGTACCTGCGGTCGTAGAGCCGCAGCTGGCGGTCGGGGTACCAGGTTCCGTGGCGGATCCAGCGGCCCAGCCAGTTCGTGCAGCGCGGGAGCCTGAAGCCCCGCTGACCGTCGAAGTCCCGGGCCGCGAGGGCGCGGATCTCGTCCGCCAGGTCGGGTGAGACACGCTCGTCGGCATCGAGGCACAGCACCCAGTCGTGCTCGGCGGCGCGCACGGCGAACTCCTTTTGCTCGCCGAAGCCGTTCCAGTCGCGCGTCAGGACCTTCGCGCGCTTGCCCGCCGCCAGCGTGCGCGTGTCGTCGGTCGAGTGAGAGTCGACCAGGAGGATCTCGTCGCAGAAGTCGAGCGAGTCGAGGCACGCGCCGATGCGTTCGGCTTCGTTGAAGCTGATGACGCAGCCCGTGATCGGGACGCGGGTCATCCTCGGGTCAGGGCGGCGACCGGTGCCTTCTGGCCGACGGGCGCGAGCACCTCGTCGGACGACCACACCACGTTGTACAGCGTGTCACGCTCGACCGGGATCCGGCCGGCCTCGGTGATCCACTGGACGAGCTCCTCGCGCATCACCTGCTGGGGCGTCTCGGCGCCGGCGTCGTGGTAGATGTGTTCCTCGACCACGGTGCCGTCGACGTCGTCCGCCCCCCACGACAGGGCCAACTGCGCGACGGGGATCGACAGCATGATCCAGTAGGCCTTCACGTGCGGGATGTTGTCGAGCATCAGCCGCCCGATGGCGATCTCGCGCAGCTCGTCGAGGGCCGTGGGGCCCGGCAGGTGCGACCACTCGTTGTTCTCGGGGTGGAACGAGAGCGGGATGTAGGTCTGGAAGCCGTTCGTCTCGTCCTGCAGCGTGCGCAAGCGATCGAGGTGGTCGATGCGCTCCTCGGGCGTCTCGATGTGGCCGTGCAGCATGGTGCAGTTCGTGCGCAGGCCCGCGCGATGGACGCTGCGCGCGAGGTCGAGCCATTCGTTGCCGTCGATCTTCATCGAATAGCCCTCGCGGTGGACGCGGTCGGCGAAGATCTCGGCGCCGCCTCCCGGGCACGAGCCGAGGCCGGCCTCCCGTAGCTCGACCAGCACCTCTTCGAACGGCTTCTTCGCCACCTTCCGAATCTGGTCGAGCTCGACCATCGTGAAGGCCTTCACGTGGATCTCGGGCCGCGCCTCCTTGGCGGCGCGCACGATGTCGAGATAGTACTCGTAGGGGATCTTCGGCCAGACCCCGGCCACCATGTGGACCTCGGTCACCGGCTCGTGCAGTTGGGCGCGGATCTTCTCGCCGACCTGCTCGGGGGTCAGGCAATAGGCGCCCTCTTGGCCGGGCAAGCGGTCGAACGAGCAGAACTGGCAGAACTTGTTGCAGTAGTTCGTGTAGTTGACGTGCTGGTTCACGTTGAAGTACGCCAGATCGCCGTGCAGGCGCTCGCGCACGAGGTTGGCCAGCTCCCCGAGCACGTGGATCGCGTCGGTGTGGTAGAGCGCGAGCCCGTCCGCACGCGTCAAGCGCTCCCCGGCCAGCACCTTTTCGCCGATCGCGCCCAGGCCCGCGGTGCGCGCCCGCTCCAGCACGGCGTCCGTCCGGTCCGTCACGCGCTCACCTCGCCCGGGCGCTTCCACGAAGCCATGTCGAGCGCGCCCTCCTCACGGTTGCACGGGCCGCTCGGCGCTTCCGCGCGCTCGTCGACGATGCCGTACCACGTGTTGCGCCGCCGGGGTGTGAAGCCGGCCGTCTCGATCATGCGCTCGATCGTCGCGATCGACTCCAGGTTGAAGCAACCCGCGGCGCTGACGACGTTCTCCTCGAGCATCGTTCCGCCGAAGTCGTTGCAACCGGCGCGCAGCGAGATCTGGGCGGTCTTCATGCCCTGAGTGACGTAACTGGTCTGCATGTTCGGCACGTTGTCGAGGAAGATGCGCGCCAGGGACTGCACGCGCAGGTAGATCGCGTGGGTCGTCTTGCGCGGATAGAGCTCGGCCTCCGGCACGCCTTCGGGCTGCACGTTCCACGAGGCGAAGGCCGTGAAGCCCCCGGTCTCGTCCTGCAGGTCGCGGACGCGGCGCAGGTGCTCGACGCGCTCCGCAGCCGTTTCGACGTGGCCGAACATCATCGTCGCGGACGAGCGCAGTCCGGCCTCGTGGACCTTCCTGTGAACGTCGAGCCAGCGATCGGTCGTCGTCTTCTTCGGGGCGATGACCTTGCGGACACGCTCGACCAGGATCTCGGCGCCCGCGCCGGGCACGCTGCCCATTCCGGCGGCCTTCAGGTCGCGAATGACGTCCTCGACCGGACGCTTGTCGAGCTTCGCCAGGTGGTCGAGCTCCGGCGCCGACAGCGCGTGGGCGTTCACCTCGGGAAAGCGCGCCGCCAGGTCCGCGATCAGCTCGCACCACCAGTCCGTCTTGAGGTGGGGGTGGTGGCCGCCCTGCATCAGGATCTGGCGACCGCCGAGTTCGGCCGTCTCGCGCACCTTGTCGATGATCTCCTCGCGCGAGAGGACATAGGCCTCCTCGTGCTTGGGCCGGCGGTAGAAGGCGCAGAATCCGCAGTCGGTGATGCAGACGTTGGTCGGGTTGATGTTGCGGTCGACGATGTAGGTGACCCGACCCTGCGGATGCAGCCGCTGCCGCACGAGGTCGGCCAGGCGCCCGAGGGTCAAGAGATCGGCCTCGTCGTGCAGCAGGAGCGCTTCGGTGGCGTCGATGCGCTCGCCCGCTTCGACCTTGGCGGCGATCCGAGCGAGCTCGGGGGCGCGTGGACCGGAGTGCACGCGACTCGCGAGGGGAGGGCGTGCCGCTCCCGCGGCGGGTTGCGGTCCCCGTGAGCGTTCGGGGGCCGTCCTGGAGCTGGATCCGGACATGACGCGGGAGTATAGGCCGCGCTTCCAGCGGCGAGAACGGCGCCGCGGCGATTTGAAGCCGCTCGCCCGGCTTCGCGCCGGGATTGCCCCAACGGGACCGGACCGAGGCCGTATCCTCGACGGGCCCCTCACCGACTCCTCGCTCGAGAAACGACCATGCTCTTCGTCCTGTCGACCCTCGCCCTCGCCGTCGCGCCCTGGCTCACGCAGGATCCCGGAGCGGAGCCGGACCCCGAACAGGACGGAAACGAGGCGACGCTCGACCCGGTGCAGGAGCTGGTCGGCGCCTACCGCGCCGCGCAGCTCGGTTGGGAGCGCGAGCGTCGGTCCGCGCGACGCGCCAAGCTCGCCTTCGACGAGCCCCACCCCGTCCTGCGTTTCGAGCCCCGCTTCCGTGCCCTGGCGGACGAGGGGGAAGGACGGGCGCTGCTCTGGCTCGCCACGGAGTGCGACGAGCTCGATCTCGACGTCTCCGCCTTGCGCGAGCGCAAGCGCGCGGACTTCGAGGCCCTGCTCGAGTGCTGCGCGCACGAGCCGTGGATGCAGGAGGTCGCCCAGCTCGTCGCGCGCGAGCGCCGCTGGCTCGGCGAGGAAGGCGTGCGCGGCGTGCTCGAGCGCATCTACGAGGAGAACAAGGTCGCCGGCGCGGTCCTGGCGGCGGGCACGGCGCTCGCCCGCCGGCTGGAGCGCGACGAGGACGGCGAACAGCGTGCGCACGCGATCTACCGCTCCTTGATCGAGCGCTTCCCTGGCCGACGCGAGGCGCGCGAGCTCGACGACATGCTCTTCGTGAAGGAGAACCTGGTCGTCGGCAAGCTCGCGCCCGAGCTCGAGGGCGAGACCGTGGATGGCGCAGCGGTCAAGCTGTCGGACTTTCGGGGCAAGATCGTCGTGCTCGACTTCTGGGGCTTTTGGTGAGGACCTTGCCGGGCCGAGCTGCCCGGCCTGAAGGCGCTGGTCGAGCGCCACGCGGACGCCCCGCTTGCCATCCTCGGCGTCAACACCGATCGCGATCGGGACACCTTCCGCGCGCAGCGTGTAGCGAACGACGTCACCTGGACCAACCTCTTCCAGGGCTCGACCCAGGGGCCGCTCACGGACCTGTATCGGGTGCGCGCGTATCCGACGCTGTACGTACTCGACGCCGCGGGCCGGATCCGTGCAAGCCACGTGCGCGGAAAGGCGCTGGCGGAGACGGTCGAGGCGCTCCTGGCCGAGCACGAAGCCCGTTGAGCGGCTTCCGTCGCCGGGAGTCGTTCGCGCGTGGCGAGCCGCGCGCGGAGGTCCGAGGCCCGGACGCGACCTCGCCTCGGCAGCTGCCCGCCCCGCTTTTCCGCGGTCGTCCGGACCGTGGGGACGAGCTCGCCCGGTAGACTCCCCGGCCCGCGCCCCGCTCGACCCGCTCCGGAGCCCGCTTTCGATGGCCAAGCAAAAGACGTCCTTCATGGACACGATCGTGTCCCTGTCCAAGCGCAGGGGCTTCGTCTTCCAGGCGTCCGAGATCTACGGCGGTCTCGGCAACACCTACGACTACGGGCCGCTCGGGGTCGAGCTGAAGCGGCGCGTGAAGGACGCCTGGTGGCGTCGGACCGTGTCGCAGCGCCTCGACGTGGTCGGGCTCGACTCGGCCATCCTGCAACATCCGCGCGTCTGGGAGGTCTCCGGACACGTCGGTGGCTTCACCGATCCGATGGTCGACTGCAAGACGTGCAAGGGGCGCTTCCGGGCCGACAAGCTCGAGGACGCGCGCTGTCCCGAGAAGCCCTCGAAGGTCCCGGGGCAGTGCCACGGCGAGCTGACGGAACCGCGCTCGTTCAACCTCATGTTCAAGACCAACGTGGGGCCGGTCGAGTCGGCCTCGTCGGTGGCCTACCTGCGTCCCGAGACGGCTCAGGGCATCTTTCTCAACTTCCTGAACGTGATGAACAGCGCGCGGATGAAGCCGCCCTTCGGCATCGCGCAGATCGGCAAGTCGTTCCGCAACGAGATCACGCCCGGCAACTTCGTGTTTCGCATGCGCGAGTTCGAGCAGGCCGAGATGGAGTTCTTCGTGCCGCCCGCGGAGAACGACACGTGGTACGACTACTGGCGCAGCGAGCGCTCGAGCTGGTACACGGACTTCGGGATCCGCCCCGAGAAGTTGCGCGTGCGCGAGCACGAAGGAAGCGAGCTGGCGCACTACTCCACCGCGACCTGCGACATCGAGTACGAGTACCCTTTCGGCTGGGGAGAGCTCGAAGGCGTGGCCTGCCGTACCGACTTCGATCTCAAGCGCCACTCCGAGGCGTCGGGTACCGAGCTGGCCTACTTCGACCCGCAGACGAAGGAGCACTACATGCCCTACGTCATCGAGCCCGCCGGCGGCATCGACCGCATGGCGCTGACCTTCCTCGTGGACGCCTACGAGGAGGAAGAGCTCGAAAAGGATACGCGCGTCGTGCTGCACTTCCATCCCGAGATCGCACCGATCACGGCAGCGGTCTTTCCGCTCGTCAAGAAGGATGGCATGCCCGAGAAGGCGCGCGAGATCGAGGCCGAGCTGCGGCGTGCGGGCTTCACGACCTTCTACGACGAGAAGGCCGCGATCGGGCGCCGCTACCGGCGTCAGGACGAGGTCGGGACGCCGTACTGCATCACCGTCGACGGCGATACGCTGGCGGAGGACGTCGTGACCGTGCGCGAGCGCGACTCGATGCAGCAGGAACGCGTCCCCGTGTCCGAGGCCGCGGCTTGGATGCGCAACGCCAACGAGAACTGGAAGCGTTGAGGCGCGGCGCTTGCGGGGCGCAAGAAGACGGTTATCCGCCAGATTCGAGGACGGCGCCGGCCGGGCACGATCCCGAGGCGGAGCACGTCGCCAGTCGGTTGGGAGCGCCCCTTCCGCGAAGGGATCGGGGCTTCCCCGGCCCATGGGGCGAGAGCGGCCTTCGAAAGGATCGGGTCGGGCGTTAAAGTCCTGGGCGGATCCGTTCGAAGGCTCTCCCGCTTCCCATGACCCGCTTGCAGCGCATTACGGTGTCGGCCTTCGCCGGCGGGCTCATCGCCGCGGCCTTCTTCGTCGGAGACCTCGTCGGTGCGGCCGTCACGGTGGGGGATCGCTTCCATCCGGACGCCTGGGGCTTCGGGCTCGTAGCCCTGCTCGGCGGTCTGACCGTGCTCGTCGGCGGGATCGTCGGAGCAGGTGCAGGAACGTTGCTGCGCGAGCGCTGGATACCCCAGCGGCGCTTCGTGCTCGTAGCCCTCGTCCTCGTCTTCGCCGGCAGCCTGGGGAGCACGCTCCTGCGCCGCTCCGGTGCGTCGGAACCGCATCACGAGCCGAAGGGCACCCCGGTCCTGGCCGAGCGCCCGTTGCACGTCCTCTGGATCGTGATCGACACGCTGCGCGCGGATACGCTCTACGGTCCGGGCGATGCACTCGACTTCCCGCATGCGCCGCACCTGGCCGAGCTCGCGCGCGAAGCGGTCGTCTTCTTCGATGTCGAAGCGTCGGCGGGCTGGACCTTGCCCTCGACGGCAACGCTCTTGACCGGGATCCACCCCGTCACGCTCGGGGCCGAGCGCGGTTTCCTGCCTCCGTGGGCGCCGTCGATCGCCGACCGGTTGCGCGCGGCGGGCTTTGGCACGCACGCCTTCGTCGACAACGCCCTGCTCGATCACGTCAACGGCTTCTCACAAGGCTTCGACACCTGGACCAAGCGTTCGGCGATGGACTTCGCCTGGCGCCTCGTGGCCAAGGATCTTCTGCCGGAGGGCCTCGTCGATCGCTTGCGGCACGGTCTGCCGATCTCCTACCGCGGCGCCGACGTGGTGACGGACGAAGCCCTCGCGCACGTCGAATCCGCCGACGGCAAGCCGCAATTCGTCTACGTGCACTACATGGACGTGCACACGCCCTATCGGATGCACGCGGGCGCGGGACCGCCGCCGGAAGGGGCCGAAGAGCTGCCGCCCCTCGATTCCGCGCTGCGTGGCGAGCTGCGGCACGACCCCGCGTTCTTGTCCGGGGGGCAGAAGGCGATGATCGAGCACCTCTACGCCGCCGAGCTCACGTTCGTCGACGCGCAGATCGGCCGCTTGCTCGCCGCCTTCGACGCGCGCTTCGGACGCGAGGACTCGCTCGTTCTCGTAACGTCCGACCACGGCGAGGAGTTCTACGAGCACGGCAGCTTCGGCCACGGCTGGACGCTCTACCAGGAGCTCGTGCGCGTGCCCTTGATCATGCGTTTTCCATCCTCCGTCCTCCCGTCCGAGAGTCGAGTCCAGTTGCTCGACGCACCGGTCGGGTTGGTCGACGTCGTACCCACGACGCTCGCAACACTCGGCCTGCCCATCGACGACGGCGATGGAGCTCGACGCGTCCAGGGACACTCGCTCCTCGCCTGGATCGCTGGCCGTGAGGGTCCGCCGACGCGGCCGCTCTTCGCGACCCAGCGGCGCTTCGGCCGCGAGCTCGTACGCTGGCGCGAGGACGGCTTCGCCACGATCTCCTTGAGCGAGGGCCGGGGCGACCTCGCCTACGAGCTCTACGACAAGAAGAGGGACTATCCCGAGGCGGACGACCTGGTCGCGCGGGAAGCGGACCGTCTGGCCGAGCTCCGAGCACGCCTGGAAGGCTTTCTGGGCGAGCAGTCGCGCTTGCGTGACCCGCGCGCGGGTGAGGGCTCCGCCGCCGCGGCGACCCTGGAAGCGCTCGGCTACGCGGGCAACTGAGCCTGCGAAGCCTGCCGGAGGTCAGGAGTGGATTGTCCGCGCGTCGCTACTCGCGCTCGGCCCGGAAGAGGCCGTCGACGGGCACAGCCTGGAACGAGCGCTCGTGGCCATCGGGCCAGCGCACGGTCAGAGCCTCGATGCTCGTCGCGTCGCCCAAGCCGAACGTGACCGTAGGCTCGACGTAGGCGAGGTAGCTCCTGCAGGGCATGACCGAGCGGGTCTGTCGGAGGCCGTTCGCTTCCAGGAGCACGCGGGCCCCGACGGCGTCGGGATTGCAACGCGAGCCGACGACCTGGACCCGCAGCCAGTGATGACCGCTCGTCTGGTCGTTGCGGAAGAGCATCGGCCTGCGACCCGTCTGCGTCAGGAGGACGTCGAGGTCGCCGTCGCCGTCGATGTCGGCGTAGGAGGCTCCCCGGCCGACGACCGGCGTGGTGAGGTCGCCGAGCTTGTCCTCGGGCACCTCGAGGAACGTGCGGCGTGCCTGTGGACCCGCGTTCCAGAAGAGCTGGGCGGGCTGTTCGTAGGACTGGCTCGCCTGCACCTTCTGGATCTCGTCCTCGAGGTGGCCGTTCGCGCTCAACAGGTCCAGTCGGCCGTCCAGGTCGGCATCGAAGAAGAAGACCCCGAAGCTGAGGCGTAGCCGCGTAGGGGCGCCGATGCCTTCGCCGATCGCCTCGTCCGCGAAGACTCCCGAAGACTGTCGGACGTAGAGCGACGTCATCTCGTTCGCGAAGTTCCCGATGGCGAAGCCCAAGGCGTCGTCGTTGCGGTAGTGGCCCGCGTCGATGCCCATCGCTCCCGTCGAGTTGCCGTTGCGGTCGAAGGCCACCCCGGCCAAGGACCCGTGCTCTTCGAACGTGCCGTCGCCCCGGTTCTCGAACCAGAAGTTCTGGACGGTGTCGTTGGCGACCAAGAGATCGACGTCACCGTCCTCGTCTGCGTCCAGAGGAAGCACGCCAAGAGCCTTGCCGATGGGATCGCCGGTCGCGGGATTCTCCACGCGGACCCCGGCCGCCTCCGAGACGTCCTCGAAGCGGCCCGTACCATCGTTTTCGTAGAAGTAGGCGTGGGAGCCGCCGAAGTTCACGGGTGGGCCATAGGAGCGTCCGATCCCCGTCAGGCGGTAGTCGATTTCGAAGTCGATGTCGCGCGACCAACGCACGTAGTTGCCGACGTACAGGTCGAGATCTCCGTCGCCGTCGGCGTCGAAAAAGGCGGCGCAGGTGCTCCAGTCTTCCGGGCTCCCGGCGACTCCGGCCTCCACCTCGTGGAAGACGTTCCCGTCGTTGAGGAACAGCTTGTTGGTACCGACGGCCGTGAAGAACAGGTCCGGGTCACCATCGCAGTCGACGTCACCGACCGCGACGCCCATCCCGTAGAAGGAAAGGGCGAGCCCGGCCGCCTTCGTGACGTTCTCGAAGCGGCCGCGGCCGTCGTTGACGAACAGCGCCATCGTGGCTGGCGCCTCGCCGTCACGAACGTCCTCCGGCCAGGGGCGCCCATTCGTGAGCAGGAGGTCGGGGTCGCCGTCTCCTTCGAGGTCGAAGAAGGCCGAGCCTCCACCCATCGTCTCCGGCAGGAGCTTGGCTCCCCGCGCTCCATTCTCGTGGACGAAGTCGATGCCCGCGGCGCGCGTCACGTCGGTGAAGGGGATCGCCGGTACGACGAGATCCTGCTCGACGGTTCGTGGGGCCTCGACGGCGACTTCGATGGGAGCCAGGGCCTCTTCTTCGCGTCCGAAGACGAACCAGAGAACGCCTCCGAGCGCGGCCGCCCCCGCGAGCACGACCAGCGAGCCTCGAAAGGCCTTGCCGATGATCTCATCGTTCTCGTCGACGAGCTCGCCGTCCTCGAGTTCCGGCTCGTCCGGCCCCGTCGTCTCTTCGCGTTTCACTGACTGTCCTCGATGCTTCGCTGCAGGTCGTAGATCACGACGGCCTCGGCCGCGTGGTTCGCCGCCGGGTTCTTCAGGCGCGCTTGCGTGATGGCGTAGTCCTTGGCGTTGTCGTCCGGCTTGTACTTCGCGTGCAGCCGGCGATGCCTCGCCGCACTCTCGGTGTCTCCGCGCTCCTCGTAGAGCAGTGTGAGGTTGTAGTGCGCGGTCAGGTTCTCCGGGTCGAGCTCGAGGACGCGCTGGAATTGCTCGAAGGCGCGCTCGACCAAGGCGCTGCGCGCCGAGCTGTTCGCTTCTCCGCGCTCTTCCTTGGCGCGCTCGTACAGCGTTTGGCCGAGTTCGTTCAGAACGCGGTAGTCGAGCGAAAAGTCGAAGCCGCGATCGCGCATGTCCTGGGTATCCATCGACACGACCGTTTGGAAATCGGCGATGGCCTCGTCCAGGAAGCCGTTCTGCTTGTTCACGAGACCCTTGAACCAGGTCACGCTCCAGGGGGGAGCGGGGGGGTCGTGCGCGGCCGCGCGTCCGAGTGCCTCGACGGCCTCGTCGAGGCGGCCCTCGCGCAGGTAGACCCGCGCCAGGTTCAAGGGGCCGTCGGGCCGGCCCAGGCGCTCGACCTCTCGGAAGGCCGCCTCGGCCTGGCGCAACTCACCGGCGGTCATGCTCTCGCCGCTCTTGCGCAGGAGACCGATGCCGTAGTCGTTCCAGCGCTGCCATTCGGGGATGTCCGAAGCGTGCTCGGGGACGTCGCCCGAGATGCCCTCGACCGGGAAGACGACCCTGTCCTGGGCCAGCTCGAGGATCGGCAGGTCGTTCGTGACGAACTCTTCGCCCTGGAAGTACTGCATGTACGTCGTGTCGAACTTCCGATAGCGCAAGCGGGCCTCGAACTCGATCGGGCCGGCCACGTCCTCCGGGACCTTGAAGGAGAAGTGCATGACGTCGGCCGCCCCAGGCGGAATCTGGTGCGAGTAGAGCGGGACGAAGATGTCCTCGGCGTTGCGTTGGTCGATCCGGTTGCCCTCGCGGTCGAGCACGTAGGCGTTCACGAAGTGCGACCAGGAGTCGACCGCGCCGATCTCGTCCATGGCGCCGCTGCGGCCGATCACACGATCACCTGCGCGGGCGGTCACGTCCAGCCAGACCTCGTTCGAGTCCGCCGTTCCTTGCGTGAAGACGTGGCCCATCTTCACCGTCCGGATGACCGTTTCGACCAGATACGTCTCGCCTGGGCGCAGCGTCGGGGGTGTTCCGGCCAACGGTCCGAGCGGTTCCGCGTCGATCGCTCCGCCGGGCTTGACGCCGAACACGTCCACGCGCATCACGCCCTCGTTGAACTTGCGATGGGCGGCGATCACGTCCTCGCCCAGGTCGAGGAGGTACGGAATGGCCGTGTTGGCGGCCGGGAACATGTGGTCGTGGACCTTGAGCTGTCCGGAGTCGTCGCGGTAGTTCGCACCGAAGTCGTCCGATTCCATCAACGGCATGTGACAGCCGTTGCAGTTCTCCTCGGCCTTCGGTGGGTAGTAGAAGCTCGTGATCCCGTGCCCGGAGACGCCGCTGAGCAGGAACGGATCGTAGTGGTTCTGTCCGCGCAGCCACTTGTACTTGTTGAGCTCCTCGGGCAAGTGGACCTTGTGGCACGCGCCACAGAACTCGGTCGACTTGTGCAGCGGCTTCAGGAAGGTCTTCTTGTGAAAGGCCGGCTTCGACTTGACCAGCTGCCGGTTGATCCAGCGCAGGAGCTCGTTGTCGCTGAAGGTGAAGGGATAGTGAGAGGGCTCCTCGATCGTGAAGTCGGAGTTGCCGCGCGGGCTGTTGATGTTCGTGATCGCGTGGCAAGACGTGCAGGTGATCCCCGCCTGGGACGTCGGATGGTTGACGTCGTCGAAGTTCGGGTCGTCGAAGGCACCACTGAAGAAGGGGACGGGGTCGTGACACCCTGCGCAGAAGCGGGACGCTTGCACGTCACCGTCGCGTTCCAGGGCCGTTTTTCGCGTTCCCCGAACCGAGAACAGATAGGCCGGATTGTTGAACGAGCCGAACTTGTGGACGCTGTTGGACCAACTGTCGTGGATGTCGGCATGACACTCGACGCAGTAGTGGTCCATCATCATGGTCTTGGCCGGAATGAAGTCTCCGGTCGCCGTACGGGCCAGCGAGGGAAAGAAGTACTGCTCTCCCGATGCGGGGCCGATGGTGTTCCAACTCTTCGGGTCCTGTGAGTGCAGGATGGCCATGACGACCGCGAAGGAGGCCGAGGCGGCCAACCAGGCGCCTCCGACGCGCCACTTGATCTTCTTGCCCGCCAGGCGGTGGAGGATGAAGAGCCAGACCGCGAGCACCGGCGTCACGACGTGCGCCCAGTACGAGACGTCGCGGACGACGGGGTTACGGATCTCGAAGAAATCCAGACGCGTCAGCAGCACGCCGGACAGGAGTAGCACCAGCGCGACGGCGAAGAGAGCGTAGCCGACGCGTACGGCGCGCCGGTTCGGGCGGTTGTGGGCGTTGCGGATGTGCCCGACGCCGAAGACGAGAACCGGAAGGATGATCAGGGCGCCCAGGACCAGGTGCGCCAGGAACATGACCTGGTAGAAGTAGTTCTGGACCACCTGGCCCGAGCTCCACTCGTAGAACGTGATCGTCGCCAAGTAGACGGCGTTGATTCCGAGGAGCCCGAAGAGCGTCATCACCGCCGTGAAGAGCGGCCGCAGGCGCGGACCGATGGCGCGGACGTACTTTTTCTTCTTCTTCGAAGCGGGCGTGGGGGCGGGTGTGGACATGGAGCGTCGGCTCGGAGATGACCGGGGGCGAGGGGCGACGCATTCTATGGCCCACGGAAGCAGGCAGTGGAGCGGACCCCGCGCTTTCCCGTCCAGCCCTGGGTCGGCGCGCGAGTGCGCCCCTCCGCCTCCGCGTCGGAGAGGACCTCACCGCTGCCCGTCACTCGCCAGGACGTTCGGCGGGCTTCGCCGGCCGCGGCATGGGCACGTAGTCGAGCTGCGCGATGCCGCTGATCGGGCTCTTCTTCGCCCCGGGGATGTAGGCGGTGCGCGACTCGGGGCAGACGAAGACGACGCTGGCTTCGTCGACGATCCAGTGGTCGATCCGCTTCGTCACGCGGGCCGGCAGAGCGAAGCCGTAACGGTCGGCGCCTTCGACGGCGAGGATCGCGAAGGGGTAGGCGCTCTCCTCGTTCTTGACCTTCAGGTAGTCGAAGATCATCGCGAAGATCCAGGGGCGGAGCTCGCGCAGGACGCCGTAGCGCGTCAGCAGGCCCTCGCAACGCTCGAAATCGACCAGGTCCGGCGACTCGTCGAGGATCTTGGCGACCTCTTCGCTGAAGCCGAGGCGCGCGTAGGCCGTCGTCAGGATGATCTGGAGGTTCGCGTCCGCGTTGTTCAGGTCCGTGTTCCAGAGGTCGTCCGGCAACAGCGTCACTTCGCCGTGCTTGGGACCGGACCGCGCGGCACGGTCGTACATGCCGCGCGCCAGGCTCGCGTAGTAGACCGAAGCCGCCACGTGACCTTCGATGCTGGGGCGGGTCTCCGAGCCGGTGGTCTCGCGGCGACCGATGCCCCCGACCCGGCTCGCGGCCGTGCTCGTTTCCTCGAAGAACGGCCGGTCGAGCGAGGCGCGCGCGTGGACCTGCGCCAGGAGAAAGGACGCGTAGAAGCGCTGGAGCGCGAACTCCTGGGGCGCTTCCTGGGTGTCGGCCAGAATCCACTCGAGGCGGCGGGCGCTGCGGATGAGCTCCTCGTCGTCGAGGTGAGCGGAGGCGTACTCGAGCCGGACGCAATTCTCCTCCCAGACCTGCGTGCCGGCGCAGGCGGTGACGAGGAGCGCGCAGGCGAGGGCGCTGGACGTGCGGGCGAACATCAGCGCTGCCACCGGCCGGGCTTCAGGCCGACGAAGATCTGCACCGGTCCCGCTTCGGTCGTCACCGTGAGCCCGAGCAGCGACTGGAACAGGTCCAGCTCTCGCTCGATCTCGCCGGTTCGAGACAGGATCACGGTGTCGTCGATCTCGACGCGCTTCGGGTCGAAGGCGAAGAACAGGAAGCCCTCGGGAGCCGATTCCCAGGCGGGCAGCAAGCTGAATTCGAGCGCGCACTCGGTGATGCGGTCCTTCAGGGTCTTGCGCGGCGTGTCGATCTGGCCCGCCGGCAGCCACGGCAGGGCCGTGCCGTCCTGCAGATAGAGATGCGGGTCGATGTCCGAGCCCGAGAGCCGGGCGTTGAGGAGCCGGTTCTCGTCGCCACGGACTCCGATCTGGATCGCGACAGGCAGGATGCCGCGCGCCACGAAGTCCGTGTCGAAGAACTCGCGCGAGTTCGTGTCGTAGACCGCGGAGGCCCAGAGCGGGCCTTCCTGGGCCTGCTTCGGATAGCCGGGAAAGCCCTGTGGAGAGCTCAGGACCTCGCCTCGCGAGCCGCCCGCGCAGCTTGCGGAGAGGATCGCCAGGGCGAGCGCGCCTGCGATTCGAACCGTTCGTACACCCATGCCGTGCCCCGTATTGGACCCCGGCCGAGGTCCGCGTACAAGATCGACCTCCCGGCGCCCCCGCCTCCAGTCGAAAGCCCCGACGAGGCCCCGAGGGTCGCCGTTTCCAGGTCTGGAGGCTCCCAACGGGCCCCCGAGCCGCGTATGTTCTTTGCCCGAAAATCCTCCGGCCCGGGCCTGGCCCCGGGGCGCCGGAGCGCACCCCGCTGCCACCGATGAGCGAGACTCGGCATGCCTTCGACCGTTGACACGATTCCTTTCCAGGCCGAGACGAAGGAGCTTCTGCACCTCGTCATCCACTCCCTGTACACGCACAAGGAGATCTTCCTCCGCGAGCTGATCTCGAACGCGAGCGACGCGCTCGACAAGCTGCGGGTCGAGGGGCTGACCCGTTCGGAGCTGCTCGAGGGCGCCGGGGAGCTCGGGATCCACCTGGCGACCGACCCGGAAGCGAAGCTCTTGTTCGTGATCGACAACGGCATCGGGATGTCGCGGGACGAGGTGATCGAGAACGTCGGCACGATCGCCCGCTCGGGCACGAAGCGCTTCCTCGATGCCTTGAAGGAAGCCAAGAAGGGCCCGCAAGCGCCCGAGCTCATCGGGCAGTTCGGCGTCGGCTTCTATTCGGCCTTCATGGTCGCGGAAGAGGTGACCCTCGAGACGCGCAAGGCCGGAGAGGAGAAGGGGACGCGCTGGATTTCGCAGGGCCAGGGCGAGTACACGGTCGAGGAGATCGACAAGCCGACAAATGGCACGACGATCACCCTCCGGTTGAAGGACCCGGAAGGCGAAGACGGCCAGGACTTCACCCAGGAGTGGGTCCTGCGCGAGATCGTGAAGCGCTACTCGGACTTCATCGAGTACCCGATCGCGATGGAGGTCGGAAGCGGGGACGACAAGAAGGTCGAGGTCCTGAACTCGCGCAAGCCCCTGTGGTCGCGCCCGAAGGCGGAGATCGAAGCCTCGGAATACAACGAGTTCTACAAGCACGTCAGCCGCGACTGGAACGATCCGCTCGAGACCATCCACCTGCGGGTCGAGGGCACGGCCGAGTACACGGCCTTGCTCTACCTGCCGAAGAAGCGGCCGATGGACTTCTTCGATCCCCAGCAGGCGAAGTCGAAGATCCAGCTCTACGTCAAGCGCGTCTTCATCATGGGGGACTGCGACGAACTCCTCCCGGGCTGGATGCGGTTCGTCCGCGGAGTCGTCGATTCGTCCGATCTGCCGCTCAACATCTCGCGCGAGACGCTGCAGCACAACCGCCAGATGGGACAGATCAAGAAGCGTCTGACCAAGAAGGTCATCGACGTGCTCGGCGACCTCCTGGCGAAGCGGCGCGAAGACTACCTCGAGTTCTGGAAGTCCTTCGGGCCGGTCCTGAAGGAGGGCATCTACTTCGAGGACGAGCATCGTGACTCCGTCGCGAAGCTGGCGCTGTTCGCGAGCTCGAAGGGCGAGGACCTGCGCGGCCTCGCCGAGTACGTCGAGGAGATGCCGGTCAAACAGAAGGAGATCTACGTGCTCGTGGCGCCGGACCTCGAGACCGCCCGTCGCTCACCGCTGCTCGAGGCCTTCGCCGCGCGGAACTACGAGGTGCTGCTGCTCACCGACCCCGTCGACGACTTCGTGCTCCAGCGCCTGACCGAGTTCCAGGGCAAGACGATCCGCCAGATCGAGAAGGGCGACGTCGAGCTCGACGACGCGGACGACAAGGCCGAGCGAGACGAAAAGGAGAAGGAGCTGGAGCCCGTGCTCGAGGCCGTGCGCAAGGAGCTGGCCGACAAGGTCGAGGAGGTACGCTTCTCCAAGCGGCTCACGACGAGCCCCGCTTGCCTGGTGTCGTCGGATGGCGAGCTCTCGTCGCAGATGCGTCGTTTCCTGCGGGACACGGGCCAGAGCGAACCGGCGAAGAAGCGCATCCTCGAGCTGAACGCCAAGCACCCGCTCGTGGCGAAGATGCAGACCATGTCGAAGGACGACTTCGGACGCTTCGCGAAGGTCTGCGAGCTCCTGTGGGGCCAGGCGCTGCTCCAGGAAGGCTCGCAGCCCGAGGACACCCAGCGCTTCGCGACGCTCTTGACCGAGCTCTTGCTCGAGGGCTGACTCAGACTCCGGCGCGAATCTTCCTGTCGGCCGCCGCCCAGAAGGCGCTCTCCTTCGTCTTCCAGTGCGAGCGGGCGCCCAGGAACTGGGCCGCGGTCTCGAGGAAGGCGTAGGGCACGGAATAGGCGCGCCAGAAGGTACCGCGCAGCGGGCCCAGCCCGAGTCCCGCGAGCAGCTCGCGGTAGAAGCGGCGCTGGTGCGCCCAGCCCTCGAAGACGTTCTTCCAGGTCGGCACGTTGTGCAGACCGAAGAGCTCGATCAGGTTGCGGTGGTCGCAGTAGATGCGCTGGAACTCGCGCCGCATCGAGATGCGGTGGGAGTGTTCGACGCGCGCGTCGGGCACGAACGCGAGCGTGCCACCGGCGAGCAGGGTCGCACGCGCCCAGGCGACGTCCTCGCCGAAGCTCGCGGCGGGAAAGGGCACGCGCTCCCAGCTCGAGCGTCGAACCGACGAGGCGACGTTGTCGAAGGCGCAGGCCAGGTAGCGCTCGAGCGGCGGCAGCGCGTCGAAGGCCCGCTGCGCGCCGGCGGGGTCGCCGGGCGCGAAGCTCTTCGTCTCGGGCGTGTCGCGCGCCGCGCTCCACTGCCGCAGGCGTTCGGCCAGGAGCGGGTCGCAGTCCGAACGCGGGAACTGCCGAGCGTAGGCGCCGTCGACCGCGGGATCGTCGTAGGCCGCGACCAGGCTCGCGAGGTAGTTCGCGTCCATCGGCAGGGCGTCCTGCGTCAAGAGCGCCACGATCTCACCACCGGTGATCGAGATGCCGAGGTTGCGCGTGGCGCCGTGGTTGAAGGCGGTGTTCGGGATGCGGTGCACGAGGGCGCCCGCACGCTCCGCCGCCTGCGGAGTGCCGTCCGTGGAGCCCGAGTCGACCACCACCAGCTGGAAGCCGTCGGCCAGGTCTTGGCGCGCGAGCGCGTCGAGCACCTCGAGAAAGCGTGGTCCGCCGTTCCAGGTCGGAACGACCAGCGCGACGCGCCGCGGATCCTTACCGAAGGCGCTCACGTTCGCGGGCTCAACCCTTCCGCGCGACTTCGAGCAGACGCCCGGCCATCGCCTTGGCGGCGATCGTGCACTGGTCGGAATTGAAGTAATCGTAGTGGCCGAAGCGCCCCAGCGGGTGCAGGCCGTTCGCTTCGCACCAGTCGATCGACTGCGCGCGACGCGCGTCGAGGTCGTGGTCGTAGACGACGTAGGCGTAGCGCGAGGTGCTGCGGTCGGTGAACAGGATCTCGTCGCGCTTCAGGAGCCCGGCCGTCTCGACGCCTGCCAGGACCTCTTTCTCGAGCGCGATGTCCGGCTCGGGAGCGCCGCCCGGATACGTGACCTCGAACAGAAAGGACGTCTGGCCCTCCGGCGCGTTGCCGGGGGCGTAGTTCGACATGTACGTCACGCGGTTCACCGGACCTTGCTTGCGCTGCGGCAGGTAGACCCAGGAAAGGTTCGGGTGCTCGGGGCGGTCGAGGGCGACCAGGTAGCAGACGATCGAGTTGAAGGCCAGCCCGCGCATGGCCTGCGCGACGCCGTCGGGGACGCCTTCGACGATGTCCGGCAGCTCGTTGAGCGGCAGCGTGCTGACGATGCGGTCGAAGTCCTCGCCGTTCACGCGCCAGCCCTCGCCGTGGCGGACGACGGACTCGACCCGCGTCGAGAGCCTGATCCGCGCTCCGAGCGTCGAGCCCATGCCGTCGGTGATCGCCTGGAAGCCGCCCTTCTTCGGGTAGTAGAAGATCGCCTGGTGCGTGTAGCCGTCGGTCTCGATCCCGATCGCCGCCCGCAGGACGTCCTCGATGGGCGCGTCGGGCACGCGGCCGGCGACCCACGAGCTCGTGATGTCCTCGAGCGGGCGCTTCCAGATCTTCTCGTTGTAGGGATCCATGAAGTGCTCGGCGATCCCGTCCCCGAAGCGCCAGCGGATCCAGCTCTTGAAGTCGCTCGGCGCGGTCGAGCCGCTCGCCTTGCGCTCGTGCCAGGCCTGCACGTAACCCTGCAGGCAGTCGAAGTTCGCCTGCTTCGGCAGGTCGCCGATCCCGTTCTCGAACGGGTAGCGCACCCAGCGGTCGTCGAAGCGGATCTTCGTGTTGCGGTCCCGGCGTACGAAGGCCTCGTCGCCGCCGGCGACGTCCTTCATCCATTGCATGACGCCCGCGTCCTTGCTGAACAGGATGTGACCGCCGGCGACGTCGTAGGTGAAACCGTCGACGGTCTTCGAGCGACACAGACCACCGATGACCGGAGCCGCTTCGAACAGCGTGAGGTCATCGAGGTCGTGACCACCCTCGACGAGAAAACGGGCGAGGGCGAGTCCGGAGACGCCGGCTCCTAGGATTGCTGTCTTCAAGTGCGAAGGGGGCGACGGGCGCGAGACTGACGAGGGCGGGAGTGCCCGGTAAGGCGGAAATCGCCGCTGGCTCGATAGGGTAGCAGCGTCGCCGACCGTTGACACCATCGGACGTCGTCCGTGTCGTTCGTGAGCGAGCGTGGGGCAGGGGATCCCGTGCGACGGCGGGAAGACAATTCCGGTGCCGACGGGATAAGCTCCTGCCGACATGACTCTCCGCATTCGTAGCGCCCGTTCCGAAGACGCCCCCGAGCTCGCGCTCCTGTCGAAGGAGCTGGGCCACGGGGTCCGCTCGGAGGACGTCGCGCTGCGGCTCGAGCAGCTGCTGGCGAGCGCGGAGGACTGGGTCGGCGTGACGGAAGAGCTTTCCCGCCAGCGCGTGTTGGCCTGGATCCACGTCGGCATCACCAACTCGCTCGTGTCCGGACGCTGTGGCCTCCTGCGTGGCCTGGTCGTGGCTCCCGAGCGGCAGGGTTCGGGGCTCGGACGCGCCCTGCTGCAGCGCGCCGAGCGCTGGTGCTTCGAGCAAGGCGTCCGCGACGTGCGCCTCCGGTCGCGCGTGGAGCGCGAGCGTGCCCGATCGTTCTACGAAGGACAGGGCTATACGCTGCAGAAGACGCAGCATCTCTACGGCAAGCGGATCGCGGACCGTCCGTGAGCGTGCCTCCGACACCGGTTCGCGGGCTCGCGCTCGTGTTCGCGTTGACGTTCCTCTTCACGGCGGCCTACGGCGTCGGGAAGCTCTACTGGCAGCGCTCGAACCGTCCGGACTTCGCGCGCACGCAGGCCAACCAGTACGAAGGCTTCGTCGCGATCGACGACTACGCCACGCGCGCGGAGCTGATCGCAGCCTGGATGCGCGGCGAGGGCGAGCTCGAGGCGGTGTTCGCGAAGGCGCGCAGCGGGTTCCATCCGGCCTCGCTGCTCGTTCCGTGTGCGGTGGCGCTCCTGTCCTTCGTCGTTCCCTCGATCCCGCTCGCGTTCGCGGCGCTCGCAAGCGCGGCGCTCCTGGGGGCGGCGCTCGTGGCGCGGCGGCTCGCCCTGCGGCTGGATCCGAGCGGTGGCGCCGCGACGGGCTGGATCGCGGCGAGCCTCGTCGTCGGCCACTGCCTCTCGATGCGGACGTCCGCGCAGCTCCAAATGGACCCCTTCTGCCACTTCCAGGCCCTCGTCGCGCTGGTGTTCGCCGTGCGTTGGTCGGAGCAGCGGCGCGCGACCGATGGAGTGGCGCTCTTCCTCGTGCTCGCGAGCGGCCTCTTCGTGAAGATCTCGCTCCTGCCGTTGCTGGCGCTCCCGAGTCTCGTGGGGCTCGTGCGCGGCCGCTTCCGCGCGTGGAAGCAGCCGCTCGTCGACGGTCTTCGATTCGGAGTCCTACCGGCGGCCACGTGGCTCGCGGGCCTCTTCGCGATCGGTGCCATCGAGGCGGGCTTCGCCGACATGCACGATCAGGCGACGCAGTTCCGGATCGACCTCGGGTACCTGCGGCTCTTCGGCACCGAGATGCTGCTCTTGTTCCAGGCCTTTCCCCTGGTCGCCTTGGTCTGGTTGCGCGGTCGTGGTCGCGAGCTGGATGTCGCGACCGCGCGCGTCGTGTGGTTGGCCCTCGGCCTCGTCTTGCTCGCGACGTGGGGCTTTCGATTCCCGCACATCGCGCGGATCTACCTGCCGCTCGTGGGCATGCTGGCCGTGCTGGCGGCGCCCTGCCTCCGTCGCCTGCGACACCCGCTCGGGTGGCTCACCGCCTTCGTCGTCGCGAACGCGAGCCTGTCCCTTTACGGCCTCCTGGGCTGACCTCCTCCGGAGACGCTCAGCGCGCCCGCACGAGCACGTCGCGGTCGATGCCCGAGCGTTCGACGGCGCCGCTCGCCTCGCGCAACCAGCGCTGGCCGTCGCCGTAGTAGCCCGCCGTCGGCTTCAGGTCGGGTTGGAGCGCCGCGAAGTAGGCGTTGAAGGCGTCCATGACCGTTTCGCGCGCGTACTTCGCGAAGCAGGAGGCCAGCGCGACCGCGAACGAGCCCTCTTCCGCGCGGCTCGTGAAGTCGAGCCGCATCCGATGGCCCGACTGCGCGTCGCGTCCTTCGATCTCGTAGCCGGCGCGGTGGTCCTCTTCGTACAGCATGCGCACGCTCCCGTCGGGGAACCCGCGACCGAGATACGGGCCGTAGTGGATCCGGCCGCCCAGGAGGTCGACGGTCAGGTCGAGACCCTCGCGCCCATGGCGGGTCCAGAGGTGGCGCATGACCTCCAGCGAACGCTCCCAGACGGTCTCGGCCTTGTTGTCGGTCTCGCGGTAGGAGCCGTTCAGCTCGCCCGACGGCACGAGCCGCAGGCCGGCGTCCACGAGCTCGACGCCGCTCTTGTCGAGCGCTCGGCCCAGCAGCGCGGCCCCGAGCTCGATGCCCTCCGCGTCGTGGAAGCGCGGCAGCTCGGCGACCAGGTCGTACCACGGGTGGCGGCGCAGGAGCTCGGTCCCCGGGCGGAGGTCGCCGAACAAGAAGTCGTGGGCGTCGCTCGGAGGGCGGCCGCCCTCTTGCGTGAGCGCGAAGAAGGTGAGCGCCGTCGCCTCGAGCCGCCGCCGGCCGCGCGGGTTGCGCGCGAAGACCCGCTTCGAGTCGGCGACGATCAGCCGGTCCTGGTCGCGCTTCGGATCACCGCTCACGCGCCGCCGCAGGAGCTTCCAGAGGTTCGTTTCGGCGGCCGGAACGCGGAAAACCGAGAAGCCGATCGTGAGCGGGCCCAGGATCGGCCCCAGCCCGGCCTCGTCCATGCCGGCGACGAGGACCGTGTTCGCCGTCATGACGCCGCCGTTGCGAGCTGGTCGTCTCGCGCACGGAAGCGGATCAAGAGGAAGAGGGCAAGCGCCGCGAAGGGGATCGAGACCAGCTGCGAGGTCGAGATCCCGCCGAACCAAACGCCGCGGATCTCGTCGCCGCGGAAGGACTCGATCGCGAAGCGCGTGATCGCATACCAGAGGATGACGATCGCGGCGACCTGTCCGCGCCAGCGTCGCCGGCGCAGGAACCAGATGCCCGCGAGCGCGATGATCACGGCGTTCACGCTCATCCAGATCTGGGTCGCCCAGAGCGTCTCGCCCGCGAGGGCATGCGCGAAGAGGCTCTCGGGGTGGGCTTGCAACCACTCGAGCGAGGGCACGGTGATCGTCAACGGGAAGGGGAGGTGGCGCAGCCCCTCGGGAACGACGCTGCCATAGTCGTCGCCGACCATGAGGCAGCCCCAGCGCCCGACCGCTTGCCCGCAGAAGCCCGCGATCAAGCCCGTATCGAGCGCCGTTAGCGGATTCAGTCCCTGCTTTTTGGCCGACCACATGCCGAGCAGGATCGCACCCAGGAAGCCGCCGTACATGACCATGCCGCCCTGCCAGATCGCGATGATCTGGAACGGGTCGTGCAGGAAGTCGTAGCCGACGACGACGTTGCGGGCGGTCTCGTAGGCGGCAGGGTCGTCGATCGACAGTCGCGCGCCGGCGAGCGGGCGATCGTCCGAGCCCAGGTAGGTCTCGATCGCGGGCGTCACGTCGGCCGCGAGGTAGCGCGCGGACTCGACGGCGACGTACATGACCCGCGCGCCGGCCAGGACGCCGATCAAGACCCACATGCCGACCTGGGAAGCACGGATCGGGTCCTGCTTCGGATCGTCCCCGTAGCGGGAGAGCAGCCTGCCCCAGACCCAGACGCCGAGGAGGAAGCCGCCCGCGACGAGCGCTCCGAAGCTGCGCAGGGGAAAGCCCAGGCCGGGGATCTCGAAGAGGACCGGGTGCATCAGCGCGGGAGGGTAGCGCGATCCCGCGGACACTTCCATGGAACAAGCCCGCCCCGGGATTGGCCCGGGGGAGGGCTGGCGGTATCCTCTCCCGCCCGAAATCGCCCTGGTGGGGTGTTTCGGACCCGACCCTCCACCGCGATCTGCAGCGAACGTTCCATTCGTTCCCCCGGAGAACCTCCGCGGATTCGATCCGATGAATCAGCCGACACAGGCCTCGCAGGCTCATCAAGCGCCCAGCACGCCCAACGCCAAGGTCTTCATCGAGGGCCGTTACAACAAGCTCTGCCGCGATCTGCCGCAGACGGTCTTCTTCTGCCCCGAGTGCAAGGGCCATCCACGGCGACGGCGCAAGTGCGAACGCTGTGAGGGCTTTGGCAAGCTCACGCGCGACTCCGTGCAGGAGCTCGTCACCTGGGTGCTCGGCAAGGCCTTCGGGACCCGCAAGAACAAGTTCCACGGCGCCGGGCGCGAGGACGTCGACGTCCGCATGCTCGGCACCGGACGGCCGTTCGTACTCGAGTTCGTGAACCCGAAGGTCTTCGACGTCGACCTGGCCGAGCTGGAAGCCGAGGTGAACCGTCGCAACGAAGGACGGCTCGCGATCCACGGCCTCCATTGGACGGAAAAGGCGCGCATCCAGGTCATCAAGGAAACGCACCACGCCAAGGAGTACGGGGCGCGGGTCTCGAAGGGCGGCCCGGTCGACCCGAGTCGCTACGAGGAGCTCATCGGCCAGCGCATCGAGGTCACCCAGTCCACTCCCGACCGCGTCGCCCATCGTCGGGCGCTCAAGGACCGCCAGCGTTGGATCGAGTTCCTCTCGATCGAGGAAAACGAAGCAGGCGAGCTCGACGTCGTCATGCGGACACAGCACGGCACCTATGTGAAGGAGGTGTTGAGTGGCGAGGGTGGCAACACCGAGCCTTCGCTCGCCGGCATGCTCGGAGTCGACTGCACGTGTCTGGAACTCGACGTCCTCGCGATCCTCGATGAGGAAGGCAATCCCGAGACCGAGTACGAGCGGCCGCCGCGGACCTTCGGAGCCGGTCTCTGAGGCTCGCTCCCGCCGCCTTCACCCCTGCCCCGAATCGAACATGCCCGTCATTCCCCTGACCGATCTGGATGCTCTCGATCTTTCGAAGGTCGTCGTGACGCGGGACAAGCTCTACAGCGTGCTCAAGCAACAGGGTCGCTTCGCGCTCCTGGACGGTGTCCTGCACCACGATATCGAGAACGAGCTGATCGTGGGCTTCAAGGACATCAAGCACGGGGACTGGTGGGGCGAGGATCACATTCCGGGACGTCCGCTCTTCCCCGGCGCACTCATGGTCGAGACCTGCGCGCAGCTCTCCACCTTCGACTTCTTCCAGCGTCGCCCGGAGCTCGCCGAGGCCTTCGTCGGCTTCACCGGCATCAACGCGACCAAGTTCCGCGCGACGGTCGAGCCGGCCTGCCGCATGCTCTTCGTCAGTCACGTGACCCGACTGCGCGAGTCGCTCTTCCACTACAAGTGCCAGGGCTACGTCGACGGCAAGATGGTCGTCGAGAGCGAAGTCTCCGGCATGGTTCTCTGAGCGACGACCATGGAGAACGGAACTCGGGTCCGGATCGCTGGGCTGCTCGGTTCCTTGCCCCACTTTCGCGACCTGGACGAAGACCTGCTCGGGGAGCTCGTGGCCGCGAGTCGGCTGCTGCGCCATGGATCCGAGGAGATCCTCTTCGCCCAAGGTGAGCCCTGCGCGGGCATCCATGTCGTTCTGGAAGGCGCGGTCCGCCTCTACCGCCTGACGCTCGACGGCAACGAACAAGTCGTTCAAGACTTCGGACCGCGGCAGGTCTTCGCCGAGGCGGCCCTCTTCCAGGCCAGCGGCTATCCCGTGCACGCGAAAGCGGTCCGGGAGCCCACGCTGGTGGTGCGGATCGATCGCGCGCGTTTTCTGGACCTCTTGAAGCTGCACCCCGCGCTCTCGATGGCGATGCTCCAGGCCTTCGCCGGCCACCTGCAGCGACTGGTCGACCGGGTCCAGGAGCTCTCGGTGGCGAGCGCTTCGATGCGTTTGGCCGGCTACCTCCTCAGGCTCCGTGCCCGAGCAGCCTCCGAGGCGCAGCGCGAGTTGGTCCTCGAGCTGCCGATGCGCAAGCGCGATCTGGCCGCCTATCTGTCGATCGCTCCGGAGACCCTTTCGAGGATCTTCGCGCGCTGGCGCCAACGCTCGCTCCTCGAGGTCGAGGGGTCCCGGATTCGCGTTCGTGATCCGGCCCTCCTGGAGCTGGTCGCGGACGGGCAGACCCCCTGAGCGACGAATTCGGCCCTTCTTGACTTTGGTCATGGAGGTCCACCCTCCGGTGCTCCAAGGTGTCCGAAGGCCCGGGAGACCCGGCCTCGGAGGTGTACGGATGGAAAACTCGACCGAGCCCACCCGTAGGGGGGTCATCAACCGCTTCGCCATTTGGTTCATGGGAGCGGGGCTGTTCGCCTCGTACGGAGCTCTCGCCGCGATGGGAGCGCGCTACCTCATGCCCGCACGGGCCAGAGGCAAGCGTTGGCTCTATACGACGCGTGTGGATGCGATCTCCGTCGGGAACTCCATCCCGTTTCGGATGCCGTCCGGGGAGCGCATCACGATCGCGCGGCAGGGAGAGTCCGGAGACGTCGATGACTTCGTCGCGCTTTCGAGCACCTGCCCGCACCTCGGCTGTCAGGTGCACTGGGAGGGGAACAACGACCGCTTCTTCTGTCCGTGTCACAACGGCGTCTTCTCCAGAAGTGGAGAGGCCGTGTCCGGACCGCCGGCGGACGCCGGTCAAGACCTCTCACGGTATCCCTTGAAGATCGAAGAGGGGCTGCTCTTCGTTCACGCTCCGCTCGCCACGCTGCCCGCCCCCGGCGGACGACGCTCGTGATCCAGCGCTGTGTCGACTGGTTCGCGGAGCGTGTACCGATTCGCGGGGAGCAGTTGCGCGAGCTCACCAACGAGCCCGTACCGAACCATCTGAAGCGCTGGTGGTTCTGCCTGGGCGGGACGCCGGCGTACCTGTTCGTGGTGCAGATCGTGACGGGCATCCTGCTCGCGATCTACTACCAGGCCGCGCCGGAAACGGCCTACGACTCCGTCGAGTACATCACCCAGGAAGCTTCCTACGGGTGGTACCTGCGGGGTCTGCACAAGTGGGCGGCCACGCTGATGGTCGCGAGCGTCATCCTTCACCAGATGCGGGTCTACTTCACGGGAGCCTATCGCAGGCCCCGTGAGCTGAACTGGATGGTCGGGATGTGTCTCCTGCTCTGCACGCTGACCATCGGCTTCACGGGCTACAGCCTGGTCTACGAGCAGTTGAGCTACTGGGGCGCCACGGTAGGAGCGAACCTGTGCGACTCCGTTCCGCTCCTCGGCCCCCTGATGAAGAACCTCCTCCTGGCTGGAGAGGTCTACAACGAGCGGACGTTGTCCCGGTTCTTCCTGCTCCACGCCGCGGTCATTCCCGTGGTGATGCTCCTCCTGCTCGGCGTCCACATCACCTTGATCCGGATCCAAGGGGTCACCGAGTTCCCGGCGGAAGGGGAGCGAGACGACGAACGGAAGACTTTCGACTTCTTCCCCGACCACTTCCTGACCGAGCTGGCCATCGGTCTGACCCTGATGATCCTGCTGTCGACCCTGGCGACGATCTTCCCGGCGACGATGGGTCCCCGGGCGGATCCGTTGGTGACGCCGGAGGTGATCAAACCGGAGTGGTTCTTCTATGTGGCCTTCCGCTGGCTGAAGTTGTTCTCGGGGACCGCCGCGGTCCTCTCGATGGGCTTCATCGTGGCGGCCATGTTCGTCTGGCCCTTCCTCGACTCGCTTCTGCGTCGAGTGACCCGTAGCGAGGAGACGAGCACCTGGATCGGCGTCGCGGCCGTGCTCGTCATACTCGGCCTGACCGTCTGGGAAGCCTCGGTGGCTCATTAGGAAGCTCACTTCATGGGACTGAATGCCAAGCAGCTCTTGATCGGAACGCTCGGGTTCCTGTTTCTCCTCTCGCTCGTCTTCGTGCAGTACCAGGAGGTCACACGGCGGCGGGCGGAGGCCGGCGAGACCGATCCACACGTCGTCATTCCGTCCACGTCGAAGGACTGCGTGGCCTGTCACGAGCAGAGTACTCCAGCCATCATCGAGCACTGGAAGGGCAGCGAGCACGCCCTTCGCGGGGTCGGCTGCGTGGAGTGTCACCAGGCACGGGAGGACGATGCCGATGGCTTCGAGCACTACGGCGTTCACGTCGCGACGATCGTGACTCCGCTCGATTGCGGGCGCTGTCATCCGACGGTCTTCGAAGAGTTCGAGGGCAGCCACCACGCCGCTGCGGGCAACATCCTGGCCTCGCTCGACAACTTCCTCGCCGAAGTCGTCGAGGGAGCGCGCGTCCCGTTCAACCCCCATTCCGAGACGCCGGGTCGCGAGGTCGGGAAGGTGAACGGCATGGCGAGCGCCCTGGTCGGCTGCCAGCAATGCCACGGCAGCAAGATCGCGCTCGAGGCGAAGGACGGAACCCTGATCACGGTCGACGACCTGAAGCCCGATGCCGGAGGGCGCCCGACCGCGACCGATGTCGTCGCGCGGATCAAGCGCTCGGACGACGGCCGGCCGCGTCTCGATCCGGGGACCTGGCCCAACACGGGGATCGGGAGGATCAATCTCGACGGCTCGCGCGGCTCGTGCTCGGCCTGTCACTCCCGGCACGACTTCTCGCCGCGTCGGGCGCGGCAGCCCGAGAACTGTGGCAAGTGCCATCTGGGGCCGGACCACCCTCAGAAGGAGATCTACGAGGAGTCCAAGCACGGCGTCGCCTACCGGGACTTGCGGGAAGACATGAACCTCGACAGCGAGACGTGGGTGCTCGGCGAGGACTACTCGGCCGCGCCGACCTGCGCGACTTGCCACATGTCGGGCCACATGCGCAACGGTGGTCGGATCACACACGATCCCGGTGAGCGGATCTCGTGGACCAACCGGCCGCCCGTGAGCCTGGTGATGGACACCGACAAGGAAGGGCGCGTGCTCGTGACGACCGACCCCGAGGAACGCGCTGCGCAGGTTGCGGACACCTGGCAAGAGAAGCGTACACGGATGCAGCAGGTCTGTTCCCACTGCCATAGCCCCGACTACGTGGAGGCCTTCTATCACCAGTACGACGACCTCGTGGTGCTCTACAACGAGAAGTTCGCGAAGCCCGGCCAGGCCATCATCGAGGCTCTACGGACGAACGGCTTCCTGACGCCGACGCAGTTCGACGAGCAGATCGAGTGGACCTGGTTCTATCTCTGGCATCACGAGGGGCGGCGGGCCCGTCATGGCGCAGCCATGATGGCCCCCGACTACACGCACTGGCACGGGATGTTCGAGGTGGCGGAACGCTTCTACACGGAGTTGATTCCCGAGGCGCGCGAGCTCCTCGAGCACGGACGCGAGAACGGACAGGGAGCCGCCGCTTCCGCCGTGAACGCGGTCATCGAGGAGATCCTCTCCCGCCCCGAACACGCCTGGCAGCAGGACGGCTGAGCTCGGCCTTCAGGAGATCCAGCGCCCGCGCTGGACCTGCAACCAGAAGAGCAGCGCCTTGAGCATGGTCGTCAGGTTGATCGCCCACCAGACGCCCGCGGCGCCGTAGCCGAGGGTCACCGCCAGCACGTAGCCCAGCGGAATGCGCAGGAGGTTTCCGAGCGGTGCGATCCACAGGATCGGGCGCGTGTAGCCGGCGCCGAGGAGAACGCGCTCGTTGACCGCTTCGGCCGACACGAAGAGCTGGGCGAAGGCCAGCGTCTTCACGTACAGCATCGTCTCCCGCACGACGCCTTCGTCGCGCGAGAAGTAGGGGACCAGAGCGTCTCCGCCGAAGAAGAAGATCAGCGCGAAGGCGATACCGACGACGCGTCCGAGCCGGCGCGCGCTGCGTACGACGCCCCAGGCCTCGTCCGGATCGCGCGCGCCCAGGGCGCGCCCCACGAGCGAGGCGGCGCCCATCGAGATCCCGAGGAAGCACGGAAAGGCCATCCCCTCGAAGACCTGGAAGCCGACACCGAGCGCGGCGGTGACCTCGTCGCCGAGCTTCGAGATCACGAGCGCCAAGAGGATCCAGTACACGAGCGAGTAGACGGCGATCGAGACCGAGCTCGGCACGCCGGTTCGGATGATCGAGCGCAGGAGCCCGCCGTCGGGACGCCCGCGTCCCAGGAGTCGCGTCCCGAGCGAGAAGCGCAGGATCGCGAGGCCGAGCACGAGCCCCGACGTGCGTGCGATTCCGGTCGCGAGAGCTGCTCCGGCGATCCCGCGTCCCTCGATCCCGAGCTCGCCGGCCCAGCGTGAGAGCGTCGCCACTCCGGGCGCGGAGAACTGTTCGGCGGCGTGCTCGCCGTAGATCAGGATCGGGTTCAGGATGTAGTTCAGGACCACGGCGAGGCACTGCATGAGCATGGGCACCCGTGTGTGTCCACGCCCGATCAGGATCCCGTCGAGGACCGGGAAGAGGGCCAGCGGCACGGCGAAGAGAAACAGCGTCCCGAGGTAGTCGTCGCCGAGCGTCGCGGCGTCGCCCGAAAGCCCGATCCACGTGACGATTCGCCCGGTCCAGCCGCGCACGAAGAACGTCGTGATCAGACCGATCCCGAGACCGAGCAAGAGGCCGTGGCGCGCCACGCGATCGCGACGCTCGTCGTCGCGTGCGCCGACCGCGCGAGCCACGAAGGCCAGCGTCCCGCTCACGGCCAGGAAGATGAACGAGAAGTTCAGGAGCAGCACGAAGAACGAGGCGCCGACCGCGGTCTGGGCCTTCTCCCCGAGTCCCTGGATCCAGAACTGGTCGTTGATCCGGTAGGAGTTGTTGAGGATGTAGGACAGGACCGTCGGCCAGGCCAGACGGATCAGTTCGCGGATGCGCATCGCATCCGTCCTCGCGCCGAGCGGCCCTGGACCGCCGGCGAGGCCCCGTGCGCTCATGGCAAGACGATCTGGACTTCGGAGTGCCAGGCGCGCTCGAGCTCGAACGTGCTGCGACCGCGGCCTTCCTTCGTGTTCGGGCGCTCGGCCGTCACCATGTAGCGACCGGGGGGCAGGTTCTCGAGCGTCAACGAACCCAGCGGATCGGTCCGGCCCGTGATCTGACCGCCGCGGTCGCCCTCGCCCTCGACCAAGACGCCATAGACCGGTTCGCCGTTCTGATCCACGACCTGGAAGGTCACCGTGGCCAGGCCGCTGACTTCGAGCGGAGGCAGGGTCATCGACGGCGCCCGGAACGTGAGCTCCTTCGGTTCGATCCAGGGCCGGTCGGCACTGCCCACGCACAGGCGATACGGACCGTCCAGGACCGCATCGAAATGGAAGCCTCCGCCGGCGTCAGTGCGCGTGGTCCGGGTCTCGCTCTCGGGCTGTCGCTCGAGGGCGAGCGGCACGTCGGGGAGCGGATGTCCGAGCGCATTCGTGAGCGTCCCGGCCAGCCAGCCGGCCGGAGACAAGGGCAGGTTGACGAACGGTCGGGCGTTCCCGCGTTCGAGAACGATCGGAAAGGCCGCGCTGTTGTAGCCGGGTGCCGACGCGCGCACGTCGTAGGCCCCGAGCCCCAGGTCCTCGATCAGGAAGCTCCCGGACCCGTCCGGTCCGACCTCGATCGTCGCGCTGCGCGCCTCGGCGTAGGCGCTACCCGAGAGCGTTCGGCTCGGGATGAGTCCGAGCTCCACGACGGGGGGCAGGGCGCTGCCGTCGGTCACGAACACGCTGCCGCGCAGCGCGCCACGACCGTCGAAGCGCGCGGCTTCCCCGGCGCTCGCCTCGGCTGGCGAGCCGGCCGCTCGGAACGGTCGCTCGATCGTGTCGTCGCGGGCGCTCGCGGCCGCGTCCCGTGCGCGCCGGTCTGCGCCGCGCGCGGAGCGCCGTGCCTCGCCGCCCGGGCGGAGGTCGGCTTCGTCGGTGCGACCGGGAGCGGGGGAGTCAGCCACGGGACGGCTCGCTTCCGTGCGCCGATCGGCATCGGGACGCGCGAGCCAAAAGAGAACTCCTGCGCCCGCCGCCAGGGTCGCGAGCAGGAGCGCGAGGCCCGTCGTGGCGGCCTTTCCGGCGCGCGCCTGCGACCGTTGCGTCGCACCCTGAGCGCGCCCCAGCGCACGCTCCGCAGCGCTTCGATTCTTCCCGCACTTAGCTTTCGCGCCCACTTTGCCGATCACGTAAACCTTCGCACCCCTATTCCCGACACGCCTGCTCCCGAATCGCCTCGCAGCCTGCGGGGCGAACACGACCCGCCTGTGGCGGGAGCCCGATCGTACCCCGCTCCCAGGGGACCTCGTAGTACGGACCATGAAGGATCACCGGACCCGAACACTCTTCCTCTCGCCCTGGTCGCCGCTCCTCGCCCTCGGGGTGGCCGCGTTCCTCGCGCTCGGTGCGAGCCCCGATCCGGGCCCGGGCGCGGAACCAGCCGCTGACGGGCGCGTGATCGTGCTTGGCTTCGATGGTGCCTCGGGCGAGTCGATCGAGAACTTGCTCGCCGCCTATCCGGACGACTACCCGACCTTCCGCAAGCTCGCGGCCGAAGGCACGTTCAGCCGGCTGACGGTCGAGGCTCCGCCGGAGTCACCCGTGTCGTGGGCCGCGCTCAACACCGGGCAGAACCCGGCCAAGACGGGGGTGCCCGGCTTCGTGCGGCGCGACTTCCTGGGCGGGAATCCCACACCGGCGCTCGGCCACATCATCCCCGATGACGTGCTCTTGCTCGAGTCGGCCGAGAACACCCCGATCCCGGTCTGGTCGAAGAACGTGACGGCCGCCATCGCGGGCGGCGCCGTCTTCCTGGTGGTCTTCCTCGTGCTGATGATCGTCCTGCGCGGTCGCTTCGCGATCGCGGCCGTCGTCGCCCTCTTGTTCGGTGGCGCCGGCGCCTGGGCCGGTGCGACGGCGCGCGGCTACCTGGCCGAGAGCTATCCGCGCACGAGCAACGTGAACCAGGCCCGCAACTTCTGGGACTTCGCCGCGGAAGGGGGCAAGCGCGTGCTGGTCATCGACGCGGCCCAGGCCTTCGACATGCCCGCGCCCGACGGAGCCAAGGTGCTCGCGGGGCTCGGCCTGCCGGATGCGCGCAACGCGATCGGGGACTGGTTCATCTACACGACCGACCCGCTCGAGGTCGCGCGTCCGCCGTCCGGGCGCTCGACGACGACGGCGGGGACCGTCTACCGCGTCGACCCCGACTTCGAGGGCATGGTCCAGACCAAGCTCTACGGCCCGCAGAACTTCTGGCTCGAGCAGAAGCTCGAGGCCGAGCTGAAGGCCATGAAGGCGGAGCTGGCGGATCCGACGATTTCGCTCGAGCGCAGCATGGAGCTCTCGACGCTGCAGCGCACGAAGGACGAAGAGCTCAAGGCCGCCAAGCGCGAGGGCACCAGCGTCGATCTGGTCGTCACGCCGCAAAACGGCAAGGCCCTGGTCGAGCTGGACGGCGTCGGCCAGGAGCTGGGCGTCGGTGAGTGGTCCGACTTCTACGAGCTCACCTTCGAGCTGAATCCGTTGCTCAAGGTCCACGCCCTGACGCGCGTCAAGCTCGTCAGCCTCGACGATCCGCATCTCGAGCTGTTCGTCAACGTGCTCGACATCGATCCGCGCAAGCCGCCCTTCTGGCAGAACGTCAGCACCCCGCCCGAATTCGCCGCCGAACTGGCCCACGTCTGCGGCCCCTACGAGACCTACGGTTGGTCGACCGCGACGATGCCCTTCAAGGACGGAGAGATCTCGGCCGCGTCTCTGATGGAGGAGGTCGAGTTCACGCTTTCCTGGCGCCGCAACGTCGTGAAGGCGGCGCTCGAGCGGGACGACTGGGATTGCCTGATGGCGGTCTTCAGCACGACCGACCGCGTGCAGCACATGATGTACCAGTTCTACGACGAGGGGCATCCGCTCTACGACGAGACCGCCGCGAACGAGACGATGGAGTTCTTCGGGAAGACGATCCGGATGAAGGACGCCATCCCCGAGATCTACCGGCAAATGGACCGCGTGATCGGCGAAATCCTCGCGGAGTACGTCGGGCCGAACGACACCCTGCTCGTCTGTTCGGACCACGGCTTCCAGAGCGCGCGCTACCAGGTCGATCTGAACAACTGGCTGCACGAGAACGGTTACCTCTTCCTGAAGCCCGGCGCGGGCAAGAAGACGAGCAAGGCGCTCTTCTTCGTCGACTGGAAGAAAACCAAGGTCTATTCGCTCGGCATGGGCTTTCTCTACCTCAACCTCGAGGGCCGCGAGCCGAACGGCATCGTCAAGCCGGGCGAGGCCGATGCGCTCCTGAAAGAGGTGCGCGAGAAGCTCTTGCAGGCGACGGATCCGGCCAACGGCACCCGCTTCTGTCCCGAGGTGTACGTCACGAAGGAGATCCACTCCGGGCCGCACCTTTCGCTCGAGAGCGACATGATCGTCGGCTTCGCGCCGCACTATCGCATCGGGTGGAACGCGACCTCGGGGGGCTTCGGCTTCGTGAAGGACAACATGGGCATCGACGTGCCCGGTCCGGTCATCAGCGACAACGATTCGCCCTGGTCGGGCGGCCACGTGTCGATGGCGCTACCGGCCGTCGCCGGGGCCTTCTTCTCGAACCGGAAGGTCGACCCGGCCCAGGGCGACGTGAAGCTCCTGCAGATCGCGCCGACCGCGCTCGACCTGCTGGGTGTGCCGGTGCCGTCCGTGATGGACGTCGGGCCGATCCGCTTTCGCTGAGCGCAGGACCCGACCGGCGGGGGGGCGAGAACAACCGCCCCCCCGCCGGTTTCCAGGGTTGGCCCTTTGGCCCGTCGTCTTCTAGGCTCCGGCCATGAAGTTCCATTGGAAGGTGCTCGCGTGGATGGCCGCGGGGGTCGTGTTCGGGCTCTGCCTCCAGCGCTTCACCGCAGCCCCGCCCTGGTCCGGCGCCACCTTCGAAGAGGTCGACGGGGGCCTGCGGTTCGCCGCAGCGAAAGCGGACAGCCCGGCACAAAAGAGCAAGCTCGAGGCGGGCGATGTCCTCGTCGCCGTGATCCGCAACAAGGGCAGCGTCGAGTCGAAGCGTCCCCAGGTGCGGACGCCGCTGACCACGACCGCCGACTACGAAGACGTGCTGACGCAAGCGACGAACGGCGACGTGCTCTGGTTCGAGCGCGACGACGGCTCGCAGGAGCTCGTCTCCCTGGGAATGGCACCAGACTCGGACCGCGCGCGTTGGATGGCGCCGTTCGAGTTTCTGGCGGACATCTTCATGGCGCTCCTGAAGATGCTGATCGTCCCGATCGTCCTCACGTCGATCATCAGCGGCGTCGCGGGCGTCGGCACGGTCAAGGACCTCTCGCGCCTGGGGGGCAAGACCTTCGCCTACTACATCGGGACGAGCCTGCTCGCGATCCTCGTCGGACAAGCGCTCGTGTCGATCGTGCGTCCCGGCGATGGTGCGGCGCTCGGTCTGGCCCAGCTCGAGCCCGGGAGCGCGCCCGAGGACAGCTTTCTCGACGTCCTGCGCCGCATGGTCCCGTCGAACGTCTTCGAGTCGCTCTCGGACAACGCGGGGATGCTCCAGATCATCTTCTTCGCGCTGCTCTTCGGCTTCTTCCTGACCCAGACGCCCGAGCCGCACGGGACGCGCCTGAAGGAGTTCTTCGAGTCGGCCTTCCAGGTCATGCTGCGCATGGCGGAGGGTGTGTTGAAGCTCCTGCCGTACGGCGTCTTCTGCCTGATGGTGCGCGTCGTCGCGAAGACGGGCTTCAACGTCTTCGCTCCGCTCTTGCTCTACATGGGAGTCGTGACGGCAGCCCTGCTCATCCACGCGGCCGTGACCCTGCCGTTGATCGTGCGCTTCGTCGGCAAGGCCTCGCCGCGGCGCTGGTTCCGGGCCATGTCGCCGGCGCTGATGACCGCCTTCAGCACGAGCTCTTCCAGCATGACCCTGCCGGTCACGCTCGAGACGGTCGAGAAGCGCGGCCGCGTCTCGAACCGCGTGACCTCGTTCACCCTGCCGCTCGGCGCGACGATCAACATGGACGGCACGGCGCTCTACGAGTGCATCGGCGTCGTCTTCCTGGCGCAGTACTACTCGGGCGTCAGCCCCGACTTCGTCTTGACGTTCGGCGACCAGGCCTTGGTCGTCCTGATGGCGCTCCTGGCCAGCGTCGGGGCGGCCGGCATCCCCTCGGCCGGCCTCGTCATGATGCTCGCGATCCTGGCTGCGCTCGGCCTGCCGCTCGAGGGGGCCGCCCTGCTCCTCGCCGTCGACCGGCCGCTGGACATGCTGCGCACGGTCGTCAACGTTTGGTCGGACTCGTGTGGAGCCTGCGTGATCGCCCGCAGCGAGGGTGAAGAGGGGCCGTTGCATGCCGGAGACCTCCCCTGAGCCCGAGGCAGGCTCGGTTCCCGCGCCTGCGTCCCCCGCAGAAGCGGGCCCCGCGCCCGCGGCCGAGCCGCGCCCCGTCCTGCGCTGGTTCAACACCGAGCTGGCCTGGCCCCTGGCGGTCGCCGCCGGCTTTGTCGGGACACTCCTCGGTCTGAGCTCGGGTCTGACGGGTGCGGGCGCCGTGCTGGCCCTGGCGGCCTTCCTGCCCCTGCACCTGGGGCTCCTGCGGCGCGAGCGACGCATCTTGGTCGCCCTTTGTGGCTGCGCCTGGCTCGTGGCCGTTTCGGCCGCGATCGTCGGCAGCGGGCTCGAACACGCGCCCGAGGACGTGCTCGCCCAGTGGCCCTTCGGGGCCCAGCTGAGCGCGGCGCTGGAGCGACCGGATGCCACGCTGGCCCGCGATCTCGTGGGGGCCCTCCTGCTCCTGGGCGCGATGCGCATCGGGCGGGGGAGCCTGGGGCTGTTTTTGTGCGTGCTCTTGGGCGGAGCGGCGGTGGCCGGGCGGCTCGCCGGGCTGGACCTGCCGACGGGCGGAGAGGACTGGAATCCGGCCGCCGTGGTCCTGGCCGCCTGGCCGCCCCACCTCTTGCTCGCGCTCTGCGGGGCGATCGTGGCCGGCGCCGTCCTGGCCGACGGCCGTGCGGTCCTGCCGCTGTCCGTCCTCGGCGAGGACCGTCGGCATGTCCTGGCGGCGGGGGCCGGGATCCTGGTCATGGGGCTCGCCATCGGCGTGCTCCTGGGCTGAGCTCCGCGCACGCCGGATTGTCGTGCGGCCTCGGGGATCGCATCTGGATCCCCAAGCCCTACAATGGGCCGCCTTCGGGCCCCTGCTCCGCTTCGGAGCGGCCCGCGCGTTTTTCGCGCGCAGTTTTTGCGCAGCGACGCGCCCTTCCTGTTTCCCTCCTGGCAGCCCGCCGAAGAACGACCTCGACGCCCCACGGAACCTTCCGAACAGGCCGAGTCTCCCGTACGCGTTCCCTCGCGCCCGTTCGGAGTCGGCCGACCGAGCTCCTTCTCTCCACGGACCTCCAGCCCAACGCCCTCCAAGGAATTCCGGGTATGACCGACCCCGCCTTGATCGAGCGGATCACCCGCTCTCTGGCCTTCATGCTCCGTCACCAACCGGAGCAATTCGATCTTGATGTCGACGCTTACGGATTCGCGACCCTCGAAGAGACGATCCGCGCCTTGAACGAGCGACTCGGCGAAGAAGTCGACGAAGACGACGTGATCGAAGCCGTGCAATCCGGCGATCGTCAGCGCTACGAAGTCCAGGGTGAGAAGATCCGCGCGCTGTACGGACACTCCATTCCCGTCGAGCCCGGGCCCGCTTCCAAGCCGCCCGAGATGCTCTACGTCTCGATCCCGACGTCCGAGGTCGACCGCGCGAAGCGCTTCGGCCTGCGCGGCGGCCGGCGGCGTTTCCTGCACCTCGCGATGTCCGAGGACGAGGCGCGCGAGACGGGGCGCCGGTTGGCGCGCGAGTACACGTTGCTCTCGATCCGTTCCCTCGACGCCTGGGAAGAGGGAGTGAACTTCTACGATCGCGTTTCGCTTTGGCTGGCGGAGGAGATTCCGACCCACCTGGTCGAGATCGAAGCCGACTTCGAGGATGGCGTCGAGCCGCAACACGGTCGCCCCGCCGGCGGCCGCGGACGCGCCCCGGCCGACGAGGGGCGGGGTGGACGCGAGCGCTCCCGCCGCGGCCGCGGCGGACGCGGACGTGACGGCGACCGCGGTCGGGACCGCGCGCCCCAGGAGCGCCCGACCCGTGCCCCCGACCGCGATCGAGCCGGGGACGGCGAACGCGAGCAGCGCCCCGAACGGGTTTCGGTGCGCGACGAGCGTCCGTCGGGCGAGCGCGGCCGCGGACGAGACAGCGAGCGTGGACGCGACAGCGAGCGCGGACGCGACAACGAGCGCGGACGCGACAACGAGCGCGGACGCGACAGCGCGCGCGGACGCGACACCGAGCGTGGACGCGACAGCGAGAGTGGACGCGACAGCGAGCGTGGACGCGACAGCGAGCGCGGACGCGACAGCGAGCGTGGACGCGACAGCGAGCGTGGACGCGACAGCGAGCGTGGACGCGACAGCGAGCGTGGACGCGACAGCGAGCGCGGACGTGACAGCGAGCGCGGACGTGACAGCGAGCGCGGACGGGACAGCGAGCGCGGACGCGACAGCGAGCGCGGACGGGACAGCGAGCGTGGACGCGACGGCGAGCGCGGACGCGACAGCGAGCGCGGACGTGAGCGCGGTCGAGGCCGCGGGCGCGGGGAACGAGGTGGCGGGCGTGAGCCGGGTCGGTCGCCGGAGCGTGACGAAAGCCGTCGCGAACCGTCGATCGAGCGCAGCGAGCGCAAGTCGGGTTCCCGCCGCGCGGCGGGTTCGGGCTTCGGAGCCGGACTCAGCGCGGAGAAGCAGCGCGACGTGCCCGCTCCGCAGGAGCCGCGCCAGGAACGCCAGGTGGAAAAGGAGCAGCCCCCCGCGCGTCGTGAGGAGACTCCCGAGCCGGCGCGACGCGAGGAAAGCAAGAAGGCGAGCGGCCCCGGCTTCGGTGCCGGGCTCGTCTGACCGCCCCACGCGTCATCCTGTGTGCCGCGTTTGGCCGCCCGCGAGCTCCTCGAGCGTCTGAAGCCGGACTTCACCGTCGAGGTGAAGCCCGGCTCGCTCTTCGCCGTTCGCACCGACGAACGTGAGGCCCTGGCGCGCGCGGGCTTCGGGCCCGAGGCGCGCGAAGCGCTGACCGCCAGCGAGCTGCGCGGTCGTCATCCGCTGGGCGAGCTCGCGGTGGGGGAGGAACGGCTCCTGGTCCGGCGCTTTTCCCACGGGGGACTCCTGCGTTTTCTGACGGGCGAACGCTTCCTCGATCCCACGCGGCCCTTTCGCGAGCTGCTCCTGGCGCAACGCCTCCTGGCCGCGGGCATCGCCACGGCGGACTACGTCGCGGCCCGGGCCGTGCGGCATGGGCGCGGGGGCTGGCGCCTGGCGCTCGTGTTCCGGCGTATTCGCGAGGCCGAGGATCTCGGCGCGGTCCTGGCCCGCCGTGATCGCGGCGAGCTCGGGTTCGCGCGCCGAGCGGGGCTCGTGCGAGCCACCGGGAGCCTCCTCGGTCGGCTCCACGAGATCGGATTCGTCCACGCCGACCTGCACCCGAAGAACGTCCTGGTCGGTCCGTCCATCCGGGAAGAGCCGCCGCCGCTCTGGCTGCTCGACCTCGACCGCTCGCGCTTCGAGGCACCGCTCGCGGAGGCGGTTCGTCGCGCCAACCTCGGGCGCTTCGTGCGCTGGCTCGTACGGGAGCGAGAGCGTGGACGGGCGGCCTGGTCGCGGGGCGACGTGGCCCGCTTCTTCCAGGCCTATGCGAGCGCCCTGGAGCCCGCCGCCGTTCCAGGCTCCCCGGTGCGTACCCAGGCGCCCTGGCGAGTCGAGTTCGAGGCCTGCCGGCGCCTGCTCGGGCGCTCCCTCGTGGCCCACCGGCTGGGGTGGTGGCTCGAGGGTCGCCTGGGACGCACCGTGGACCGCTGAGAGCGAAGCCGGGAGGGTCCGCGCCGCTGCAAGGACCGTGGGGGAGGGTCCAGGACACCAGCGTGGACGGGAGCGGGGCTCAGGTGCGGTGTCCGGGCCGTGCGCGGGTGGATGCTGTTGAGAATGATTCTCAATTTCTAGCTGTCATTGAGACTCATTCTCATTAACATTTCGCCCTCGTCGGTCGAAGAGTCCCCCGGGCTCTCCGCCGCCGGCGCTCCTCCTCAGCATGCAGGCCCACCTCCCGCTCCTCCTCCTTCCAATGCTCGCGCACGGGCTGGTCGGTACCGGTCCCGACCTGCCCGTCGTCGCGGCCCCGAGTTCCCGGGTGGCGGGAGTGTCGGACGAGACGGTCGAGGTCGAGCGACGCCTGTTCGCCATGGGGACGAGCTTCGCGCTCCTGCTCGAGGTCACGGACCGCGCCGCGGGCCTGGCCGCGAGCGAGCGCGCCCTGCTCGCCCTGCAAGCGGTCGAGACGAGGCTCAGCACCTGGAGTGACGCGAGCGAGCTCGCGCACCTCAACCGGGCGCCGGTCGCGACGCCGGTGGGGATCTCGGCCGCGCTGGCCGCGGATCTGGGACGCGCGCGCGAGCTCGCGTTCCGGACGCAGGGCGCCTTCGATCCCGGGGTCGGTGCCCTGGTGACGGCCTGGGGGCTGCGGACCGGGGGCGGCGAGCGTCCTTCGGACGCGGTCCTGGCGCGCCTTGCGGCGGCACCGGGAATCGAAGCGCTCGAGCTCGAGTCTGGCCCAAATGGCTGGACGGCGCGCCGCGGTCACGCGGACTTCGTGCTCGAAGAGGGGGCCTTCGGCAAGGGCGTCGGTCTCGACGCGGCCCTCGACGTGTTGCGCGCCGAGCCGGCGGTCCTGCGAGCGACGCTCGACCTGGGGGGGCAGCTCGCAACGTGGACACGACCGGGCTCGCACGCGGAGGGCGACGGCGGCCCCGGGTTGGCTTACGGACTGGCGCACCCCACCGAACGCGAGCACGCGGTGCTTCGTTTCGAAGTCCGTTCCGGGTCGTGCGCGACCAGCGGCAACGGCGAGCGCGGCATCGTCGTCGACGGGGAGCGCCTCGGTCACCTGCTCGACCCCCGTACCGGACGCCCTGCTCCGGACTTCGGCAGCCTGACGGTCTGGGCTCCCGACGCGACGACCGCCGATGCGCTCTCGACCGGGCTGTATGTCCTCGGTCCGGACGCGGCCCTCGACTTTGCCGAGCGCAACGCGGGCATCGAGGTGCTCGTGCTCGAGACGAACGGCACGACCCTCCACGCCCGGGCGAGCGACGGCATCGTCGATCGTCTGACGATCCTGGACCCGGGTGTCCTCCTTACCAAGAAAGAGAATCCGTGAAGCGATCCTTCCTCATCCCCCCGTATCTGGTCGTGTCCGCGGTCGTGGGGGCCGCGGCGGCGAACGCCCAGGGCTCCGACCTCGAGGCCCGCGTCCAGCGGCTCGAGCTCGAAAACAAGGAACTCAAGACTCGCATCGACGTGCTCGGAGAAGAGTCGGAGCGACTCACCTTCGGCGACGTGTTCGTGCCAATCGGAGCCTCGCGCCCCGGCCTGGGCCCGGCGGCCTCGAAGATCTACAACAAGAACCAGGGCCTCTCGATCGGAGGCTACGGCGAAGCCGTCTACTCGAATCCGAACGGAAAGGGATCCAGCGAGTTCGACGCGCTCCGCACCGTCCTCTACTTCGGATACAAGTTCGACGAGAACTGGCTGTTCAACTCGGAGATCGAGTTCGAGCACGGTTCGACCGGGGAAAACGGCAGCGTGTCGGCCGAATTCGCCTATCTCGACTGGCTCGCCTGCGAACACGTCGCCCTGCGCGCCGGGCTGCTGCTCACACCGATGGGGATCGTGAACGAGCTGCACGAGCCGACGACCTTCCTTCCGGTCGGACGCCCGGAGACCGAGCGTCGCATTCTGCCTTCGACCTGGCGGGAGAACGGCGTCGGCGTGCATGGTGAGGCCGGCGACTTCGCGTACCGCGCCTACCTGATGAACGGCTTCGACGCGATGGGCTTCTCGGCCTCGGGCCTGCGTGGCGGACGCCAGGCTGGTAGCGAAGCGCTGGCCGAGGATCTCGCGCTGGTCGCGCGCACCGACTGGAGCGGCGTTGCCGGCCTCGTACTCGGCGCTTCGGCCTACTTCGGAGACGCGGGGCAGAACCAGGCCGGCCTCGGGGACACCAGCACGACGATCGTCGAGGCCCATGCGGACTTCCGCTACCGCGGCTTCACGGTACGCGCCCTCGTGGCCCAGGCCGAAGTCGACGACGTCGCGGCTCTCAACGCGGCCGGCGGCCTCGTCGGTGCCGCTTCGGTGGGGGAGACGTTGGAGGGCCACTATGTCGAGCTCGGCTACGACATTCTGGCGCTCATCGCCCCCGAGAGCCGCGCCGCGGTGACGCCGTACGTGCGCTACGAGGGGATCGACACCCAGGCCGACGTTCCGACCGGCTTCGCTTCGAGCCCGGCCAACGACGAATCGATCGTGACGCTGGGCCTCAACGTCCAGCCGATCGACCAGGTCGTCTTCAAGCTCGAATTCCAGGACTGGGACCTCGCCAACGACGAGGTACGGGTCTCCATGGGCTTCGTTTTCTAGGCAGTCCGCTGAAGAGCTCCTGCGACATCGCGCCGTCATCCCTTGCTTCCGCGAGGCCCCTCGAGGTCTCGCGGAAGCGACGGATGGACAGCTAGGACACTCCACATGCACCTTCGAAACATCCTCCTCTCCCTCGTTCTGCTCGGCATCTTCGCGCTCCGCGCGCAGGGCGCCGTCGCCGGACCGCTGGCGGCCGGCGGCAGCAAGGTCTTCCTCACGATGCCGGAGGCGCTCGAGCTCGCCTTCCCCGAGTGCGAGATCGAAAAGCGCACGATCTACCTCTCGAAGGAGGAGCGTGAGACGATCGAGAAGCTCGCCAAGGTCGAGCTCCTGGGCGGGGTCTTTCGGCCCTACGTTGCGCGCAAGGAAGGCAAGCTCGTGGGCTACGCCTACTTCGATCTGCACCGCGTTCGCACCCTGCGCGAGACGCTGATGATCGTCGTGGACCCGCAGGCGAAGGTTCGCCGGATCGAGGTGCTCGCCTTCGGTGAGCCGGAGGAATACCTGCCGCGCGAAGGCTGGTATGGCCAGTTCATCGGGCGCGGTCTCGATGCCGAGCTGGGCCTCAAGACCGGAATCCGGGGCGTGGCGGGTGCTACCCTGACTTCGCGCGCCACGACCGACGCGGTCCGTCGCGTGCTCGCGGTCCACGCCTGGGACGAAGGGCGGCTCTCGACCCTCGTCGCGAAGAAGTGACCCGCGGCGAGGCCTGGCTCTCCCATTCCGCGACCGCCCTCGTCGGCGGCACGGGCCTCGTCTACGGTTGGATGTGCTACTTCGCGGAGTCCGACGATCCCTACGCGATCACGAACCACGCCTGGCAGCCGGATCTCCAGCACCTGCACATCCTGCTGGCGCCGCTGCTCGTCTTCTCGTGCGCACTGTTCTGGCGCGATCATGTCTGGAAGCGCGTGCGCGCGGGCTTCGCGATTCGGCGTTCGACGGGACTCGTCTTGTTCGGCGTCTTCGTGCCGATGATCGTCTCGGGCTATGTCGTCCAGACGGCTTCGAGCGAGTGGTCCCGTACCGCCGCTGTCTGGACGCACGGCGTGAGCTCTCTGCTTTGGATCGTCGCCTACGTCGTGCACCAGATCTCGCGCCGGCGCGCGCGTGGCTGATCAGTTTCCCTGGTGGGGGTAGACGGGCCCCTCCTGGGAGAGCACGGCGCGCGTGAGGCGCCGCGTGTAATCGCGCTGGCGCTTGCGCAGGTCGACATCCTTCAAGCGCCGGTTGCCACGCGCGACGTGACGTTCGAGCTTGCGTTCGATCTCCACGGCCTTGCGTTCCTGGTCCTGCAGGCGCAGCACCAGCGCGCGTGTTCCCGCGACCATGATGCGGTCCGCGACCTCCGCGCCGTGGCGGTCGAGCAGTTCCATGGCGGAGATGCTCTCCGTTTCCGCGTCCGGGACGCGCTCGGAGCCTTCCTCCAGGATGTGGATGCGTGCCAGGAGCGCCAAGCCGAAGGCTTCGGCGCGGTAGAAAGCGATCTCGCGGGCCTCCTCGGTGGCGCGCCGTACGGAGGCCTCGGCCCCGGGGTCGTCGCGTTCCCACAGGAGCAGCCCGAGCCAGAGTCGAGCCAGGATCTTGCCGCGCCGGTCCTCGATCTCTTCGGCCAGGTACAGGGCGTCACGCAGGTGGGCTTCGGCCTCGTCGAAGCGCTCGAAGTCGACGTAGAGCATGCCGAGTCGGGCGCGCGCTTCGGCCTCGAGGGAGCGTTCGCCGGAGCGCTTTGCGAAGCGAATCGCCCGGCGCACGGAACGCGCCGACCGCAGGAGGCGCCCGGACGAGCGCCACACGCGGGCGCGCATGAGGTGCAGCGTCGCCAGGATGCCGATGCGTGGTTCGGCCGCCTGCCGCATGAGCTCACCGGCGCGCTCGAGCGCGTGCAGCGCGTCCTCGATCCCATCGTCCAGCAGCTTCGCGTGTGCGAGCGCGATGAGGCCCAGGGCCTCCTGGTTTTCGGTGACGGCGAGCGCGATGGCGCGCTTCGCGTTGCGGCGTGCCTCGGCCAGTTCGCCGATCTGGGCCTGGACGCGCGAGAGGCGCCGGCGGGCCTCGCTCTCGAGCATTGGGCTCTTCGCTTCGTGCGCGAGCTGGCTGGCGTTGCGGAGCATGCCGCGCGCCAGCCCGTACTGGCCGGTGCCGATCGCGTAACGCCCGTGGAGAAGGTAGAGCAGAGCCGCGTCGGCCGGGCGATCGACCTCGGCCGAGAGGTCGATCATCCGATCGAGCAGACGGCGCTCCTCGTCGCGGCGTCCGAGCCGGTTGGCGGCGTCGCAAGCCGAACGCAGGAGCATCGCGCGCTCCTCGGGCCGATTCGTGCCGAGCGCGTCCTGGGCTTCGAGACCCCAGCGGGCGAGCGTGGCGATGCGGTGGGAGGAAGCCCGACGCTCGAGCCGTTGGATCTGGGGAAGGACGTTGGCCAGGAGCTCTTCGTGTTCCCCAGCGGCGCGCAGGTGGAAGGCGTGCTGAAAGTCGTCCTCGGAGGCGGCCTGGTTCGCGGCCTCCAGCTCGAGCCCGTGTGCGGCCGCGAGGTGCAAGTGCCGCCGGCGGCTCGGCGCGAGCGAGCGGTAAACGGCCTCGCGCAAGGCGGGGCGATCGAACCGGTAACGGTCACCGCGTGGAACGAGCCAGCCCCTGCGAACGAGCCCCGCCAGGACCGTGTCGATCTCCGCTCGCGTCGTGGGGGGGAAGGCACGGACCAGGAAGGCGGGAGCGATCTTCCCACCGACCACGGAGAGGCGTTCGAGCCAGGTTCGGTCGTCGCCTTCCAGCGCTGCGAAGCGCTCGGCGATCAAGCGATCCACGGAGCGCGGTGTCGGGATCTCGTCGGGGGAAATGAAGAGCTTCAGCTGACCGAATTCATCGGGGGCTGCATGTCCGCGTCGCAGCATCTCGCGCAGCGTCTCGGCGAAGAGCCCGGGATTGCCCCGACTCTTCTCCCACAGGACCGTGCCCAACCGCAGTCGGGGGGCACTGCTCTCGAAGGTCTCGTTGACGAGCGCCTGGATGTCCGCCTCGCCGAGCGGCGCCAGAGAGATCCGATTCCCCGACACGCTGCCGCCCGTGTCGAGCGCGTGGTCCACGGCGCGGCGCAAGCGATCGAGGAGCTCGGCCTGGGCCGGCGGCGTATCCTCGCGAACCCCGAGGATCCAGAGCGTCGCCGTCGAGTCGAGACCTTCGAGGACGTGCGAGATGGCGCCGAGCGACTCCTCGCCGGCGAGGTGCAGGTCGTCGAGGAAGAGGATCAGGGGACGGCGCTTGCCGAGCGCGACGAACCAGGCGCCGAGCGCGGCCGGAACGGATTCCTCCGTGGCCGCGGTGCGCTCGGGGTCCAGTGCGCGCAGGAGCGTTCGTACGAGCGCGGGAGGCAACAGCTCGCGCAGGAGCTCTTCCTCGCGCTCACCGGGTGCGGTGCCGGTCGGGAGCAGGAGGTAGCGTGCCAGGAGGACGAGGAGCAGGCCGGCCGGCAGGGCTTCGGCCGGTTCGTTCCAGCGCGCATAGAGATACAGCGGAGGTGCCGAACTGCGCCGCGCGCGCGCGGCAAACTCGCTGGCAAGGCGCCACTTGCCGCTGCCCTCCGGCCCGCTCAGCCAGACGACCGAGCTCTGGCGGTCGCCGTGCGGATCGAGCGTCCTCACCTGTTCGAGCGCGGCCTGCAGGAGCGCGAGTTCGCGCTCTCGCCCGATCATGGGGGTGAGGTAGATGCCCTCGCGTTGGGTCGGGCCCTCGCGCGGCGTCTCGGGGTCGATGTGTTGTCGCCACCACGCGCTGGCCTCGGCCTCCTCGAGCCGTTCGACGAGCTCGCGCGCGCCAGGGCGCAGTTGCGGCGGGCGCGCGAGCATCTCCTCCAGGAGGGCATCGAAGAACGGCGAGAGCTCGGGAGCGAAGTGGGAGGGGGACGTGACCTTCGCGCGCGAGATCGCCGCCAGGAGCTCGTCCGCGCCCGGAATCTCGATCGAACGCCGCAGGAGCTCGCCGCTCGACGAGCCGAAGCCGAGCGAGCTCGCGATGCGTCGTGGGCGCGCGCCGGCCTGTGGAATGTAGCCGAAGGGGTGGACGCCGGTCGCGAGCTCGTAGACCAGGACCCCGAGGGCGAAGACGTCGGCTTCGGGGCCGGGCGGAGCGCCCTGGGCGCGCTCGGGCGAGAGGTAGGCGAGGCTGCCCGCGCCGGGCTGGCCGGCGCTCGCGTCCTCGAGTCGACGGGCGAAGCCGAGGTCGAGCAGGACCGCGCGTCCCGCCGCGTCGAGGCGCACGTTCTCCGGCTTCAGGTCCCCGTGCGCGTAGCCAGCCTCGGCGAGCGTGGCGAGGGCGCCGGCCAGCTCGCGGGCGATGGCGCGAACCGCGGGCTCCGGGAGCGGGCCGTCCGTCTCGATCAGCTCGCGCAGGCTGCGCCCTTCGACGAAGGACAAGAGCAGATAGGGACCGTCCGGGCCCTTGCCGCGGTGCAGGACGCGGACCAGGGACGGGTCGCGGACCGCGGCTGCGATGTCCGCCTCCGAGAAGAGCGCGCGCGTCGCGGCCGGGTCCTCGCGCAGCTTGGGGTGCAAGGTCTTGCGGGCGACCTCGGTCCCTTCGGGCAGCGAGCCATGCTCGTCCAGCAGGCGAACCAGCTCGACGTGCGCGCTGGCTCCGGTTCCCAGGGTCTTCCGGCGCTCGAATCGGGGTTCGGGTGCTTCCACAGAACCCGTTATCATCCCGGCTGGAGGCCCGTCCGCGGAGGGCTTTTTCCCGAATCAGAGCGACGGGGCGGCGTGCCGCGACGCTTCTCTCCCGAACACCCCGCGGGGACGAAACCGTGCACCCTTTTCACGTCTACAACACGTATACGAAGAACAAAGAAGTCTTCGAACCCGGGGAGCCCGGTCTCGTCCGCATGTACAACTGCGGGCCGACGGTCTACAACCGCCAGCACATCGGGAATTTTCGCTCGTTCCTGTTCGCCGACACGCTGCGCCGCTGGCTCGAATACCGCGGCCTCCGTGTGCGGCAGGTGATGAACATCACCGACGTCGGCCACCTGCAAGGCGATGCGGACGTCGAAGGCGAAGACAAGATCGAGGTCCAGGCCCGGCGCGAGCAGCTCGATCCGAAGGCGATCGCCGACAGCTACGCCGAGCAATTCCTGAAGGACATGAAGGACCTGGGTGTGCGGGAGCCCGAGCTCTACCCGCGCGCGACCGACCACATCCCGGAGATGCTGGCCATCATCGACGACCTGGTCGCCAAGGGGCACGCCTATCGAGCCGGTGACAACGTCTACTTCGACGTCACGACCTTCGAGCGCTATGGGCGCTTGTCGGGCAACCGGGTCGACGACCTCGAGGCCGGCGCACGCATCGAGGTGCGCGACGAGAAGCGCAATCCGGCCGACTTCGCGCTCTGGAAGAGCGACGAGAAGCACTTGATGAAGTGGGACAGCCCCTATGGCGAGCACGGCTTTCCAGGCTGGCACATCGAGTGTTCGGCGATGGCGATCAAGCACCTGGGAGAGAAGCTCGACATCCACACGGGTGGCGAGGACAACATCTTTCCGCACCACGAATGCGAGATCGCCCAGTCGGAATGCCACACCGGTGAGCCGTTCGCGCGCTACTGGCTGCACGCGAAGTTCCTGCAGGTCGACGGCGGCAAGATGGCGAAGAGTCTCGGCAACGTTTACACGCTCGATGACGTACGTGAGCGGGGCTTCGACGTGCGCGTGCTGCGCTACGCGCTGATCCGGGGTCACTACCGTCAGCCGCTGAACTTCACCTGGGACATCATGACGGAGTCCCGGACGGCGCTCGAGAAGCTCGACGAGCTCGCGGATCGTCTACGGCGGATCCAGGACGGTCAGGGTGGCGCTGCGGATGCCGCCGCCGGCGCCGAGCTCGCCACCGCCGCGCGTGCGAAGTTCGAGGATGGTCTGAACGACGACCTGAACATGCCCCAGGCGCTCTCGTCGTTGTTCGAGCTGCGCTCCGCCGTGCTGGACGGCAAGCTCGGGCGGGACTCCGCGCGAACCGCGGCGGACTTCCTCCGGGAGGCCGACGGCGTGCTCGGGGTCCTGCGTTCGGAGGAGGCCGCGACCGAGCTCCAGCCCGCCGCGCAGGCCCTCCTCGACGCCCGCGAACAGGCGCGCAAGGACAAGGACTGGGCCGGTTCCGATCGACTGCGCGATGAGCTGCTCGAACACGGCATCGTCATCCAGGACACGCCCGAAGGCACCATCTGGCGCCTCAAGTAGGAAGGGGTGCTGCGTCGGGCAGCCCGACGACGAAGTTCTCCGCGGTCCACGGCTCGTCTCGACCCTGGCGCACGAAGCAGGTGTCACTTCGTGCGGAAGGCCTCGCTCTGCACGACCGCGACGACGAGGTCGCGAAAGCCGTCGCTCTCCTCCAGCGCCCGCCCGACGATCGCCTGGACCTCGGAGAGGTCCCTGGCGCCGCACAACCTGCCCGTGGCCTGCTCCGTGAGCCGCGTCACGAGGTTCCGCAAGAAGTCCGCGCGCAGCTCGAGCAGGTGGTTCTTCAGCCCGACCACGTCCGTGAAGCTTCGCCCGCCGGGGAGCTCTCCGCTCGTATCGATCTTCTGACCGTTCTCATAGCGGTCGCGCCAGGCACCCACCGGATCGAAGCTCTCGAAGGCGAACCCGAAGGGGTCGATCTTCGCGTGGCAGGTGCGGCAAGCGTCGACATCGCGATGTTGCTCGAGCTGGGAGCGGATCGTGAGGGTGCCACGCAGGTCGGGCTCGAACAGGGAAACGCCCGGAGGTGGGGGAGGGGCCGGCGTGCCGAGGATCCGCTCCAGGAGCCAGACACCGCGAACGACGGGTGACGTATCGATGCCGTTGGCCGTGAGCGTGAGGACGCTGGCCTGGCCCAGGAGCCCCCCGCGGCGAGGATCATGGAGCTCGACGCGCTCGAAGGATTGGCCTGGTGGGTGGGCGAGCTCGAGGCCGTAGTGCCGCGCCAGACGTTCGTCCAGGAAGCTGTGCTTCGCCGAAAGGAACTCGAGCACGCTGCCGTTGCGTGCCAGGAGGTCGGCCGTGAAGCGCAGCGTCTCCTCGCGCATCGCCTCCAGGAGCTCGTAGCGGTAGTAGGAGTAGTGGGCCCTACGATCCGGTGGAGTCCGGCCGAGCTCGCGCAGGTCGATCCAGTTGTCGAGGAAGCTCTCGACGAAGGCTGCCGCACGTGCCTCGTCGAGCATGCGCTCGCACTGCGCGGCGAGCACGGGGCGGGACTCCAGACTTCCGTCCGCGGCCACTCGAGAGAGCTCCGCGTCGGGAATGGAGGACCACAGGAAGGCGGCGAGTCGGGCCGCGAGCGAGCGGGGCGGAAGCCGTCCCTCCGGCTCTTCCAGGAAGAGGAAGCTCGGCGAGAGGAGCACCGTCACGAGCCCCTGCGCGAAGCTGTCCAGGGGCGTCAGACCGGCGGCCGCACTCGCGTCGACAACGCGCGCCAGTCTTGCGAGCTCGCCTTCGTCCGGGACCCGACGGTAGGCCGCTCGTGCGAAGCGCGCCAGGTGCCGCAGCGCGGTGTCGCGGTCCAACTCGCCAGTTGATTCGACGCGCTCCCAGTCGTCGCCGAGAAGCGTCCGCTGGGCAGGCGTGGGCCAGACCTCGTAGAACGGCCCCTCGATCTCGACGGTGTGGATGCGGATGTGCGGGAGCCGTCCGTGAGTCAGCGCGGCGCGCCGGCGCTCGACGATCCCACGCGGTAACCTCCTGCGAGTGTCCGTCGAGGCAGCGACGACCCGACCGTAGAGGTTTTGGATGTCCATCGGGCCGTTGCGGAACGTGAAGCGGGGCGTCGTGCCCGCCTCGAGGAAGACGCGGACCGTATAGGGACGGCGTTCGTCTGCGAGCTCGATCTCGGCCAGGAGGGGCTCGAACGGTTGCGGGAGGTGGAGCTCGCCGGCCTCGCGGTCGCCGGGAACGATCCCGAGCAAGAGTGGTTCGTCGGGGTTCGTGCCCAGGAGACCGGCGTGCGGGGAGCGGCGGTCGACGGCTTCCGCCTCGATGCGCAGCTCGTAGATTCCGTCGAACGGGACCCCAGCGGAAAAGGCGAGTAGAGGCGCGTAGGCTCCCTCGTGCTTCTCTGCCGCCGTCACTTCGTACAGGGCCAGATAGCGAAAGTCGTTCAGGGCCCGATGCACCTCGTCGAGAGCGCTTTGCTGACGGAAGTCGCCGTCGAACCGCCAGACGCGTGGCTCGGGACGGCGGCGAGGAGCAAGGGCCTTGTGCACGGCGCGCTCGGCTGCCGCCAGCATCGCCTCGAGTCGGGTGTCTTCGAACGTGAGCGCGGCCCCGATCGTGTCAAGGCCCTCGACCAGGTCGTCTGGCGGCAGGAGGCGGACGGTATCGAGCCGCGTCGTATCGATGCAAAGCAGATCGCGCAGGGCGTTGCGGAACTCGCGTCGGTTCAGCCGGCGCAGGTCCGTGCTGGTTTGGACTCCGGTGCGGTGCGTCTCCGTGAGCTCTCGTTCGAGCCAGACGAGCACGCCGAGCACGTCTTCGGCAGGCGGGCGCGGTGAGTCTTCCGGCGGCATGACACCGAAGTGGAGTTGATCGCGCACGTTCCGGTAGGTCTGTGCCGTCCGTTCGTCCTTCGCGCTGGACGCGAGCTGGTCGAGTCGCAGACCGCTCTTGGCGATGTCGGGACCGTGGCACGCGAAGCAGTGGGCCGCCAGAAACGGACGGACGACCAGCTCGAAGTCGTCCCTCGGACTGGCTCGCTGCGCTTGCGCCGGTCCGGAGCTCGACGGCAAGGCGCAGAGGAGAGCGAGGACCATCGTCCCCGTCTGGCTCGGGCCGATCCGAGGGCTCATCGCGCTTCGAGCCCGTGCAGAGGTCCCGACGCGCGAGCGAAGCGCTCGTCCTCGATACCGAAATCGCGGAGGATGGAGACGAACAGGTTGCCCAGCGGTACGCGCCTCTCGGGCTCGGCAGCGAGCTGTACATGCGCGCCGAGCCGGTACCCGCCTCCGGCCACGAGGATCGGGAGGTCTGCGTTCGAGTGCGAGCTCGCGTTGCCCATGCCGCTCCCGAACAGGACTACGGTCCGGTCGAGCAGAGTCGCCTCGTCCTCCGGATCGGACAACGAGTGCAGCCGTTCGAGGAACGCGGCGAAGCGCTCCAGTTGGTGCAGCTCGACCTTGTGGAGCGCCGCCAACTTCGCAGGGAGCCTTCCGTGGTGGGTCAAGGCGTGGTAGTCCTCGGGGATGCCCAGGTCAGCAGGAAGGTAGCCGCCACCGATCTCGAGCGTCACCACGCGGGTCGAGTCCGTCCAGAGCGCGAGCGCGACGAGCTCGTAGAACACGGCGAGGTCATGGACTGCGCCCGCATCACGAGGCTCCCCGAGCTCGCCCCGGGGTTTCTCGCAGTCTCTCCATTGCTCCTCGTGCGCGAGCTTCCGTTCGACCGCACGGATCGATTCGAGGTACCCGTCCAGCTTTGTGCGGTCGGAAGTATTCAGGCGCCGGCGCAGTGCGGAGGCTTCGTCTCGAACGGCGTCCAGGATCGAGCGACGCATGGAGAGGTGCTGCTCCTTCGCCGCGCGTGTGCGTTCGTCATCGGCCAGGAAGAGCCGTCGGAACAAGGCCTTGGGGCTCGGCTCGGGCAGGACTCGCGTGCCGGCACGTGTCCAGCTCGCGCGGCAGCCCCCGTGCAGGCCGTCCGGCGAGCCCAGGACCAGACAGGGATGTCGTGTGCGCCAGCCGAGGTGTTCGGCGACGCGCTGGTCGAGGCTGACCCCGAGCTCGGGGTCAGCGCGCGCCTCCGCGGCGTCCACGCCCGTCAGGAAGGAGTGAACGGAGTGGTGTCCGCCCTGCTGCCCATGGTCGAGATGCGAGAAGACGCCGAAGTCGGCCCGGAGTCCTTCGAGCGGAGCCAGCAAGGGTGGCAGGGTCGCGAGCCGTCCCGCTTCCTGCGGGAAGAACTGGTCGGGGACGAAGCCGAATTCGTTGACCACGCAGACGAGCCGGCGCGGCGGCTCCGCGGTCTCCCGGGCAAGCGACGGCAGCGCGGGCAGGGTCAGGCAGGTCGCAGCAGCACGCAAGACCTGGCGGCGGGAAACGCCGGAGCGCGATCCTCGGCTGTACGGACCCGTGCTTGGCATGACCCGGCTCGTTTCCTCCCGTGCAAAAGAGCCAAGCTAGCCCGGCCCTTTCCGGCGCGCAAAGGGGGAGCGGCCGGAAAGGCGCGACCGGTGCCTCAGGGGCTTCTCGGTGGCCCTCTTCGCCACTCTTCGTCTCGGCGAGCCCGGTCGCGGGTGGAGGGGGCGATCGTTCGGTCTCCGCTCGAGAGCGAAGGCGATGCTGTAGAGGGAGGCGGGAGAGCTGGACCGTAGCGAGGCGGCTCCAAGGGGCCGCAGGGCCAGAGGCGGGCTCGCCCGCCCGCCGTACCTCAGACGCCCTCATCCTCTTCGCGGGCCTCGAGGAAGTCCTCCACCTCGCGCTCGACTTCGTCGGTCTCGTCCTGCCCGCGCTTCGAGAGCTCGGTGTGGGCGCTCGGGTTGATCTCACGGTCGCGCTGAAGGGCGGAGCTGATGCTCTCGTCCATGCGCTCGGCGATCTCGATCGAGTCGTCGTAGATCCATGTGAGTCGCGGGATGCGACGGGTCTTCAAGACGCGGCCGACCTGCTTGCGGATGAAGCCGTTGGCATCTTCCAGCATGTGGGCGGCGCGGCTCTTCTCCCCGGGGGTCCCGAAGACCGTGTAGAAGATCTGCGCGGAGCCGAGATCGTTCGTGATCTCGACCCGCGTCACCGTGATGAACGAAGAGCGCGGGTCCGAGAGTTCGAACTCGATGCAGTAGGCGGCGCGCTCGCGGATGCGAGCCTCGATCTTCGCCTTGGTGCGGGGGTTGGCCATGGGATCCTGCCCGCGTGTGGGGCCCCCGGGAGGAACGGTTCGGGCGCTGGGCGGACGACGCTACAGCGTCCGCTTGACGGAGTAGACGTGGTAGGCCTCGATGATGTCCCCGTCCCGGATGTCGTTGTAATCCTTGACCAGGATGCCGCACTCGAAGCCCTCGCGGATCTCCTTGACGTCATCGGAATCGCGGCGAATCGAGGCGAAGTTGCCGGTGTGGACGACGCTGTCGTCGCGCAGGATCCGCAGCTTGTCGGCGCGGCGCAGTTTGCCGTCGAGGATGAAGCAGCCGGCGATGTTGCCGAACTTCGAGGATTTGAAGACGCGCCTGACTTCGGCGTGACCCGTGACCTCTTCCTTCTGCTCGGGTGCGAGCTCGCCTTCCATGAGCGTTCGAACGTCGTCCAAGAGCTCGTAGATGACCTGGTAGACCTTGATCTCGACGTCGGCTCGATCCGCGGATTGGCGCACCTTGTTGTTGGCGCTCGTGTGGAAGGCCAGGATGCGCGCGTCGGACGTGACCGCGAGGTCGACGTCGGATTCGAGCACGGCCCCGACGCCGGCGTGGACCACCTTGACCTCGACCTCGTCGTGCGTGAGCTCGCTCAACTGGTGCTTCAGCACCTCCGCCGAGCCCTGCACGTCGGTCTTCACGATCAGGTTGATCGTCGGCTTCTCGCTGTGAGCGACCGCCTCGAAGAGGTTCTCGGTGTTGATCGTGCGGCGCTCGATCTGGGAGAGCTGGCGGTTCTTGCGCGCGCGCTCCTCCGCCACTTCCTGGGCTTGATCGAGCGACTCGACAACGTGGAAGTTGTCGCCGACGCTGGGCAGCTCGTTGAGGCCCGTGACCTCGACGGGCTTCGACGGTCCGGCCTCCTTGACGTCCTTGCCGCGGTCGTCGTGGATCGAGCGGACCTTGCCATAGCCCTCGCCGGCCAGGATGACGTCGCCCTTCTTGAGGCAGCCGTCCTGAACGAGCAGGTGAGCGACCTTGCCCTTGCCCTGCTGGATCTCGGCTTCGAGCACGACGCCCGTGGCCGGACCTTCGAGGTGGCTGCGGAGTTCGAGCACTTCGCTCTCGAGGAACACGCGCTCGAGCAGTTCGTCGACGCCGTCGCCCTTGAGGGCGCTGACCTTCATCATCGCCGTGTCGCCGCCCCATTCCTCGGGCGTCAGGCCGAGGCCGGCGAGCTCGTTCTGAACGCGCTCGGGGTTGGCCTCGGGCTTGTCGCACTTGTTGAGGGCCACGACGATCGGCGTGCCGGCCGCCTTCGCGTGGTTCAGGGCCTCGTCGGTCTGCGGCTTCACCCCGTCGTCCGCGGCGACCACGAGGATCACGATGTCGACCGCCCGCGCACCGCGCGCACGCATGTGGGTGAAGGCGGCGTGGCCGGGGGTGTCGACGACGGTCAGCGTATGGCCCGCCTTCGTTTCGACCTGGTAGGCCCCGATGTGCTGGGTGATGCCGCCCGATTCGCCCTGGGTGATACGGCTCTTGCGGATCGAGTCGATGAGCGTCGTCTTGCCGTGATCGACGTGACCGAGGACCGCGACGGTGGGGGGGCGCTGGATGAGGTGTTCGACCTCGACCTCGGAGCGCTTCGTTTCGAGTTCCTTGAGGAGCGCCTCTTCGGCTTCGACCTCCTCGGTGACCTCGAGTTCGACGTGGAATTCCTGGGCCAGGAGAACGGCGCTGTCGTCGTCGATCAGCGAGTTGATGTTGATGCCGAAGCCGAGCTGACGCAGGGCGGTGCGCAGCACCTCGTTTTCCTTCACCGCGAGCCTGTTCGCGAGCTTCTTGATGGTGACCGGGGACCCGATCTTGACCGGTGCGCCGGCGTAGGGGGAGTTGCCCGACGTATCGCGGCTTCCGCCACGACCCCGACCGCCGCCTGGACCGCCCTGCTGGACGCGGCGCCGACGCAGGAAGCGTCCGGCTTCGCGCTCGCGCAGCTGTTGAGCCGTGAGCGCACCCCGGGTCGTGTCGCCGCGCACGAGACTGCTCGCGCGGTCGCGACCGAGCGTCGGACGGACGTCCGGCATCTCCTCGTCGGACGAGCGCAGTCGGCGCGACTCGGTCCGGCGCTGGGGCTGGTTCTGGAACTGGGCCGGGTCGATGAAGCCGACCACCTTGCCGGCGCGTCGACGGGCCGAGGGGCGCACGACTTCGGCGCCTTCCTCGTCCGTGGTGCTCGTCTCGGCCTTGGCGCCCTTCTTCGGCTTGGCTTCTTCGACTTCCTTCGACGCCTTCCCGGGCTCGGCGGCTTGCTTGCTCCGAGCCGCGGGGGCCGGGATCGCTTCCAGCTCTTCGACGAGCTCGTCCTCGGGGCCCTCGTCGGTTTCGACCGGCGCCTCGCTCTGCTGGACGCTGGCCTCGACGGGCTCGAGCTCGGGTTCGGCCGTAGGCGGGGGGACGATCGGATCGGGGTCCGGAGTCGCGCCGGTGGGCGCTTCGAGCGGTTGCGGCTCGTCGGCGAGGTCGGCTTCGAGCGGCTCGGCGGGCGCGGGAGCCTCTGCCCGTTCAGGCTTCTCCTCGGGCTCGGGCGTCGGTGTCTCGGCGACCTCGGGCTTCTTCTTCTTCTTGCGCTTGATCTTGAGCCCGCCCATCGAGCTCGCTCCCTGACCCGCCGATTCGCCTACGATTCCGTAGGCCTCGAGCCGTGCCTGGATCTCGAGGACCTTGAATTCATCGAGTGCCGTCATGTGGCTCTTGACCTGGAACCCCAGGTCGCGGAGCTTCGAAGCGAGCTCCTGGCCGGTCATGCCGTACTCTTTGGCGAGGTCGTAGACGCGTTTCTTACTCAATCTGAGGCGTGGGGGTGGGGGCTTCTGCCGAGGTCGTGGACCCCTGCGTGAATCACGTGAGCCGTCGGGAGCCTAGCTCTTCTCTGCCCGGATCGGGGAGGCCTTCTCGGCTTGCGAAGCGTCGGACGCGCCGGCCTGCGCCGACGGAGCGCCTTCCGCGAGGTCGGCGGATCCTCCGTCTGCGGCCTGCGACTCGCCGTTCGCGGCCTCGGCGCCGCTGCTTTCGTGCTCGTCCGGTCCGTCCAACGGGGGCTGGAATTCCCCGTCATCGGGGGGGCCGAAGCCGTCGGCCTCGAACTCCTCGCGGGTCTTGATGTCGATGTCCCAACCGCAGAGGCGGCTGGCGAGTCGGACGTTTTGACCCTTCTTGCCGATGGCCAGGGACTGTTGGTCCTCGTCGACGACAACGGCTGCCTGGTGGCGGTCGACGTCGGCGTAGATGTTGTCGAGGTGGATCACGGCGGGCTTGAGGCCGTTCATGATCAGGGTCTCGAGCGAATCGCTCCAGCGGATGATGTCGATGCGTTCGCCCCGCAGCTCGTCGATGACGGCCTTGATGCGGGAGCCGCGCACGCCGACGCAAGCGCCGATGCAATCGATCTTCGGGTCCTGCGAGATGACGGCCATCTTGGTCCGATAGCCGGGCTCGCGGACGACGCGCTTGATCTCGATGATGTTGTCCGCGATCTCGGGCACTTCGAGCTCGAAGAGCCGGCGCACGAGGTCGGGATGGGTGCGGCTGACGATGATCTTGACCCGCGGACCGTCCTTGCGGACCTCGAGGATGATCGCGCGGATGCGGTCGCCGGGCGAGAAGGTCTCGCCGCGCACACGCTCCTCGCGGGGCAGGTAGGCCTCGGTCCGCCCCAGGTTGATGACCAGGTTGTCGTTGTCGAAGCGCTGGACGGTTCCGTTGACGAGGTTGCCCACGCGCGTCTCGTAGTCGTCGAAGAGGACGTCGCGCTCGGCCTCACGCACCTTCTGGAGGAAGGTCTGCTTGCAGGCCTGGGCGGCGATGCGCCCGAGCTCGGCCAGTTCGAACTCGTACTCGCCCTCGTCGTCCTCGACGCCGATCTCGCCCGAAGCGCGATCGATCGTGACAATGAGGTCGTCCCCGACGCCGAGGCGCTTGCGTACGGCGGCCGCGATCGCTTCCTCGAGCCCGCGGAAGAGGATCTCTTTGGGGATGTCGCGCTCGCGGTGAAGAACGTCGATCATTCTGAGCAGGTCTTCACTGTTGAGCATGGGGGATGTGTGGGGGCAAGGGAATAGACGAACCGACCCGTGCACGATCGGAGGAGCCGGAGGGCGGATTTCCGCCCGGCCCAACCGATACCCGCCCGCCACCGACCCGCCCGACGGGTCCGTGGGGTTGGGCGCACCGTTCTTAAGGCCGGCCAGTCTGCTATATGTAGGGGCGCGAGTCAACGCCGCCCGGCCCCCTGGGAGCGCTCCCGAGGGCGCCACGAACCCCCCGCTGCGGGTCTCGCGCCGGGATCTCCGCCCTTCGCATGTCCTCCCCCCGTGTGCCATCCGGCGATTCGGCCGTGACGACGGCCTCCGTGCCCCGAGCCTCGTACGAGGGGGTCGAGCTCGTGGGCTCGAGCGAGGCCTTCCAGAGCTTTCGCGCGCTGCTGCATCAGGCCGCCCAATCCCAGGCCACCGTGCTGCTGCAAGGGGAAGGGGGCACCGGCAAGGGGCTCGCGGCGGTCGAGTTGCATCGCCGTTCCGGGCGCAGCAGCGGCCCCTTCGTGGTGGCCCACCTGGCGGCCCACGCTCCGACGCTCCTGGAAGCGGCGCTGTTCGGTCACGAGCGCGGGGCCTTCACCGATGCCCATCGGTCCCGTCCCGGGCTCTTCCGGCAGGCCGAGGGGGGCACGCTCGTGCTCGACGACATCGACCTCTTGGGGCCCGAGCTGCAGGGCAAGCTCCTGCGGACGCTGCAGGAACGGATCGTGTTGCCGCTCGGTGCCGAGCAGGAGGTGCCCGTCGACGTGCGCCTCGTGGCGACCACCCGTCGCGACCTGCGCAGCGAGGTGGCGGCCGGCCGCTTTCGAGAGGACCTCTACTACCGGCTGGCGGTCGTGACCCTCGTGCTGCCGCCCCTGAGGGCCCGCGTCGGGGATCTCGCCGAGCTCGCCACGGTCCTGGCCCAGCGCGTGGCGGCGCGCCTGCGGGTCGGCGCCCGGCCGTTGACGGTCGACGTCCTCACCCGCCTCGCGGCCCATGGCTGGCCGGGCAACGTGCGCGAGCTCGAGAACGCTCTCGAGCGCGTCTTCGCCCTGGCGCCCGATCCGTCCCGGCCGGTCGAGGCGGCCGAGTTCGACTTCCTGAACGAGGCCGGTGAGGGCATGCTCGAAGCGCTCGCAGGTGAGGCGCTCGGGCAGGGCTTCACGATCGACGAGCTGGCCCTGGCGATGATGAAGCGGGCCCTCGGCGAGCAGCACGGCAACGTCAGCGCCGCCGCGCGGCAGGTCGGACTCACGCGCCGGGCCTTCGACTATCGCATGTCCCGCTCGGGCCCGTCAGAATCGGAGGAGGCCGGATCGGACTCCGATACGCCAGCCCCGTGAACCTCCCGATCTTCGTAGCCTCCGGATTCCTGGGCTTGGCCCTCGCCCTTGCGGCCGCGGCGGACGAGCTCTGGTCGCGGCTCGATGCCGCCACCGAGGACGACTGGCCGGCGCTCTACCACGAGCTCGAGGGGCAGGGGCCCGCCGCGGTGCGACGCGGTCTCGAGAGCTTCGCGGAAGCGGATCTGCGCGGTCGCCGTTCGCGCGCCCGTCTCGCGGCGGAACTCGGGGACGAAACGGCACTGGCGGCGGTCCTGACCCTGCTCGACGCCCCGGACGAGCGCGTGCGACGAAACCTGGTGCGCTATCTCGGTCGTTCGGCCCTCGGCGACGTGGAAGCGGATCGACGCCTCGCGCGCCTCGCGGAACTGGCGCTCGACGACCCGGATGCGGGCGTCCGCCGCGAAGCGCTGCAGTCGATCGCGGGCTCGGGCCTGGCCTCCGCCGCACGCACGCTCGATGCGCTCCTGACCGAGCTGCCGGTCCAGGAGCGGCAGCTCGCGGCGCGACTGTTCGTGGACCTGCCCGCCGCGCGCCCCCTGGTCGTGCGCCGCCTGCGGGCCGGGCTCGCGGGGGCGAGCGAAGCCGATACCGGGCTCGACGGATCCGGCCTGCGCATCTTGATGGAGGCCTACGGGCGCGCGCTGGCCGAGACGCCGGGAGCCGGCGTCGATGCGGCCGACCGTGCGCCGATCCTGGTCGGTCTCCGCCATCCCGGACAGGGTGTGCGCGTCGCCGCGGGTCGCAGCTTCGACCAGTGGATCTCGCGTCTGGTCGAGTTCGGCCGGGAGGAGCGCGCGCTCGAGCTCTTGGACCTGTTCGCGCGCGACGGGCTCGAGGCTCCCCAGCTGTTCTACCGTCAGGCGAACCTCCTCTTGAGCCAAACGTCCAGGCCCGAGGCCGCGCGGAAGCCGGCGCGCCTTCTGGTCGAGAACTACGGCGCGGGCGAGGACCCCGCGTCCTTGACCTGGCGCTTCTACGGGACCCACTTCCTGGCCGTGGCCGACTTCGCCGCCGGCGAACCGACCCGGGCCTTGGATCGTTTCGTCGCCGCCGGTCGCATCCTCGAGCGCCTGTTCGCCGAGCGGGAGGACCTGACGCCCTCGCTCCAGCGCTCGCGCAGCGACTTCCCACGCTCGCCGCTCGGCGGAGCGATCCTCGTGGACCGCCTGCAGCTCCTCGCGATCGAAGAGCTGTGGCAGACCCTGTGCCGGTTGGCGGCGGGGCAGGGCCCCGACCAGCCCCTGGTGCTCGAACATTGCCGGCGCGCCCACGCGGCGCTCCTGCGGGCGCAGCTGTGGGAGTTCCGCACCGACTCCGACCTGCCGGGGGGGTCGTGGGACGCCGTCATGGACCGCGATCTCGCGCCGCGCCGGCTCTTGCTCGCGAACGGAAAGTGGTCCCAAGGCAAGGGAGGGCGCGCCCTGGACCTCATGACGGTGCTCGGAACGGCGCTCGCGAACGTGTGCCCCTGGGAGATTCCGGGCTTTCGTCCGAGCGCCGGCGTCGCCGAGCGCTGGATCGATCCGTTCGCCGATCCCGAGCGGCTCGGCATCTTTCGCGAGCTGCAGCGCGAGCGCATCGCCCAGCTCGCACGCGAACGCAACACGCTGGTGCCCGGACGCGCGGCGGGCAACCGCCTTCTGGTCGCGACCCAGCGGCTCCAGATCGAGCAGCGCGGACTCTCGGCGGTGAACGTCGCCGAGCGCGGCTTGTCCGAGGATGCGACGCCGGCCGAGCGCCTCGCGGCCTACCGCCCCTTCGCCGACAAGCGCCAGCCGTCGTCCTACGCGTCGACGCTTTCGATCGTCCTGCGCGACCAAGGGCGGTCGCGCGAAGCCTACGAGCTCAGTCAGAGGATGCTCGCGGACCTGCGCCAGGGCCTGCCCGGAACCAGCGACATCTGGACGGAATGGACGAGCGCCGAGCTCCTCCTGGGGCTCGCCTCCTCGCTCATGGACGAGGACAAGGCCGAGGAGGCGGACGGCGTCGGCCGCCAGGCGGTCGAGCGGCTCGAGGGGCTCGAGAACACGATGGTCGAGCTGATGCGTCAGGATCGCGATCCCGAGAATCAGGCGCGCGTCGCCGTTTATCTGCGTCAGACACGCCAACGCCTCGGCAACGCCCTCCTGTCCTTGGCCGTGAACGCGAACGTGCGTGGTGGGGACCCGGACAAGGCCTTGGCCTACTTCGAACGCGCCTACGAGCTCGACCAGAGCGACTTCATGCGCGTCCTGCTCGCCTGCTACCGCGCGCGCAGCGGACGCGACGTCGAGGCGCGCGCCGTGCTCTCCACGGTCGAGCCGGCGCCCCGTTTGTATTACAACCTCGCTTGCACCCACGCGTTGCTCGGAGATGCCGACCTGGCGCTCGACTGGCTGCGGCGCGAGTTGACCGAAAACCACGATACCCCCGGGGCGATGCGGCGTCAGAAGCAATGGGCCGCCGACGACCCCGATCTCGCTTCCCTGCGTGACGATCCGCGCTTTCAGCGCCTGGTCACGCTCGACGACTGACCCCGGTCGGTCCCGAATTCTTCATGGGCAAGATCATTCTCACCGGCCGCGGTCGTCGCCGCGTCCTTTCCGGACACCCCTGGGTCTATCAGGACGACGTGCGCGAAGGGGAGGGCGAGCCCGGCGAGCTGTTGCCGATCTTCGACCCGAACGAGGGCCCGCTGGGGTGGGGCATGTTCTCGAGCCACTCGAAGATCAGCGTGCGCCTCGTGACGCGTTCGCCCGAGCAACCGAACCGCGCCTTCTGGGCCGCGCGAGTCGAGGCCGCCGTCGCGCACCGCGCGCGCTCGGGTCTGCTGGAGCGCGATGGAGCCTGCCGGCTCGTGGCGGGAGACTCCGAGGGCTTGCCGGGCCTCGTGGTCGACCGCTACGCCGACACGCTCTGTATCCAGAGCGGGTGCCAGTCCGCGGACCGCATGCGGGACTTTCTGCTCGAGTTAATTCTCGAGGCGTTGCCCTTCGAGGTGCGCGCCGTCCTCGACCGTTCGGACACCTCGGTCCGCAAGCTCGAAGCGCTCGACCAGCGCGTCGAGTGGATCCGTGGCGAGGATCCAGGTCCGATCGAAGTCCGCGAAGAGGCCCGCGGCGAAGATCCGGCCCTGGTCTACGAGGTGTCCCTGACCGAGGGACACAAGACCGGACACTACCTCGACCAAAGCGCGAACCGCCGGCGAGCAGCACGCTACGCCGCCCGTGTCGCGGGAGGAGCACGCGTGCTGGACGCCTTCTCGTACGACGGGCTCTTCGGGATTCGCGCGGCCCTGCGCGGGGCGAGTTCCGTCGTTTGCCTCGATCAGTCCGAGGCGCTCGGTGAGCGCGTCCTGCGCAACGCGGAGCGCAACGGCGTCGCCGACCGCGTCCGCTTCGAGCGGGCGAACGCCATGCACGACCTGCGGAGGCGTTCGGAGCAGGGGGAACGCTATGACCTCATCGTCATCGATCCGCCCGCCTTCGCGCGCAACAAGCGCGAGGTCGAAGGTGCGCTGCGTGGCTATCGCGAGCTCAACCGGCGTGCGCTGTCGATGCTCGATCCCGGTGCGATTCTCGTCAGCGCGTCCTGCTCCTACAACGTCGACCGTGAGACCTTCCTCGGGTGCGTGCGCGAAGCGGCGGTCGCGGTGGAGCGGGAAACCTGGTTGGAGGAGACGACGCGCGCCAGCGTCGACCACCCCTTTGCGCTGCAGCTGCCGGAGTCGGACTATCTGAAGTGCGCCTTCGTGCGCGTCGGTGAATGAAGATCGTTCTGAACGGAGAGACGAAGAGCCTTCCGGAGCCCATGGCCCTGGACGGCCTGCTCGAAGCGCTCGAGCTCGCCGCGGACCGTGTCGCGGTGGAGTTGAATCGTGAGCTCGTTCGTCGCCGTGACCATGCGACCACCCGGCTCGCGGACGGCGACGTGGTCGAGATCGTGACGCTGGTCGGCGGCGGCTGACACGCCTGAGGCATCTTCCGCCCGGAAACCGCTGCGCGGTCGACGGACAGGTGGGCGCGTTCCTCGGTCACCTGTTCGTGCTCGGTCGTTTTCTTCTCGGGTCTTGCGTGACCTGCGGGAGTCTCGCGAGTGTCACGAAAGCATCTGACTTGGATGTAGAGAAGGTTCAATTTCCGCACGGTTCCTGACCGACATTAAGCAGCGACCGGGACCAGGGAAGGCCCGGAAGGGGAAGGGAACATGTTGCTGCGATGGAAATCTGGGCGAGGGAATTGTCTGCACCGAGCGAGTCGTGCGCTGCGCGCACCGGCTGAAGCGGAGCGACCGATCGTTGCGAAACCAGCCGGCCCGGGGGCGGGCTGGCCGATCCTCCCGCGTGCGGGCGAACCGTCTCGACAGGCGGGTTTCACGCTGCTCGAGATCGTCATGACCTTCTCGGTCGTGCTCCTGGCGATGCTCACCTTCACGCGGGCGATCGTCTCCTCGTCGATGGCCGCGGAGCAGAACCACGAGACGACTCTGGCCCGTGAGGCCGGTCGTTCCGCGTTGGCCTGGCTGCACGCCGTCGAGTTCGAGGACGCCTTCGCGACCTTCAACGGAACGGACGCCGACGACCCCGCCGGTGGGGTCGTCACGCCTGGCTCGGGGATCGCGGTCGAAGGCTTGACCCTGCGGGACGACGACGGCGACGGTTTCGTCGGCGAGTACGTCTTTCCGGTGCGACCGGGCGCGCCTGGAGTGCTGCGGGAGGACATCGATCTACCGGAGCTCGGGATGCCGCGCGACTTGAACGGAGACGGGGACATCGACGACGCCGACCATTCCGGCGACTACCGGATCCTGCCTGTTCTCGTGCGCGTCCGCTGGCGAGGCACGAAGGGCGACGCCCAGATCGAGTTCAAGACCCAGTTGGCGGACTTTTGATCGCCATGCAGGGAAGAGCCGCCACGTCGCTGGGCACGGAGCGTCGTCGGGGAAGCTCCGGCTTCACCCTGATCGAGATGCTCTTTTCGCTCTCGTTGTTCGTCGTCTTGATGTTCTCGGTCCACCAGGTGGTCACGCAGTCGTCGGGTGCTTACCGAGCGACGCGCGCGAGCGCGCGTCTCGAGGACAAGGTGCGCCAGGGGCTCTCGCGCGCCGTCGCCGAGGTCTACCGGAGCGGACGCGGGGTCCTGAATCCCGATCCGACGGGGAATTTCGGGACCGAGAGCCTCGGCTTCCAGCAACTGGTCGGTGTCGTGGACGGAGTGCCGGACTTCGGGGTCGAACAACACCGACTGGTCTTGGAGTACGACCCGCGCGAGCTCGACGACGGTGTCGACAACGATGGCGACGGCCTGATCGACGAGGGTCAGCTGGTGTTCGTGCGCTACGAGGGAGAAGGCCGCGAGAACCGGGTCGTTCTCTGCAAGGACGTGCGTGAGCTCCTCGAGGGTGAGATCGAGGACGGCGACGACGACAACGGCAACGGGGTCAGCGATGAACGCGGCTTCAACATCCACCGAATCGGCGACGTGCTCACCCTGCGCCTCTCCGTCGAAGGGCTCGACCCCGACGGTCGCGTTCTGACCCGCACTTTGACGACTTCCGTGCTCTTGAGGAATTGATGATGAAGGACCTGAACATGCCCCGTCGCGCGCTCGGAGCGAGTCGGCGGGGAGCCTCCCTGGTACTCGTGCTCGTGATGTTGAGCGGACTCGCCGTCCTCTCGATGATCCTGGTCACGAACGTGGTGTCGAGTTCGCGGGCCCAGCGGGGTGAGCGCGAGAGCCTCGCCGCGATGTGCGTTTGCGAGGCGGGTCTGTCCCAGGCCGTCTTCGACCTGCAAGCGGGCGGAACGGGCGCGCTCGGGCAGAAAGGCCAGCCGATCGAGTTCGGTGGGTCGTCCTTCTACGTCGAGGCGATCCCCCAGGCCGACGGCATCACCTCGCTCGTGTCGACCGGGATCGACAACCGGGCCGGCTTCCGGGCCGAGCTGCAGGTGCGCGAGGCGGCCGACTCCTTCTATCGGTGGGGTGCCTTCGGTGACGAGAGCATGACGATGGACAGCAACGCGCGCGTCGACAGCTACGACTCCAGCGTGGGAACCTACGAGAGCCAAGCCGTGAACGGCAACGGCAATGATCAGCACGCCAACGAAGACGGTGACGTCGGTTCGAACGGCAGCGTGACCATCGAACAGAACAGCGAGGTCTACGGCGACGCTCACGCCGGTCCGTCGGGCGCGACGAACGTCTACGGCAACGCCGTCGTGCACGGGTCGACGACGCCTCTGCCAGAAGTCCTGGAGATGCCGGCGCTCGTCATTCCCGCCGTTGCCGCCCCAGGAGGCAGCTGGACGGTGGATTCGGCGCAGACGCTAGTACCCGGGGACTACTACTTCGACTCGGTCACGCTCAAGAACCAGAAGGTCCTGACCGTTCAAGGCCCGGCCCGGATCGTCGTCAGCTCGTTCGAGCTGCGCTCCGGCTCCAACCTGCTGATCGATGCGACCGGCGGCAAGGTCGAGCTCTACGTCCTCGACGACTTCGTCATGAGCAGCAACACCCTCGTCGCGGCGACGGACTTCAGTCCCGCAAACGTCGAGATCTACCTGCAGAGCGACAACGTCTTCGATCCCGATCTCAACGTCGATCTCGACGAAGTCGACTTCGAGTCCAACGCCCGCCTGTACGGCTCGGTCTACGCCCCGCACGCCGCCATCGAGATCAACAGCAACTTCGAGCTGTTCGGATCGATCGTCGCGCGCAGCGTCCACCTGGACAGCAACTCGCAGATCCACTTCGACGAGGCCTTGGCGAGCGCGAGCGCCGGTGGCGGGCGCACGTTCGAGACGGTTGCCTGGCGCATCTTGCCCTTCCGGAACTAGGTCATGACGGAGCTTTCGACAGCCGCGCTCTTCGCCACGCTTTCTCTGTGGGCCCTCGCGCCGCAGGCTTCTGCCGGGAGCGCTGCACCTTGGGGCGCGACGCACCCGGATGGCGGCGACTTGGAGGCCATTCTTCCGCTGGGCTCGGAGCTCGTCCGGCTCGTTCGCGAGATTCGACTGGCCGACGGTCGGAGCGAAGAGCTCCTGGTCGAACCGCTGGCGGCTCTGGCGCTCGAGGATCCGAGCGACCTCTTCCGCTTGCTCGAGTCCCGCACGGTCCCGCCCTACGAAGAGGACGACGCGTTCCAGAGGATGAGCATCTTCCAGGAAGCCCTGATTCTCTCGGCGTTCCGGCAGCTGCCTGCGGATCTCGTACGCGAGACGATCGCCGCCCGACTCGAGGAGCGCCCGGACAAGTCGCGCCGGAGCACGGCGGTTCGAGTGCTGGGATCCGTCGGGGTGGCGCAGGACATCGACGGACTCCTGAGTCTCGCCAAGACTCCCTTCGATCCCGAACCGGACGCCCGGATGGAAGAGGCCTTGCGCAGTGCGATCGCCGAGATCCTCGGGCGCGACGCGGAGGCCTTCGCCTGGCTCGACGAGAACTGGCGACGACTGCCGGATGGTCTCCTGAGGCCGGTCATCCAGGCCGTCGGGGATGCGGGCGATCCGCTGGCGCTCGAGTTCCTGGCTCAGATCGTGGTCTGGCGTCCGGAGCTCGACGATCTCGCGATGTCCCAGGTTCGACGGGTCGGCGCCTCGCTGTCGGTCGAGGTGAACTTCGAGGTCGCGCGTCACTTGCGCCCGTTCCTCGATCCGGACGACCGCAGGCGCTGCCAGAATGCCGCCCTCGCTCTGGCCGAGCTCGGCGATGTGTGGTCGATCCCGACCCTGATCGAGCTCCTCGAGCACGAGGAGCGGGGCACGAGCTCGAACGCACTGTGGGCCCTGCGTGAAGTCACGGGCATGCAGTACTCCCCCAAGCCGGACGTCTGGGTCCGCTGGCGGGATAACGAGATCAAGTGGTTCGATCTGGAGGCCCGCAAGCACTTCGAGCGCCTGCGCTCGCACGACGAGGCGCGCGTCGCTCGCGCGATCCGGCTCTTGAGCGGACATCCGCTCTTCCGCCACGAGATCGCCCGCGAAGTGGAAGAGGTCCTCTTTCACCCGCGCGAGTCCCTGCGCCTGCTCGCCGTTCGCAGCTTGGGCGACCTGGGCTCGCCGGTGGTGATCGCCGGGCTGGTCCAGGTCCTGAACGACCGCAGCGAGAACGTGCGCGACGCGGCCTGGGACGCTCTGCGTGACCTGACGGGGAAGGACCTGCCGCTCGACGCCGAGCTGTGGTTTCTCGAGGTGGTGGAGCGCTACGGGCTGAACTGAGGGCTGGCCCAGGGTCGCTTGCGGGCTGGACGCAGGCCAGAGCGGCTCGAATCCGGTTGGAATGCGGACGGGCGGGCAGAGTCGAAAGAGTGGTGTGAACCACCGACTCGGCCCCCTAAAATCCCGCGCATGCAACCGAAGACGGACTTCCACGACAACGACGGGGAACACGACGAGCCGCTCGTCGTCGGAGCGCACTCGTTCCGTTCGCGGCTGCTCGTCGGAACCGGCAAGTACGCGTCCAACGAGCAGACGCGACGCGCGCTCGAGATCAGCGGAACGGACTGCGTCACGGTGGCCGTGCGTCGCGTCGAGCTGGACCCCTCGAAGGGGCCGTCGCTGCTCGATGCCATCGATCGCGAGCGCTACGCGATCCTCCCGAATACCGCCGGGTGCTACGACGCCGAGACCGCGATACGCACGGCGCGCCTGGCGCGCGAGATCCTCGACACCGACCTCGTGAAGCTCGAGGTCTTGGGCGACCCGAAGACGCTCCTGCCCGATCCCGTGGGTACGCTCGAGGCGACGCGCGAGCTCGTCCGGGACGGCTTCACGGTGCTCGTCTACTGCTCCGACGATCCACGTCTCGGTGTGCGTATCGCGGAAGCCGGCGCCGCGGCGGTGATGCCCGCAGGCTCGCCGATCGGTTCGGGTCAGGGCGTGCTGAACCCGAACGCGATCCGGATCCTGCTCGAGCTCGTGTCGGTGCCGGTCATCGTCGACGCGGGCGTGGGGACGGCCAGCGACGTGGCTCTCGCGATGGAGCTCGGCGTCGCTGGCGTTCTCCTGAACACCGGCATCGCCGGCGCGCGGGATCCGCTGCGGATGGCGGCCGCGATGCGGGACGCCTGTCGCGCCGGTCGCAACGCCTGGCTGGCAGGGCGCATTCCGCGTCGCCTCTACGCCAACGCTTCGTCGCCGACCGAAGGAGTCCTCGGCGCCGACACCCTCGTGCCCAGCGCCAAGCCTTCGGCCGCGAAGGAAGCGGTCGAGAGCTGAGCGCGAGTTCGTCGATGACGCTCGTTCTCGAGGTGCAGGAGGTCGCGAAGGCGGCCGACGACGTGGGCTCGTCCGGCTTCGGAGCGGGCCTGATCCTCGTCGGCGCCGGGTTCGCTCTGATCCCGATCGCACGTGCGCTGCTCGCGTACGGGATCCCGAAAGGGCCCGTGTTCTTCGCCCGCTGGGGCTTCGGTCACGTCTTGACCGTGGCAGCGATCGCCTTCGGAACGCTGCTCGTCGCCGGCCCGATCTTGTCCGCGACGCCCGTGGGCGCGCTCGTCGCGACCCTCGCGTTTCTCGGAATCGGCGCCGCTCTGGCCGGCCGCACGGCGCTGCGCCTGCACCCCGAGGGGCTGGGTGCGCTGGGCTTTCGCAAGGGGCACAACCTGTGCTCGATGCTCGCGGGCCTCGCGGCCTACGTCGTGGTCTTTCCCGCCCTCGCCGGGCTGGGTTGGATCTGGCCGCGGCTCGCGGACTGGATCGAGCTCGATGCCACCGGGCGACAGGAGGTGATGAAGGCCATCCTCGCGCTCGAGGGGGGGGCGCTCTTTTTCGCGGTCTTCGTAGCCTGCGTCGCGGGGCCGCTGCTGGAAGAGGTGCTCTTCCGCGGCTTCCTTCAGCCGCTTCTGGTCCAGAACCTGCACGAGCGAGGCGGCATCGTCGTCACGTCGCTCTTGTTCGCCGTCTTGCACGGCGCGGTCGCCTTCCTGCCGATCTTCGGCTTCAGCCTCCTGCTCGGTGCGATTCAGCTGCGCTCGCAACGCATCGCGGCGGCCTGGGTCGTGCACGCCGCTCACAACGGACTCACGCTCTACCTCGGCTTCCACTTTCCCGAGCTGCTCGATTCTCCACCGCTCACGCCATGACCACGTATCCCCAACGCGGACTCTTCGAAGCTCTGGACGGCGGCGCCTTCAAGGCGAAGAACGCGATCGTCACCGGGGACGTGACGCTCGGAGAGGACGTCGGCATCTGGTTCGGTTGCGTGGTGCGAGGTGATGACGCGCCGCTCACGATCGGCTCTCGGACGAACCTCCAGGATCTCACGATGGTCCACGCGGACACGGGAGTCCCGAACACGATCGGGAGCGAGGTCACGGTGGGGCACCGGTGTGTCCTGCACGGCGCGACGGTCGGCGACCGGGCCCTGATCGGAATGGGGGCCATCCTGCTGGGCCGCTCGGTCGTGGGCGCCGAGGCGATCGTCGCGGCCGGGGCGGTCGTGCGCGAGGGCTTCGAAGTGCCGCCGCGCACCCTGGTCGCGGGTGTGCCCGCCAAGGTCATTCGGCCGCTGAAGGCGGAAGAGATCGCCATGCTCGCGGCGAGCGCCGAAGGTTACGTGAAGAAGATTCGGCTCTACCTGGCGAGGTGAGTCGCGCGGCCTCGAGCGCGCCTCGGATTCCGAGCCGATTTCCGCGCTCCGTCCGACCTCGCTCCCGGGAGCGGGGTAGGGTTCGCCGGCCCTGTTCCCCACCCCGACGGTGGGAGAGCTGACCCACCGACGACTCGCCTTTTCAGCCGGCGCCCGCGGGCGCCCGCCGACCACCATGATCTGCACCACTCGTCAGCCGCGCGGGGGAAATTCGTTCCGTACCGCGACCCTGCTCACCCTGGCTTCCGCCCTCGTCGCCTGCGGCGATACCGGTGGGGGAGACGACGGTGGAGGGGTTCCGCCTTCGACGCTCGGCCTGAGCGTGGACTTCGGGCTGCGGCGCGACTTTCAGCTCGACGGCGGCTTTCTCTCCGACGCGCTCACGCGCGACGTGAACCTGGACGGCTTCGTCGACATCGTCGAGGCCAGCTTCGCGAAGCACTCGCTCGGCATCGCTTTCGGGAATGCCGACGGGACCTTCACGAGCGTCTACAAGCTCCCCACGATCGGGGCGCCGTGGCGACTCGTGGCGGCGGATCTCACCGGCAACGGTCTCGAGGACCTGGCCGTGGTCTGTCTCGACGAGGGCGGGTTGGTCCAGGCCGGCGTGCAGGTCTTCCTGCAGGGCCCGAATGCGGGCGACTTCGGTGCGAGCGCGAGCCTCGTGCTCGCCGGAGAGCCGATCGACCTCGCCGCGGCGTCGTACTCGGGCGCGGTCGGAACGATCGAACCTTCGGAGCTGTTCGTCGCGTCGCGCCGGGACATGGCGATCCTGCGCCTGCGCATGGACGGCTCCGGGAACCTGGTCGAATGCGGTCGCCTCGACGCGGACGCACTCGGCCCGCTGGGCCACCCGATCAGCCTGGCCACGCTCGACATCGGCGGCGACGGTCTGCTCGATCTCGCGGTCGGGGAGATCGACCTCGTGAACGGCGCGCCCGATCGCGTGATCGCCTATCCGCGCGGCGCGGACGGCTTCGGGGATCCCGTGCTCGTGATGCAGCCGGTCTCCGATCCCATCGTGGACGAGGCCGGAGACGTGGACGGCAATGGCTATCCCGACCTTTCGGTCGCTCAACTCTCGGGGAGCCGAGCCTTTCTCCTCGCGGGAGATGCCGGCGGGCTGTCCGACGCGATCGCGATCGAATTCGAGGGCACGACGTCGTCGCTCGTCTTCGGCGACTTCGATGGAGACGGCCTGCGCGACGTGGCCGGCACGGTCCTGGACCGCTCGACCGTGAACGTGCAGCTGTCCACCGGGCCGCTGACCTGGGGCGAGCCGGTGCGCTACAACGTCGGCAACCTGCCGCGCGCGCTCGGCCTGGTTTTCCTTCCGGGCGATCCGATTCCCGATCTCGTGTGCGCGAACGGGGACGACGTCTCCGTGCTCCTGGGTGTCGGGCAGGGCTTCTTTCGGGGCGCGGTGGGCTACCCCACGCTCTCCGAAGGACCGATCGCGATCGAGACCGGGGACCTCGATGGGGACGGAGACCAGGACGCGGTCGTGCTCACCGCGGGCCACACGTCCGTCGTCTTCCTCGACGGCGACGGTCGCGGAGGCTTCGAGGCCTCGAGCGTCGTTCCGCTGGTTCCGAGCTCCGAGAACTACGGCGAGCTCGCGATCGCGGACATGAATGGCGACGGTCTCCTGGACGTCGTAACCACGGTGCTGCAGTCGAACGAGCTGCGCGTCTATCGGAACCGCGGCGCCGGGATGAACTTCCAGCCGGCCGCGCCGACCGACATCTATCCGCTGGGCCAGAAGCCGATCGGGCTCGACGTCGCCGACTTCGACGAGAACGGAATTCCGGACGTGGTCGTGGGCAACGCCGGCGACCACAGCGCGCAGGTCCTGCTCGGAACGGGTTCGGGAGCCCTGAACCCGCGTCCGGCCGTACCGCTTCCGTCGCGCCCGGGCGCGATTCTCTCGATGGACGTCGACAACGACGGGCACATCGACGTCGTCATGTCCGCGGGGGGCGCAGGTACGCCCAACAGCGTCATCGTCCTGGCCGGGGATGGTCACGGTGGACTCTCGGTGGCGTCGAGCTTCGAGGTCGACGCGCTGACGGCTTCGCTCGACGCCGGCGACCTGGACGGTGACGGTCTGGTCGACTTCGTGGTCGGCCAGCCGGGCTTCACGCTGACCGAGATCTTCATCCTGCACAACCGCGGCGGCTTCGCCTTCGAAGCCCGGCGCTTGGACGTCGGATCCGATCCGGGTGTCGTCCTGACCGGGGACGTGGACGAGGACGGGGCCACCGACATCATCATCGGCTCCGCGACGGGTGACATGCGGATCGCCTACGGCGACGGCACAGGGGCCTTCCCGACGATCGACGGCGGGAAGGGCCGCATGCCGTTGCCCTTCAACACGCTCGCGGGCGCCTTCACCGACGTCGATGGCGACGGCCTGCGGGACCTGCTCTTCGTGTCCCCGAGCTCTTCGCTCGTCTGGGTCGCGTTGAACCTCTCGACCGAAGCCGTCGACGGCTGAGCGGGCGATTGCCCGCAAGGAACGGGCGGGGTAGGGTGCCGGGCATGGCCGAAGACAGAGAGCCCGGCGCCTTCATGGGCGTGATCCTCGCCGCGGGCAAGGGGCGGCGTATCCAGCCCTTCAGCGACGCGACCCCCAAGCCCCTGCTCCCGATTCTCGATCGTCCGCTGATTCTCTGGCAGATCGAGGCGATGCGCGGGCTCGGAATCACCGACATCGTGGTCGTGATCGGTCACCTCGGACACGAGGTCGTCCAGACCCTGGGCGATGGCAGCGCGCACGGTGTCCGGTTCCGCTACGTCGAGCAGGAGAACGTGCTCGGTATCGCTCACGCCGTCTCGAAGCTCGAGCCCTTCGTCGACCGACCGTTCCTGCTCTTCCTGGGCGACATCTTCTTCGAGACCGAGAACCTCGGGCAGATGCTCGAGGTGTTCGCGAGCGAGGGCGTCGACGGCGTCCTCGCGGTCAAGGTCGAAGAGGACCCGGAGGCGATCCGGCGCAACTTCACCGTGGACCTCGACGAGGCCGGGTTCGTGCGACGCGTGGTCGAGAAACCGCGACACCCGCGCACGAAGCTCAAGGGCTGCGGCCTCTACCTCTTCGACACGACCATCTTCGATGCGGTACGACGCACGCCGCGGACCGCGCTTCGCGACGAGTACGAGCTGACCGATTCGATCCAGATCTTCATCGAGTACGGCTACGGCGTGCGCTCCGCGGCGGTGGTCGAGCGCGACCTGAACCTGTCGGAGCCGGCCGATCTCCTGCGACTGAACTTGCACGCGCTCGACGGAACCGGCGAGCGTGCCTACGTCGCCCCGTCCGCGCGCATCGGCGAGGGGGTCGAGCTCGAGCGCACGGTCGTCATGGCGCGTGCCGAGGTCGCGAGCGGAGCGCATCTCGAGCGCTGTCTCGTCATGCCCGGCGAGCGCGTGCCCAAGGGGACGTACGCCGACATCATCTTCAGCGGGGGGGAGGAGCTCGCGTGTCGCTAGCCCGACTGGACGCGAACGCTCTCGCGGGCCATCCTGGCGCGGAGCTCGACTCTGGTTGCAGCACTGCCGCGGACGCTGACGCGCGGCTCGCGACCGAGCTCGAGCGGCTGGGCGACCTCGTCGTGGCCTTTTCCGGCGGAGTCGACTCGTCCGTATTGCTGCATGCGGCTCACCGTCTGCTGGGTCCGCGCGCGGTCGGCTGGATCGCCGATTCGCCCTCGCTTCCGCGGGCGGAGCTCGCGGCGGCGCGGGCCTTCGCGAGCGAGCACGGGGTCCGGCTCGTCGTCGTCGCGACCTCCGAGCTGGACGATCCGGACTACGTGGCCAACGCCGGTGCGCGCTGCTACTTCTGCAAGCGCACGCTCTTTCGCGCGATGTCGGCCTGGGCCCGTTCGAACGCCTTCGCGCACCTCGCCTTCGGCGAGATCGTGGACGACTTGGCAGACGACCGCCCCGGTGCGCGTGCGGCGCGCGAGCTCGCCGTCGTGGCGCCCTTGGCCGCCGCAGGCTGGACGAAGGCGGACGTGCGGGCCTATGCGCGTCGTCACGGTCTGAGCACCGCCGACAAGCCTGCTGCAGCCTGCCTCGCCTCGCGCCTGCCCGTCGGGCGCACGGTGACGGCCGAACGACTCGCACGCATCGAAGCGGTCGAGGCGGACGTGCGCGCGCTCGGATTTCGAGTGCTGCGCGTTCGCGATCAAGGCGAGGCGGCGCGCGTCGAGGTGGGGGCGGACGAGCTGGCGCGAGCGCAGGAGCTGCGCGCCAGCTTGGCACAGCGGCTGCGCGGGCACGGCTTCACGTCCTTCACGCTCGCGGCCTATCGGTCGCCGACGAGCGCGCTCAGCGCTGGAAGATCGGCAACACGCCTTCCGACATCGTGAGTACGAGGCAGTTCATCGCCGTCGCGTAGGCGTCGCCGAACTGCCGGTCGCGCCACGAGCCGTCTTCGCGCTGGGAGGTCACGAGCGTGCGCAGTTCGTCCTCGATCCAGCGATCGTAGTGCGACAGGTCGGTCAGTTGCCAGAAGGCCTGGGCGACGTGGAGACGTTCGTAGAAGGGCCAGCCCGGCTCTTTCTTGCGCCCTTCGAGGCCGCGCCAGATCGCGTCGACGGCGCTCTGGATCACCGCATCGTCGTAGCGGCCAGCCATGTTCAGCGTGACGACGCCGGCGGCGGTGAGACCGACCGTGGCGCGCGCTTCGTTCAGGCCGTAGCGGAACATCCCCTCGTCGTTCTGGAGCCGCAGGACGTAGTCCTCGGCCCGCTCGATCGTGCCCGCGTCCACCCGGATGCCCGCGTCGCGCGCCGCGCGCAAGGCCTGGACGTAGACGATCGTGATCGAGCCTTCGTGTTGGGCGGAGACCTCGGGCGAGTAGAACCAACCGCCCTGCGTGCCCTGGCTCTGCTCGATGCGCCGAACCGCGGCCTCGAGCACGCGCTGGATCTCGTCGCGTCCGCTGGCCTGCGGTGACCACATGCCGAAAGCCTGGGCGAGCGCGAGCGTCGCGTACCCGTGACCGTGCGTGCGCGACATGTTGTCGCCCTGTCTCGAGATGAAGCCGAAGTGCGGCGAGGCCGGAGTCAGGTCGGCTTGGCGCTCCAGGAAGCGGATGAGATCGCTCAGGGCGGCCCCGTGCGGGCCGCGACCGGGCGAGTTGCCGGCCGCCATGAAGGCCAGGGCCCCGAGGGCGCTCACGCCGACCGGCGCCCACTGGAGGGCGGGTCGGTTCGGATCGAGCGGAAAGGCACCATCGTCGGAGCGCTCGAGCTCGCGTGCGAGGAAGGCGAGACCGGCCTGCAAGGCCTGGTTCGCCGCGCGGTCCAGCGAGCTGCGTTCGCTCTCGACGGCCGCGAGCCCGCCCGCGAGCAGCGCGTCGCGCTCGTCCCCCTCGTCCGGACGAACGCCCGCTTCCGGCGCCGCGTCGAGCGCCAGTGCGAGCAGGAGTCCGGCGAGGATCAGCATCGGCAGGGTCGGGCGGAAGGAGGCGCCGCTCGCCCGCTCAGCGGTTCTTGTTCAGGCGCCGGTAGTACGAGTCGATCCACTCCCGGTAGCGCACGGGCATGTCGTCGCCACCCTGGTTGCGGAAGGTCTCCTGCACGCGCGCGGGAAGGAAGCCCCAGGAATCGGTGTCGTCGCCGTGCGCGACAGGCTGGCCGGACTCGTCCTTGCGCTCGGTCCCGGGACGGTTCTCGCCGCCGGGCGGATTGTCCTGGTTGCCCTTCGGCTCTTCGCCCGCTTTCTGCTGTTCGTCGCCGGGCTTCTGACCGTCCTTCTCGCCGCCTTGTTCCTCGGGTGGGGCTTCGGGGGTGCGCTCCCGTTCGGTCGGCGCGTTCCCGCGGGGTTGATCGAGCGGCTTGTCGCCCTGTGACGGCTGCTCCGCAGCCATCCCCGATTGCATTCATGTGCCGTTGCCCATCTGCTGGGCGATCTCGAGGATGCGGTCGATGTTCGTCACGATGTTCGCGCCGTCGTCCTCCGCGTCGCGCAGGAGCTTCTCGATCCCGCTCTCGGTCACCTCTTGGAGCCGGATCTCGCCGGTGCCGGCCGCACCCAACTTCACGTCCACCTCGCCGAGCTTGCGCTCGACCTCGTGGAAGAGCTCGATCATCTCGTTGCGGGGGTCGTCCTCGGCGAACGGCAGCTCCGGAAGGAGCGGGTCGTCCTGCAATTTCTTCTCATCGCCGTCGCGCTCATCGAGGGCGGCCGCGGGTTGCGCGGCGAGGGGGACGAGGAGGGCCGTCAGGAGGCTCCCGATCAGGATCGGCTGGGCAGGGTTTCGCTTCATGATGGTGTCTCTCGTTGCGGGGAACCGGGTCCCCGTCGAATCTCATGGTACCTCGACCGCGTGGAATTCCGTGTTTTTCAGTCTTCGGGCTGAGCCGGCGCCGGGATACCCACGCGCTGGCGCATGTCACGGAACAGTTCGGTGATGCGCTGGTGACGCACCGCGAGCCGCATGATGTCCTCGAGGATGTACGGGTCGACGTCGCCGTCCGCGAGCTCGGGATAGAGATCCAACAGCTCCTGAACAGAGGCCTGGATGTCGACTTCCATCCGGCGCAGGAGCTTGAGCTCGGCCGTGTCGGGCACGAGCGGGGGCTCCTCGGGACCGCCCTGCTGCTGCTGCTGTTCGCGCTGTTCCTGGTCTTCCTGGTTGCGGCGCGTCTGCTCCTGGCGCAGGGCTTCGTGCAGCGCCACCAGCCCCTCTTCGACGTCGCGCTGCAGACCCTGAGTGCGGTCGCCCGTCACGTAGTCGCCTTCCTCGGAGAGGGCCGTGGCGATCCGCAAGAGGTCGTTCTCGACGTTGCGCATGAGCTCGGCCGCGACGAGCGCGTGTTCCTTCTCGATCGCCTGGGCGATCTCGCCCGAGCGTGTCGCGAGGGCGTCTTCCTCACGCGCGACGCGGCGCAGGCGTAGCTTCTGGGCGCGTGAGGGGTCGCGCTCGGGCGTGCGTTCGCGATCGATCTCGACCAGGGCCGTCATCTGCTCGCGGTGACGCTCGAGCAACGCGCGCACCTCTTCGGCGATGCGGAACAGCTGTTCCTCCTGGCGCAGACGCTGGTACTCCTCCTCCTCCTCTTCGAGTTCCTCGCGCGTTTGGCGCAGCTCCTGCTCGACGCGCTCTTCCTGCTCCTCGGCCTGGGAGAGATCCCCCGTTTCGAGGCTCTCCTGCGCCTGCTCGGCCGCTTCCTGGGCCTTCTGGAGGCTCTGGGACGGGCGCGGGTTCTCGCGTTCCTCGAGCCGCTTGGCGAGGTCCAGGATCTCCTCGCGCACGCGGGCCTGCTCCGCGGCCAGCGCTTGGGCCCGTTCCTCCTCCTCCGGCGTGTTGGGCGTGACGCCTTCCTGGGCCTCGCGCAGGGCCTCTTCGAGTTCCTTCATGGCCTCGCGCTGCGAGCTCGCGGCCGAGGCGGACTTGCCCTGGTCGAGCTCCTGCGAAGCGCGCTCCATGGCCTGCGCAGCGTTCTCCAGCGCCTCTTGCGCCTGCGCTTCGGCGCTCGGGTTCATCGAGCCCTGCGAGGCCTTGGCCGCGGCGGCCGCGGTCTTCTCGGCCGCCTGACTCTGGGCCTGGGCCAGCTTGCTGGTCGACTCGGAAGGGCCTTGGGCGGCGCTCTCGCGCGTCTCCTGGAGCGCGGCCTGGGCCTGTTCGAGCGCGTCGAGGGCCTCCTGCGAAGCCTCGTGCGCCTCCTCGGCTGCGCCCTTCTGGGCTGCTGCTGCGGCCTGCTCCATGCCGGCGGCCGCGCGCTGCAGAGCTTCCTGCGCCTTCTGGCCCGCGCCTTCGTTCGCCTTGGGCGTCGTGGCGAGCCCGCGTTCGAGCCGCTCGGTGCGCGCCTTCATCTCGGCCTGGGAAGAAGACAGCGCCTCACTCAAGAAGTCGAGCTCGGCCAGGCCGCGCTCGAGCTCGGCCTGAGCCGTTTCGGTCGCTTCCCCCGCGCGCTGGCCTTCGTTCGAAGCGGCGGCCTGTTCGGCGTCCTCCAAGGCCTGCGCGACCTCCTGGGCCGCGCGTCCGGCGTTCGTGTCCTTTGCGGCCAGCTCGGCCAGGGCTTCCTGCGCTTCTTGCCGGGCCTCGGAGGCCGGCTGACGCGCGGCGCTCGCCTGGGCAGCGAGGGCCTCGGCCTGGGCGCGCATGCCTTCGGCGGCGCTCTGTTTGGCCTGGGCGTCCGAGCCCTGGGGCGTGTTCTGCATGGCTTCGAGGGCCTCGCGCAGCCGCCGCGCGGCCTCGGCGGCGGCCGTGTCCTTCGAGACGCGGCCGTGGCGCTCGGCCCGCTCCGCCGCTGCGCGCAGGGCCTCCTGGGCGGACTTGGTGGACGCTTCGCTGCCGTTCGCGAGCTCGCTGGCGGCCTTCTCGACGAGCTCGGCCGCGGCCTCCAGGCGCTTGGCGGCGTCTTCGGCGCGGCGGGCGCGGGCCAGGGGCTCGCGCGCGGCCTCGAGCCCGCGCGCCTCTTCGGGGCGCCAGGACGAGAGCACGGCCGTGTCCGCGGTCTGGTTCTCGACCAGCCGCGCGAGTTCGCGCTCGAGTTGTTCGAGCTCGAGCGTCCCCGATTCGCGGCCCTGGGCTTCGTTCGCCGCGAGCAACTCGCGCTGGGTCTTCAGGAGCTCGCGCAGCTCGGCCTCGAGCGCGCGTTGGGTCGCGTTCGATGCGTCCTGACGCAGCGCCTCGGTCTTCTCGCGCAGCTCCTTTTCTTCGTCGGCGAGGGCGTCGGCTTGCTTCTGCAGCTCGCGCAGCGTCTCGATCTTGTCTTCGAGGGCTTCGAGGTTCTTGCGGTCGAGCAGGATGCCGAGCAGGTGCTCGAGCTCGGCGATGAGCTCCTTCTGCGCCTCGATCGAGCCGACGATCTGTCCGCTCTCGAGCGACGTGCGCGCGCGGTCCATGCGCTCCTCGAGCGTCAGGGGCGAGTCGCCGTCCTGTTCGGCCTGGCGCCGGTCGATTCGCTCGAGCGCGTCGCGAAGCAGCTCGGCCGTGCGCGTGCGCCCTTCCATCTCGATGCGCTGGAGCTGCACCTCCATCGTGCTGCGCAGGCGCTGGAGCTGCCGCAGGATCAGGGCCTGTTCCTCGGAGATGGCGGCCAGCTCACGGCTGGACAGGACGTCGTCGTCCTCTTGCAGCACAGCTCCGACCGCGCTCGACGGAACGGCGAAGGCCGCTCCCGACGCATGGACGACGGAGAAGGCTACGAGGAGCTGCACGAGGCGGTGATTCATCTCACTTGTCCGTTGCGAACTGCTGGGTGCGGTCCCGCAACGCCTTTTGTCGATTCAAGATGTCGCGCGTGAGGGCGAGGATGTTCTGGAAGTTGTCCCACTCGGCCAGTTCGTCGAGCAAGTCTTCCGTGCGCTTGTCCGCGGCGGTCTGGGCATCCAGCGCGGCGAAGAGCGCGCTCTGGGCCGCTTCGAGCTCGACGGCGCGCTCGGCCTCCGAGAGGGCCCGGATGGCCGCGATGGTGTGGTCCTGGGAGATCTCGAGTGCGAGATCGACGAGCTTGACGAGCGTGCCTGCAAAGCTGCCGGCGCCGAGGCCCTCGCGTCCGGCCTTGGCCAGCGCGCGCATCGGTTCGGGGCGGAAGCGTGCGTCGACGACTTCCGCTTGCTCGCGCTCGTAGAACTCGAGCAAGGCGCCGGCCTTGTCGTCGAGTCGGGCATAGAGGATGTCCTCGGCGACCGCCGCGAGATCGCGCGACAGCGCCTGGGCGTCGGACAAGAGGCGTCGCTCGCGGCTCGAAGCGTCGCTGAGAGCGGGCCCGAGGGCTTCCAGCTCGGAGCCGTCCGACTCGAGCGCCTGCAAGAGATCCTTCGTGCGCGTCAACCGCTCGCGTTCGAGATCGGAGAGGCGCGACGCTGCCAGCCGCGCCTGGCCGAGACGTTCCTGCATGCGACGCAGCAGCTCGCCGGGCGTGACGACGCGCGCACGGATCGGAATGGTCTGACCGCGGTTGGCTTCGGGGACGCGGTTGTCGTCCGCGGTGACGACGAACTCGAAGCGTTGGTCGACTGCAACGGGGGACGCCGGAGTTCCGAGCTGGTCGACTTCGATGCGGACGCTGCCGACGCCGAGCACGTCGTTCGATCGCTTGTCCTCGCGGTCCTTCTCGACGAGGCGCCAGGCCAGGGCTCCACCTTGGGTCGGCTCGGTCGCGTTCTCCTCGCGCCCGCCGCTCAGGCGTGCGATCCAGGACATGGAAGCGAGGCCGAAGTCGTCCTCCGCTCGCGCTCGCAGGGGGATCGCGCCGCCGATCACGACCTCGAAGTCGCTGCGGCGGGGGGAGAGGATCTGGACGTCGGGCGTGCGGTCTTCGACGACGCGGATGCGGAACAGGCCCGGGTCGGGATTCGTGAGCCCCGTCCGGTCCAGGAGTTCGAACCGAAAGCCCTGGGACTTCGAGGCGAGCAGCTCGAACGTCTTGCCGGTGCGGAGCCCCTCGAGCGGGCCGTCCGAGCGGGACGGATCCAGCGGGAAGGGTGCGTCCTCGAGGGCGATCTCGCGGTCATCGGGCAGGAGGCGCGCGACACCGGAAGCGTCCGCCGGGTAGGGCAGCATGTGGATCTGCACGCGCGAGTTCGCGAGCACTTCGACGTCCTGGTCGAACACGGTGGTCTCCTCGAGCCCGCTGTAGGCGGGCGGGAAGACCGTCATGGCGACGCCTTCGACGTCCGGCGGTTGCAGGACCGTGACCTCGACGCGCGGGAGCCCGTCGAGGTCGTCCCCGCCGGTCGCCCAGAAGACGATGTCCTCCTGCAGCGAGCGCAGCAGCGTGCGGTAGACGCCGGAGCCGCTCTCGTTCAGGACGAGGTCACGGCTCTTCGAAAAGTGCAGCATGACCTCGTCCGGGCGTTCGCCTGCGGCGCGCACGATGACCGGAATGTCCGTGCCGCGCGCGACCCTGACGAGGATCAACTCGGGCGTCGCTTCGATGCGCGCGCCGTCGCCCATGTCGCGAATCTCCAGGGCGAGGTGCGTGCGCTGGGGCCAAGGTGACGTTCCGCCGAGCAGGCGATCGAAGAAGACCGCGCGCAGCGTGGGGTTGGCGAGGAAGAAGAGCGCGACCAGGCTCGCCGCCGCCGAACCGAAGACGAAGCGCTGACGCGGGCGCTTGTCATCCAGGACGCCGGAGACGTCGAGCTCGCCGGCCTTGGCCTCGGCCTGGCGGATGACGGCAGCGACGAGCTCGGGGGAGGCGTCGGGGGCTCCGCGCTCCTGGAACTGCACGGCGGAAACCAGGAGCTCGCCGAGTTCGGGGTGGGCGCGCTCGAGCAGGACGGCCAGTCCGTCCCGTCCGGGAACGCGCAACCACGGGCGCAGGAGGTCGCGCCACAGGAAGAACGCGCTGAGTCCGACGAGCACCAGTCCGTGCAGGAGTCGTACGCCGTGTGGCACGCGCAGGCCCCAGTCCGCGAGGAACGCGAAGACGAGCCAGGCAGCGACGACGAAGAGGAACGTCCCTGACCCGTGCAAGAGGATCTTGCGACGGAGGCGGGCACTCAGGGCGCCGAGCAGGCGCTCGAGGGCGGGCGTTCGGGAGTTCAAGAGCGATCGAACCTCAGCGTTGGAAGATAGGGAGGAAGCGATAGGGGATCTCGAGGATCAAGACGGCCATCGCGGTGCCGAATGCACGGCCCGGCCCCACTTGATTCGGAAACGATCCGTCGGAAGCTTGCATGGAGAACAGCTCGGAGCGCAGCCGGGCGAAGTAGGACTCCCAGTAGCTGAGCTGGGAGGAGGTCCCCGCCGTGTACATGGCCTGCACGCCGTAGTAGTGGCCGTACCAGAAGAAGTAGTGCCCGCCTTCAGCCTCGCCGAAGTGACGGTTGAAGGGTTCGTGGTTCTTCTGGAGATAGTCGAGGCCGCGGCGAATCGACTCGTCCGTATAGATGCCGACGCCGTGGAGCGCCGTGACTCCGGCCGCCGTGAGCGGGAATGACGAGCGCGAACCCCGTCCGCGCTGGTAGTGGAACGAGCCGATCTCGTCGGGAAAGACGCTGCGTCGGAAGTGCGGAACGCTGTCCTCCGTGATGGCGGAATCCAGGACGTACTGCGCCGCGCGATCGACCGTCGACTTCGGAACGCGGATCCCGATGTTGCGAGCGGCGCGCAGCGCCAGCACCTGACAGACGACGATCGACATGTCGGACTCGGGCGCGAAGGGCACATAGCGCCAGCCGCCTTCCTCGTTCTGGGTGTCGACGATGAAGTCGATCGCCTTCTGAAGCTTCTCGCGGACGTCCTCGCGGTGCGTCATTCCGTAGATTTCCGCGAGGAACAGCGTCGCGAAGGCGTGGCTGTACATGCGCGTTCCGCCGTGCGTGATATAGCCGTCGTTCTTGGCGGCTTTCAACACGAAGCCCAGGCCACGCTCTACGACCGGACCGTATTCACCTCGTGCGGGCAGATGGCCGCCCGCGAGGAAGGCCATGCAAGCCAGGGCGGTGACGCCGACGTGCGGGCCCTCGCCCGTGTTGCGGTACTCGCTGTTCAGCTTGTAGCCGATCTTCGCGGACCAGCTGCCGTCCGGATTCTGATGTTCGGCGAGCCAATCGAGCCCGCGCTCGACCGCTTGGCGGTGATCGTCGGTGACGATGATCGGCATCGACTCGAAGTTCAGTCGGCCGGGGGCCTCCTGCGTCGCACTCGAGTGCGCGGCGAGGATCGACAGGAGGAATCCAGGGAGCAGTCTCATGGTCATTTCCTCTCCAGGACGTCGATGCGACTCTTGGCTCCGCGGTAGATGAGGAACAGGGCGTCACCCAGTCCGCGCAGCTCGAACTCGGTGACCTTGCGCGGCGCCTTCTCGTAGACGCGGCGATCCAGAGTGGAGCCGTTGCGCGCGTTCAGGAACACCAACATGATCTCGTCGGGCATGCGGGCCCCGTCCTTCGTCACGTAGGTCATCGCCACGGTAGTGTCCGATACGGCTGGCATCGGCATCGTCCTATCGTAGAGATCGGCATCCGAAGGCGGCAGGTGATGGGTCCAGCGGTTCTGGTTCGGAAGTTGTATGGCCTGAATGGGCAGCGTCTCACCGAGCGGGTCTCGCGGGCGCAGGAAGAGGAAGGGCGCAGAAAGTTCCGTCCGGCGGTCTTCCGGCAGGCCCAGCACCTGCTCGTCCGGCCGCAGGTCGACGAGCTTGCGTGCCGTGCCGATGTCCGTGTTCAGGTGATAGACGCCGCTGCGTCCCGGACCCTGGGGTGAGACGGTGTACGCGACGAGGTACGTGTCGGCCTGGAAGGCTCCGAGCGCGTACAGCTGCTCCTCGGCCGAGAAATCGTACGACCACAGCTCGTTGCCCTGCGCGAGGGAGAAGGCCGTGATCCCGCTGCGTTTGGACTTCTTCGCGGTGAAGCTCGGGACCAGGAGCTTCCCGTTCTCGATCCAGGCGCTCTTGTCGCTGTGGCGATGCACATCGACTTCGAAGTCGCTCTGGATCCGGCCGCTGTAGAGGTCGACGACCAAGGCGTAGGAGGGCTGGCCCCAAAGGTAGTGGAAGAGGACCGCGTAACCTTCGCCGAAGACCGGCGGGATCCAGAAGTAGCGCTCGCGGCGCAAGGGAAGCTCCCAGAGCTCGATCCCGAGCTGCGCGTCGTAGGCGCGAGTGAGTTGGGGCTTGCTCGAACTCTTGCCGAGCATGACGAGCACCACTCCGGAACTCGCGCGCACGTAGTGCACGCGTTGCTCCCCGAGGTCGATCTCCCAGGCGACCTCTCCGCGTGGGTCGAGGGCCATGAGCGTGTTCTTGACGCGGCTGCGGCCACCGATGATGACGCGTTCCGGCGCGATCGCGCTGCGGTCGGGGTGCGAGTTGAATTCGATGTCGTCCTTCACCCAGGCCGGCGTCCCGGGGCGGTCCGACGAGAAGGCGTAGAGCGCGCCTTCGCTCTCGGAAATGTAGACGTGTTGGACGGGCGAGTCGGGCGACGGCGCGGCCGGGCGGAGCTCACCGAGGAACGTGAACATGCCGGTCCACGTCTGCGTCAGCCGGACGCTCGCATCGAAGGTCGGCCGCGGGGGCGCGACATCGGGGGGCGTGCGCCGCTCGTTCAGCCACTCGGACAGCGTGCGACCTTCGAACGAGGGCAAGCTCGGGCGCAGGAGGGGCGTGCGCTTCGCGGCGCTCTCGACGAGTCCCGGGAGGAAGGCCAGGTTGCCCGCGCCCTCGAGGACGGCGCCGAGACGCAAGAGCGCCTCGATGTCCGAAACCTCGCGTTGGGGCGAATGCGGTCGCGAGAGGGCCTCGTAGACGATCCGCGCGACGCGTTCGGGGCGGCCCTCCCGGAAGGCCCATTCGAGCAGCGAATCGAGCGCACGTTCGGCGGCCTTCGAGTGCGGATAGAGCTCGCCGATCCGTTCGTAAAGGAGGGGGTCGTTCGTCTCCTCGGCTCGAACGAGCAGCTCGCGCGCCTCGTTCTCGAAGCGCAGGTAGGAGGCGCTACCGGCGATCTCGACGCGCCGAGCGATCCGCGCCTGCAGCAGCTCGGACATGGTGAAGCCGCCCTCGAAGGCGAGCGGCCCCCAGGTCGCCAGGGCGCGGTGAAGGTTCGCGAGCGAACCCTCGGCGTCGCGATGACGGGCGAGGAGGTCGGCGCGCTTCAACGTCACCCAGCAGGCGATCGGGAGGTCGAGTTGTTGCCAACCGTCCACGAGCGAGCGATCCAGGGGCGTGTCCCGACCGACCAGCCAATCGTCGTTGCCGAGCAGGATCGACTCCGGTAGCGACAGCGTCCCGCAGCGGGACTCCAGCTCGTCCAAGACGTCCAGCACGTCCGACATGCGGCGGTCGCGCAGGAGCCCCTCCTGCTGGATCAGGGTATCGCGCAGGGCCAGCTCGCCGGTGGCGAGCTCCTTCGCCTGCTCGAGGGCGCGCAGCGCGCCGTTCGTGTCGGCGAGCTCGGCGCGCAGCTCGGCTTCCGTGCGCAGGATGCCGTGCAACGAGCGCGCCAAACCGGCCCAAGACGGTCCGTCGTCGAACAGGCGCGGCTCGAGAATCGCCTTGGCTTGACCGATGTAGTCGAGCGCTCGCCCGGCCTCGCCCGTTTGGAAGACGGCCTCGGCACGACGCGCGAAGAGCTCGGCCGTATCGATCAGGACCGCCGGTGCATCGGGAGTCTCGGCCAGACGTTCGCGGTGACGCTGGAGCAGGGTGTCCCAGTCGAAGAACCCGGTCAGTTGCTGGCGGCTGAGCGTGAAGAGCACGCCGTCCCCGATCGCGACGGCGCCCATCTCGGGGTAGCTCCAATCGTCGCTGAGCGTGCGCACGAGCTCGCCGGTCGTCTTGTCCAGCACGATCCGTTCCTCGCGCGTCGGAATGACGACGACGTCCTTGGCCAGAACCGGGCGCGGGCTGCGCGAGCTGCCGCTGCGCTCCTTGACGGGGAAGGCCCAGCGACGGGTCAAGTTGTCCGGTTGCGCGAGTCCGCCGGGCTTCTGGAAGGCCGCGATGACGTTGCCACCGAACCAGATCGTGTCGTCCTCGGCCCCGATCATGCACTCGAACATCGAGCGGCGTGAGTCGTCGAGATCCGCGGCGGCCGTCCACCAGAGCTTGCGTCCGCTCTCCAGGTCGAACGCGACGACGTACTCGGAGTCGGACGGGGTACAGAGGACGACGCCCTGCTTCTCGAGGGCGATCGGAGCCGTCTCGCGCCAGACATGGGAGCGATTGGCAGCGTTGTAGTTGATCGTCTTGCGCAGCTCGATCTGAGGATACTCGGACTCCCAGAGGATGTTGCCGCTGAAGATGTCGAGCGCCGAGACGGTTCCCAGCTCGGTCAGAGCCAGCACACGGCCACCGGCCACGGCCAGCGGGGAGCCGACGAATTCCTCTTCAGGTCGCCCGAACATGTTGCGTTCGCGCTGCCCACTGACGAGGCGGCGCGACCACAGGAGCGCCCCCGTCTCCAGTTCGTAGCAGGCCACGTGGTAGTCGATGCGCCCTTCCATGCGGTAGCAAGGAACGAGCACGCGCGAGCCCACGATCGTCGGCGGTGCCGCGACCAGCATCTTCTCCGCGAACGGGCTCGTGCTCTCTTCGAAGACGAAGCTGCCGTCGTGCCCGGCGGCGGTGTCGAAGACCATGTCGGGCACGTGATCCCACAGCAGGTTGCCCGTTTCGAGGTCGACGGCGACCAGGCGGCGTTCGGGGATCGCCGCCATGATCGAGATCCCCTGCCACTGCTGGTTCTCCGTGATGCTGTAGGGGATCTGCATCCCGGCGACGACGATGTTGCCCTCGACGGAGGCCCAGGACAGGACGTACTTCTCGCTGAGGCCCTTGAAGAGGTCCTCCTGTGCGTTCGAGTTGAGCTGCTCCCAGCCGCGAACCGGCCCGAACTCCCACAGCAGCTCGCCGGAGTACGCATCGAGCGCGAAGATCCGGAACGTCGTCGAGACGATGACCTTGTCTCCGACCAGAGTCGGCGTGATGTTGAAGGCGTAGGCCCCCCCGCCTTGCTTGACGAAGGGGCGCAGGTCGAGCCCCTCGTAATTCCAAGAGTCCGAGGCGCGCTGGGGCACGGGCCCGTTCGCGACCCGGTTGCCGGGCAGGAGGAGCGGGCTCTTCGCTGCCTCGCGCTTGCTGGCCTTTGCGGCGAGCGTGCGCCGGGCTGCCAGCAGCGCGCCGGGATCCCGGCCGTCGGCCGTGGTGATCCCCGCGGCACGGTCCCAGGCGACCAGGGCTTGCTCGGCATGGCCGCGTTCGAGCTCGATGTCACCGAGCGTCCAATAGGCCTCCGCGGCCGCGCTGCAAAGCGGCCAGCGGGTCGCGATGTGCACGAGCTTCTTGCGGCTGGCCTCGGCCCGCGCGACCTGGAGGCCCGCCCGAGCGCGGCGATCGAAGCGCTGTCGGTAGAGCTTCTGGGCCTCGGCCGGGAGCGCTCGCAGGCGATCGGTGGCCCATTGCGCGGCACCGGTGTAGGAGGCCGTGTTGAGCGTTCCGAACGGACGCGGGCGAACGTCGCGGGTGCGCTGGTCGCCGTCCGGCAGGACGTGACCGGCATGCAGCTCGATCATCTCCTGGAGGGTGGCGAGGGCCGCGTTCCAGCGCTCCGAAGCGATGTGCTCGCGGGCCTCTTCGGCCAGGGTGCGCGCGTCACGGGCCAGCGGCAGCGCGAACGAACGCGGTTCGCCGGTCTGCTCCTGGACGCCGAAGGTGGGCGCGGGACACAACGCGAGGAAGAGGGCGCCTGTCGCGAGGACACGGAGGGTCTCGGCTGATTGGGTCGCTCTCTTCACGGTGCGGTTCACTCGTTGCGTTTCGTCATGCGCGGGCCCTACACGAGCTCGACTCGCTTGCGCAGGACCCACTCGGTCGCGAGGAGCGCCAGGGCAAAGAGCAGCGTCGCCCAGCGGTCCCAGATGTCTTCGAGGCTCGACGAGATGGGCTCGCGCCGCTCTTCGCCGCCAGGAAACTCTTCGGCCAAGACGGCCAAGGTTGCGAGGGTCGCCGCGCGCCCACCCGTACGGTTGGCGAGGAGCGCCAGCGTGGCGGGGTCCGGGGAGGGGTCCTCGTTCTCGCGCGAGGGGAGGAGGACCTCGAACTCGGTGGCGGATACGCGCTTGCCACCATCCTCGATCCAGGCGCGGTAGAGCCCCGGGCGCTCGACTTGCAGCGAGCCACGATAGACGCCCAAGCGGTCGGTCGCGCGGGCCAGGTCGAGTTCGGAGGTCTTGCCGTCCGGACCGCGCCACCAGACCTTCTGCAGCTGGCGTTCGGAGGGCCGGAAGTCTTCGTCGAGCACCCGCGCTTCGAGCGAGATGCGATCTTCGAGGTCGAAGGCCGCGCGGTCGGCATCCAAACGGAAGCGCCGGTCGCCGCTCTTCAAGCGGCCGAGCGCCAGCCAACGGATGGCGTTGCGCCAGAACATCTCGTGGTAGCGATCGCCGTAGTGGTAGCGCCACATCCAGGTCGAATCCACCGCGAGGAACATCGTGCGGCCCGCCGGGAAGTAGCCGATGACGAGCAGCGGGTACGGGTCGCCCGTCTGACGGTTGACCTCGTTCGGGTGGTGCAGCAGGACCTGGGCACCGGGCTTCGCGCGCTTGACGGGTTGGTACCAGTAGAAGCCGCGCAGCCCCCCCTCGTCCTCCCAGAGCCGACGCGTGACCTCCGGGTCGGCGTGCAGGCGCAGGATCTCGTGCGGGTTGGCCGGTTCCTCGAGCAGCGGCCGGAACTCCGTGCGGCGATCCCCCTCGAAGGCCGGCACGCCGGTCGCGTCCATCACGATCGGCAGGAGCTCTTCGAGCGGCGTGTGACGATAGGCCGTCGGGTTGTCGTACTCGCCGGCCTGGAAGAGCAGGCCGCCGCCCGCTTCGACGAACTCGTGCAAGGCGTTCATGAACGCCTCGCAACGCATCGGATCGGGCGAGATCTTGTTCGGATTCACGTCGCCGAGGATGACGACGTCGTAGTTGTCGAGCAGCTCGTCGCGCGTCACCGGCACCTCGCGCAAGGGCGGGAGGTGCGGCGAGGAGTCCTGCGGGAAGTCGCGCGTCGCGGACAGGAGATAGGACTGGAACTCGATGTTCTTGTCGGCCCGCAACAGCATCGAACGCAGGAAGCGGTACTCCCAACGGGGATAGCCGTCGATCAGGAGGACGCGCATCCGGGCGGGCGACACGTGCACGATGAACTCGACGAAGTTGTCGTCGACCATCGTCTCACCGCTGACCGGCGGCACGCTGACCCGGAAGCGCCTTTCGCCCGCACGCACTCCGGCCGGCGCGACCAGGACGACGCGCTCGCCGCTCCCGGAGAGTGTCGCCTCCTCGTCGGTCAGAAGACGTGCGTCGTCGCCGTCGCCCTCGAGCTCTTCCAGGAGGACGCGCACGTTCTCGTCGACGCCTCGGCCGACGACGCGCACGATCACCGCCAGCTCGTCGCCTTCGAGGGCGTCGCTCGGAGCCTCGACCAGCTCCACGATGGCGTTGCGCTCGGGGCGCGTGTCCCCGATGACCACGGTGTGGACCGGGACGCCGGTCGCGCCGGCGGCGCGCGCGGCTTCGAGGACCGGCAGGCCACCGTTCGAGCGCCCGTCCGAAAGGACGACGACGTCGGTCACCGGTCGCGAGCGGTGGGCGGCGAGGGCCTGGGACACCGCGTCGCCGAGATGCGTTCCCGCGCCCCGTGCCGAGGCGGCGGACAGGTCGTCCAACGGTGTCGTCGACTCCGCGAAGGCGAACGTGCGCACCTCGTAGTCGCCCTTCTCGAACAGCGGCAGGAGTACGCGCTCCAAGGCGGTGCGCGCGAGGTCGAGGCGGCTGGTGCCCTCGGCTGAGAGTCCAGTCAGGTTCGCGATCGCCGCGCGCACGTCGCCGCCACCGGAGTAGGCGTCCTTGCGCTGCATGCTGGCGGAATCGTCGAGCAGCACGACGACCTCCGCTTTCTGGACCTCTTCGCGTCGCTCGACCACGACCGGCCGCGCGATCACGAGGAACAACAGCAGGAAGGCCGACACACGCAGCGCGGAGAGGAACAACCGCATCGGCCGGCTGACGCTCTCGCGGGCGTAGCCGATCCAGGTCACCGCCGCGAAGAGCGGCAGGACGATCAGGACGACGACCCAGGCCGGGGGCATGTCGAGCAGGCGGAAGCTCTCGTCGAGTCCCTGCGCTTGTTCGGCCGCTTGTTGCAAGAGCAAGGCGATCACGTGAGCCTCCTGCCACGGCCGATCCAGGCGGCCCAGAGAGTTTCGAGGATGAGGCAGGCGAGCGTGAGCAGCGCGAGCGTGCGCCACAGTTCACCGCGATCGGCTTCGGATTCCGTTGCCGACTGTGATTCGTCGCGACCGTGGTCATAGACGTGCCAGGCCGGATGGGAGGACTCGAGCTCGGCACCGGGGATGCGCGCGAGGTCGCCCTCGCCTTCGGCGAGCTGCACGCTGAAGCGCACGTCGTCGGCGCCTTCCAGCTCGATGCGCCAGGAACCCGGCGTGTCCGTGTCGGAGATCGGCGCGAGGCGCCAGATGCCTTCGATCACCTCTTCGGGCTCGCCGTCGAGGGTCCGACGGCTGCCGTCGGGCGACACGGCGACCGGATTGCGGGGGAAGCTCGCGACCTCGGCCGAGAACGTGGCGCCAACGGCGAGGTTGCGCTCGACGTCGGGCCGACGGCCGGCGTATCGGAACCACTCGTGGATGAACGGGATGAAGGTCCCGGGTGATTCGGGCACGCGGTTCCAGGCGGAGTCGATCGTCGACGTCCAGAGGAAGACGCGACCGCGGTCGTACTCCCGTTCGATGAACAGGGGGCTCGCTTCCGCGTCATCGAGGCGTGCGAGGACGCGCGCGTCTTCGAGGGGTTCCGACGCGACGAAGCCGTAGTAGGGCACCTCCGTGAAGAGCGGGCGCCAGCGCTCGTCCGCGAAGAACGCCAGGGCGGGGTGTCCGCCGTCGAAGTCCGAAGCGCGATGGTAGCGCTCGCCGCGCTGGGGGACGCGTACGGCGCGCAGGAGGCGCGCGGGCAGGAGCCCGCTTCCGTCGCTGCGCCACATCCGCGCCTGGAACGACTCGAGCGCGGACGCGTTCGCGTAGCGCTCTCCGAGAGTGAGGATCAACGAACCACCGGCCGCGGTCCAGCTCTCGAGTTCGTCGACGATGCGTCCCGACAGAGGGCCCGTGTTGGCGAGGACGATGACGTCGTAGTCGGCGAGCTCTTCGTCCGAGCCCGCGAAGGCGATCGAAGTCAACGCACGCGCCTGGAACGGCGAAGAGCCGCTCGACGCGAAGCCGGAGGACATGTCGTCGTCGGGCGGATCCAGGACCGCGCGCAGAAGGCCGACCTCGTCCTTGTCGATCTCGTCGTCGGGTTCGCCGTTGACCAGGAGGACGCGGATCGCCGGGGGCACCCAGAGAACGAGCGAGCGCTCGTCGTCGATCGCCAGGCGATCGCCCTCCAGCTCGGCTTCCAGCGTCACGTACCCACCGTCGCGAACGACGACGGGGAAGATGGCCTCCATCGAAGACTCGGCGCCGACATCGACCTTCTGGCTCGGCAGACGCTGACCGTTGACCGACAGCGCCACGCGGACTCCGGAGCGGCCGCTCGTGCCATAGTTGCCGATGCGAACCGCGATCTCCGTGGTCGTTCCGACTCCGAGGACGGGACCGAGCGGCTCGATCGATTCGATGCCGATGTTGGGCGGGTTCGTGGTCGGGGGGCCGAGGTCTTCGACGACGACCAGCACGCCGAGCTCGTGCAGGCGGTCCAGCGCGCGCCGGATCGGCGGGGCGGCAGCCAGCTCGGCCAGATCGACGTCCGCGGCCCGCGCCAGCGTGTCGTCGGTGAAGGAGCGACGCTGGAGATCGGAGAGCAGGCGCACTTCGAGCGCGCTCTGGCCGGTTCCGGCCGCCTCCTTCTCCGCCAGGTCGACGACCTCGCCCAGGACCGAAGCGAGGTGCAGCGGCTCGGCGGTCGGAACGGTGAGTGTCGAGAGCGCGACCAGTGCGTCTTCGGGTGAACGCGCGGAGAGCAGGCGCGGGTGGTTGCCGGCGTGGATCAAACGCACACGATCCCCGCGCGTGCCATCGAGGTCGGCGAGGATCTCGCGACCGCGACGGACGATGGCCTCGTGGACGCTCTCGACGTTCTCGCGATAGCCCGTCGAAGCCGAGCCGTCGAGCACGAGCACGAGGTCACGCCGACTCTCGGTCAGTGGAGCGAGCGGGCTGTTCTTGCCGGTGAAGGGCCGCGCCACGGCCAGAGCGAAGAGGAAGACCGCGGCCATGCGCAGGAGCAGGAGAATCAAGTTCTCGATCTGCGCTCGGCGCCGTGTGCGCTTGTAGGCCGCCATCACGAAGCGCATCGCGGCCCACTGCATGGGGCGGTGGCGCTGGCGGTTCAGGAGATGAATCAGGAGCGGAACGGAAGCCAGCAGCGTTCCGAGGGCGAGCCCAGGATGGATGAAGCCTTCGAAGGGCATGGCTCAGCTCCTCGAACGCGTTCGGGCGGCGCGTCGGGCCAGGTAGGTGGACAGAGCGACGTCGAGCGACGTCGACGTCGTCAGCTGAACGTAGTCGATGCTGAGGTTGCGCGCGTGGCGCTTCAGCTCTTCCTGGTGACGCTGCATCTCCTCACGGTAGGCGGCGCGGATCGCCTTGGGATCGACCTTGATGCGGCCACTGTCCTCGAGTCCGTCGAGGCGCAGGAGGCGCTCGTAGTCGAACTCGATCTCCTGCGGATCGAGCACCTGGAACAGGATCGGCTCGTGCCCGGCGTGCGTCAGGCGCCGCATCCCGCTGACGAGCTTGTCCAGGTCGTCGAAGAAGTCGGAGAAGATCGCCACGATGCCGCGCCGACTGAGCTTGCCTCCCAGCCAGTGCAAAACGTCGCCGACGCGCGCCTCACCGGTCGGGACCGCGCCCTCGAGCGCTTGCACGATCGAGTTGATCTGGTGCGTGCCGTTCGACGGCGGAACCTTGTCCCGCACGTCGCGATCGAAGAGCACGAGTCCGGCTGCGTCACGCTGGCGCACGACGAGGTGTCCGAGGGCAGCGGCACACCAACGCGCATAGTCGAACTTGGTCCACGTGCCGGACGTGAAGGCCATCGATTCGCTCGCATCCAGCAGGAGATGGCAGCTGAAGTTCGTCTCCTCGACGAACTCCTTGACGACCAAGCGGTTGCTGCGCGCGAAGATCTTCCAGTCGACGTGCCGTAGCTCGTCACCGGGCACGTAGGGCCGGTGCTGGGCGAACTCGACGGAGCTGCCCTTGTGGGGAGAGCGATGGTGCCCCGCCATGAAGCCCTCGACCACCGTCCGCGCCACGAGCGCTAGGCCCGAGAGACGGTCGAGGACGGCGGGATCCAGGCTCTTCGAGAGAACGGCGTCGGCCACGTCGTCGTCCGCTCAGCTCGACTGGACGCCCGGAAGCCCGGAGCCCACCAAGGCGCCCGGGTCGACTTCGTCCAGCAGGCGGTCGATGATCCGGTCCGAGGTCATGCCTTCGGCCGCGGCGGAGAAGTTCGTGACGATGCGGTGGCGCAACACCGGGTGCGCGACGGCGCGGACGTCCTCGACGGCGACGTGCGAGCGGCCGGCGATGGCGGCGTGGGCCTTGGCACCGAGCACAAGGAACTGACTGGCGCGCGGGCCTGCGCCCCAGGTCACCCAATCGCGCAGGAACTCGAGCGGCTCGTCCGAGCGAACGCGGGTGCCGCGCGTGATCGACAAGGCGTAGTCGAGGACGTGATCCGAGGCGGGCATCGCGCGTACGGCCGTCTGCATGGCGATGAGCTCCTCGCCGGTCAGGACGACCGACGGCTCGCGGACGTCGCCACCGGTGGTGCGGCGCAGGATCTCGCGCTCTTCGTCGACCGTCGGATAGGGCACGTGGACCATGAACATGAAGCGGTCGAGCTGGGCTTCGGGCAGCGGATACGTGCCCTCCTGCTCGATCGGGTTCTGTGTCGCCAGCACGAAGAAGGGCTCGGGCAGCGGATGGCGCTCGCCGGCGATCGTGACCTGGCGCTCCATCATCGACTCGAGCAGCGCTGCTTGCGTCTTGGGAGGCGTTCGGTTGATCTCGTCGGCCAGGATGACGTTCGCGAAGATCGGGCCCTTCGCGAACTGGAAGCGGCGCTCGCTCGTCTCCGGATCGATCTGCAACAGCTCGTTGCCCGTGATGTCGCTCGGCATCAGGTCGGGCGTGAACTGGATGCGGTTGAAGGACAGGTCCATCGTCCGCGCCAGGCTCGAAATGAGGAGCGTCTTCGCCAGGCCGGGCACGCCGACCAAGAGGCAGTGACCCCGCGTCAGGACGGCGATCAAGAGTTCGTCGATGACCCGGTCCTGGCCCACGATCACGTGGTGGAGCTCGGTCTTCATCCGCGCGTGGACGTCGCGCAGGCGTGCGAGGGCAGAGGAGACGGTTTCGGAGGGGTCAGCCATGGTCTCTACGTCGGGGTCGAGGATCGAGGGAGAGCAGGGTCCGTGCCGGCGCGCGGCACGGTCAGGGAGGGAGCCGCGCAGGCGTCGTTCGTGAAAGGACGAGCGTCCTTGTTAATACGGCGCCGGACACCCCCGAACAGGAACTACTCCCGGAATTGCGTGTGAGGAGTGTGTCCGGAGTGCTTAACGACTGCTCAGGGCAAACACTTGAAGATCCACATCCCGAGCGGTCCGACGACGAGCACCCGCTGCCCGCGCGCGAGCACGTCACCGCCGACGCGTGGAACGCCGCTGCCGCCGCGCGGCGCGCCGCTCAGAGTCCGCGGACGGGGCAAGGAGGCGACGTCCAGCAGGAAAAGGTCCCGTTCGCGGTCGAAGAGGTAGAGCCCCCGATCGGTCGCCGCCAGCGCGCGTTTCGCCCCGGTGAGGGCGTGTCCGGAAAACGTTTCTCCGGGGGCGAGATAGAGCGCCTCGCGGCGTTCTCCGGCGCGTAGCGCGAGGAGCGTGCGCTCGGCCCCGGCCCGGGCCAGCACGAGCACCTCGTCCGCATCGCCGCCGACGAGGGCCTGGGCCGAACCGCTCGGCAGGGGCGGTGCCGCGAGGATGTCCGCCAAGGGATCGGGGCCGATCGCGGCCCGCGCCCGCAGGCGATAGAGCCGGTCCGAATCGAAGGGCGCCACGGTCAGCTCGTCCTCGGTACCGAGCACGGGAAGCGGCTCGCGTCCCGTCCAGCCGTCCACGTGTCCCGGGCGCCGCCGGGTGCGCAGCTTCCAGAGAATCCGTCCGTCGAGGGCGTCGACGGCCGCGACGAGACCGAGGTTCGTGCCGACGAGGACGGTCGAGCCGGAGCTCGTGAGCGGCTGGGCAGCGAGGCGCTCGCCCGCTCCCGAGGAGCGGAAACGACTTGTCTCGCGCTCGAAGTCCGAGCCCTTCGCGAGATAGCGGCTCCACAAGAGCCGGCCGCTCGCGAGCTCGAAGGCGACGAGCCAGCTGCGCACGTCGAGGCCGCGCGGGTCGTACAGGCGCACCTGGGCCAGCACGCGATCCTCGACGACGACGGGACCGGGTTGGAACTCGCCGTCGGCCAGCGGCGCCAGCTCGTCGACGAGCCGGAAGGCACCGCCGGAGGCGCCGAAGCGATCGCCCGACACGGCCCACACGAGCTCGAAGCCGCTCGGGATTGCGGTCGTGAGCGCCAACCGGTCGCGGGGCTCTTCGTCGGCGACGCGCAGGACGCAGAGCGCGTTCGGTCCGTCGTAGTCGGCGCCGTGGACCAAGGCGACGAAGCTTCCCGCGACCGCCGGGCGCAGCGGCCAGGCGGGTCCGTCGGGAAAGGCGTTGCGGTAGCCGGGCGGATCGAAGGCGGAGCGCAAGAGGTCGTCGAGGACGGTCACCCGCGCCTGCACGAGCCCACCGCCCGGCTCGGTGCGCAAGAGGCGCAGGAGCCGCGGCGTCTGCACCACGACCGAGCCGTCGGCGAAGAAGGCCGCGCCGGGGCGCAGGCCCGCGCCGACCTGGAGTTCGTTGCGGGGGATGAAGCGTGAGTCGTCGACGAGGGGTACGAAGCCGTGTTCTTCGAGTGCGAGCGTCCGACCGCGCTCCCAGGCGGGCTCGTCCGCCTGCGCCGGGCGGCCGCGCGCGAGGTAGTCGCGCCGCACGGCGAGCGCTGACGCCTCCTCGGCCGCTTCGCTGCCGGCGAGCCGGACATGCGTCGCCGCGCGTTCGAACCAGGCGCGCGCTGCTTGCGTTCGGCCGGCTTCCAGGGCCGCATCCCCCGCGGCCAGGGCGGCGCGCGCCGCCCAGCGCGTGGCGGGTGCTCCACGCAGGCGGCGCGTGAGCGCTGAAGTCGTCGCAGCGCGCTCGAAGCCGGCCCGTTCGAAGAGCGGCGCTGCGGTCTGGTCGGCGAAGCTCGTCCAGGCCGCCAGCTCGGCCGGAGCGAGGTTCGAAAGCCGCCGGACGAGCCCCGCTTCGACGCCCTCGAAGAGGCGCGCGCGGGCCGCCGAGCCGCTCTCGTTCGCTTCGAGGACGGCGACCGCTGCACCGGCCTCCGAGCCTTCGAGCGCCCGTTGCCAGGCCTGGAAGGCTTCCAACCGAGCGCGCCGGGACGTGTCCTCGCGCGCGCTGGAGCGCGAACGCGCGAGCGCGCGATCGCCTTCGTGGAGAGCGGCCTCGGCCGCCTCGTCGCGCGGCACGAACGTGTCGTTTTGCAGCGGACCCTCCGCACCGGGGGCGCGGCCGAGATCCTCGCTCTCGGTCTCGTCCTGTGCGGTCGACTCGTCTTCGGGACCCGCGCCGTCCTGGATCAGGAGCGCGAGGACGAGCGGCCAGACAGGAAAGCTCACCGCGAAGTGGGCGAAGCGACCGGATGATCGAGCAGGAGCGGCTCCAGGGTCGAAGCCCGGAGGCTCTTGCGCACGCGTTCGCGGTAGACCGGATCGGAGAGCTTGCGCGCGTCACGCAGGATCGCGCGGCGCTCGGCCACCAGCGTCTGGACCCGCGCTTGCATCGAGTGCTCTTCGCGATCGAGTCGGAGGTGTTCGTCCCAGGCAGGGCGAAGGCCGCGCAGTCCGAATTGGACCAGGACGACGAGCGGCAACCAGATGCGGACCGAGCGTACGACGAAGGTGCCAGCGGTCCGCGCGCTGGCGCGTACCCTCGGCCCGAAACGACGGGGAGGGTGCGCACCGCGGCGCGCCTTGTCCGGGCCACCGGTCGCGAGGTCGAACTCGAGTTGTGACGAAGAGCGACCCATTTCAGCTGAAGTCCGAGCCCGCGTAGTGCGCGCCCTCGTCGAGGTCTTCTTCGATGCGCAGGAGCCGGTTGTACTTCGCGACACGATCCGAGCGGCAGGGCGCGCCGGTCTTGATCTGTCCCGTGTTCGAGGCGACCGCGAGGTCCGCGATGGTCGTGTCCTCGGTCTCGCCCGAACGGTGGCTCATCACGCAGGTGTAGCCGTTGCGGTGCGCGAGGGCGATCGACTCCAGCGTCTCCGTCAGCGTTCCGATCTGGTTGACCTTGATCAGGATCGAGTTGGCGGCGCCCTTGTCGATGCCCATGGCGAGGCGCTTCACGTTCGTCACGAAGAGATCGTCGCCGACGAGCTGGACGCGTTCGCCCAGGCGCTGCGTCATCGTCGTCCAGCCGGTCCAGTCGTCCTGATCGAGACCGTCCTCGATGCTGAAGATCGGGTAACGGTCGCACCACGTCGCATAGAGCTCGACCAGCTCGTCGGCGCTGTGGGCCTTCTGGTCGACGTGGTACTTGCCGTCGCGTAAGAACTCTGCCGAGGCGGCGTCGATCGCGATGCGTACGTCGCGTCCCGCGCTCAGGCCGGTCTTCTCGACCGCGGAGAGAATCAGCTCGATCGCCTGCTCGTTCGAGGCGAGGTCGGGTGCGAAGCCGCCCTCGTCGCCGACCGCGGTGTTCAGCTTGCGCTCGCGGCAGACCGACTTCAGCGCGTGGAAGACTTCCGTGCCCATGCGCAGCGCTTCGGAGAAGCGCGTCGCCCCGAAGGGCATGATCATGAACTCTTGCAGGTCGACGTTGTTGTCCGCGTGCTCGCCGCCGTTGAGGATGTTCATCATCGGCACGGGCAGTACGCGCGCGGCAGCGCCGCCGACGTAGCGGTACAGCGGCAGGTTGCACTCCTCCGCCGCGGCCTTGGCCGTCGCGAGCGAGACGCCGAGCACGGCGTTCGCGCCGAGTCGCGACTTGTTCTCCGTGCCGTCCAGCTCGATCATCGTGCGGTCGAGCCCGCTCTGGTCGAGGGCCTCGAAGCCGATCAGGTGGCGCGCGAGCTCGGTGTTCACGCCCTCGACCGCCTTCAGGACGCCCTTGCCCCCGTAACGGCCCTCGCCGTCGCGCAGCTCGTGGGCCTCGTGGACGCCGGTCGAAGCCCCCGAGGGCACCGCCGCCCGTCCGAAGGCGCCGCTTTCCAGGGTCACGTCGACCTCGACGGTCGGATTGCCCCTGGAATCCAGGATCTCGCGGCCACGGATGTCGAGGATCTCGCTCATGCGGCGCAATTTAAGGGAACGGGTGGGGCGAGTCAGGGCAATTCTCGGCCCTGTTTGTCGGCGCGGGACAGCGAGCGCATCGGGGCCGGCGAAGCGCACTTGTGCACAACCCCCCCTGGTCGCGGCCTGCTGGGGGGCTTGGGGGTTGGGGGCGGTTCGGGGCGCTTGAATTGCGCCCGGTCACGGCGGGGCGGTAGCGTAGGGGGCTCGACCCGTCCCGCGGAGAGCACCGCGAACGGGTCCGGCCCGAGTTCGGCCCTTGAAGCGCATTCACATCCTCCCGAACGTGATCACGCTGGCGAACGCCTTCTGTGGTCTCCTGGCGCTGTCGTGGGCGATCGACGGTCTGGCGCTGTCAGGAACCGACGAGGCGCTCTTCTACCGCAAGATGGAAGCGGCCTGCGGACTCGTCTTCCTGGGTATGGTCTTCGACAGTCTGGACGGATTCGTCGCACGCATCACGCGCGGGGAGAGCGCCTTCGGAGCCCAGCTCGACTCGTTTTCGGACGCGCTGACCTTCGGGATCGTTCCGGCCATGCTCGCGAAGGTCCTGATCGAGCACGAGGGCCCTCTGGTCGGCTACGAGGGCAATGCGCGCCTGCACTTCTTGGCGGCGGCCGCCTTCGCGCTCATGGCGATCCTGCGCCTTGTGCGCTTCAACCTCGAATCCGACGAAGACAAGGACGCCCACACCGCCTTCCGCGGATTGCCCTCGCCCGGGGCGGCGGGTGCGGTGGCGGCGACGATCTGGCTCTACCTGATCTTGCGGCGACCCGAGCTGGAGACGAACGCCGGGACGCCGACGCCGCTGCGCAAGCTGATGGGGATGGACAGTGTCGAATGGGGTCCCGTGCTCGATTGGGTCCCGCTCTTGCTCCTCATGATGCTGCCCGTGCTGGGACTCCTGATGGTCAGTCGCCTGCGCTACGTGCACGGCTTCAGCTACCTGCTGCGGGCCCGGGGGCAGTTCTTCACCCTGGTCGGGATCGTCTTCGGGGTCTTTCTGTTCTACCTCGCGCCTGTGCCGGTCCTCTTCATCGTCTTCAACGGCTTCGCGCTCCTCGGCGCCCTGCAATCCCTGCGGCGGCCGCCTTCCGAGCCTGAGGTCGAACCGCGCGCATGACCGGCGAAGGCGAGCGCGACGGCCACGGGGTGCTCGAGCGCTTCGAATCGCCAGCGGGCGCTCACGCCTGGTGCACGGCGGTCCGGCGCTCGGGCGCTTCGCTCGGCTTCGTGCCGACGATGGGGGCGCTGCACGAGGGACACCTCACGCTGGTGCGTCGGGCGGCGGCGGAGAACGTCCGCGTCTGCGTCAGCGTCTTCGTCAATCCCCTGCAGTTCGACGATCCGGCCGACCTCGAGGCCTACCCGCGCGACCTGGACCGGGACGCGGCCCTGCTCGCAGCGGCCGGTTGCAAGATGGTCTTCACCGGTCGCCTGAGCGATTTCTTTCCCGGGGTTGCGGGCCCGGAGGCGATCCCCAGGCGCGATCCCGGACCCTGTGCGCTCGATCTGGAGGGAGCCGGACGCGCCGGACACTTCGAGGGTGTCGCGACGATCGTCGGCCGTCTGTTCGAGCTCGTGGGACCGGGCCGGGCCTACTTTGGCGCGAAGGACTTCCAGCAGACGCTCGTCGTACGGCACGTCGCCCGTGAGCTCGGGTATCCCGAGATCGTCGTATGTCCCACTTCGCGGGATGCGGACGGTCTCGCGCGCTCCTCCCGCAACGTGCGCCTCACGCCCGCCGCGCGCGAACGGGCGCTGGCTCTGTCCCGCGCCCTGCAGGCCGCGCGTCGGGCCTTCGCGGAAGGCGAGCGCAGCGTGGCCGTGCTCGAGGCCCTGCTCACGCGCGAACTCGCGCGCGGCGACGACGGGACACCGTTCGAGGTCGAATACGCCGCGGTGCGCGATCCCGAGCTCTGGGGAGCGGGCGGGGACTCGGCCGGACCGACGGCGCGCGCGCTCGTCGCCGCGCGCGTCGGTGGTGTGCGCTTGATCGACAACCTGGCCCTGGACGAGGCCCTGGAGGGGGGCGCATCGAAGGGGGGCGCATGAACGGCGCGCTCGAGCTGCTCGCTCCGGCCAAGCTCAACCTCTTCCTCGAGGTCCTCGGCCGCCGGCCGGACGGCTTCCACGAGCTCGAGACCCTGCTCGTCGCGATCGATCTCGCCGACCGCCTGTCGATCCGAACGACGGAGCGCCCCGGCGTCCACCTCACCCTGACGGGGCCCGCGGCCAGCGCCGAGATCCCTTCCGACGGGCGCAACCTGGCCGTGCGGGCCGCCGCCGGGGTCCTGGCCCTGGCCGCGCCGGGAGCGGGGCCGGCCGGATTCGCCCTGACGCTCGAGAAGCACGTGCCCGCGGGTGCCGGCTTGGGGGGCGCCTCCGCCGACGCCGCGGCGGCGGCCCTCGGCGCGGCCCGCTTGCTCGGCCTCGATCCGCTCGGCGCGGCCGTTTTGGGACTCGTCCGCTCCCTCGGCTCGGACTGCGCCTTCTTCCTCGAGGCGCAGGGGAGTGGATTGGCCCTCTGCCACGGACGCGGCGAGCGCGTGACGCCGCTCGCCCTGCCGCAGACCCGCCAGGGCTCGTCGCCAACACCCTTCGTGCTCGTCCTGCCCGCGCTCTTTGCTTCGACGCCCGCCGTCTATGGCGCCCTTCGACTCGCTCCCGACCACGTGCCGCGCCGCCTCGCCAACCCCCGGCTCGGCGGTCCCGCCGGACTCCGCGCCCAGGCCTTCAACCGGCTCGAGGCGCCGGCCCTCGCGTGTGTGGACGGGCTGCGCGAATGGCGCGCTCTGCTCGACGCCGTGGACCCCGGGGGCTTTCACTTGAGTGGCAGCGGTGCTTCCTTCTTCGGAATCCCGAGCGCCTCCGAGACCGCCGCAGGGCAGGTGCGCGAAATCCGCGTTCGTGCACGAGACCGCAATCTCGGCCTTCGTGACGTCCTCCTCGTTCACCCCTCGGGAAGCGGCATCACGTTCGTGCGCGCGGACTGATCGTTTGACCCCCAAAGGGCGATTGCAATTCGCGTTTTGAGGCCGTTAGCTCGGCGCCCGTGGAAGGTTAACCGCCTTTCGACGGAGCATGAACATCACCGAGGTACGCGTCAAACTGCTCGACAACCAGCCGGACAAGCTGCGTGGCTTCGCCAGCATCACGATCGAGAATCAGCTCGTCATCCGCGATCTCAAGATCATCGAGGGTGCCCACGGGCTGTTCATCGCGATGCCGAGCCGCAAGCTCTGCGACCGCTGTCCCTCCTGCGCGGGCAAGAATCACCTGCGCGCTCGCTTCTGCAACGACTGCGGCCGGCGGCTGCGCTCGGATCGCGGCGAGCACGACGAACGGGGTCGCTTGCGGCTCTATGCCGACATCTCCCACCCGATCCACCAGAAAGCCCGCGACTTCGTCGAGGGCCAGGTGCTCGTGGCCTACAAGGAAGAGGTCGCCCGTTCGCAGCAGGATGGCTACGTGGCCCAGTCCTTCGACGACCTGGACTACGACTCCTACGAACGCGCCGACGTCGTCGAACGCTCGACCTGACGGCCCGTTCCACGGCGCCCCTTCGTGGAACATCGATGTCCGCGACGACCCGCTCAGGAGTTCGTCCGAGATGCGGGCGAAGCATGGATCCGGCGAGGCTTTGCGGGTACCGCGCCGCGCTGGATGACTCGCCCCTGGCGTCGCAGGACCTGTTCGACGGGCCGCTGGGCCGATGTCCTCGAAGCACCGGCTGCACCGGCCTCTCGTCGTTCGAGGAACTCTGCGAACACCGGCCTGCTCTTCGAGGGGTGAAGGTTTGCCCACGGGACCGATGTCTGCAAAGCGCCACTCGACAGCGAGTTGGACGTGATGCGGGCTAGGATGACGCCGTGAGCGTTCCGTCCGAGTCTTCGCTGGTCGGTCGCACGGTCGCCGTGCTCGGCTGCGGTTCCGTCGGCGCCGCTTTCGCGACCGCCAGCCTGCGGGCCGGTGCCCGGGTCCGCCTCTTCGCGCGCGACCTCGGTGCGGCCCGGAACCTGGCTGCGGCGATCCCCACGGCCTTGCCCGCCGACGCGCTGATGACGCCGAGGGCAGGCGCTGGCATCGACGCGCATGCGCTGGGCGACCTGGACCTCGCGACGGCGGGCGAGGTGCTGTTGTTCTGCGTCACCGAACGGGCTCTGCGCGAGCTCGCGGCGGAGCTCGCGCTGCGCGCCGGTCCGCTGGTCGAGCCGCCCGTCGCCCTGCACAGCGCGGGTTTTCTCGGGACCGAGCCCCTCGCGCCCCTGCGCGCCCGGGGTCTCGCGCTCGGCAAGCTGCACCCGTTGCACGCCTTTCCACCCGGAGAGATCGCGACGAGCTTGGCCGGAGTCTGGTTCGCTCTGGCGGGGGACGACGCGGCCCGCCGTGCGGCGCGCGACCTCGTCCGTGCGTTCGGCGGTCGCGAGCTGGCTTTGATCGAGGACGACGAAGCGCTGCCCGCCTCCGAGCGCTACCACACCGCGGCTTCGCTCCTGGCGGGCGGTCTCGTCGCCCTGTTCGCGCTGGCGGAGGAGCTCATGCCGGCCGAGCGCGCCGACGCACGCCAAGCGCTCGGGGCACTCGCGGCGCGCACGCTCGAGAACGTCGTCGCGCGCGGACCCACGGCGGCGCTGACCGGCCCCGTCGCGCGCGGGGAGGCGGAGCTCCTCAGCCGCCAGCTCGAGGTGCTCGAGGCGCGCGCGCCCGAAGCCGCCGTCGCCTACCGCAGCCTCGCACGACGTATGCTCTCGCTCGCGCTCTCCCGCGGCAGCCTGACACCGGACGTCGCACGCACGCTCGAGGATCGTCTGGAGTCCTGACATGGCCATCGTCGTTTCGCACATCGGTTCGGAGTTCCGCACGCTCACCGAGGAGGCCCTGCGGCACGCACCGCTCGCGGACCTGATCGAACTGCGGCTCGACCGCATCGGGCACCCCGGGACGCCGGCGTTGAAGGAGTTCTTCCAGCGCTGCCCGAAGCCGGTCATCGTGTCTTGCAACCGGGCGGATGCCTTCGGGACCTACGCCGGCTCGCTCGACGAGCAATTCCAGCTCTTGCACGACGCTGCAGGCTGCGGTGCGCGCTTCGTCGACATCGACTGGACGCTCTCGCTCGATCTGGGCGAGGTCGAGGCTCCCTGCCACCGCATCGTCTCGCGCCACGACCCCGACGGCCTGCCCGACGACTTCGAGGCCTGGCACGAGGACGTCGCGGCCGTCCTGTACGAGGGCGACGTGACCAAGCTCGTACCGACCGCTCGCACGACCGAGGACGGACTGCGTCAGCTCAACTGGCTACGAACGACCAAGGGCATCGTCTCGTTCTGCGCCGGCGAAGCGGGGAGCTTCACGCGCATCCTGGCGCCGATTTTCGGCTCGCCCTTCACGTATTGCTCGGCCGCCAAGGCTCCCGGCCGCACCCAGCCAGAACGCACCGCTCCCGGCCAGATCGCCGTGAACGACCTGCACGGCCTCCTGCCTCCCGGTGGCGTCAGCCAGGAGACCGCGATCCTGGGCGTCGTCGGTCGCCCGATCGGACACTCGATCTCGCCTCGCGTACACGGCATGGCCTTGAAGGCGGCCCGCCTCGACGCGGTCTACGTCGCCTTCGAGCCAGACGATTTCGACGCCTTCTTCGACCTCTGCTACGACGAGAACATCCGCGGCCTTTCGATCACGGCGCCCTTCAAGGAGGCGGCCTTTCGGCGCGCGACGCAGTGCGACGAAGCCTCCGAACGCACACGTGCGGTCAACACCCTCGTACGGGACGGCACGGGCTGGCGCGGAGCCAACACCGATGTGGCCGCCGTACGTGCAAGCCTCGAACGCGGACTCGAGTTCCGCGGACAGCGTACCGGCGAGACGCTCGAACTCGCCCGCGCCCGCGTGCTCGTGCTGGGCGCCGGAGGTGCCGCACGGGCAGCCGCATGGGCGGCCCGCTCGGTCGGGGCGCACGTCGCCGTAGCGAGCCGCAACACGGAGCGAGCACGAACCCTGGCAAGCGAGCTGGACTGCACAGCGCTCCCCCTGGACGCGCTCGCAACCCATGAATACGACGTCCTCGTGCACGCGACGCCCGTCGGCTCGACCAGCCTGCCGGGCGAGCTACCCCTCGCGCCCGAGGCCCTGCGGCGAGGAGCGCTCGTCCTCGATGCCGTCTACCGCCCGATCCGCACGCCGCTGATGAAGCTCGCGAACGAACGCGGATGCACACCGATACCCGGCGTCGAATGGTTCGTGCGCCAGGCGATCGTCCAGTTCCGCCTGTTCACCAACGGTGAGCCCGACGAGCCCCTGATGCGCAAAGCCGTCGAGCACGCCCTCGAAACCGACGACGCCATCGGATGAAACGGACGCTCGCCCTCCTCGGCCTGCGCTGCGCCGGCAAGACGACCGTCGGTCGCGCGCTAGCAGCGGAACTCTCCCTCCCCTTCCTCGACCTCGACGAACGAACCCTGATCCACGCCCGGCAAGCCGGTCTCGACGCCCCGACCGCCGGCGCCCTGCTCACCCGCGCCGGCGAAGCCACCTTCCGCCACTTCGAAGCCGCCGCCCTACGCGCCATCCTCGAACCCGAGCTGCGCCTCGTCCTGGCCACCGGCGGAGGCGTCGTCGAACGCGCGGACAACCGCACCTGGCTCGCACGCTGCGCCACCTGCATCTACCTCGACGTCCCCATCGACGTAGCCGCCGCCCGCCTGCGCGCGGATTCGGCCGAACGCCCCGCCCTGCGTGGAGGAGACCCGGCCGAGGAGCTGGCCGAGCTCGCGACCCGGCGGATTCCTTACTACCGGGCCTTGGCTGAGTTCTCGGTGGGGGCAGGGCCCCCCGACCCCGAAACGACCCTCGAGCTGTTGAAGCTGATCCGCATGCCTGAAGCAGCAAGATTCGGATCTCTCGGTCACCCAAGGAGTTGAGGCCGGTCTTCTCCTCGAACGGGCCCCGGAAGGGTCCGCCAGAGGACTTTCGACCATGTTTCAACCCCCTCGATGCCCGCATCGCCAGTGCCCCCGACACCACGCCCCCGAGCCC
>JAJDEW010000013.1 GCA_029259595.1 Planctomycetota bacterium | reverse complement strand
GCTGCGGAGCGCAGGCCCACCGCAGGTGGGCCGTAGCGCAGCCTCGGAGCCTCAAGGCTCCGTGCTGGTGCCGTTTCGCGGCGTAGCCGCGAAATCAGGCACAGGCGCACGACGGAGTGTGCGCCGCGTCCTGAGGAGGTGGCGGCCCGCGGCTGTCGGACGGCGCGGCCTTCGGGTTGCGTCCTCGCGGGAGCGAACGTCTCACTCTCATGAAGCCGTTCTCAGCGCGAGCCGATTGCGAGCGAAGCGAGCGAGGCGTTTAGGTGAGTTCCAAGGTCGATTCCGCCGCGATGGATCGGACGCGCCGATGGTCATCGATCTCCGCCGTGGTCGACGGACTCGCTCGCTACGCTCGCAATCGCTGGGCGCGGTGAAGCGGCTTCGACAAGCTGAGAGCGGCACGCCCGCGAGGGCGCAACCCGAAGGCCGCGCTGTCCGATAGCCGCGGGCCGACACCGACGTAGGACGCGGCGCACACTACGTCGTGCGCCTGTGCCTGATTTCGCGGCTGGCGCCGCGAAACGGCACCAGCACGGAGCCTGCGGCTCCGAGGCTACGGCCCGCCTCCGGCGGGCCTGCGCGGCCTTCGTCGTCGGCCTGTGTCGAGGGCTTTCGTCGGGGTGATGGACTTGTCGGTGGGCTTCGACGCTGGCTCTGGGATGGGGGCGGTGGCGGCGGAGCGCAGGCCCATCGTTCACGGGGCTGTTGCCAGGGCGATGTCGCGCATCGGGTTGGGTGCGGCGTCTTTGCGCCAGACGGCCCAGACGGGATAGCGGACTTCGGGTTCGCGGATGGGGTGGACGCTGACGCCTTCGGTGAAGCGTTCCATCGAGCTGAGGCCGCCCAGGAGGGAGTAGCCGAGGCCGGCGGCGACGAAACCCGAGATGGCTTGGGCGGTGCTGGCCGTCACGATGTGCGGGGGCTCGATCGCGAGTTGCTGCAAGCCCTGGTCTTGCAGGTCGCGAAGGTGGCCCGGGAGATAGGCTACGAAGGTCTCGTCCTTCATGGCCTGCGGTGTGAGGTCAGGGCGGGTGGCGCGTGGGTCCTTCGACGAGACGACCAGCAACGGCTGCAGGCTCGCGACCTGGACGGCGGCCAGGCGGTCGGGGATCTCGGGAAGGTAGTCGACCAGGAGATCGAAGTCGCCGCGGATGAGGCGCTCGACTTCGCCCCACGGCGTCTCTTCGGCGACGACACGGATGTCCGGAGAGGCCTCCTGGATGCGACGCAACCAGGTGGGGAGCAGGTTGTGCAGGTACATGCTCGGGGCACCGATGCGCAACTCGCCACGCAAGTCGTCGGCGCCCAGGCTGCGTACGACGCCGGGTAGCGCGCTGTAGAACGGTTGGATGAACTCGAACAGGCGCTTGCCCGCCGACGTCAACAGCAGGTTGTCCTTGCCCGCGTTCTCGAACAGGCTGAGCCCCAGCTCTTCCTCGAGCTTCTTCACCTGTTGGTGCACGCCGGGTTGGCTGATCGGATAGGGGAAGGCGCGCGCGGCACGCGCGTAGCCACCCGTGGTCGCGACCCAATAGAAGCCTTCCAGACGGTGCACCCCGATCATCGCGGGCCATCCTACTCCGCGTGGGACGATCGGGCCCTACTGGCCTCTGGGGGACGTCTTCGGCCCTCTCCGGCATCCGGAAGCGTCGATAAGCGCAGCCTATCGCTGGACTCAACGTTCGTTTGCCCCGCTCGACGCCCGCCTCCCGTATACCGTCCGCTTCCGGAAGGCCACCCGGTCTCGGGATCCACACCAGCGAGGAGTCGCTCATGTCGAATCGCAACCCCGTTCCGAGAGCTCGTTCCGCCGGGCTCGCCGTCGCCCTGTTGGCGAGCGCCTGCGCTACGTCCTTCACGCCGGATGCCGATCCGCTCGAAGGTGACGACACCTCTGTCTTCTCGCCGCGACTGCGCGCCACGCTGCCGCTACGGACGGATCCCGCGGGCGGGCGCGCGACTTCTTTGGAGCTCGAGCTCGCCACGCTCCAAGGCGACTTCTCGCAGTCCCTGAGCAACGGGGAGAACATCCGCCTGGACGACATCCTGTTCTCGGGGCCGTTGGAACTGCAGAGCGAGTTCGAACTGACCACGGCCAGCCTCCTGTTCCACTTCCACGGCCCGCGCGACCACCGCATCCGCACCGGCGCAGCGGTCGGGCTATCCGCGACCGAGCTGGAGATCGACGCCTCTTCCGGCGCGCAAAGCGACCACGACCGACGCTTCACACTCGGCCCGATGGTCGCCGGACAGGCGAGCACCGGCGTCTGGAAGGACCTCGACCTCTACGCGCGCCTGTCCTGGAGCCTCGGGTTCAACGGCTCCGACGAGCTGTGGCAGACGCGGGCCGAGGCGGGCGCTTCCTGGTGGTTGAGTCGGCACGTCGGGTTGGCGTTCGGCTGGCAGCTCGGGACGTACGACCTGGACGAGGACTCCGACATCATCTCGGACATCGAACTGCGCTACGGGGGGCCGTTCGCGACCTTGCTCGTTCGAGGGGCCGGACGAAGCACGGGCGAGCCGCTGACCATTCCGTGAGGGCGGGATTGCTAGACTGTCGGCCGCATGGAAGAACCGAAGCCTCCGATCGATCCACGGCGTGACCAGCGCGAGCTCGGTCCGCAGCCCCTGGCGCGCCACATGGCCGAACGCGGGCTCGCGTCGAAGGATCTCGTGGCGGCGTCGGAGGAGCAGATCACGCACAAGATGATCGCGCGCGCCGTCAAGGGCCGGCGCTTGACGGCCAACACGATGGACAAGGTCCTGCGGGCCTGGAACCGCGCGACGTCGCGCAGCGACGCGCGCGGCGAGCTGTTCGATTACGAACCGTAGAGCCTATTGAAGAGGCCTTGCGGGCTCAGAACAGGAGCAGCCCTTCCTGCAGGTTGCTCGCGGGCCAGGGGAAGCCGGCGGGGATCGGCAGGTTCAGCTGGAGCGACTGCACCCACAGGGGCAAGTTCAAGAGGCTCGGCAAGGGCACGTTGAAGCTCGCGCGGCCGTCGGCGTTCAAGAGGAAGGCGCCGAGGTTGGTCGTCTGCGTGAACGTGTTGCCGAGCGCGAGCGAGAACTTGCCCGGGAGCACGCTCGGGACGTTCGAGGGCGAAGCGACAAGGAGCTGGATCGTGAACGGCGGGCCCGCCGCCTCGACGTTCATCCCGAGGGCCGAGAACAGGAACGTCCCCGGATCGCCGTCGCCGATCTGCACGACGGGCCCTGCCGGCGGCTCGACGTTGAAGAAGGTCGAAGCCGAGCCGTTCGCGTTCGCGACCGTCGCGATGTGGATGCCGTTGCCGAGCGGCGGCAGGTCGAAGCGAATCGTCGTCGAGTCTTCGATCGTGAAGCCCGTCGCGATAGGCGCATTGTCGATCTCGAGCGTCGTCCCGGGCAGGAAGGACTGCCCGGTGATGACGACGGTCTGATCCAGCCCTGGAATCAGGCTCTCGACCGGATCCGTGATCGAATTGATCGACGTCGCGAGCTCGACCTGGATGTAGCCGCCGCGGTGCTCGGAGTCCCAGCCGTTCGGGCCGGAGACGACCAGCGAAACGGCGTAGGTCCCGGGCTCGACGTAGGTGTGCAGGGCGTTCACCGCGTTCGATGTCGTGCCGTCGCCGAAGCTCCACGTGCGCGACGTCACCGTCCCGCCCGTCGTGAGGTCCGAGAAGACGACCTGCAGCGGATTCGTCCCCTGCGTCACGTTGGCCGTGAAGTTCGCGACGAGCCCGCCGCCGCAGCTCTGGCAGGAGCCGAGGCAGCTGTTCTGGACGGCGTTGGCCATGTTCGCGGCTGCCGTCGGATGGTAGTTGGGCTGGATGTTGTTCATGCCGCCGGGACAGCCGTGGCAGTAGCTCATGATCGTGCCGGTGCCGCAGACGTTGCCGCTCGAGCAACTTCCCGCCGCGCACTCGTCGAGCGGCGGGCAGTAGTCGTGCGTGTGCGGTGAACCGAAGTTGTGTCCGGTCTCGTGGGCGACGACGAAGAAGTCCCAGTTCAGCGGGCCCGGCCCGGCGACGGGCAGCGGCGTGTTGCCGCCGAGGTTACCGCTGACGGCGAAGCCGAAGTCCGGGTTGCAGAGCGTGCCGACGTACGCCACGCCCCCGCCCAGGTTCGCGCCGCTGACGAAGTGCGCCAGGTTCGCGTTCATCGGGATGTTGCCTCCGTCCCAGCGCGTGCGGAACTGGTCCAGCAACGCACCCGAGCCTCCCGGCTGCGCGTCCCACGGATCGTCGGGATCCGAATACAGGCTGAGGTACGGCAAGCTGACCGTCGTGTTCGTCTGCGTTTCGAAGCGATCCGAGATCGCGGCCCACAGCGCGACGACGTAGTTCATCTCGGCCTGCATGTCCGAGAACAACGTGTAGAGCTCCCAGTCCGTCTCGACCGCGATGAAGCACTCGCGCGTCGTCCCCGCCGCCGCGTGCGACCCGGGCGCCGAAGGCACGGACTCGCGCGGCGGCGTGATCCCGCCGGCGCACGTGAAGGTCGGTTGATCGTCCAGCGCAGGGTCCGAGGCGTGCACGATGAGCGAACGCCCCTGCCCCCAGCGGTGGCCATCGACCGGAGCCGGCGAGACGTGCGCATAGCTACCGCCGCGATAGATCCAGCCATAGCTGCCCGTCGGCGTGAACGACAGGAAGACGTGCGTCCCGTCCTCGCCGCGCACCGTTCCGCGCCACGAGCTGACCTGTGCGCGCAGCAGTTCCGCGCCGCCGGCCAGCTCACCGTCGATCCAGACCTCGGCCTGGTCGGCGACCGGATCGATCCGCTCGAGCTCGAGGTCGACGGACGTGAAGCCTTCGGCGGTCGGCAGCGCCACGCCGACGAGGGCGACCGCGTCGAGCTCGAGCAGGCCGTCGAGCGCCTCGAAATCCGGCTCGAGGAGCAGGCCCTTCGTACCGACGGTCTCCGTCGGGATCAGGGGGAACGGACGCGGGGCGGCGGCCTGCTGCGCGGCGGGCGCAAGGGCGAGGCACGAGAGCACGAAGAGCGGACGAAGAACCATGAGGGAGGGGAGGGGGTTCGCGGCGAGAGCCGAAGGGGGAAAGCCTTTCCGCGTCGATCGCCCGGATCCGGGCGCGCGGGAGACGCTCTCGGGAACCGACGGTCGGGAGCCGGCGACGGTTCCATGCGATCGAGCATCTCTCCTTAGAGCACGTCCTAAAACCATCAAGCCTGCTGGTAGGCAATGAGCCCACACGCGAGTTGGAGCATGGCGAGGTAGTTTGAAGCCTTGCGCTCCCAGCGGACGAGTAGACCACGGTAGCGGTTGTGCCAGCTGTTCGTCC
>JAJDEW010000120.1 GCA_029259595.1 Planctomycetota bacterium | reverse complement strand
CGCTGCAGTTCGACGAGTTCGAGACCTACGAAGGCGAACGCAACACTCGGCCCCTGAGCGTGCCGTTCCTGATCGAGGGGGCGACCCGCTACGTGCTGTGGGCCGAGGCCGCTCCCATTCGTCCGCGTGGTCGGATGTCCGCTTCGCGGACGCAAGCGATTCGAGCCTCAGAACGCCGCTACGGGCCTCGAAAGGACCTTTCCGCGCGAAGCATCCGCCGAACGTTGCAGCGCGGTGCAGATGTAACCGGGCATCTGAATCACATCGTGCTCCATACGGATGAGAAGTCGATCTACCCGGGCATCGCGAAGGAGGTGTTCGGCAAGAACCGGCTCGTCCACTACCGCACGAACAGCAAGGTGACTCGAGACACGTTGAACCCGCTGTTCCCGATCAACCACTCCGAAGCCATGATCCGGGACTTGACCGGTCGGTTGCGTCGTGATTCCTGGCTGACGAGCAAGCTGCGACGCTACCTGGATCTCGGCTTGGCCCTGTGGGGGACGTGGCGCAACTACGTTCGGCGGCGCTTCAACTTCGACGAGGAGTCACCGGCTCAGCTGCTGGGATTCGTTCCCCGGAGGCTGAAGGTGACGGAGCTCTTGAGCTGGCGGCAGGACTGGGGACAGGGCAGTGTGCACCCGCTTGCTTCCGGGGGCAGAACCGTGGCAAGTTGGAAGCGTAGCCCTGGGGCGGAGCGGGTCGGATGATCGGCTCATTCAGGACATCGCATCGACGCTGACACCAGGCAAGCACATCAGGTCGTGTTGCCCATCGCCCACTCGCTGTAGCAGTCCCGTCGTCCCTCGCCGCGCGTGCTACCCGTCTCTACGGATCAGGACCTTGAGACCCCTAATTCGCATCCTCGTCTCCGGAGCCATCGCCGCCACCTTGCTTGCGGCACTGTTCGTTTGGGGTGATGTTCCCCTTGCGGACGCGGTGGCCTCCCTGTCGCGGTTGCCGTTCACGGTCTATGTCCTGGGGCTCGGCATGCACTTCGTGACGTATTGCCTGCGGGCGGTCCGCTTCCGGGTCCTGTTGCCGCGCGACGAGCGACCGCCTTTCCATCGCGTCTTGGTCGTTGCTGCGGCGCACAATCTGGCTTCCTACGTGTTGCCGGCGAAGACGGGAGAGGCTTCGTTCGTCTTGTACCTGCGCTTGAAGGACGGTGTGTCGACGGCGGCCGGTCTCGCTTCGCTGGTTGTCGCGCGTTTTCTCGATGGGGCCGCGCTGTGTCTCGGGGTCGCGACGGTCACGGTGCTGTTGCTGGCGACCGGGGACTATCCGGGTCTCGAGGTTCTGCGGATTCCGGCCTTTGTACTCTTCGCAGCAGCGCTGAGTCTGGTCGCTCTGGCGGCCCGAGCGGACCTGTTCGTGCGGGCGCTCGGAGGCCTGTTGCGGTGGTGTCAGGTGCATCGGCTGCGGGTCGGGCAGGGACTCTTGTCGCGCTCGAACGAGCTCGCGCGTGCCCTGCGTGGCACCTCCGAGAGCGGTGGGCTCACGCGCGCCGTTCTGTGGACGGTGCCGCTGTGGTTCAACATCGTCGGCTTCTTCGCGCTGCTCGTTTGGGCGATGGGGCAGGGGAGCGAGCGGGTCTATCTCGAGACAGCGTTGAGCGCGAGTTTGGGCTCGGTCGCCAACCTGATCCCGACCGCGGCCGGTGTTGGAACCCAGGAGCTCGGCTGGGTCACGGCCTTGCACCGCTTCCTCGGCATGGACTACGAAGCGGCGCTCTCGGTCAGCGTCGGCGCGCACTTCGTCCAGCTCTTCAACGTCGCCCTGATGGGCATTGCGGGTCACCTGGCCCTGGGTGCGCTTCCGCGCTTGAACTACCGGGCGCTGTCCGAACTCGAAGACGAGGACTGATTGCGGCGTCCCTCGACGCCTTTGACCTCGATTCCCGCCCGCTGAAGAAAGGCGGTCGTGATTCCCGGCCCATCGACGAGCTGGCCGCCGACGTGCGTGTTCGCGACCCCGCACGATGGTGAGCGCTCCTTCGCATAGGCCCGCCGGATGCCGTGGGCGTTGCAGGTGTCGAGCGCAGCGCGTGCGCCGGCGAGGAAGGCTGCCGTCACGTCCGCCCCTTTTTCCGTACGGACGGCTGCTTTCCCGTCGAGGACGGCAGCGGCTCCCTCCGCCGTGATCCAAGCCGGCGGCCGTGGAGTTGCGAGCCCGCCCGCCTCCTCTGGACAGAAGGGCACCGCGACCTGGCCTCGACGTGCGAGCTCGGCCGTGAGCTCATGGTCGGCGTTGTCGCGCCCGTCGTAGCGGCAAGCCCGGCCCAGGAGGCAGGCACTGACGAGGACGGGTTCGGGTCGTTCGGCGCTCATGGGCCCATCCTACCTCCGTCCGAACTGACCCGACTCCTTGGGGCTCGGAGGGCGTAGGTCGCTGCCCAGAAACGGGTTCGGTCGAAAATCGCTCGTGGAGGGCCGCCGTCTTCGCTGCCAGGCCGAGAATGTGCGCCAAAGGGGGCGCCCGGCCCCGTCCGGGGGGATCGCGCCGCGGTCGGCGAGCCCGAGCACCAACGATGCGACTCAGTTCGTAGGATCGAGAGGATGAGCTCGGTCCAAGAAGGCAGCGTCCTCGTTCCTCTGGCCGACGGCTTCGAAGAGCTCGAAGCCGTCGCCATCGTCGACGTCCTGCGCCGCGCAGGGCTCCCAGTCTTCGTCGGCGGGTTGGTCGCGGGTCCCGTGCGCGGCGCCCACGGGATCACCGTGGCGACCGACGGTACGCTCGACGACGTCCAGGCCGAGCAGCTCGCCGCCCTCGTCCTGCCGGGCGGCATGCCGGGCACGACGAATCTGCTCGAGGACGAGCGCGTGCTCGCGCTCGTGCGCGCGGTCCACGCCGCCGGGCGCCCGACGGCGGCGATCTGTGCGGCGCCGATGGTGCTGGCCGCGGCCGGGATCCTGAACGGCAAGGAGGCCACCTCGCACCCTTCCGTGCGCACGCAGCTCGGTGGGGCGACGATCCTCGAGCGAGCTCGCGTCGTGCGCGACGGCAACGTCTGGACCAGCCAGGGGCCGGGGACGGCGCTCGAGTTCGCCTTGGCCCTGGTCGAGGAGCTCGTGGGGCCCGAACGCCGCCAGGAGCTCGCCAAGGCCATGGTCACCCCGGGCGCTTGACCTGGGAAGGCGCCCTGGACGCGAGCCAGGAGCTGGCCCGAGACCGTGACTCGGAAACTTGACCCGGGAGTTTGACGCGGGAGTCGACCGGCAAGGACGACCCGCGTGTACGCCCGGGTAGCACGCCCGGGTAGCACGCCCGGGTGGCACGTCCGGGTGGCACGTCCGGGTAGCACGTCCGGGTAGCACGTCCGGGAAGCACGTCCGGGAAGCACGTCCGGGAAGCACGTCCGGGAAGCTGGACGGGGAAGCGGACGGGGAGGTTGGACGGGGATGCTGGACGGAGATGCTGGACGGGGATGCTGGACGGAGATGCTGGACGGGGAAGCGGGACGGGGAAGCTGGACGGGGAAGCTGGACGGGGAAGCTGGACGGGGAAGCTGGACGGGGAAGCTGGACGGGGAAGCTGGACGGGGAAGCGGGACCCCGCAGCTCGACCGGGACCATCTCCCGTGTGAGCCGCTCCAAGGGGAGTCTGAACCGCTCGGTGGCGGCCGCGTTGACAGGTCTCGGGGGGCGCCCCTATCCTCTTCGCCCCCTTGAAGTCCCGGGTGGGCCCTGTCGGTCGCCGGGAGAGGGCCTCGAGATCGGCCGCATCGGCGCTCGAGCCCGGGCCGGGGTCCGCGGAAGGCCGTAACCGATGCGGCTCACTCCGGTAGGCCGCCCAAGTCCCCTGATGTTCGCCAATCCCATGCTGCGTACCGGTACCCGAGCCCTCCTCTGCTCCGTTCTCCTCGTGACCTCCAGCGCGGGGGACACGATTCGTCAGACCGACGGCAAGCTGATCAAGGATGTCTCGATCGTCGAGGAGACGTTGGGGCAGGTCAGTTACAAGGAAGGCAACTCGACGCGGTCGGTGAAGTCCGAAAGCGTCGCCGGGGTGACCTTCGACAAGTATCCGCGGCTCGTCGACGAGGCCGAGGCCGCGATTCTGGACGAGAACTACGACGAGGCGCTCCAGCTCCTCGACGACTTCGTCGACGGCCAGATCGCGAATCCGCGCGAGCGCCGCAAGTGGGCGCCGGCCTACGCTGCCTGGCGGACCGTGCAGTTGCGGATGGAGCTCTCCGATCTCGACGGGGTCGTCTCCTCGGCCGATCGGCTGATCCAGAACTTCGCCGACTCGCGCTACTTGCCGTCCGCCTTCATGGCGAAGGCCACGGCGCTGTCCCTCTCGGGCAAGGGGGACCGCGCGACGCGGGCCCTCGAGGACTTCGAGCGCCTGATCACCTCCAAGACGCTCTCGAAGCGCTGGGAGCTCGAGTGCCGCTTGGCGAAGATCCAGGTCGATTCCCAGATGTCGGGGCAGCAGCGGCGCGAAGCCCTCAGCCAGGTCGCGGCGGAGGCGGACGAATTTCCGAGCGTCATCAGCCGCGCGCGTGTGGTCGAGGGCGAGACGTGGCTCGCCCAGGCCGAGCGCAATCCTGCTGGCAGCGGGGACCTGTACCAGAAGGCCCAGGTGATTTTCGCCGAGATCATCCAGGACGCGAGCGCGGACGACGAGACCCTCGCGGGCGCCTACACCGGGCTCGGGGATTGCCTTTTCTACGGAGCTTCCGGAAACGCCGAGAAGCTGAAGGACGCCCTGATGCACTACCTGCGGGTCGTCGTTCTCTACGAGGGCCAGAACCGCTACGTGCCGAAAGCGCTCTTCTACGCGATGCTCTGCTTCGATCAGCTCGACGACCGGCGCGGCAAGGCGGACATGAAGCGCACGCTGACGCGGGACTACCCGGGTTCGAAATGGGCGGCGGAAGCCGCCAAGCGCTGATCGCCGAAGGTCGGCTCTGAGCGCGGCTGCGGGCCGCGCGTTCGGCGGTTCGGGTACGCCCTTCGTCGGGCCGTCGAGATCTGAGCGAGCCGCCGGTCGCAACCGATCGCGCCGCGCTCCGTCCTTCCTCTCCGCGAGGCGCAACAGGGCGCCTCCCACGAGGAGACGACGACTTGGATGCGGACAATGCGCGCGAGCGGAGCTGGGCGGGCCTGGAGGATCTACGGAGTGAGTTGTACGGGGCGCTCCACCGGCACGCCCAGGATCCGAACGAGATCGAAGACGTGATCCAGGAGACGCTCCTGCGAGCGGCTCGCTATCGCGAGAACCTGGACGACCGCGCGTGCCTGCGTTCCTGGGCTCTGCGGATCGCACGGAACGTCCTCGCGGACAAGAAGCGCCGGGGTGGGCGTGTGACGCACGTTGCGCCGGGCGAGCCGCTCTGGCACGAGCTCGAGACCCGGGCGGAGGTTCCTGGCGACGAGGAAACGCCGATCTACAAGTTGGGGGACCGCTGGATCGACCGCGATGACGCCGTGGAGCACCTCACGCGCGTGTTCGAGCGGTTGCGCCCGGACGATCGCGAGCTCCTCACGTCCTTCTACTGGCAGAGCGCCAGCTGCCGGACGATCGCGCGCGCGAGCCGCATTCCCGCACATCTCGTCAAGGTGCGACTCTACCGGGCGCGTCAGCGGCTCTGTCGGGCGCTCCGTCGGCGGATCGGGCTCAGCGGTGGTCGCTCGGCCTTTCCCGCCCTCGAGGCGGGAGAGGGAGCGGACGGCTGGTCAGAGGGCGTCGCGTGAGGCCTCGGGCCCTGCGTCTGGGCCGCAAGGTCCGCAAGGCCGTCGTTCGAATCGCCTGCGTCGGGGCGCTCGGCATCGTCATGGCAGGTGGCGCGCAACAGGGCGAGATCCCGCTCGAGGTCCGTGTGCCGCGTCTCGCGTCGCCCGACGCTCAGCTGGCCTACGCGCGGCGCCTCAAGCGCGAGCTCGGCGAGCGCGAGGGCAGGGAGCGCGACTTCTGGTGTCAGCTGGCCGTCGAGGCCTATGAGGCGGTTCCGCACTACCATCCAGAAGCACGCGGCAGCGGTGCCGAGGCCTTGTTTCGTGCCGGCGAGCTCCTGCGCTGCGCCGATCACGACGCGCGCGCCCTCGCGGCCTTCCGGCGTGCGCGCGCGCACGAGCGGGACGGTCCCTTCCATGCGCGCTCCGAGCTCGAGATCGGTCACCTGCACCGCCGTGCAGGTCACGATCGCGAGGCGCTCGACGCCTATCTCAACGTGGCGTCGGATCCGCGTGCAGCGCCCGAGCGCCGTGACGACGCGTGGTTGTGGGCGGCGCGCATCTGGGAACGCTCGGAGCGTCACGAGGATGCGCGACGTGCTTGGAAGCTCGTGGCGACCGAGGGCGTGAGCGCGCTCGATCGCATCCTGGCATACGACGATTGGGCCCTGTCGCTCGTTCGCGCCGGCGATCTCGAGGGTGCTGCTGGCTTGCTCTCGTCGTGCAAGCTCGCGCTGCGCGACGTAGCGCTCGAGGAGACGCACGAAGGCGAGCGCGTGCGTCGCGCGCTGCTTCGCATGCGCGTCGTGGACGTCCTGCCACGCGCAATTCGAACCCGGAAAGCACTCCAGCGCGACGAAGGGAAGTCCGAGAAAACCTTGACAAGGTGAAACGAATGTTTCATCGGATGAACTCGAAGCGCGTCGGATCCGGTCGATCGTAGATCCCTAGGCCCAAAGGTTGGGCCTCGACTGCCGGCGAACTCGCGCTTCCGGTAACTACGACATCACGAGCCTGAGCGCTTCTTCTCGAAGCGTGACGTGGCTCAAACCACCGCGAGTGTCGCGGCTGGAACAAGGGCGGTTGGGCCGTTCCCGCGGGGATTCGGCCCAACCACCTGTTTTTTTGTCGAGTGCCCCGACGGACTTTCCCCGCGCTGGCGCGCGGTGCGAACACGGTGAGGCGCGCCCTCATCGGACGACGAAGTCAGCCGGTGGTGGAGTCCGGCAGAGCTCTCCGCGCGCAAGACGCACCGTCCCGACGCGCGTGCGCGAGCGCGTCAGAAAATGCGTTTGGCCGATTTTTTTATCGGACCCCGGAAGGGCCCTGTGAAGCCCCGCTCGAGCGCGCTCTTCCGGACGTGATGCGCGCGCCAGATTCCGCCTCGTCGGGCCGCGCTCGAGCCCGTCCACGCGTCTGGAGCCGCGCTTTCCGCATTCCTTGGGGAGGGCCGGCACGGTACGGCCTGCTCGGGGCGTTGCGCAGGGCTCGCACTCGCTGTGGCACCCGCGAGCGGGACCTCCGTCGAGTTCGCGGTCGTCCTGGAGGCCTGTCAGCCCGCTTTTTGCGGACCGAGAGGCGAAGCAGCGGACTCCGCGGGCCGTGCGCTGCCCTTCGTGCCCGCTCCTGCGGTGCGCGCGAAGGCCCTGACCGCGCGCTCGAGCCCGAGGCACGCGGGGCGCACGTCGCTCCCAGCATGACCGGGGAGACCGGGGCGCAGCGCATGTCCACCACGGCCCGCCGCGTGCGCGAGCTCGTCGAGGACGGGGTCGGGCTCAGGTCCCGATGCCGTAGTAGGTGTAGCCCAGGCGCTCGAGCGTGCCGCGGTTGTAGATGTTGCGGCCGTCGAAGATGACCGGGTCCTTCAGGAGCGTCTTGAGGCGGTCGAAATCGGGACGCCGGAACTCGTTCCACTCGGTGACGAGGATCAGCGCGTCGACGTCCGTGGCCGCTTCCATGGGCGAATCGGCGTACTGGATCCGGTCGCCGAGGTGGTGCTCCCGGCACTCGTCGATGGCTTCGGGGTCGAAGGCCGTGACGCTGGCTCCCGCGGCGAGGAGCTTCTCGATGACGACGACGGCCGGAGCCTCGCGCATGTCGTCGGTGTTGGGCTTGAAGGACAGGCCCCAGACGCCGAACCTGCGGCCGGAGAGGTCACCCTCGTAGTGCTCGTTGACCAGGTCGAACAACAGCGCCTTCTGCGTCTCGTTGACGGCTTCGACCGCCTGCAGGATGCGGAAGTCGTAGCCGCTGTCCTCGGCCGTCTTGACGATGGCCTTCACGTCCTTCGGGAAGCACGAGCCGCCGTAGCCGAGCCCGGCGAAGAGGAAGCGTGAGCCGATGCGCTTGTCCGAGCCGATACCGGCGCGGACCCGGTCCACGTTCGCGCCGACCTTGTTGCAGATGTTCGCGATCTCGTTCATGAACGAGATCCGCGTGGCCAGCATGGCATTGGCGGCGTACTTCGTCAGCTCGGCCGACGCCACGTCCATGTGGATGATCGGATTGCCCGTGCGGACGAAGGGCGAGTAGAGCTCGTCCATCACCTCGGCGGCCCGCTTGGAGCTCGAGCCGATGACCACGCGATCGGGCTTCAGGAAGTCGTCGATGGCCGCGCCTTCCTTCAGGAACTCGGGATTGGAGACCACGTCGAACGGATGGTCGGTGTTCTCCTTGATGGCGTCGTGGACCTTCTTGGCCGTGCCGACCGGGACGGTCGACTTGTCGACGACCACGAGGTAGCCCGTCATGTGTTCGGCCACGCTCTTGGCGGCGGCCAACACGTAGCGCAGATCCGCGCTGCCGTCCTCACCGGGAGGCGTGCCGACGGCGATGAAGACGACCTGTGCGTCCGGGACGGCGTCCTCATAGGCGGTCGTGAACTTCAGCCGGCCGTCCTGGATGTTGCGCCGCAGGAGCTCCTCCAGGCCGGGCTCGTAGATCGGAACCGCCCCATCGCGCAGCCGCTGGATCTTCTTCTGGTCGATGTCCACACAGGTCACGGTGTTGCCGCTCTCGGCAAAGCAGGTCCCTGCGACGAGACCGACGTAACCCGTTCCAATGACTGCGATCCTCATGGGGGGAGCTCCGAAATTCAGCTCTGGTCCAAGACGGCACGCGCTCTGTGGCGCGCTCGTACTGCGTTCCCCCTTGTCGGTCGGGTCCCGCGACCCGGTGGAGGAAAAGGGGCGAGAAGGATACCGTGTCGGCCGTGGATCGCCATTTCGGCAAGGCGAGTCACCGCCTCCCGGGCGATTAACTCAGTGGCTAGAGTGCGTCCCTTACAAGGATGAAGTCGGGGGTTCGAATCCCTCATCGCCCACCAAGCCTCGCCCTGAAGATGTGCGTCAGGGGCCCTGTGAGGGCCGCGGAAGGCTCCTGGAAGGGCTTTCTCATCCGTCCCGAACGGTCGTACCATGCCGATCGATCGATCCGCCGAGGACCCCTCCATGAACCAGACGACACAGGCGAGCTCGGAGCAACCCGAAACGCGACCCAGCTACCCCAAGAAGAGTCAGGGTGGCCTCGCGCGCTTCCTGTACGACCTGACGGCCCGTCGCCAACGCTTCCGTCAGTTCGTGGGCGTCGCGCTCGTGTTTCTCGTGACCTTCGCGGGCACCCCGACCCGGACGGGCATCCTGGTCGGCGGCGCGATCGCGACCCTGGGCATGCTCGTTCGACTCTGGGCTTCGGGCTACGTGATGAAGAACAAGGTGCTCGCCACGGTCGGGCCCTATGCGCGCGTTCGCCATCCGCTGTACGTCGGCAACCTCCTGATCGCCGTCGGCTTCTGCGTCGCGTCCGGGCTCTGGTGGAGCTATCCGGTCATGCTCGCGATGGTGCTCTACTTCTATCCCCACACGATCCGCTACGAGGATCAGAAGCTGCACCGGCTCTTCGGCGAGCCCTGGGAGCGTTGGTCGGCCGTGACACGCGCCCTGCTCCCGCGCCTGCGTCCCTACTCGAGCGAAGCGAGCGAGCGTCCCGAGTGGTCGCTGCGCTTGAGCATGATGAAGAACGGCGAGCCGCTGCACATCGTGATCGGGCTCGCCTGCCTTGCGTACCTGTGGGGCTTTCGGGTCTAGCAGCCTGATGAAGAAGTCATCCGGCGCGCTGCATGCGTCCGGAAAGCCCGGCCGGCACACGAGATCCTCGCCGAATCTACCGATTCGCCTGCGTTCCCGCGCACCTGCCGGGCCTCCCGGTCACATGCATCGCATCCGAAGCACTTCTTCATCGGATGCTAACGTGCTTCGGCGCCACGACGACGACGTCCTCCGCTGCCGTGTGACGTCTGCAAGCTTCGCCGCATCCACGGCTATCGAGCTCAGCCGCGACCGCGACGGGCGGCGATCCAGGTGAAGAAGCGGCCTCGCTCCTCCGCGTGGAGCACGAAGGCCCACAGCAGGCCGAACATCGCGACCAGGGTCGCGGACTTGAACAGGAGCGCCTGTACGACCGACAGCTGGCTGTTCGCGTCCAGGGAGTCGATCCACAGCGCGATTGCCCCGCTCGTGAGGACGCAGCCCACGATGCCGAGGATCCGGCCGACTTCGAACGGCACGTGGGCCTCGGAGCGGCTCGCGAGCATGCCGAGCGTCGACAGGAGCCCGAAGGTCAGGAGCGTCGTGACGCCAGCTCCCAGGAAGCCGATGCGCGGGATGAGGATCGAGTTCAGCGCGACGTTGAAGACCAGCGCCGCCAGGTTGATGAGCAGAAGCCGCCCCGTGCGCTTCGCGATGAAGAGCGGGTACTGGGAGACCTGGTACAGGGCCCAGAACACGTAGCCGCCCGTCACGAGCGGCACGACCTTGTAGGCCTCCTGGAATTCGGGTCCGCCGAGCAGGATCACGGCCTGGCGGCCGAAGCAGATGATCCCGATGCTGACGACCGAGATCACGAAGACCGCGTAGGTGCTGACCCGCGCCACCAGCGCCCCGCGCTCGTGTTCGTCCTCGACCCCGAAGATCCAGGGCTGCCAGATCTGGATGAAGGGACCCAGCATCATCGCGGTCGTGATGTAGCCGATCTTGTAGCCCAGCCCGTAGATGCCCGTGATGCTCTGCGCCCCCTCCTGGGTGAAGTAGAGCAGGAGGCGCCGATCGATCTGGTGCAACCCGAACTGGCACAACCCGACGGGGATCAAGGGCGCAGCATAGACCAGGATCGGCAGGAAGACCCGCCACTCGACGCGCGGCTTAAGGGTCCACAGCATCCAACCGGTCAGGCCGAGCGTCGTCAGCGCCTCGCCGATCAGCATGCTCAAGAGGAAGCCCTCCACACCGAGCCCGCGTGCACCGATCAGCCAGAAGTTCAAGCCGACCTCGACGAAGAGCTTCACGACCTGGATCGTCGAGTAGAGCTCGGAACGCTTGAGGATCTGGAGGTAGTAGAAGCCCGACAGCGTGCTGAGCTGGAAGGGGATCAGGATCAGGGTGATCCGCAGGATCCTGAGCAAGGTGTCGGCCGTGACCTCCTCGCCCTGACCCAACATGAGCGGGGTCAACCAGTCGGTGAAGAGCAGAGCCAGCCCGCAGACCCCCCACGCGATCAGCGTGACGAGGATCGTCGACGACGTGACGACCTTGTGCCGCTCCTGTTCGTCCTTGTGATCGAAGTAGAAGCGCACCATGCCGCCGAGCAGGTTCTGCCCGAGCAGCTGCTGGAGTCCGACGATCCAGAAGTCGACGATCTCCTTCACCCCGTAGCCGGCGCGGCCCAGCCACTCCGTGTAGAGGCGGACCATGGCCACGCTGATCACCTGACGGATCAGGGGCACGGCTCCGTAGATCGTCGAGTGTCGGAAGAGTCCGCCCAGGGAACGGGCAGGAGCCTCGGAACTCGGGCGGGGAGCGCTGGTCATGGGGCGGGGAGGATACTGTCCCGGTCCTCGACAGCCTCGACCAGGAAGGCCCTGCGGCCCTCTGGGAGGGCGGTGGCGACGATCAGCCCGGGGTGGCGTCCCGTTCCCCTCAATCGGCGTTCGAGCTCCCGAGAACCTTCGGAAAGTGCCCGCTTTTTGACGGTCAGGGGCCCGACGTCGTGCTCCGCGAGCAGCCGGCGGACCCGCTTCCTGTCGAGCGGCGCGCTCCCCAGCACTCGAAAGCGTCGGTAGAAGGGCGAGGGCGGGAGCTCGGCGCCCGCGATGTAGCCCGCGTCTTCGCCCAGAAATCCGAGGCCCGCGCCCGCGAGGGGCGGCGTGCCGAGCAGGGCGCCGGCCAGACCGGATTGGAGAACGGCGGGGTCGAGCTCCCCGATCCACCAAGGCGCCGACCCCGCGGCCGGATCGACGGGCGCTGCGCGCGGCACGGGGCGGTCGGCGCGGCCCTCGAGGCAGGCCTCGGAGCCGTCGGGGGCGAGGACCCGGGCCTCCCGTCGCTCTTCGCCCGCGAGCTCGCCGCACCAGAGCGTGAGCTCCTTCAGCTCACCCGCCAGACTGGTCCAGCTCAGGCTGTGCGCGGCCGGGAGCTCGAGGTCGAAGGCCGGCTTGGTGCCCGCCGCGAGCTCGAGGCAAGCCGCCCGAAAACGCCCCGCGGCGCCCAGCAGGACCGAGAGCGGCGGCGACCAGCTCTCGGGATGGCCCTGGCGTCGACCGGCGCCATCGCGCCGGTCGGGATCGGCCAGGAAGACGTCCGCGCGCACGGCCGGCCGGGCGGCATCGGCCCGCACGACCCGCGCCGCGGCGTCGACGAGCCCCAAATTGTGGCGCAGGAGCGGGATGAGCTCGGGATCGAGTTCCCCGGCCACCACGGCCAGCTCCGCCGCGGCCAGGGCACAGGCGTCGGCCCCCAAGCCCGCCGTCGCGTCCAGCACCCCTGCTCCCGGTCCCAGCCTGGCGACGATCCGGGCGGCCCGCGCGCGGGCCACGCCCAGCGCCGTGGCCTGCTCGAGCGGGCGCCGGACCAGCAGGACTTCGTCTGCCCGCGCGAACTTCGCGACGGCCCGCGGTCGCAGTTCCAGGACTTCGGCCGCCCGGCCCCCCCAGAGCGGACCCAGGGACTTGCGCAGGGCTTCCAGGCGGGCCAGGGGTGTCCTGGGGACCGTTTCGGGGGGGCCCGCCTTAAGCGCTTCGAGGGCTTGGTCGACCCGCTCCCATCCGGAAGGAAGTTTCGATCGTCCCATTTGTGGGAATATGGGCTGGCGGGAGGGCTGGAGGGACATTGCCGGTGGCGAGCCTTGCCAAGATGACCGAACACCCTTCTGCGAGTGCGGGCGGGCTCCGTGCTTGGAACATGCCACTCGCGAGCCCGGGACGGGAGAAACGATGGATCGAATCCTTCTGATCGAGGACGAAGCCGGGGCGCAGCTGTTGTTCAAGAACAGGCTGGAGGACCTCGGCTACGAGGTCGTCGTGGCCTCGACCGGGGCCAAGGGCCTCATGGAGGCGCGTGCGGCGCACTTCGACCTCTTCCTCGTGGACATCGGACTGGGCTCCGGGATCGATGGCTACGAGGTCTGTCGGCGCCTGAAGACGATGCCGGCCATCCACAGCGTGCCGGTCGTCCTGATCAGCGGACAGGTCAAGGGGCAAGAGGAGCTGCACACGGGCTACGAGGCGGGCTGCGAGGCCTATCTCCTGAAGAACGACGTCACGCTGCTCGAGGACGTCGTGCGAGCGATGCTGCGGCTGAAGTCGCTGCAGGACGATCTCGCGCTCCAGAACCATCTGCTCGACGAGCAGAACAAGCGCCTGCAACACGAGCGTCAGCGCGGCGCCGACCTCGAGGTCGCGCTGCGGGAATCGGGCAGCCGGGCGCTCGTGTTCCGCGAGCTGGCGGCGGGACGTCCCGACGGCATCCTGTTGGTCGACTCCGAAGGCGTCGTCCGCATGAGCGATCGCGGCGCGCGCGACATCCTGGGCAAGGGGCTCGAGGGCCGCAATCTGGGCGCCGTGGCTCCCGATTCGGGGCTCGAAGCGTTCGTCCGCGACGCGCGGACCGAGCCGCGCGAGGCCCACCGCTTCGATCTCGTCGGCCACCAGATCGTGCGCTCGCTCACGGCATCGGTCCTGCCGATGGTCCCGAAAGAGGGCGGCAACAACGTCCACAAGGCTGTTCTGCTCTTCGATGCGAGCAAGCGCCGCGTGGCCGCCGAAATGCTGCGGCTGGAAGAGCAGGGCATTCCGCGGCGTGAGCTGGGTCCGCTCCTGGAGGCGGCGCGCGAGCGCTTCCACCCGAAGCTCCTCCTCGGTCGCAGCGACTCGATGCGCGAGTTGCGAAGCACGGTCTCGCATCTCGCCACGAAGGACGTCCCGGTCCTGATCCTGGGCGATACCGGAACCGGCAAGGGCGTCGTCGGACGGACCCTGCACTTCTTCGGGATGTCGAGTGGGCCCTTCGTCCCGGCCCACTGCGCCGCCATCTCGAGCACGCTGCTCGAGTCGGAGCTGTTCGGCCACGTGAAGGGCGCCTTCGAGGAGGCCGTCGCAGATCGCCCCGGTCTCTTCCAACAGGCTCATCACGGGACGATCTTCCTCGACGAGATCTCGCAGGTCTCACGCGACGTCCAGACCAGGATCCTGCGTGCGCTGCAGGACGGTGAAGTCTGCCGCGTCGGTTCGACCAGTGTCGAAGCGGTCGACGTGCGTCTGATCGCGACGTCGAGCGTGGATCTCGAGTCCCTGGTCCAGCGCGGGGAGTTCAACAAGGACCTCTACTACCGTCTCAGCGCGGGGCTCATCTACCTGGCCCCGTTGTCCGAGCGCAAAGGTGACGTCGAGCTCCTGGCCGAACACTTCCTGCAGCTCTTCTCGGGCGGACGCGAGGGCCTCGAGCTCTCGCACGACGCTCTCTGGACCCTCAAGCTGCACGATTGGCCGGGCAACGTGCGCGAGCTGATGAACACGATCGATCGGGCCTGCTCCCTGGCCCAGGACTCCGTGATCGAGGTGTCGGACCTGCCCCAGCCGCTCCAGGACCTGCACCGTCGGCTCGAGGGCGACAAGGTCATTCCCGCGGCTCCCGCGCGCGGACCGGCTCCCAACCAGTCCTACTCCCACTTCGCAGGGACCGATTCGTTCGCCTCCGAGCCCCTGTTCGGCGAAGACCACCCGGTCAGCCTCGCGCACTACGAGATGCTGTGCCTGAAGCGTGCGCTGGAAGTCAGCAAGGGCGACAAGCGTGCCGCCGCGAAGATGCTCGGCATCGGCAAGAGCACCTTCTACCGCAAGCTGAGCGCGCACGGGATCTGAAGGCGACGCCGCGGAAGCAGCCCGCCGGCGTCATCCGGCGCCAGGCGACGTTCTCCCCCGGGGGTGCGGACCTGAACCCTCGCCGAGGCACGGAATCGGCCTTCTCACCCCATCCGGTCAGCGCGGCAGGTAGAACGAAGGTCGCCGAAACGCTCGCTTGGCGTTCAGACAACGGCTGAACTCGCTCGTCTGGTTCGTCGTGAGATCCGTCGCGGTCGCCGTGATGGCCTCGCCGTGGGCAACCGCAGCAGGGAAAGTCGTCGCGAAGGCAGCGTCGCCCATGCCGTCGCTCAGGACGTCGATCGAACCCAGGTATCGTTGCCCTTCTCCGTGGCCGCTCGGGTGGCAGTCTGTGCCAGCGAAGAGCTCGATACGATAGGGCGTCGCGGGGCGCGTGTTCAGACGACCCGTGACCTGGATCGCGGTTCCGTTGGTTGCGGCCGTCTCGACCACCGGGTAGTTCTGCAGGTCGTTCGCCCCGTTCACATCCAGGTCGCCGAGATCGTTGTCGGTTACGCCGTCGAAGACGGTGAACGAAGCGGACAGGTCGATCCCGAGCAGTCCGTTGCCGTGGATGGAATTGGCCGAGATCTCGACCTCGCCGACGGTCGAAGCGACCCCGATACCCCTACGTTCGGTGAAGGCGACCACGTTGGCCTGCCCGTCCGAGAGTCCACCGATGCGAGTGCCGTAAGGCGCTCGAAGCGTCGTCTGAGGTGCGACGAGGATCCCGTTCAAGGTCAAGAGCCCGCTCGTTCCGCTCGCGTCCGTGCCGATGAGGTTGCCCTCGATGACGGTGTCGTGGTTGTCCGCGTTCGTCGCGGTCACCTGGATCGCCTGTCCGAAAAGTTGGCCTGCGTAGTGGTTGATACCAACAACCCACATGCCCGCGACGACGTTGTCCCGGATCATCGTCGAGAACGAGTCCCGCACCTGGATTCCGGTCGGACCGACCTGCGGGACACGCGTCAGACCATCCGCGTCCACGCCGATGTAGTTGCCCTGCACGAGAGTATCGCGGGCCCACGTGACCTCGACGTTCGCGCCCGTCGGAAAGCCCTCGCTGCTGTAGGAACCGGCTCCGGCGAGGATGTTGCGCTCGGCCGGCGTCGGCCCCCCGATCCGGTTGCGCTCTGGGAATTCGAACTCGCAATACTGACTACCGATGACGTTGACGCTTCGAACACGGTTGCCGATCACGACGTTGTCGTTCGCGCCGCAGAAGATGTCGATGGCGTCGAGGACATTCTTGTCGACCGGATCCGTGCCACCGATCACATTCTCCGAGGTCGTCCCGGGGTAGGGGTCGAGCTCGACCGAGTCGGTCGTGCAGCCTGTGATCCGGTTGCGCACGCCGCCCTGGATGGAAATCGAGGGGCCGCGCTGCAGCTCATGCCCGAGGCCATGGATCACGCAGTCGTCGGCCAGGACCACGATCGCCGGATGGCCCCATCCGTTGGGTTGGAGCCCGTAGATCCCGACCTCCGTGCCGGCCGGGTTCGTGTCGCCCGTGAAGTCGGTCTGGGACGAAAAGTCGATCGTCGTGAAGTCGTCGGTCACGGGGAAGATGCCATTCTCCAACTTCAACAGCGCGTACTCGCCGACCAACCACCAGTCCGACCGGGGGATCGCAAACTCGATCGTCTGCGGACCCGCGGTTCGATTCGTGGCGGTCAACGCTTCCCGGAACGAGACCCGACCGTCCGGACCGGGAAGATCACCGACGTTCTGAGCGCCAGCGAAGTCGACGACGTCCTCGACGGTCGTGACCGTGACGGTTTGGGCCATGGTGAAGGGTCCTCCGGCGCAGAGGACCAAGAACGGGGACAGAAGACGAGAGCGGAACTCGAGCATGGAATCCACGGGTTGAAAACGAGGAGGAGGAGAGTCGTGTGGGCGCCCGGGGGAGTCCGGGTCGAACCGCGACCCACACGCAGCGGCAACTCTCGTGCCGTAGCGTGTGGGTCGCGTGGAGCGCGTGTTCTTCGGCTGTGGTCCGGGCAACGGACCACCGTCTTCGTTTTGGATCTGAACTGATGCGCTTGACTGAAGCAGCAAGTTTCCGATCTCTCGGTCACCCAAGGAGTTGAGGCCGGTCTTCTCCTCGAACGGGCCCCGGAAGGGTCCGCCAGAGGACTTTCGACCATGTTTCAACCCCCTCGATGCCCGCATCGCCAGTGCCCCCGACACCACGCCCCCGAGCCC
>JAJDEW010000119.1 GCA_029259595.1 Planctomycetota bacterium | reverse complement strand
GAGATCACGCTGATCGATCCCGCGCTCGTGGAAGGCCTGGTCGCACCGGTCGAAGAGGTCGAGGGCGACGCCGAGCGGATCGTGCGCAACGAACGCGCGGCCGCAGCGCTCCTGCGCACGATCGCCTCGGCGCAGATGCAGGTCGTGCTGTCGACGGCGATCGACACCGACGGCGACTACGTCGGCGAGTACGCCTTCCTCGGCGAGCTGGCGGGCAAGGCGCGTCTGCGCACGGCCGGCGACGACGGCATCACGCTCGCGGACACGACGCTCGAGCCCGCGATCCTCGACGCCAGCTTCGGCCAGCTGACCGCCGGCGAGCACGGTGGCGTCGTCGAACGCAACGGCTACGTCTTCCAGGTCTGGCTCCCCGGCCCCGGCAGCTCGACCCGCGTCCAGGCGATGAGCGAAGCCCGCGGCGTCGGCGGCTGCAGCACCGACGGCCCCTTCCCCGACACCGACGCTTCTGAAACCGCCTGGGCCGCCTACGCCTGGCCCAAAGAAGCCGGCACCTCCGGCCAACGAACCTTCTTCTTCAACCAGAAGGGCACCCTGCTCGAGTTCGCCAACGCGAACCACCGCTACGACGGCGCCACCCAGGGCCCGGCGTTCGACGCCGCCCTCGCCACGAGCTCCCCTTCCGACATGCTGGCCCCCCTGTCCAGCGACACGAGCCCCGCCAACGACGGCAACCTCTGGACCCCTTCGAAGCTGTAGCGACGCGCCGTGGTACGCCCGGCAGGACTCGAACCTGCGACCTGCTGATTAGAAGTCAGCTGCTCTATCCAGCTGAGCTACGGGCGCTGTGGGCCGCCAGCTTACTCGGGTGTGCGAGGGGGCTCTAGTCTGCCGTGGGTGCCGCGCCCAGGATGCTCGGGAGGGTTCATGCACGAAGGAGGGAGTGGGCGTCGCGTCCCAGGACATTCGCAGGGTGTGGGCCCGCTCATCGGCCTCGCGCGGAGTACCTCGCTCGCTGCGGGTCTTGAAGGGATCGTCGCTTCAGGTCGAACGCGCAGGGGCGAACGGAAAGACTTCGGCCAGCATGCAGCGGGCGCTGCCGCCGCCGAGGCGTTCGATCGTCGTGAGGTCGGCGCGGACGAGGGTGCCGTGGCGTTCGAGCCGGCGGCGGGTGACGGGGCGCAGCGCGGTCCAGGCGGCGTCGGACAGGGCGATCAGCGCTTCGCCGCGGGTGCTTTCGAGGGCGAGCAGGTTGCCGGCGAAGCCGTGCAGTTCCGAGGGGGTGAGCTCGAACAGCTCGCGTCCGGTGGCTTCGAGCGAGGCGCGCAGGCCTTCGCGCTCGTCGCGGTCGCCGATTGCGGCCAGACAGACGGCGGCGAAGCGTGGGCCGAGGCCCATCAGGACGTTCGTGTGGTAGATCGCCTGGCCGTGGTCGGTGGCGTGGAAGGAGACGAGCTCGTAGTCGAGCGCGCGCCGAAAGGCCTCGAGTCCTTCCGGCGTCGTGCGCGGCGACAGGCAGGCCCACGCGAGCCGGCGTCGGCGGTCGAGGACGAGGCTGCCCGTACCCTCGAGGATCGCGCCCTTCGCCGCCAGGGGCGTGAGGTCGACGAGGCGCGGCCAGGCGAGACCGTGCTCGCGTTCGAGGCGCTCGAGCAGGTCGGTGCGTATCTCGGACCTGCGGTTGGGCGTGAGCATGGGGTACAGCACGACTTCGCCGGTCGCGTGGAACGAGATCCAGTTGTTCGGGAAGTGCGCGTCCGGCGTGGCGGGCTCGGGCGTGTCGTCGAACGCCAGGACGTCGACGCCGGCCGCGCTCAGCGCGTTCGCCAGGCCGTCGAATTCGCGCTGGGCGGCCGCGGTCAAGGCGCGCGACGTCGCGCCGGAGCCGGTCTGGTAGACGTTCGTCGTCGCCGTTTCGGGGTTGGCCGCGATCGCGACCGGGCGGATCATCAGGACGCGCGACGCGCTGGCGGGTTCGTTCGAAAGCGCCATGGCTCAGTGCAACAGCGGCAGCAAGACGACGGCCATGACCAGGAAGACGAGGGTCAACGGCAAGCCCGGGCGGACGAAGTCGCCGAAGCGGTAGCCTCCTGGCCCGTACACGAGGAGGTTCGTGTTGTAGGAGACCGGCGTCATGAAGCAGCAGTTGGCGCCGAAGGCGACGGCCAGGACGAAGGGTAGCGGTCCGCTGTCGCCGAACGACAAGCCGAGCTCGTAGGCCAGCGGCGTCATGATCGCCGCGGTCGCGTTGTTCGAGAGCACTTGCGTCAAGAGCGTCGCGAGCACGAGCAGCACGCCCAGCGTCGCGTGCAAGCCGTAGGGCGCGGCCAACGAGACGATGCCGTGTGCCCCCGTTCGCGCGAGCCCGGTTTCCTCGAAGGCGCGCCCCAGGGCCAGCGTGCCGGCCACGAGGAACAGGACGTCCCAGCCGACCGCGTCGTAGGCCGAACGCGCGTTGAGGATGCCGCTCACCACGAGGAGCAGAGCCGCGGACAGCGCCGCGATCTCGATCGGGACGAGACCGCTGATCGCACCGCAGACGAAGAGCCCGAGTCCCGCCAGCGCGACCGGCGCACGGCGCGTGTCGCGCACGATCTCCTCGACGCCCTCGACGACCAGCACGCCCTCGTTCGCGCGCAGCTTCTCGCGCGTCGCGTCCGTGCCCTGGACGAGCAACACGTCGCCGGCCGACAGGCGCACCGTGTCGATCTGCACGCGCAGGTGCGCGCCGTGGCGCTGGAGGGCGAACACGCTCGCGCCGTAGCGATCGTGCAACGCGAGCTCACCCACGCGCCGCCCGATCCAGGGCGAGCCCGGCGTCACCAGCACCTCGAACAGGGAGAGCGCCAGCTCGCGCAGGTTGCGCGTGCCATGCTGGCTGTCGCCCAGCCGCACCTCGAAGACCGCCTCCGGCCCGCCCTTGACCAGGAACAGGTCCCCGGTGCGGATCTCGAGCTCGGGCCGCGGGACCTGGATGACCTCGCCGCGCACGACTTCGAGGATGCGCAGCGGCGCGCCCAAGAGATCGTCCGCTTCGATCTCGGCGATGGTGCGGCCGATCAACGGACTCTGCGGACCCGCCTCGATCTCGGTCAGGTACTCGACTCCGACGCCCGGCGTCGTGCTCGCGCCGAGCGAGGGGCGGTCGGGCAGGAGGAAGCGTCGCAGGACGAGCATGAGGAAGGCGCACGCGATCGCGATCGGGACACCGACGCGCGCGAAGTCGAACATCTCGAGCTGGTAGGCGCCCCCCGAGACGTCGGCCAGGCTGGACGCGACGATCAGGTTCGTCGACGTCCCGATGAGCGTGCACATCCCGCCCAGGATCGAGACGAAGGACAGCGGAATCAGGAGCCGACTCGGAGGCTCGCCGAGGTGCGCCGCCAGCCCGAGCACGAGCGGCAGGAAGACCAGGACGAGCGGCGTGTTGTTGACGAAGGCCGACATGACCATCGCCACCAAGAGCAACGCGACGTAGGTCCGATGCGGATGCCGATCGGCCCGCGCCGCGATCTTGTTGGCGAGCAACGCCGCTGCCCCCGTGCGCGTGATGCCGGCGGACAGCACGTACATGCAGCCCACGGTGATCACCGCCCCGTTCGTGAAGCCTGCGAAGGCCGAAGCCGAGGACAGAACTCCGCTGACGACCAACGCGACGATCGCGAGCAACCCCGTGACCCCGGGTGGGACCCACTCGGTGAAGAGCAAGAGCAGGACCCCGGCCAGGATCACCAGGGTGAAGACGGAAGGGGGATCCATCGCGGGCGTGTACGTTCGTCGCGAGCGCCGCGGGTGTCAATGTCCTTCGGTGCGGGGGGCTCGGCGGACGGTGAGCCGGGGGACGCGGCGAGGGCTGTGACGCCGGCCCGTGCGTGGGCTGCGAAGGCCGGCCGTAGGCAGGCCGTAGCCTCGGAGCCGAAGGCTCCGTGCTTGTGCCGTTTCGCGGCGCAGCCGCGAAATCAGGCACAGGCGCGCGCCGGAGTGCGCGCCGCGTCCTGAGGAGGTGTCGGCCCGCGGCTCTCGGATCGCTCGGCTCTCGGGTTGCGTCCCTCGCGGCCATGCTCGACTCGTTCTCGCCAGCGCCGTCCAGCGCGCGCAGCGCGCGAGTCCGTCGTCGGTCGCCTCTCGCCCACCGCCAGCGGAAGGAACTCGGGAGCTCACCTGGACGCCTCGCTCGCTTCGCTCGCAGTCGGCTCGCGCTCTGGACGGGGTTGCGCGAGGGCGAACCGGTTCGGCCGCGAGGGACGCAACCCGAGGGCCGAGCGATCCGAGAGCCGCGGGCCGAGACCTCCTTAGGACGCGGCGCGCACTCCGTCGCGCGCCTGTGCCTGATTTCGCGGCTGCGCCGCGAAACGGCACAAGCACGGAGCCTTCGGCTCCGAGGCTGCGGCCTGCCTACGGCAGGCCGCAGCAGCCCACACCTTCGACCACCGTCTCGGGCAGGCGCCATCGCCACCGACCTGCGCCCACCGCCGCAGCCCTCCGCCCCGAACCGGTGGGGGTCGGGGTGGCGGGGCTCGAACCCGCGGCTCGTAGCTCCCAAAGCTACGCCTCTACCAACTGAGGTACACCCCGCGTTCCGGGAGCCTACCACAGCGATCGACTCCCCGATCTGGTAGCTTCTGCGCCATGAAGGTCCTGGTCGTCGGTTCGGGCGGACGTGAACACGCGCTCGCTTGGAAGATCTCCCAATCGCCGCTCGTGACGGAAGTTCTGTGTGCTCCCGGCAACGCCGGAACGCACGCGCTCGGCCGCAATGTCCCGGTCGCGGCGACGGACCTCGACGGGCTCGTGGCCTGCGCTCAGAGCGAGGGGGTGGGGCTGGTCGTCGTCGGGCCGGAGGATCCGCTCTGTCTGGGGCTCGTCGATCGGCTGAAGGCGGTCGACGTCCCGGTCTACGGACCCAGCGCGGACGGGGCCCGGCTGGAGGGCTCGAAGGTCTTCATGAAGGAGTTCCTCGAGCGCCACCGCATCCCGACCGGGGCCTGGCGCCGCTTCGACCGTTCGGGGGCGGCCAAGTCCTACCTCGAGTCCAACTCGGTCTGGCCCGTGGTCGTCAAGGCGGACGGCCTGGCGGCCGGCAAGGGCGTCTTCGTGTGCCACGACACGAAGGAGGCCTGCGGGGTCGTCGACGCGATCATGGAAGAGCGCAAGCTCGGCGCGGCCGGCGACGAGATCGTGATCGAGGAGTTCATCGAAGGGCGCGAGCTCAGCGTGCACGCGATCACCGACGGGCGCACGCTCCTGATCCTCGAGCCGGTGATGGACCACAAGCAGGTCGGCGACGGCGACACCGGACCGAACACGGGCGGGATGGGCATCTACTCGCCGGTGTCGTTCGTTTCGCAGCGCCTGATGCGTCAGATCGAGCAGCGCGTTCTGATCCCGACGCTGCATGCGCTCTCGGTCGAAGGCATCGAGTACCAGGGCACGCTCTTCGCCGGGCTCATGATCACCGAGGCCGGGCCGCGCGTGCTCGAGTACAACTGCCGCTTCGGCGATCCGGAGACCCAGGCGATCATGCGTCGGCTCGATTCGGACCTCGTGCCGATTCTCTTGGCCTCGGCCAACGGGACCCTGGAGGAGCTCGATCCGCCCGATTGGAAGTCCGCGAGCTGCGTCGGCGTCGTGGCGGCGGCCGAAGGCTATCCCGGCGACTACGAAAAGGGCTACGTCATCAGCGGACTCCAGGCGGCGGACGCGCTGGACGACGTCGTCGTCTTTCACGCCGGCACGCGCCAGGACGGCGGACAGGTCCTGACGAACGGCGGGCGCGTGCTGTGCGTCACGGCCACGGCGCACGGCCTCGAGGCCGCGCGCGAGAAGGCCTACCGCGGCTACGAAGCGATCGAGTGGGCGGGCAAGTTCTGCCGTCGCGACATCGGACTGCCCCGGCCCCAGCGGCCGGGCGAGCTCGAGAGCGAGAGCTTCGTTCATGAGGGCGACGAGCTCGTCTGAGCGTCCTTCGCTGGCGGTCGTCGTCCCGACCTGGAACGAGGCCGAGCGCCTGCCCCGGCTCTTCGCCTCGCTCGAGGCGCAGGGCGAGGCGCGGCCCGAGCGCGTGATCGTCGCCGACGGCGGCAGCACCGACGGGACGGACCGGCTCGTCGAACGGCACGGGGCGGAGCTCGTGCGTGCCCCGCGCGGACGCGGGCTGCAGCTCGCGCGCGGTGCGGAACGGGCGTCGGAGGATCTCGTCCTGTTCCTGCACGCGGACGGCCATGTCGCGCCCGGTGCGCTCGCAGCGCTGCGCGCGGCGTTCGGGGACCCGACCCTGGTCGCGGTCGGGTTGCGCCAGACGATCGACCACGAGGGCCGCATTTTCCGCTGGATCGAGCGGGCGGCGAACCGACGCGTCCGTCTGGGCTGGATCTATGGCGACTCGGGCCTCGGCGTGCGGCGCAGCGAGTACGAGGCGGTCGGCGGCTTCGCCGAGCTCCCGCTCTTCGAGGACCTCGATCTGTCCCGCCGACTCCGCCGCCGCGGTCCGATCGCGCTCGTCGCGGACGGAGTCCTGCACGTCAGTCCGCGCCGGTGGCTGGCCGAGGGGCCGGTGCGCCGGACCGTGCGCAACTGGATTCTGACCCTGGCCTGGAGCCTCGGCGTCGATCCGGCGCGGCTCGTCCGCTACTATCGTCCGCACTCGGCGGCGGCCGAACGACCGTGAATCACTCCACCATCCGCAAGGCCTTCGAGAGTCACTTGCGTGGCCGCAACCTGAAGTTGACGCCGCAGCGAGGACGCATCCTGGATCGCGTTTTTGCGACCCACGACCACTTCTCGGCCGAGACGCTCTACGGCTGGCTGAAGCAGGACACCGGCGCGAACATCTCGCGCGCGACGGTCTACCGCACGCTGAGCTTGCTCGAGGAGGGCGGCTTTCTCGAGTCGCTCGATGCCGGCCAGGGCGAGCGGCTCTACGAGCACGTGCTGGGCCATCGCCACCACGACCACCTGATCTGCATCGACTGCGAGCGCATCGAGGAGTTCTACGACGAGCGCATCGAGAAGCTGCAGGAGCTCGCGGCCGAGAGCCGGGGCTGGACGCTGACGCACCACAACCTGCGGCTCTTCGGGCGCTGCAAGGTGTGCCAACGCAAGCATCAGAGCGAAGAGTCGAACTCGTGAGACGTCTTGCCGGCGCCTGCGCGCTCGCCTGGCTCGCGGCCTGCGCGCGGGAGCCCGCTTCGCCCTGGGTGCACCTCGCGCGGCAGGACCTCGAGCGCAGCGTCCGACCGAGCCCCGGCGCAAAACCGGACGCGCCGGGCTATGCGCTGGTCGAGCGCGACGGTGGGACGCGCATCGAGAAGGAGATCGTGCGCTCGGACTGGAGCTACCACGCCGCGCTGCAGGTCTGGGTCGTCGACGTCGCGATCGGAGGCTACGGACATCCGCGCGACGGGACGCCCTTCCAGCGCCTCTTCGAGCCCCCTGACGTCGGCGGCGGGCGCGAGTTCCGCTACTACCCGCTCTCGAACTTGAAGGGCGGCGTCATCCCCGAGAGCGGGGCCTTCTCGTTCGGCAAGGGGCGGCTGTTTCAGTACTTCCCCGTCGGCGAGGAGCCGCCTGCGCGCGCGACGCTCTCGCTCTTTCTCGATCGTGGCGGGGCGGAAGACGGTCGCCTGCGGCTGCGCGGCAACCGTTTTTCGGGCGAGGCCGTCTCCGTCTGGCCCGGCGAGCGCGTCACGACGCGCGTGCGCGTTCCCGCTGACGCCTGCTTGCGCTTCGCCACGACGCTCGAACCGTTGCCGAATCGTCCGCGGAGCGCGGAGCTCGCGCCGCTCGTGTTCCGCGTGTTCGCCGAGGGGGCGTCGGTCTTCGAGCACGTCGAAGCCGATCCGAGCGTCGCGCGTTCGGCCTGGCACGTCGTGAATCTGGAGCCGGGCACGATCGAGCTCCGCTTCGAGGTCGACGGGCCGATGGCCTTCACGGCCTTCGCCGTGCCCCTCGTCGGTCCGCGCGCCGTCGGGACCTTCGGCCAGCGCCCGCCCGCGCTCGCGAGCGAACGCCCCGATCTCGTCGTCTTCCAGGCGGACACGTTCCGCGCCGACAACATGGCCTTCTACGGCGGTGAGCCGGGGCTCACGCCCGTCTTGGACGAGCTGGTGCTGGGCGCGGTGGCCTTCGAGCGCGCCTGGTCGGTCGCGACGCACACGCTGCCGGCCCACGCTGCGATCCTGGGTGGCGTCTTCCCGCGTCAGGCCGGCGCGGTGGGGACGGCCCAGGCGCTGCCGGAAGAGCTCGTGACCCTGGCCGAACGCCTGGCGCTGAACGGCTACCGCACCGGCGCCGTGACCGATGCCGTCATCCTGTCGCAGCGCTTCGGGATGGACCAGGGCTTCGAGTGGTTCGACGAGGAGCTCGACGACATCGACGGGACCCTGGCGCGTGCGCGCGCCTTCCTGGCTGCGGACGACGGGCGCCCGACGTTCTTGTTCGTGCAGTCCTACGAAGCGCACTCGCCCTACGAGCCGTCGGCCGCGACGATCGCGACGTTCGGTGCGGGCGTGGGCGTCGAGCCGGCGCGTCCGCCGGCCTACGAGCCCTTGAGCGCGCGCCTGAAGGACGCCCTCGCCGCGAGCGAGGGACGCGGAACGAAGCACCCCGGCGTGCGCGCCCTCCTGGATCCGCTCGAGTCGCTCTACCGTCTGGGGGTCGTCGACGTCGACCGCGGCGTCGGGGACTTCGTCGACGACCTCCGGACGCGCGGCCTGCTGGAGCACGGCTACCTCCTGTTCCTGAGCGATCACGGCGAGGCCTTCGGCGAGCACGATGCGGTCTTCCACGGCGGGCGCGTGTGGGACGAGCTCCTGCGCGTGCCGCTGTTCGTGACAGGGGGCGGGCTCGCGCCGCGGCGCGTGGCCCACGCCGCCTCGTTGATCGACGTGGCGCCGACGATCGCGCGGCTGGCGCGCGTCGCGCCCGATCCGGCCTGGCTGGGCACCCCGCTGCTCGAGCTGGACCGCGAGCGGCCGCTGTTCGCCTTCCAGTGCTGGCGCGAAGAGCCGGGCTCGAGCCTCGCGATCCTCGAGCACGACAAGAAGCTGATCGGTTACGAGACGTCCGAAGCCCTGGCGGAAGGGCGCTTCCTGGCCGCCTACGATCTGTCCCTCGATCCGGGCGAGAGCCGCAACCTGTCGGACGCGCTGTGGGCGCGCGAGCTCATGGAACGCATGGCTCCCGTGGTTGCGCCGCTGCTCGTCCCGCTCTTCGGAGCGCGCGCGGCGGCCCTCGATCCGGACAAGCTGGACGAGCTGCGTCATATGGGCTACGGGGGGCACTGAGCTCGGCCGCTATACTCCGACCGCCGATGGACCCTTCCGAGCGAGCCTTCCGGATCTGTGTCGCGTTGCTCCTCGCGCTGAGCGTCGCGGGCTGTGGGCGCGACCGACCGCGCTGGCGACAGCTGGCGCGCGAGCACGTTCCGAAGCCGCTCGCGGCCGGCTACGTCCTCGAAGCGCGGCCCGCGCCGGGCGGCGAGGACGCCGTTTCCACGGCGCCGCAGCGCGTTGAGCGCGTCGTGCCCGACGGCGTGCACGCCTGGCTCGAGACCGAGCTCGCACGCGCCGACTTCACGCGTCACCCGCGGCTGCCCGTGTGGCAAGCGACCGTCTCGTTGTGCGGCGCGGGGACGCCTCCGGATGGCAGTGCACCCCAACGTCTCGTGGGCGGCGACGAGGTCTTCCGCTGGCTGCGGCGCGAGGACGCGTTGGTCGCGACCGAGATCGAGCCGGGCTCGTTCCTCGTGAACGAGGGCAAGCTGTGGCTCGCGCTCGAGCAGGGCGTGGAACCGCCCGAGACGCTGAAGCTGTCGTTGTTCGCCCAGCGCGGTTCGAAGCAGGGCGGGGCGACGCGACTCGAGGGCGCGCGCTTTTCTGGTGCGGGCCTCGGCGTCTGGCCGCGCGAGCGCGTCACGTTCCGTTCGCAGCGCGTGACGAAGGGCGCGCTGCGCTTCGCGACGACGGTCGAGTCCGCGCGCCTGGACGAGACCGAGCGGGATGCCCCGATCGTGTTCCGCGTCCTGGTCGATGGCGAGCCGATCTTCGAGCACGAGGAGCGACGCGTCGAGGGCGTGACCTGGCACCAGGTGCCCTTGCCCGAGACGCGCCTGGCCCAATTCGAGCTCGCCTTCGAGGTCGACGGCCCCTTCGCGTTCACCGCCTTCTACGCGCCGGTCATCGGCCCCGTCGACCCCGGCCACTTCGGCGGCCGCCCCTGGGGCGAACAGCGCCGCGACATCGTCGTCTTCCAGGCCGATACGTTCCGCGCCGACAACCTCGTCGCCTTCGGAGGGACGCACGAGCCGCCGCTCGCCCCGCAGCTCGAGGCCTTCGCGCTGGACGGGCTGCGCTTCCTCGATGCGCGTTCGGTCTCGAGCTACACGCTGCCGGCGCACGCGACGCTCCTGACAGGGCTCTTTCCGCGCCAGGCCGGTGTGATCGACCGCGGTCACGGCCTCGTCAAGTCGATCCCGACCGTGGCCGGGATCCTGTCCGAGCTGGGCTACCGCACCGGGGCCATCACCGAGGCGGGGCTCGTCTCGAAGCGCTTCGGTCTCGACCGCGGCTTCGAATGGTTCGACGAGGTCGCGGTGGGCGACGACCCGAGCGCGGCGGTCCGCGGAACCCTGGAGCGTGTGCAGGCCTTCCTGGACGCCGACGACGGCCGCCCGACGTTTCTCTTCGTGCAGACCTATCGCGTGCACGCGCCCTACGAGGTCGAGGACGAGACGCGCGCCGAGCTGGGCGAGGTGCTCGGGATCCGCGACACGCACGACGTCTGGAGCGATCGACGCCTCGCGCTCGCGGCCGAGGAGCCGGAGCCGGGCACCGAGGCGCAGCGGCGGGCCGAACTCCAGGAGATCGCGCGCGCCATGCGCGCGCTCTATCTCGGCACCGTCCGCGACCTCGACCGCGCCTTCGAGCGCTTCTACCACGACCTGATCGCGCGCGACTTCTTGTCCAACGGCTACATCGTCCTCACGAGCGACCACGGCGAGGCCTTCTACGACCACGAAGAGTGGTTCCACGCCGGGACGGTCTACGAGGAACAGATCCGTGTTCCGATCGCGATCCGTGGACCGGACATCGAGGCGCGCGCCGTCACGACTCCGGCCTCACTCGTCGATCTGCCGACCACCTTCCTGGCCATGGCCGGCACGCATGCGCCGGTCGACTGGCCGGGCAGCTCGCTGTTCGACCTGCCCGAGCGTCGGCCGATCTTCTCCTTCCAGTGCTTCGAGCGCGGGGGCGTGTCGACGCTCTGCGCGATCGACCAGGGTCGCAAGGTGATCGCCTACGAGAATCTCGAGGCGCTCCAGAGCGGGCGCATGATGCACGCCTACGACCTGAACACGGACCCGGCCGAACGCCACGATCTGGCCGGCAACGAGGACTGGCCGGACGCGATCCTGCGCGGGACCCTGCCCTTGCTCGAAGTCTTCCTCGCGCCGCTCGGCACGCTCGAAGGGGCCGAGCTCGATGCCGAGAAGCAGCGCGAGCTGGACGCGCTCGGCTACGGCGGAAACCGATGAGGGCGTGCGCGGCGGTCGTCGCCCTGCTCTGGCTCGCCGCCTGTGCGCAAGAGTCGCGGCCACGCTGGGTGCTGCTGGCCGAAGGGCACGTCCCGGCGCGCACGCTGCCGCCTGCGGCCGCCGCGGGGGACGGGCCCCGCATCGTGCGCGACGACGAGGGCACGTGGCTCACGCTCGATCTCGCGCGCGAGGATTGGATCTACAAGGAGGGCCTCGGCGCCTGGGGGGCCGCGGTCCCCGCCTTCGGTCTCGGGAAGAGCGACGGCCGCGCGCCGCAGCGACTCACGGCGGGGGAGCGACGATTCGTGTGGTTGCCGCCGGCCGAGCTCGATCGCCCGGGCGGACCGCCGCCCGGCTCGTTCCTGCACACCTCCGGTGGTCTCTTCCTGCGCCTCGAAGCGGACGAGACGCCGCCGGAGCGCGCGACGCTCGGACTGCGCACGGAGCGCGGCGCGACGACCGACGGTCGCTTCCGCGTCTTCGGAGCGCGCTACAGCTACGACGGCCTCTCGGTCTGGCCGGGCGAGACGTGGAGGCGCGAGCTGGCCGGCAGCGACAGCGCGCGCGTCCTGCACTTCGCCACCGTGTCCGAACCGGCCTGGTCCGGTGCCGCCTCGGCGCCGCTGGTCTTCGCCGTACGGATCGACGGTGTCGAACGACTGCGTCACGAGGTCGAGGACCCGTCGCGGCCGCACTTCGCCTGGCAGGCGCTCGAGCTCGGGCCGGGGGCGCACGTCCTCGAGTTCGCGGTGGAGGGCGCCCTGGCCTACACGGGCTTCGCGAGTCCGGTCGTGGGGCCGCGCGAGCACGCTCCCGCATCCGAGCGCAGACCCGACGTGCTCGTGTTCCTCGCGGACACGTTCCGGGCCGACAACCTCGAGCTGGACGTCGCTGATGGAGCGTTGACGCCGCGCCTGCGCGCGCTCGCCGCGAACGGCCGGGTCTTCACGTCCGCGCGCAGTCCGTCGACCTACACGTTTCCCTCGCACGCCTCGATGTTCACGGGGCTCTATCCGCGCCGCGCGGGCGCGATCAGCACGGCCCACGCCCTGCCCGACCCGCTCCCGACCGTGGCGGAAGCCTTCCGCGCCGCGGGCTACCGCACGGGCGCGGTCACGGACTCGGCGATGGTCTCGCGCAAGTTCGGGCTCGACCAGGGCTTCGAGGTCTTCGACGAGGAGCTGGTCGACCTCGACTCGACCCTGGCCCGTGCGCGCGCCTATCTGGCGGCGAGCGACGGACGTCCGAGCCTGCTCTTCGTGCAAACCTACCGCGTGCACGCGCCCTTCCACGCCAGCCCCGCGGCGCGCGCCGCGGCCGGCGCAGGGTCGCTCGACCACGACACGCTCGAACGGCGTCGGCTCGAGGCCCACGAACGCGACCCGGGCGGAGCCGACGAACGCGCGGCCGCGCGCGAGCTCGAGCGCCTGTACCGCGCCGGCGTGCGCGACTTCGACACCGCGCTGGCCCCGTTGCTCGACGAGCTGGCCGCGGCCGACTTCTTCGCGCACGGGCTCTTCGTCCTCACGAGCGACCACGGTGAGGCCTTCCTCGAGCACGACGAGATGTACCACACGGGGACCGTGCACGAGGAGCAGCTGCGCGTTCCGCTCGTGTTCGTCGGGCGCGGCGTCGCACCCGGCCGCGAGCACGCGCCGGTCTCGCTCGTCGACCTGGCCCCGACGCTGACCGCGCTGGCCGGCGTCGTGGGCCCGCAGGCCTGGCGCGGCCGCTCGCTCGTCGCACCGCGCACGTCCGGCTCCCCGACGCTCGCCTTCCAGGTCTGGGGCCCGCTGGCCGACTCCACGCTGGCCATCATCGACGGACCGCACAAGCTGATCGCGAGCGAAGACCCGCACGCGACCGACCCGATCCTGCGTGCCTACCGCCTCGACCTGGACCCCGACGAAACCCACGACCTGCGCACCGAACCCTGGGCCAGCGCCCTCCTCAACCGCACCCGCGCCCGCCTCGAGCAGGAAGCGACCCCGCTCCACGAACTCGAAAAAGCCCACCTCGACGAAGCCAGCGCCCGCCAACTCGACGCCCTGGGCTACGGCGGACGCGAAGAGTAGGACCCGAAGCGAACGCGAGCCCGCCACCCCGGTCCGTGGCAAAAGTCAGCTACGAAGGCCAGAGACGAAGGCCAGAGACGAAGGCCAATGACGAAGGCCAATGACGAAGGTCCGTGGCGAAGGTCCGTGGCGAAGGTTGCGCAGGCCCACCGTAGGTGGGCCGTAGCCTCGGAGCCAAAGGCTCCGTGACGTGCCGTTGCGCGGCGTCAGCCGCGCAATCAGGCACAGGCGCACGACGGAGTGTGCGCCGCGTCCTGATGTGCTTGGGGCCCGCGGCTGACCGCATGGGGGCCTTCGGGTTGCGACCTCGCGGCCGGTTGCGTCCCGTGCTGGCGGAAGTCCGTTCACAGCGCACAGCGATTGCGAGCGAAGCGAGCGAGGCGTCCAGGGGAGTTCCAAGGTCGATTCCGCCGCCGTGGACCGAACAACGGTCGACGAGCTGGTCGAAGGATGCGAGCTGCGGCGTGGTCGACGGACTCGCTCGCTTCGCTCGCAATCGCTGTGCGCGATGAGGGGGGGTCGCGCAAGGACGCTTCGATCCACCCCGCGAGGGACGCAACCCGAGGGCCGCGCTGTCCGAGAGCCGCGGGCCGGCACTTCCGTAGGACGCGGCGCGCACACCGTCGCGCGCCTGTGCCTGATTGCGCGGCTGGCGCCGCGCAACGGCACCAGCACGGAGCCTTCGGCTCCGAGGCTGCGCTACGGCCCGCCTGCGGCGGGCCTGCGCTCCGCGGCCCC
>JAJDEW010000118.1 GCA_029259595.1 Planctomycetota bacterium | reverse complement strand
TGGCCCTGTGGGGGACGTGGCGCAACTACGTTCGGCGGCGCTTCAACTTCGACGAGGAGTCACCGGCTCAGCTGCTGGGATTCGTTCCCCGGAGGCTGAAGGTGACGGAGCTTTTGAGCTGGCGGCAGGACTGGGGGCAGGACAGTGTGCACCCACTGGCCTCTGGGGGTCGGACCGTGGCGAGCTGGAAGCGTAGGAGTCGGATTGGCCTCGTCGGCTGATCGGTCAAGATCAGGACTTTGCAACAAGGCGAACACCAGTCAAGCGCATCAGTTCAGTTGGACCATCGATTCGAAGATTTGGGGGGCGAATCCCTTCCCCTTCCCCTCCCCCTCCGTCATCACCCTCAGCCGTCGTTTCAGCACGAAGTCGAACAGCAGCGGGTTGGCCTCGAACAGTTCTCGAAGCGCGCTTCGTTCGGACCCGTCCAGGACTCCCTTCTTGACCAGGAGCCGGAGGTTGATGACCGGGTCGATTGCGACGAGCGGATAGTCCGATCCGTTGACGAGTCGGTCGTGCAGATCGGTGCGTCGGAGCATCTCGAGGAGTGGTCGGCCGGAGCGGTTGACCAGGGTCAGGGCGGAGATGTCGGCGAACAGCAGGCCTCGGTAGCGCTCTTCGGCCATGAGTCGCAGGAAGAGGTCGAAGCAGGGCACGGGGGGTCGGGTTGCATCCGATCTGTTCGACGGGTGGTCGAGGTCGGCGCCGGTGCCCAGGCTGGCGCAGTGCGCCACGATGACGCGGCAGCCTGCTTCGAGTGCACGCCGAAGGCGTAGGGGGTTGCCGAGTTCCTGGGCTTCCTCGGCGTGCACGGCCTTTTCCAGACCGGCGTGGGTCAGGAGAGGTAGGTGCAGGTCGGCCAGGCGCGCGTAGAAGCGGTCGCATTGCGCGGAGGCCGGGTCGATCCCCATGGCGTTCGGCAGCCACTTGATCGCGACGGCGCCGCGGTCGTGTGCTTGGTCGAGGGCGTCGAGTGCATCGGGGCGGTAGGGATGGATCGAGGCCACGGCGCGCACGTCGTCGTGGCGCGCGGCGAGGCCCAGGACGTAGTCGTCGGGGGTGTGGAAGGGCGAGAGCTCGCGTACGATCGCGCCAGCTGCATCGCGGTGGTAGTCGAAGGCCAAGAGCAGGAGTTTGCCGGCAGGGTTGAAGGCGCGATGCAGGGCCAGCAGGCGATCGACGTACTGGGCGTCGGCCGCGTCGGGATCGGTCACACCCGAGGCTGCGAGGTAGAGGTCGAACTGCAGCTTCTGGATCGGGTGTAGGTGGCTCCGCATGTCGGGGTTCACCCAGCAGCCCGTTCCGCCCGTGCCCAGTCCCACCGCGTGGACGTGCACGTCCCAGATACGCTCTCGCACGATGCCTTCGAAGGCTGCGGCCGCAAGCTGGCGCGCCGCGGGAGACAACTCGTCGAGCGTGCGTACGGGTCCCGGTCGCAACCACCTCGGCAGGGCGAAGCGCACACCGATCAGGGCAGCGAGCGCACCCCCTCCGAGTCCCAACGCGCCGCGTCGCGAAAGGCGCAGGCGGCGGCGGCGAACGGGGCTTGAGTCGGGCGTAGGGGCGGCGGCTGGGGGCGGCGGCTGCATCAGGAGCTGGCGCCGACTCCGTCCGCTGTCTTGGCGGGCCGCGGCTCGAGGGCGAAGACCGCGCCCGCCTTCACCCAGCCGCGGGTGCCCGAGGGCAGCTGCACGCGCACCCAACCGGGCAGGGAGTCGATGCGTTCGACGCGTGTGCCGGGCTCGATGTCGGCGATCGGGTCGAGGTCCGTACGCGGTTCGCTTCGCAGCGCGACGGCGGCGCGCTCGATCACCAGCACCGGATCTCGAGAGCTGCCGGTCGACGCCACCCCCCAGGGTAGCGCGCAGGCGACCGCGAGGAGCGTCGTCGCCATGAGGAGACCGCGGCCGGTACGCCCGCCGAAGACGACCTCGAAAGCGGCGGCGAGCGCGAAGGCGAGCAGGCCGCAAAGAGCCAGGAAGCGAGCCTCGGCCTCGGTGAGTGACGTGAGCAACCGCTCGACGGTCGCGCGCAAGTCGCCGCGATCGGCGGGATCGAGTCCGGCCTCGCTGCGCGCGAGCTCGAGGTTGCGCCAGGCGTCGGTGTGCCGCGGAGCGAGGCGGAGGCAGGCCGTGTACCAACCGATCGCTTCGAGCACCTTCTCCTGACGGAAGGTCGCGTTGCCGAGGTCGTAGGCGAGCTGTGCGCGCACGGCGTCCGCGTCCTCGGTCTCGAAGAGCTCCTTCCACACCCGCTCGGCCTCGTCGAACTGGCCGCGACGGTAGGCGTCCACGCCGCGTTCGAAGCGCTCGCTCGTCCCGTGAGAAGCGACGGGATCGGCAGGGACGAGCGGCATGGCCGTGGCGACGCCCCACGAGAGCATTAGGCCCCAGACGTCCACGCCGCGCTCGCTCGTCCCGTGGGAAACGGCGGGATCGGCAGGGGCGAGCGGCGCGGCCGTGGCGACGCCGCACGAGAGCAGGAGTGCGATCCAGAAGAAGCGCATCAGAGTCCTCCCCGCGAGAGCCGCCGTGCTGACGCACGGAGTTCGTCGGGCTCCACGCGCGGACCGTCCGCCCAGGCGGCGCGGTCGAGGCGGGCGAGCAGGGAGTCGAGCTCGTCCCGCACGCTGTCGTCGAGCGCGGCCGTCTGCTCCGCTTCCCAGTCCCGCACGCGGCGACCCAGCCAGGCTTCGTCGGGCTCGCGTGTGCGCGCTGCGAGGAAGCCGGTGAAGGCCGTGTAGATCGCGACCGGATCCTCGCTGCGCGCCAGGCGGCGTTCGAGCTCGCGGCGCGCACGCCGACGGCGGCGCTCGAGCGGTGCATCGGGATCCCCCCGGCGCCGGCGAACGGCGACGTGCGCGCCGAGCCAGGCCAAGGGCAGGCCGCAGGCCAACCCGAGCAGGGCCAGGTCGGACGGCGCGGTGAGTCGCCCCTCCGCGCCTGTCGTGAGCGGCGTGGCGTCGATGTCCTCGATGTCCAGCTCGAAGCGCTTGGCTTCGGGCACGTCTAGTTCGACCGCTCCTTCCAGCGGGCGCACGCGCAAGGGGATCGCCTCGGTTCGAACCGTCTCGTAGGCCGCGTCGACGGGGTCGAAGACGGACAGGAGCACCGGTGGAATCGCGTCGATCGTATCGTCGAGGGCGGCCAGGTCGTAGACCACGCGACGCCGATCGAAGCTCTTCTCTTCCGTGCGGCCGTAGACGCGGAAGCCCGCGAAGGCATCGTCCCGGGCGAGGTCCGGGGCGGCGAAGAACTCGAGGTTGCCCGCACCGGTCCAATCGACGGTCAGCTTGACCGAATCGCCTACGCGAATGTCGCGCTGATCGACGCTGGCCGACGCGTGGATCGTGCCGACCGCACCCGAAAACTCGAACGGTCGCCCTTCTTCCGGGAGAGGTACGACCTCGAGCGTGAAGGCCGGTTGCGGAACGAAGAAGCTCTTGCCCTTGGCGACGCGCGAGCTGAAGACACTGCGACGCTCGACGAACTCCCCGAACTCGAGGACGCTCGTCGAAAACTCGAGGGTGCCGGAGCGCGATGGCAGGAGGCTCTTCACGAGCCGCATCTGGCGGAAGGCACGTCCGTCGATGCTGCGCGACTCCAGCTCTTCGACCGAGACGGACTCCCGATCGTTGATCTGCACGCCGGTGATCAAGCGCGTCCCCGGCGGTGGTTCGGGACTCTCGAGCTCGAGCGCGCCGGGCAGTTGATCCCACCACGGCAAGGACAAGTTCGCGAAGTCGACCTCGACCCGCTCGTACCAACCGAAGCGCAGCACGACCGAGAAGGGTTGGCCCTCGACCACCCGTTCGGGCTGGGCCTCGATCTCGAGGAAACCGAGGTCGGCGCCCCGCAGGTCCTCGACGACTTGCAGGCTGACGCTCTTCGTCGAATAGCGAGCGCCGTCCGCGTCGAGCTCGAGCGGCGGAATCTCGAAGTCGCCGCTCGAGAGCGGCCGCACCAGGATCGTCCAGCGCCAGTGCTGCCAGGAGGTGCTGCGGCCGTTGACGAAGTTGGAGCCGCGCTCCATCGCCGGCGGCCCTTGCAGGGACAGGTCCAGGCCCTCGACCTTCGGCAGCTCGAGCAGTTGCGCCTGCCGGGCGTTCTCGGCCGTCACGATCAGGCGCACACGCTCGCCGAAGCGCGCGACTCCGGTGCTGAGCTGGGCCGAGACGCGCGTGCGGCCGGCCTGTATGAAGCTCGCGAGCACGAAGGCCAGGGTCAGGACGAGCGCCGTGGCGGACGCGCGCACCACCCTACGGTCGGGCCTGCGTTTCGATTGGGGCTGTTGCACGTTCACGGAATCTCCTACCAGTCGCGGTCCACGGGGACCCGACGCGCTTCGCGGATGGCCGAGCGCACCGCCTGTCCTTCCTTCTCGAGTTCGGAGAGTCGGTCGAGCAGGCGCATGACTTCCTCGCGCGTCAAGTGGCGTTCGCTCGGCTCGCCGGGTGCGGGCCCTTCCTGGGGTTCGCCTTCGCCTTGGGGGACGTTCTCGGTTTGACGCTCTTGCTCGCCATCCTGCCCCTCTTGCTCCGAGTCTTCGGGCTCCTTCTGCTGCTCGTCCTGTTCGTTCTGGCCGTCCTTCTGCTCGTCGCCGGACTCGCCGTCTTGCTGTTCGTCCGACTCCTGTTGGTCCCCGTCCTCCTGCTGCTCCTCGTTCTCCTCGCCTTCGCTCGGGTCCTGATTCTGCTCTTGCTCCTTCTGCTTCTCTTCCCGCTCACGCTCGATCTCGTCGAGTTCGCGCAGACGTCGCTGGATCAGCTCGAGGTTCGCACGCGTGTCGACATCGCTCCAATCGGAGCGCAACCGTTCCAGGTGCACACCCTTCGAGGCCAGGTAGGCGGTACGGGCCTCCTTCAGCGGGTCCGGTGGATCTTCCGGGGGAGCATTCGGGGGCGCCCCAGGCGGCGCCCCCCCCGAGGGCGATGCGGGCAGCGGCAGGCCGCTTGCCGCTTGTCCGCCCAGCTCGGGGATCTGCGAGCGCCACGTCTCCGCCTCGCGCAGCAGCACGCCGGCGATGTTGTAAGTCGAAGCGAGCCGTAGCTCGCCGGGACCCGCCAACGCTCGTGCGCTCCCGAACGACGGCACGGACTCGAGCCGGCGCTCGGGTTCGTCCACGGCCGCCAGGACGACGCCACGAGCGTAGTGCAGCTCCGCGCGCTGCAGCTCGCCGAGCTCACGTTCTTCGGCCCTGCCCAACCACGTGTCGATCGACTCGACCGCTTCCTCCCAGGCTCCCTCGCGCTCCTGGGCGACGATCGCGCGCAGAGCCTGGCCGAAGTCCGGCTCGCCGCCTTGCCAGGGAATGGCCGCGACGAGACAGGCCAGACCGACGGTCCGTGTGCTCGTTGTCTTCGCATTCATCGAGCGCTTCCTCCGAAGAAGCCCTTGCGTTCGCGCAAGGAGGATTCGATCAGCATGCAGAGTAGGCCGACCGCGAGGGGCCATTGGTATCGATCGTGTGGAACCCGACGCTGTCCGTCCTCGACCTCGCGGCCCTCGAGCCTCGAAATGCGCTTCGAGTACAGGTCCTCGAGCGGCTTGGGCGACTGCTCGACCGAGAGGAACTCGCCCCCCGTGAGCCGCGCAATCCGCTCCAGGCTGGCCGTCTCGAGCTTGGTCACGACTTCCTCGCCACCCGGCCCCTTCAAGAATCCCTGCCGACCGTCGTCCATCCGCACCGGGATCTTGCTGCCCCCTTCCGTCCCGACACCGACGATGTAGACCCGGATTCCGCGCTCCTCGGCCTGCTTCGCGAGCTCGGCCGCACGTCCCTCGAGGTCTTCACCGTCCGTGAGCAGGACGACCGCTTCGTGCGCTCCGCTGCGTCCGTCGAAGAGCGTCAACGCGCGCTCGAGGGCCGCCGCCAGGTTCGTTCCTCCGCGCCGATTGTCGTCCGGTGTCACGTAGGTCAGGAGCGCCCGCAGGGTCTGGCGGTCGTGCGTCAGGGGTGCGACCTCGCGCGCGTCCCCCGAGAAGGCGATCAGCGCACAGCGGTCGTCCTTCATGCGCTCGAAGAGCCCGTAGATCTCGCGGCGCGCGCGCTCGAGTCGGTTGGGCCGCAGATCGGTCGCGAGCATGCTGCGCGACGTGTCGATGCACAGCACGAGGTCGAGGCTCTTGCGCTTGGCATCGCGCAGCGTGTAGCCGCGCACCGGACCGAGCGCCGAGAGCCCCAGGAAGAACAGCCCAGCGGCAGCCAAGAGCAGACGCACGAGCGCACGAGGGCGCGAGAAACCCGGCAGGAAGCGCTGGAACTGACGCGCCGCGACCAGCTGGTGCAGCTCGCGCGCTCGCCGATGCAGACCCCGCGCCCCCACGAGCAGGACGACGACGGCGACCGCCAGCGTCCAGGCGTAGTTCGGCCGCAGGAGATCGACACCGTTCACGCGAGCCTCCGTGCCCAGGTCGACGAGGAGAGCCAGGCGAGCCCGTAGATCAGGAGGCCCGGCAGGAGAAAGAGCGGATAGAGGTCGAAGGTCTCCTCGAAGCGTTGTTCGCGACGTTCGGTTCGCTCGAGCGCTTCGATCTCGGTGTAGATGCCCTCGAGCGACTCCTTGTCGATCGCGCGGAAGAAGCGACCGCCGGTGAGTTCCGCGATGCCGCGCAATTCCGACGTGTCGACCTCGCCCGTGCGCGGCACGTAGCCGCGGAAGGGGTCGTGGACGTAGACGTAACGCGCCGCATAGATCGTGTAGACCCGCACCCCGACCTCCGCCGCGAGCTCGGCGGCGGCCGTCGGCGTGATTTCGTGCACGTTGTTCTCGCCGTCGGTCAGGAGCACGACGATCTTCGACTTGGCCGCACTGTCGCGCAGCACCGAGACGGCCTTCGCGAGCGCCACACCGATCGCGGTGCCGTCCTCCTCGCGCCGATCGACCAGGTCGACATCCTCGAGGAAGCCCGCGAGTGCATCGACATCGAGCGTGAACGGGCACAAGAGCTGCGGATAGCGCGCGAAGGAAAGCAGGGCCACGTTGTCCGCCGCGCCTTCGCGATCCGTCATGCGGCGTTCGGCGAAGTCCCCGACGACGTCCTTCACCACCTCGAGCCGGTTCACGCCGGGCTCGAGGTCGTCGAACCGCATCGAACCCGAGCGGTCGATCGCGAGCACGATGTCGACGCCCTCGGACACGACATTGCGCTGCACGTTGCCGCGCAACGGGCGCGCCAAGCTGATCGCCACGAGCACCAGGGCGATGACCTGGAACACGCTCGGCAGGAACATCAGGCGCTGGCGCAGCGAGCGTGCGGCCGCGAGCGGAAGCATGGGCACGCGCCCGCGGGCGCGACCGCCGCGCGCGCGGCCCCAGGCGACGAGCAGGAGCGCGAGCGGGATCAAGAGCAGGAAGACCGGGTCCGAGAGCGAGTAGTCGCCCCACAACTCGAAGTTCGCGCGCCCCGCGCTCTGCACGGCCTGGGAGGCCGGCCCGGGAGCCTCGATCGCCGGCAGGAAGCTCAACGGGCGCCCTCTTCGACAGGTTCCAAAGGCGTAGCGGCCGTGACCCCGGACGAGGCCTTGGCCGTCTCGAGCAACGCACCGGCCTCGTTCACGAGCTCGTCGAACGCCCAGGAGGTGGGCGTTTCACCGGCGTACTTCACCCGTCCGCAGCGCTCGAGAAAGGCTGCCATCCGCGTGCCCGTTTCCGCGGGAAGCTGTGCGGCGTCGAGCCACTCCCCATCCGTCAACGCCCGGCGCTCGTAGCCGCCTTCCAGGGCTTCGTCGAAGGCGCTGCGCACGATGTCCGAAAGTTCGAAGACCGCCACGAGCAGCGCGTCGGCGTCCTCGTGTCGCACCGCCTTGGCGCGCGCGAAACGCTCCTGCGTCGTCGGCGGCGGAGGCACGGCGGCGCGCTTGGGGCGCGCGCGCCATGTGGCGTAAGCCAGTGCGACGAGCACGAGTGCGCCGGCAGCCAGCGGCCAGACGAATCCGCTCGCGGCTTGCGGCAGACCGGTCCCGAACGGGTCAGGAAAGCTCCGCAGCGGTCGCGGCGCATCTTCGCCTTCTCCCAGCACCCCGCGCACGGTAACGCGCGCGGGCTCCTCGGGCGGAGGCACCGGACGACCGTCGACGGTGACACCGAGCGCAGGCAAGACGCGCTCACCCGGGTCGAGCGAGGCCAGCTCCCAGGTGCGACGCGTTCGCTCACGCCCGGGCGAGGCCTCGACCGCACGTGCCGGTTCGCGCCGCGAACCGAACACGATCCAGGAGTCGTCGAGCACGAGTGCGTCGGCATCGAGCCCTTCGACGGTCGCGCCGGCCTCGTGTTCGAGCTCGTAGGTCAGCGAGAACGGGACCCCCACCTCGACCGCGTCGGCGCCCTCGATCAGCATGCGAGCGCGCGCCTCGCTGGCGCGCGTGAGCGGCGTGACCAGCGCGACCGCAAGGACGGCGCAAAGCGTCAGCGTGGCGCTCATCCGACCCCACCGCCCCGTTGGGCTCGGCGCCGGAACAGACGCACGATCGGTTCGGCGGGGTCCCCGCCCGTCGTGACCTCGACCAGGTCCGCCCGCGCACGCCGCACCGTGCGGAGCACGTGCTCGGCGCGTTGCCTGGCGCGTGCCTGCCAATCCTCGCGCACCGCCTTCGAGGCCGTGTCGATCTCGATCGTGCGGCCGGACTCGATCTCTTCGAAGAGCAAGAGGCCGCTCTTCGGGAGCCGCTCTTCGAAGGGGTCGGTGACCCGCACGCAGATCACGTCGTGCTTGCGCGCGAGGTGCGCCAGCGGCCGCTGCCAGTCTTCGTTCTCCACGCCCAGGAAGTCCGAGACGACGAGCACCAACGAACGGCGCTTGAGGTGCAAGAGCTGGTGCTCGAGCACGCCCGCGAGCGAGCTGCCCACGCCCGAGGTGCGTGCCGCCATGACCTCGCGCACGACCCGCAGGACATGGCGCGTGCCCTTGTCCGGCTCGAGGTGCAGCCCGGGCTCGTCGGCGAACAGGCACAGACCGATCTGGTCCTGCTGTCCCGCCGCCACGAAGGCCAAGAGCGCGCAGACCTCGGCTGCCGCCTCGCGCTTCGTCTTGTCGACGCTGCCGAAGTCCATCGAACGGCTCGTGTCGACGACGAGCTGCACGATCAGCTGGCGTTCCTCGACGTAGGTCTTGATGTGCGGCTCGCCGGTGCGCGCCGTCACGTTCCAGTCGATCGAGCGGACCTCGTCACCCGGCATGTAGGGACGCACTTCCTCGAACTCGATCCCGGTGCCCCGGAAGCTCGAGCGATAGGCCCCCTGAAGCGCGGCCGAAACGAGTCCGTGCGTGCGAATCTGGATCTGCCGCACCCGCGCCATCAGCTCGGGGGTGAGCGTCGTCTCGGCGGAATCCGCTGCCGGCTTCGGTTTCAAGTCGCTTCCCACGCGGTGCGTCAGGGAACCGGGATCGTCTCGAGAACGCGCGCGATCAGGTCGTCGGTCGTACGGCCTTCCGCTTCCGCCTCGTACGTGGGAGAGAGTCGGTGACGCATGGCCTCGATCGCGACGCGCTTGATGTCGCCGGGCGTGACGTAGCCGCGATGCTCGAGGAACGCATTCGCTCGCGAACAGAGCGCGAGCACGATCGACGCCCGCGGACTGGCGCCGAACTGGATCTGGTTCGCGAGCTCGGGCAAACCGTACGAAGCGGGGTCGCGCGTGGCGGCCACGAGCTTGATTATGTAGGAGCGCAGGCGCGGATCGAGGTGGATCTGGTCGACCAGCTTGCGCGAGCGCACGATCGTGTCGAGCTCGACGATGCGACGCACGGTCGGGATCGCCTGCGTCGTCGCCATCCGCTGGAGAATTTCCTCCTCCTCCGTCTCGCTCGGGTAGCCGACGATCAGCTTGAGAAAGAAGCGGTCGATCTGCGCCTCGGGCAGGCGGTAGGTACCCTCCTGCTCGATCGGGTTCTGCGTCGCCAGGACGAGGAAGGGCTGCGGCAAGTCGAAGGTCTCGCCCCCGATCGAGACCTGGCGCTCCTGCATGGCCTCGAGCAGCGCCGACTGCACCTTGGCGGGTGCGCGGTTGATCTCGTCCGCCAGCACGAAGTTCGCGAAGATCGGCCCCTTGCGTGCGCTGAAGGTGCCGTCCTTGGCGTGATAGATCTCCGTTCCGACCAGGTCCGAGGGCAGCAGGTCGGGCGTGAACTGCACGCGCGCGAAGCTGCCGTGGACCGCCCCCGCCAGACTCGAAACGGCCAGCGATTTCGCGAGGCCCGGCAGGCCCTCGAGCAGGACGTGCCCACCGGTCAAGAGCGCCACGAGCAGGCCGTGCACGAGGTGCTCCTGTCCCACGATCACCTCGTGCAGGGCATCCTCGAGCTCCCCGACCCAGGCACTATCGCGAGCGATCAGATCGGAGAGGTCGCGGGAGGAATCTACGGTCGTCATCTATTAACGGGGGTTGTCCGGGGCGGGAGGGTGAAGGGAGCTCGGTTCGAAGGCCCTACGAGCCGGGCAGCGACCTGTTGGGCGACTTCGGGCGGCCGGGATCCCCGCGCGTGGCTTCGAGCGCGGATTCTACCCCTGCCGCGGGCGCCTCCGACCGCCGCTTTCGGAGTTCGAACGGTCCCTCAGCGGTCCGCGGGCGCGACGCCGGCGCCGGAACGATCGGGCCCGCGCGGACGAACGGGCCCGGTCTCCGGCAGCCCCTCGAGCGCCAGAAGCAGCTGCTCGATCGCCGCGACGAGTTGCGGGTCGCGCCCACCTTGCATCTCGGCCGGATCGTCCAGGACCTCGATGTCCGGCTCGACCCCATAGCCCTCGATGCCCCAGGTCCCGTCCGTCTCGTAGAACGCGAAGCGCGGAACGGTGGGCGTCGAACCGTCGATCAGGCTCGGATTGCCGGAGATCCCGACCAGCCCTCCCCAGGTTCGGCGCCCGATCAGCGGACCGAGCCCGTGCTGGCGGAAGTAGTAGGGAAACAGATCGCCCCCCGATCCCGACCAGCCGTTGATCAGCATCGCCTTCGGCCCATGGTGTCCGACCGGCGGCCAGGTCAGGTCTTCGCCGTGCCGCAAGGCCCAGAAGTTCGACACGGGCCGGTCCAGGAGTTCGATGAAGCGCAGCGGAATCTGACCACCGCCGTTCCAGCGCTCGTCGACGATCAAGGCGGCGTGCCCGCGCTCGCCCTGGAACTGGCGGAAGAGCTCGTTCTGTCCGTGGATGCCGGTGTCGGGAACGTGCACGTAGCCGATGCGCCCCTCGCTCGCACCGTCGACGAAGCGCCGGTTGGCGGACACCCAGTCCCGGTAGCGCAGCTCGTCGTCGTCCTCCAACGGAACGACGACGACGCGCCGCTCGTTGCCGTCGATGAGCGGCGTCACGTTCACCGTCAGCTCCGTCGGACGACCGACGGTCCCGAGCAGCGCCGCGTGCACGTCGCGCGAGCCGTCGACGAAGACCCCGTTCACCTCCAGGAGCCAGTCGCCCGCGGCGACGTCCAAACCGGGTGCGGCCAGCGGCGAACGCGCCTCGAGTTCGTAGGGGGCCTCGCTGCACAGGATGTGAGCGATGCGCCAGGCACCACGCTCGAGCTCCCAGTCGCAGCCCAGGAGGCCGGCCGGTTGCGAGGGCGGCACGCGCTCGCCCAGCCCCCCGGTCGGAGGTCGGTTGTAGGCATGCCCGACGTTGAGCTCGGCGAGCATGTCGCCGATGAAGTCGTGCACGTCGGCTCGCGAGGTCGCGTAGGGCAAGAGCCCGACGAAGCGCCCGTGCACCGCATCCCAGTTCACGCCGTGCATGCCTTCGTCGTAGAAGAAGTCGCGGAAGATCCGGTGCACGTCGTCGAGCAGCTGGCGCCACTCGGTGCGCGGCCGGATCCGCATCACGAGTCCGGTGAGATCCAGCTCGTCGAGGGTCGCGTCGGGCTCCACGGGAACGAACCCGTAGGACCCCTCCTCCGTCTCGACGAACGCCAGGGCCCCGGCCGAGCACGGGCGGAAGGCGACCACGTCGGCGAGGACCTCCTCCTCGTCGTCCTCACCTGGAACGAAGCGAACGAGCGCGGGCTCGTCGTCCGCACCGGAGCGCGGACCCCGCAGGTAGAGCAGCTCGCCCGCGCGCCCCGCCTCGAGGTCCGACAGACGCCCGGCGGGCACGGGCAAGCGGTGCGCGCGCGCTTCGAAGCCTTCGAGCACGATGGTGAAGGCCGCGCCGTCTCCCGCGGACTCTGCGGTCTCTGCAGGGTCCTCGGCCGCCGGCGCCGTCTCGTCGTCGTCCGGCTCCTCGTGCGGGTCGACCAGCGCGAAGGGATTCTCGACGTCCGCCCGCAGCGGCACCGCGACCAACGTCGAAGCGTCGGCGTAGATCCACGTCGTCCCGAAGTCCTCGTAGGTGGGCTCGAACTCACGCAAGGAGCGGTAGTAGAGCCAGCCCCCACCGCGGTCGAACACCGGCTCGGTGTCGAGGTACATGCCCGAGGTCACCTCGTGCATCGTGTCGGTCGTCAGGTCGAAGAGTCGGATCGTGCTGAGGCGGTCGCGTGCCGCACTCATGGCGAAGGTGAGCCAGCGTCCGTCGGGGCTGAAGCGCACACGCGGCGCGCTGCCGTCGGGCGACGTCACGACCACACGCTGCTCGCCAGTCGCGACCTCCAGGACGTGCAAGGCCCCGTCGTTCGTTCCGAAGGCGATGCGTTCGGAGTCCGGCGACCAGACGAGATCCGACTTCCAGCCGGCACCGAGTGAGCTCAGGCGTCGTTCGCCGTTTTCGTCCGCACCCTCGAAGGCCTCCCCGCGCGCGTCGCGGAGGGTGAGCTCGTAGTTCCCGCTGCGATCCGAGAGGTAGGCGATCCAGCGCCCGTCCGGACTCCAAGCGGGGTCGCGCTCGGCGACGCCGTCGGTGCGCGTCAGGTTGCGCGTCACCCCCTTCTCCTTCGGCACGCTGAACAGCTCGCCGCGCGCTTCGACGACCGCACGCACCCCCTTCGGACCCGGCTGCGCCGCGACCACGTTCGGGCGCACGTCGACGGCGCGCTCCAGGAGCTCCGGACGCGCGCCCGGGATCCGGACCTCGATCGGGATGCGCTCGCCGGTGGCGAACTCGTAACGGATCAGACGCCCGCCGGCCTCGAAGACGATGTCGTCCGGTCCCATCGAAGGCCAACGGATGTCCTCTTGCCGATAGTCGGTCAAACGCGTCGTCTCGCCCGACTTCGGATCGTGGACATAGAGGTTCAAGCGCGCATTGGGTCCGCGGTCCGAGAGGAAGTAGAGCTTGCGCCCGTGCCACATCGGATGCCGATCGGTCCCGGGATGATCCGTCACGCGGCGCGACTCGCCCGTCTTCAGGTTCACGAGCCAGACGTCCTGGGCCATGCCGCCCTGGTAGCGCTTCCACGTTCGCCCCTCGCGTGTCGAAGGCGTGTAGGCCAGCCACGTCTCCGTCCCGTCGATCGCGCCGAAGGTTCCGTAGGGCACGGGGAGAGCGCGGGGCGAACCGAGGGGGACCGCGATGCGGAACAGCTTCGGTGCTCGCCGCGAGAACGAGGCCTCGCTCGAGAAGTAGATCAGCTCGTTGCCTGCCGGCGTCCAGTCACACAGCGACTCACGCTGGGGATGAAAGGTGTGCCGGACCGGGACACCGCCCGCGAGCTCGAGCGTGTAGAGGTCCGAGCCTCCTTCGTACGCGCCGACGAAGGCGATGCGCTTGCCATCGGGAGCGAACTTGGGTGAGAGCTCGCGGCCCCCGCCCGACGTCACGCGACGAGCGACACCGCCACGCTTGTCCACCAACCACAGATCGTCGCCGTAGCGGAACACGACCTCATCCTGGCTGATGTCCGGCTGCCGCAGGAGCACCGCGTCGGGCGCGAGCGTCTCCTGGGTGGCCGCCGACGGAACGAGGGACGCGAGGAGCAGACACGTACGGGCGAGGCGTGCGGAGGGGAACATGGCCGGACACCTTAGCCAGGCCCGGTCAGGACACACAACGCGGCAGGCGGGAGTCGGGGGCCGCGGTCGAGCGGGCCCGAAAGCGGGGAGGAATGGGCACGGTGCTCAAGATCGCCGCTGCGGCGCCCGAAGATTCGGTGGACGTCCGCGCAACGGGCGCCACCGAACCCCGATGACCGGAAAATCCTTCGCCCTCGCCCTGCTCGGCTGCGCCCTCTGCGGTGCGACCCTGCCCGCCACCCACCCGAAGCCGGCCCCCGAGGCGCCCCCGTCGAGCGACCTCGACGATGCCCTGCAACGGGCCTGGCTCGAGGAAGAGCTCATCCTGGCGGAGCGCACCGCGGTCATGCTCGGCGACCTCGAGAGCTCCCTGCTCGCGCTGGAAGACGACGTGCGATGACCCGTTCCTCCCGACTTTCGCTGGGGCAGGCCGCCCTCTTCGTCACCGGCTTGACGACCCTGGCCTTCACCGGTCTGCCCGGCCTGACCGTCGACGGCGGCCCCGTGGGCGAGGTGGCCGGCTTCGTCCGAACCGCCGACGGCGCCCCCGTCGGTGGCGTCCTCGTGGCGCTGTTCCACGGCGAGGCCTTGGCCTTCGTCGAATCGACCAAGACCGACGCCGAAGGGCGCTTCGCCTTCGATCGCGCGCCCTGGTCCTTCCATCTCTTCGCGCGCCCCGAGGCCGAGACCGGGCTCTTCGGAGCCTGGGCCCTCGACCGCCCGGGCGCCCTTCAGCAGGAGGTCTCGATCGAGCTCCTCCCGGGCGTGCCGGTCGAAGTCGAGGCCCTCGACGTCCATGGCGAGCCGCTCGCGTTCGCCGAGGTCCGGGCCTATGCACCCGACGGTGAGCGCGGCGCGGGCCACGGGGGCGAGGACACGCACGTCGTCGTCCGGACCCTGACCGATGAAGCCGGCCGCGCCTCGCTCGTGGTGCCGCCGCGCACCCACCTGGCCGTCCTGGCCCTGGATCGCGACGTCTTGGCCGAATGGCGCTTCGAGATCGAGCCGCAGGCCGGAGAGAGCTTTCGCTTCGTCCTGCCCGACGGCAAACCGATCCGAGGACGGGTGACCGACCCCGACGACGTCCCGCTCGACAGCATCCTGGTGAGCTCGTGGGACGAGCGCAGCCCCGGTGACTGGCAGTGGAACGGCTACGAGCGCACCGGCGCCGACGGCAGCTTCGAGACGATCGGGCCGCTCGACGACGAGGGAACCGCCATCCTGCGCGTGATCGACCCCCAGGGCGGCTTCCTGGCGGAGACGCTCGCGCTCGAGCCGCTGCGCACCGACGAGGACCTGCACCTGCGCCTGTCCCAAGGCGAGTCCGTCGGTATCCGCGTGGCCGGCCGCGAGAACGAGGCCCTCAAGGCCCGTGTGTGGCTCTTTTCGGAGGCCACCCAGAGCTGGAGCTGGGGCAAGCGCACCGACGCCGAGGGGCACCTCAAGGCGAGCTTCTCCGGCCCGCTCGAAGTCGTCGCGCGTCCACTGGACGGATCGGCGACCGACTTCGACCTGCGACCGACGCCCGACGGCGTCGAGTTGCGCGCGACCGACCGCTGAAACGCGCCCCGTCGCGCCTCCGCGCTTTCACAAGGTCCTGATCCGTGCGGACTTGCGCACGGACACCCCGCTTTCGCAAGGCGCATCGGAAACAGGTTCCGCGAGTGCTCGTACTACTACCCCGGTCGTAGTCGGCCCGGCACTCCGCTCGAAACCCCTTTCCGAAGGTCCTCCCCTTGGAACCGTCCCACCGCCTGGGAGATCTCCAGCACGCGATCATGCGCGTCCTCTGGGACGCCGAAGAGGCCACGGTTTCCGAGGTGCACGCCGCCCTGGGCCAGGAGGGCGGTCGCGCCCGTGCGCTCACCACGATCGCGACCATGCTCACCAAGATGGAGCGCAAGGGCATCGTCGCGCACCGCTCGGTCGCCCGCCACTACGTCTACCGCCCCACGGTGAGCGAGGCCGAGGTCACCCGCTCCGTCGTGGCCGAGATGACCGAGCGCTTCTTCGAGGGCAGCGTCACGGCCCTCGTCGACCACTTGATCAGCGAGCAAGAGATCGATTCCGGTGAGCTCGCGCGGCTGCGCGAGCTGGTGAAGAAGCGCCGCAAGGGAGCCCCGGAATGAGCCCCGAACCCCTCGCCCTGCGGCTCGGCGCCTTCCTCGCCACCTACGCCGTCCACAGCACGCTCGTCCTCGGCACGCTCGCTCTCTTCCTGCGCAGGCGCGAGGGTCGCCCGACGACCCGCGAACGTCTGTGGCGCTTCGGACTCGTCGCCGGCCTGGCGACGACGACGGCCCAGACGGCCCTCGGCTGGACGCCCTTGATCGGCCGGCTCGCCCTGCAGGACACGGCTCCCCAGGCCGAGCTCGCGCGCGAAGCGCTTCTCGAGCCCGGGACGCTCGCCACCGGCAGCCTGAGCGCGCCGCCCCCATGGAACCTGTCCGAGCCCGTGGGCTCGACACCCGACTCGACATCCGCCTCGGCGTCTCCCCCGGCATCCCCAGGAAGCGCACCAGCCTCGCGTTCGCGCTCCGCGACGCCGCGCCGCGCGCCCGCCCGCTCCGACGCGCGAGACCACCGCAATCTCGACGAGCGCGCGGCGCCGGCTCCCCTGCACACGGCGCGCACCGCGGCCCTCGACGAGCAGGAGGCCTCCCCGGCCGAAGCCGTCGCTCGCCGCGCGCCCCTCGACTCGACCGAGACGCCGCGGTCTGCGCCCTCCGTTCCAGCCTGGCCAGAGCCACAGCGACTCGTCGAGCCTGCCCGCGGAGCGACGCACACGGTCGACCCGCCGGAGGCTTTCGCTCCCGCTTCCCCCGCAAGCGACGCGCGCTCTACGACGAACTCCGCCCTGCCCGCGTCGCTTCAGGCGGCTCCCGTTGGCTGGCTCGCGGCCCTGCGCACCCCCCTGGGAATCGTGCGCGGCCTGGTCTGGGTCTGGGGAGCGCTGGCCGCACTGGCCTGGATCGCCTTCGGTCTGCGCACGCTCGCGGTGCAGCTCACGCTCCGGGATCGACGACCGCTCAACCGGGGTCCGCTGGCCGGCATGTTGTCCGAGCTCTGCCGGCGCGCGAACGTTCGAGGACGCGTGCGGCTCTCGACGAGCGACAAGCTCGGTTCACCGGTCGCCTTCGGGTTCGTACGCCGTGAGATCTGCCTGCCGGTGCGCGCCCTGACCGAGCTGGCCGAAGACGAACAGGAGTGCATGCTGGCCCACGAGCTCGCGCACGCGGTCCGGTGCGATCCGCTGTGGTTCTCGGCCTTCCACCTGCTCGAGCGCGTCTTCTTCTTCCAGCCCTTGAACCGCTTGGCGCACCGCGAGCTGCGCGACGCCGCCGAACTGGCCTGCGACGACCAGGCCGTGCGCTGGACCGGACGCCGCATCGCGCTCGCGAGCACCCTGACCGAGATCGCCGGCTGGCTCGTCGCGCCCCCGCCGCGCAGCGTGCCGGTCGCTTCGATGGCCGCGCGTCCCTCGCGCCTGGCCGTGCGCGTCGAGCGCTTGCTCGTCGACGACGCTCGCTTCGAACAACGGCGGTCCTGGCTCGTTCTCCCGCTCGGTGGGCTGGCTCTGGCCAGCGTCGCTGCCGCCGCACCGGGAGTCGGTCTCGCGGTCGTGCACTCGACAGGAGCGAACGACACCGAGGCGGCGACCTCGCCCGCGGCGCGGGTCTGGGCGCTGCCAGCGAGCGACCCGACGGCCGCTCTGGGCGCGCCGGACGCACGGCTCGGACAGCAGCCCGCACGCGCCGCTCGCCCGGAAGCTCTCCCTGCTCGCGCGCGGGACCCGCGCCCCCGCCCGTTCCCCGCCCTGCAACGGGCTCCCGAGTTGGCCCAGGAGCCCGCGCTCGGACGCGCGGAAGTCCGGGGAGTCCTCGGGACCCCGGACGACACCCTCGAGCGTTCGCGCTTGCGCAACGAGCTCGAGCGCTTCCGAGCCGAGCTCGCCGCCCTCGACACGGAGTCCCTCGCTCTGCGTGAAGAGCTGCGTGAGCTCCCCCTGCCCGCTTCTCTGCAATCCACGGTCGACGAGATCGAACGCCGTCTCGATGCGCTCCGGGCCCAGGCCCGCTCCGTCGAAGCGACGCTCGCCGACGCACCGTCTCCCTGATCCCCGTCCGCCCCGGTCCAGCGCACAACGATCCACCATGCGATCCACAACGAAACTTCTCGCCCTCACGCTCGGCCTCCTGTCCTCCGTGTCGCCAGCCGCCCAAGAGAACTGCGGCGGCGTCCCCCAGGAGGCGCTCGTTCGCTCCCACGAACACCCCGCAGACGGGCGTTCGCGTCCATCCTGCGGCGCTTGCTTGGCCGAGCGCTTCGAAGCCGAGCTCGCCCGCCTACGCGCCCCCCGTACCGAGAACGGCCTGGAATTCGCCAGCGCGACCCTGCGCGTCGTCGGCCGGGGCCCCGAGGACGTGGACATCGACGTCGAGCGCTTCGAGCAAGAGTGGGAGCGCGAGCTCGCCCGCCAGGAACAGGAGTTCGAACGCGAGCTCGCCGCGCTGGAGCGATCGGAAGAGGAACACGAGCGTGAACTCGAGCGCGAGATCGCCCGCCGGGAGAAGGAGCTGGCCAAGGAGCTGCGCTTGCTCGTCCGCGAGAAGGAACGCCGCGAGCGCGACGTCGAAAAGCAGGCCGAGGAAATCGAACGCCGCTTGAGGTCCGAGCTCTCGGCCCTGGAACGGGACGTCGAGACCCGGGAGCGCGAACTCGATCAGGAGGCCGAGCGCCGAGAGCAGGAATGTGAGCGCATCTGTCGCGAGCTCGAGCGCGAGACGGAGCGTCGCAAGAAGGAGCTCGAACAGCGCGACGCCTTGCTGCGTCAGGAGCACCGACGGGTTCGCGAAGAGCTCGAGCGCGAGCTCGAGCAACGGGAGCGCGAACGCCAGCGCGACTCGAACACCGCTCGTTCGGTCCGCTCCGAGGAAGCCAGCCCGGAAGAGGAGCACGCCGAAGCCATCCTCGCGAGCTACGTCGAGAGCCAGGGCGGCCGCTTCGACAAGCGGAGCGTGCAGCGGGATGCCGCCGTGCAAGCCGCACGCGACGCCGTCGTCGTCGCCCTGCGCAACAACGACGAGCTTCGTCAGCACGCGCTCGAGCGCGCGTCCCTGTCCCTGATCTCTTCCGTCCTGCCCCAGGACGGCATGCGTTCGGTCGAGGCGCGCATCCGCGAGCTGGAAAGTGAGCTACGACGCATCGAAGCCGAACGAGCCAACGAGCGCTCGCTGCGTCGCCAGGTCGAACCCGCGCCGCCCGCCCTGCCCGGACTCCGCCCGGAGGAAAGCGCCCGCGTGGCGCCTTCCGCGGCCGCGACCCCCCGCGCCCTCCCGAGCCTGCGGGGAACGAACGCTCTGCGCGTGCAAGGAGCAGGCGAGGCGCCCTACGTCCTTCGTCTCGATCGCCAGGACGGGATCACGATCGTCGGTCCGAGCGGCATGGGCAAAGCCACCTGGAAGTCCCTCGAGCAGCTCGATCCGGGCAGCTACGTCCTGCGCGACGACGGACAGTCGGTCGAGCTCCGCCCGCTCGAAGGTCGACGTGCCGATGCGCGCGGTGCGACCCGCTTCCAGGTCGAAAGCCGCGGCAAGAAGGCCGACGGAATCGTCGTGATCTCTCCCGACGGCGCCAGCGGCCGCTTCCGCTTGGACGAGCTCGCCAAGCGCGCGCCCGGCACCTACGTCCTGCAGGAGAACGGGGCTGTCGTCGAACTCGTGCCGTTCTCCCCCGAGGCCGGGCGTCCCGGCGGACCGACGAGCGCTCCGCCGGCCGGGCCCGGCACGCCCCGGGGACCGCGCTTCGATGGCCCCGACCTCGAGTTCGGGGAACTCGAAGTGCCCGAGTTCGGCGAGCTCGATTTCCCCGCGATCGAGTTCGGCGAGCTCGATTTCCCCGCGATCGAACTCGACGGGCTCGACGTGCCGTTGCCCGACCTCGCCTTCCCGTCCGGCCTGCGCGTCGACGCCCTGGACGCGCCCGAAGCACGCGCTCCGCGCCGTGCGCCGAGCCCCGCAGGCAGCGAGGCACCTGCGCCGATCCGACGCCGGCCGGACGCGACCGAGCTCGACGAGATGTCGGAGCTCTTGTCCCGGATGCGCGGCGAGATGCAGAGCCTGCGCGACGCTGTACGCGAGCTACGCCAGGAGCTGCGTAGCCTCGACCGCGGGCGCTGATCCGGGCCCGCTCGACCGCGCCGACGGACGCCAGAGGGTTTCGTCGGCTCGGTCGCGAGGGGGCGCGGCCCACGCTCCCTCGACAGTCGTTCGGACCGACTCGCTCGAACGGCCCGCGGCCCGGCCCCGCCACTCGAAAAGGGTCGCCCCGCGCCCTTCGGCCCGACATCCGTCCCCCGCGCACCCCACACCGTAGAAGGACCCCGCGATGCCGTTCTTGTCTTTCGTCGTGCTCCTCCCCACCGTCGCCTGTTCACCGCACCCCCCCTTCGCTGCCTCGACGGCCAGCTCGGCGCTGCACGCGACGCCGTCGGCTGCCGACGAAGGGGACGAGGCCTACCGCTTCCTCGCGGGCCTGGCCGAGAAGGGCTTGCTCGAACTCGTCGTCGAGGAAGGCGAACGCTTCCTGCGCGAACATCGGCGCCACTCCAAAGCCGCGCTCGCCCGCTATCGCCTGGCCACGGCGCTGTTCGAGCTCGGTCGCCGCGACGAGGCGCGTGCGCACTTCGATGACCTGAGCGACGAGCGCGCCTTCGACTACCGCGCAGAATGCCTGTTCCGCCTGGGCCAGTGCGAGCTCGAGCGCGGCGCCGTCGATCGCGCCCGGCGAGCCTTCCGCGCGACCACGGACGCCGGGAGCGACTACCTCGTCGTTCCGGCAGCCTTCTTCCTCGGCGAGACCGAGCTGCGCGCGGGCCAGTTCGAAGCCGCCAGCACCTGGTACGAGCGCGTGCTCGCAGCGACCCCCGACGGCGATCACGCGGCGGGCGCGCGACGGGGTCTCGCGTGGTGCGCCTTCGAGTCCGGAAACCCCGAGGCGACCGTCGAGCGGGCGCGCGAATACCTGGCGCGGCACGGCGACGCGACGGGCTCCGACGAGTTGCGCGTGCTCTGCGGCGAGGCCTTGCTTTCGCTCGAGCGGCCGGAAGAGGCGCGGGCCGTCTTCCGCACCGTACGCGCCGCGGAATTCTCCGACGCGGCCTTGCGCGGACGTGCCTTCGCACGCGCGGCGGCCGGGGAGCACGAGCAAGCCGCGCGCCTCTTCGAAGAGCTGGTCCGCAAGCATCCGGACAGCCGCCATGTCTCCGAGGCACGCCTCCACCAGGGCGTCGAGAGCTTGCTGGCGGGCGACGCGCGCGCAGCCGCTGCCGTCCTGACGCACGCACAGCTTCAGCGCGAGCCCGAGGCCTTGTACTGGCTCTCCCGCGCGCAGGCGGAACAGGGGCAGAACGAGCAAGCCCTCGCCACCTTGGAGGCCGCGGTTTCCTCGTCCTCCGCCGACGGCGAGTTCGCCACACGCCTGCACGTCGCGCGCGGCGAGCTCCTCGAACGGCTCGGACGCACGGACGAAGCGCGCCGGGCCTTCGAGCGCTCGGGCTCCGACTACGCCCTCTATGCCGCGGCCGTCGCGGCCCTGAACGCCGGTGAGGCGGAGGCCGCCTTGCGCTACGCCGAACGCGTCCTCTCCGAGCACCCTGCCAGCCCCCATGCGACCGACGCGCGCGCGCTGGTCGCCGAAGCCCACTTCCAGGCAGGCCGCATGGAGCGGGCGGAAGAGGTCTTCCGCGCGCTCGCGGGCCAGGGCGACGACGCGGAGCGCGCACGCATCGCCGTCAGGATGGCGTGGTGCCGCTACCTGCGCGGCGCTCATGCAGAGGCCGCGCGCGGTCTCGAGCGCGTTCTCGAGGACGGCGAGCTGGCCCAGGACGACGCGTCGGAGGCGCTCCACCTGCTCGGCCGCGCACGCCTCGACGCGGGTGACAGCGCGGGCGCCCGCGAGGCTTGGCAGAGCTACCTCGCGCGCTTTTCGGGCGGGGAGCGGGAGGCCGAAGTGCTCTACGCACTCGCGCTCGCGAGCGACGGAGAAGCCGCGCTCGCGCCGCTCGAAGCCCTCGTGCGTCGGCACGCGCAGCACGAGCTCGCGCCGGCCGGCCTGTTCCTCCTGGGAGAACGCCTCTCGGAGCTCGGTCGTTGGAAGGCCGCGCTCGAACGCTACACGCTCCTCTTGCAACGCCAACCCGACGCTCCCGAGGCGCCGCGCGCGCGCTACGGCTCGGCCTGGTGTTCGTACGAGGACGAGGACGATGCGCGCGCCGCCGAGGCGCTCGCGCCGCTCTTGAGCGACGCCTCCGTCGCGCCCGAGCTGCGCGCCTCGGCAGCGGAGCTCGCGGTGTGGGTCGAGCGGCGCAGGGGCGACCTCGAGGCGGCGGAACGCGCCTGGCGCATGCTGCTCGCGCTCACGACCGACGACACGCGTCGCTTCGAATCCGCGCGCGTCGTCGTCGCCGGGTGGAGCGAAGCGAACGAACCGGCGCGCGGGACGCGTGTTCTCGACGAATTGCTCGCGAATCTGCACACGAAGGAGGTCGCTCGACGCGTCCTGGTCGAAGGCGCCTACCTGGCGCTCGAGGAGGGCGACGTCGATCGGGCCGAGGCCCGGGTGCGCGTCGCCCAGCGTGAGAGCCCGCAGGACCCCGCCGCGGCGGAGGCTTCGTTCTTCGTGGCCGAGGCGCGCTTCGAGGCGGGCGACGTCCGGCCCGCCACCGAGCTCTACGAACGCGCCCTGATCGAGGGCAGCCCCGTCGCCGCGCAGGCGCTCTACAAGCTCGGCTTCGCGCACCTCGAGAAGAACGAGCTCGAGCGCGCGGCCCAGCGCTTCGAGAGTCTGGTCCGTGAACACGGCGAGAGCGACTTGGCAGGCGAAGCCCTGTTCCTGCTCGGCGAGGCGCGCTATCGAGCTGGCGAGCTCGAGCGCGCCTTGCAGGCCTTCGCGACCCTGCTCGAACAGCACCCCCAGCACGAGGTCGTCCCGAAGGCGCTCTTCCGCAGCGGCCTCGCCCTGGGTGCCTTGGAGCGCTACGCGGAAGCCGAGCGGTTCCTGCGCGAGCTGGCAAAAACGCATCCCGCTTTCCTGCGCGGCCCCAACGGCGTGGAGGCCGAGCTTTGGCGTGGCAAGGCGCTTGCCGGCTTGCGGCGCACCGACGACGCCCGCCGCGCCTTCGCCAGGGTGCTCGAACGCGACCAGGGCGAGCTCGCCGCGGAGGCGCGGCTCTCGCTCGGGCGCTTGCACGAAGCCGAAGGTCGCATCGAGGAAGCACTCTCGGAGTTCCTCAAGGTCGCCGTGCTCTTCGGCCACGCGGACAAGGTCGCCGAAGCGCTCGTATCCGCCGGCCGCTGCCTCGAGGCGAAGGGCGATCGCGCGGGCGCCGAACGCCAGTATCGCGAGGTGCTCGAAGAACACCCGCAGAGCCCTGCGGCCAAGGAAGCGCGCGCGCGCCTCGCCGGCGCGCGGAGCGAATGACGAACTGGGGGGAAGCCTCCTGACGCGGAGGGTACGTGGGGTACGCGAAGAGGCTCAGGGCAGCTCTTCGGGGTCCGACGACGGAGGCTTCCTTCCTCTCACCTGATCGAATCCGAACGAGACCGGGGTCGTTCGACCCCGCTACGAGACGAGACTGACGACATGCTGCAACCCGAACCCCTGCGGGCGGCCGAGCCGCTCACCCTCGATTCCGTCTTCGACATGGTCCTGAACGGCGGTCCGCTCATGATCCCGATCGCGCTCTGCTCGATCGTGGCCGTCATGTACGTCGTCGAGCGCTCGATCCGGCTGCGCGGCAACGAGCTCGGCTCGGCCAGCTACGGCAAGCGCATCCTCGAGGTCGCCGACGCGCGCGGTCCGGGCGATGCTCTGCGCGCTTGCGAGGAAGACCCGCGCCCGTTGGGACGCATCCTCGGTGCGGCTTTGCGGCGCGCGCGCGGCCCCCTGCTCGAGATGGAGAAGGCGGTCGAAGACGCCGGCTACCGCGAGGTCAAGCGCCTCGGCGCAAACCTGAAGCCGCTCGTGCTGGTCGGCATGATCGCTCCCTTACTCGGGCTGCTCGGCACGGTCTGGGGCATGATCGAAGCCTTCTCGAGCATCGCGGTGAACGACGGACTCGGCAAACCCGAGCTGCTCGCGTCCGGAATCAGCCAGGCCCTGATCACGACCGCAGCCGGCCTCACCGTCGCGATCCCGACGCAGGCCGCCTACTACTGGTTCAAGGGGCGTATCGACCGCTTCGTTCGGCGCTCGGAAGACCTGTACCTCGAGCTCGAGAGCCTGCTCGAGCGCGAGCGCCTCCCGGCGCTCGAGGCGAGGACGGAAGCGTGAACATCCGCGAAGACAACGACGCCGACGAGCTCGTCGTCAATCTCACGCCGCTGATCGACGTCGTGTTCCTGCTCCTGATCTTCTTCATGGTCTCGACGACCTTTCTGGATCCCGAACGCGAGATCGAGGTCGAGCTCCCGACGGCCGAGTCGTCGGGCGAAGCCGGCGCAACGCCCGACGAACTCGTGCTGACGGTGATCGAGGACGGAACGATCTTCTTCGAGGGCGGAGCGCTCGGCCGCGACGAGCTCGTCGGCGTCCTGAAGCGCGCGGCCCAACACGATCCGGCGACGCCCGTGACGATTCGTGGTGCGGCCGGCGCACGACACGAGGCGATCGTCGCTGTCATGGACGCCTGTGGCCTGGCGGGGCTCTCGAATCTCTCGGTCGGAACGACGCGGAAGGAGGGCTGAAGGCGTGCGCGTGGACAGACGGGTGGTGGCCGAGCGAGGCGCACGGCGCGGGAAGGCGAGCAGCGACCTCGTCGCGATCGTGTTCTTCATCGCCGCCGGAGCCTTCGGGTCCTACCTGTGGTTGCGCCACGAGCTCGAGCTCGGCGCCGGCTGGAGCGACGGCTCGGAGCGCTTCGAGCTCCCGGTCGGAGAACGCATCCGCTACACCGTCTGGGAGGCGCCTGAACCGCTCGCGCCCTTCCGCTTCCCTGCCGAAGCCTCGCGCCCTGCTCTTTCCCCCGACGGACGGCTCTTGGTCTTCGCGGTCGGAGAGCGCGGGCTCAACGCCGACCTCTTCGTGGCGCGGCTCGTGAACGGAGAACCCGGCGAGCCCGTTCCGCTCGACATCGTCAACACCGGCGCCGACGAGCTCGCACCGGCCTTCGGGCCGGACGGCCTGTGGTTCGCGAGCGACCGCGGCGGCGGCGCTTTCGGACTCGACCTGTGGCGCGCCCCGTACCGCGACGGGCACTTCGATCCGGCCGAGCCCGCCGGTGCGGGCATCAACACGGCCGCGGACGAAACGGATCCCTGTCCGCTCGGAACCGGCGTGCTGGCCTTCGCCTCGAACCGCGCGCGCGGCGCACGTGTCGACTTCGATCTCTATCGGGCCGAGCAGCCGGGGCCCGCAGCGGTGACCTGGAAGGTCGAGCCGCTGGCAGCGCTGAACTCGCCCTTCGACGAGCGCGAGCCGGCCACGACCGGGGATGCGCGACTCCTGGTCTTCGCCTCCGACCGCGCCGAGGCGCGCGGAGGCTTCGACCTGTTTCGCAGTTTCCGACGCGGTGCACAGTGGCTCGAACCGCAGCCCCTGCACGGCCTCGATGGCAACGGCTCCGAGCGCGGGCCGGCGCTCTCGAGCGACGGCTTCACGCTGCTCTTCCAGCGCGTCGAAGACCGTGAGCCTTCCGTCGCCGAGGCGAACGGCTTCGCGGCGCGCGCGGACTTCGTGCGCGCCCGCTCGCGCGAGCTCTTCCGCCTGCCGGTCGCTCCGCCAGGCTGGCGCGAATGGGCCCTGCTCGTCACCCTGCTCGTCATCGCCCTCCTGGCCTGGCTCTCCAAGTCCTGGCGCGGGCTCGAGGTGCTTTACAAGTGTCTCTTGGTCTCGCTGCTCGCGCACCTCTTCCTCCTGTGGTACTTGAAGCACGTCTATCCCGAGTCGCAGGACATGCGCTTCGAGGGCGACGAACGCACGTTCCGGGTGCGCCTGGCACCGGACGACAGCGATCCCGCGGAAGCCGAGCGCGAGCGCGCCGGAACGCTCTCGGCGCAGCGGCACGTCGACGACGCGCAGGAAAGTCCCGAACGTGCGGAGAGCGGCGCGCCCGCCGAGCTCGCCGCCCGTCCGGCGGAGCGCGAGCTGGCCCGTCCCGAGCGCGCCGAGCACGCACCGGGCAGGGAGACGGCCGTCCTGGAAGCGCCGCGCTCGAACGCCGCTCCGGTGACAGCTTTGGCCCAACGCGAAGCCCCCATCGAGCGCCGAATGGCACCGGCGCCGGCGCTGGACGTCGTCGCCCGCGCGGGTGAACGGGCCCCTGCACCGAGCGCGGCCCGGGCCGCGGTGCGTGCCGCGGGTCCGCAGCTGGCACCGACCCCGGCCGCGAGCGCTGCGCCTTCGTCGGAGCGCTTCGCAGCCCCGCGCAACGGCGACACGTTGGTGCGACCGAACCGGGCGACCCTGGCGGTCGAGACCTCGCCCACGCCTGATCGAGGGCCCACGCTCGCGTCCCCGCACGAACGCTTCGAACCGGACCGCGCCGCGGCGCCGGATCTGCAGCTCTCGGCGCGCGACGTCGCCGCGGGGGCACGTGCGACGCGGGGGGCGCGAACGGTGGACGGCGCACCCGCGCGACTTGACACCGACAAGCGGGCGCCGGCCGCGGCCGAACTGCGGCCGGGCGCCGTGCGAGCTCCGGCACTCCGCTCGACGCCGACCGCCGCTTCCGGACCGCGCCGGCACACCGACGTGCTCGACCGGAACGACGCCGGACGGAACGCGGTCGCGGCGACGGCCCTCGCGCCGCTTCCGAAGACGGACCCGGGGCAGGCGGCCGAGGCGCGCCCCGAGCTCGCGCTCGCCGCACGAGCCTTCGATCCGGTCGGACGCGAGGATGGGCCGGGACCGGCTGACGGTCGCTTCGACGAGGCCGCGTGGCCCGAGCCGTCCGCTGGCGTGCCGCGGATCGCGCCGGCCGAACGCGCCGTGCTCCGGCCACCGAGCGCATTGCCCGAGGGGCCTCGAGCGAACGTTGGAGTCAGAGAGCGCCGCCCATCGACGTCCCCTCCCCTGGCCCTGCGCTCCCCACAGGAAGCCTCCGACACGACGGCTCCGACGGAGGCCTCGACCCCCGCGCACGTCCCGCTCGAAACGAGGCGCTTCGAACGCACGGTCAGCGTGCCGCTCCCGACCAAGCGTGCGAGCGCGCCGCGCCTCGCCGCACCCGCGCCACGCACGCCCGTCGTCGCCGCGGCAGCACCTGCACGCCCTCCTCTGCGCACGCCCGATCGCGAGCGGCGCCAGCTGAAGCGCTCGCCCTACCAGAATCGCTTCGGCTCGGAGAAGCTGCGCGCGCTCGAGGAGTTCGGAGGAGGTACCGAGACGGAGCAGGCGGTCGCCGCCGGCTTGGCCTATCTGGCTTCGGTTCAGAACGAGAGCGGCTCGTGGGGCTCCCGCCGCGATCACGACGCGAAGTACGGCGACGTGCGGATCGGGAAGACGGGGCTCGCACTGCTCGCCTTCCTGGGCGCGGGGCACACGCCCGGCTCGGGCTCGATCTACGACGACAACGTCGCCCGCGCGATCCGCTTCCTCCTGGAACGCCAGGATCCGGACTCCGCCCACTTCGGTGACTCGTCGGCCTACGGTCACGGCATCGCGACCTACGCCCTGGCCGAGGGCTACGCCTTGACCGCGGCTCCCGACCTGCGCGGGCCGCTCGAGGCGGCGATCGCCCACATCCTCGCCGAGCAGCGCACCGACGACGACCCGCGGCTCTTCGGGGGCTGGCCCTACTACTTCGCCGACGGGCACGTCTGGAACCGCGACCGTTGGCCGCGCGTGTCGATCAGCGCCTGGCAGATCATGGCGCTCGAGTCCGCCCGACTGGGCGGTCTCGACGTCCCCGACCGGGCCTTCCGGGACGCGCGGGGGTTCTTGACGGGTGCCTGGGATCCGCGCCGCGGAGCCTTTCGCTACAGCCACGATCCCGCCCGCCTGCGCTCCTCGTACGCGATCCTGCCGGCGTCGACGCCGGCGGCGCTCTTCGGGCTGTCCTTGCTCGGCATCGACATCACGGCACCGGAGCTCGCCGAAGCGCGCGACTACCTCTTCGAGCGCGTCCCGCGCGGATACCGCTACTCGGGCGACGACGACTTCGTCCACCGCGCCCGGGGCAATCTCTACTTCTGGTACTACGGCACCCTCGCCGCCTTCCGCATGGGCGGCAACGCCTGGGAACGCTGGAACGTCGCGATGAAGGAGACCTTGCTCCCGGCCCAGGACGACGATGGCTCGTGGCGACCGATCTCGGTGTACGCGGAGTACGCCGGGGACGACCGGGACGACAAGAGCTACACGACCGCCCTGTGCGTCCTGAGCCTCGAGGTCTACTACCGTTACTTCACGCCTCTGCTCCAGGTGCGCTGAACGACTTCCACGGCCGGAACCGTCTGAAGGCTTGGATCGGCGTCGCCTCGGCGCCATCCTGGCTCGCCGGAGGATCGACCTTGGAACAACGCCCCTGGCATCGTCACTACGACCCGAGCGTGAACGCTTCGCTCGACTTCGAGGAGGTTCGGCTCGCGGACTACCTCGAGCGGACCGTCCAGCGCGTCCCCGACGCAACGGCGATCCGCTACCTGAACCGGAGCATGAGCTACCGCGAGGTTCACACCGACGTGCACCGTTTGGCCGCGGCTCTCGACGGGCTCGGCGTGCGGGCCGGCACGCGCGTCGCAATCCAGCTACCGAACATCCCGCAGACGGTCATCGCCTACTACGCCGCGTTGACGCTCGGGGCACAGGTCGTTCTCACGAACCCGCTCTACACACCGCGCGAGATCGAGCACCAGTGGAACGATGCGGGCTGCGAGCTGGCCTTCACGATGGACTTCATCTTCGACCGGACGCTCCGTGACGTTCGCCACCAGCTCGGAGTGAAGAACTACGTCGTCGCGTCGATCCCCGAGTACATGCGCTTTCCGCTAAGCTGGCTCGCTCCCTTCAAGCTGCGGCGGCAGGATCCTCCGATGATCGCGAAGGTGCCGAACGAGAGCGGCGTGCACCGGTTCAAGGAGCTGGTGACGTCGTCGACCGCCGTCCCGCATCGCACGCCTCCGGAGGTCGACTTCGACGACGTCTGCGTTCTGCAGTACACGGGCGGCACGACGGGAGTGTCGAAGGGAGCGGTGCTGACGCACAGGAATCTGTCCTGCAACGTGCAGCAGCTCAGCGCCTGGTTCCCGAAGAACGAGTACGGCAAGGAGGTCATGCTGAATTGCCTGCCGCTCTTCCACGTCTTCGGGATGACGGTGGGCATGAACTGGTCGGTCGCCTGCGGCTCGGCCATGGCTCTGATCCCGAATCCGCGCGACACGAAGGCGATCGTCGACGCGATCGAGAAGCACCGCGTCACGATCTTCCCGGGCGTACCAGCGCTCTACAATGCGCTGAACCACTACCCGGGCATCGAGTCCCGCGATCTGAAGTCGGTCAAGGCCTGCTTCTCCGGCTCGGCGCCGATCCCCGTCGACGTCCTCGAGCGCTTCGAAGCCTTGACCGGCGCGAAGGTTCTCGAGGGCTTCGGGATGAGCGAGTCCTCGCCGGTCACGCACGTCAATCCGGTCGATGGCACACGCAAGATCGGCACGGTCGGCATTCCGGTCCCCGAGACGGACGCGCGCATCGTCGACATCGACGACAGCTCGAAGGTGCTGGCCGTCGGCGAGGAAGGCGAGCTCGTCATCCGCGGCCCCCAGGTGATGAAGGGCTACTGGAACATGCCGTCCGAGACGGCGGAGACGTTGATCGACGGCTGGTTGCACACCGGTGACCTGGCTCGCATCGACGAGGACGGCTACTTCACGATCTGCGGCCGCAAGAAGGACATGATCAACTGCAACGGGTTGAAGGTCTTCCCCGACGAGGTCGACGCCGTCCTGATGGCCCACGAGTCGATTCTGGAGGCGGCGACGATCGGTCTCCCCCATCCAACGCGTGGCGAAACGGTCAAGAGCTTCCTCGTGTTGAAACCCGGCGCGAGTCTCTCCCAAGAAGCGGTCGAAGCCTACTGCCGCGAGAACCTGGCTGCCTACAAGGTGCCGCGCGAGATCGAATTCTTGGACGAATTGCCGAAGAGCACCGTGCTGAAGGTCCTGCGCCGCGAGCTGCGCGACCGCGAGCTCGCGAAGCGCGAGAAGGCCGCGACCTGAATGCGCGGTCTCCGTACGACGCGCCCCGCCCCCGCGACCCCGGAGTAACCTGCGGTGTTCCTGCACCCGCTCGGACTCCTGGCCCTTTTCGCGGTCCCCGTCGTCGTGGGGCTGCACCTCTTCCGCCGCCGCTTCCGCCCGCGCCCGGTCAGCGCCCTCTTCCTCTGGACCGATGAGGACCGGGTCGCCTTGTCCGGACGGCGCCGCGAGCGCTTGCGGACCTCGGCTTCGTTTTGGCTCGAGGTCCTCGCGGCCCTGCTCTTCGGCCTGACTCTCGGCGGCCCGCGCGCCTGCGGAGCCGGCGAAGCCGATCACCTGGTGTGCGTTCTGGACGCGTCGGCTTCCATGGGAGCCGTGACGGCCGGAGGTCCCCGCCGCGAAATCGCGCTGGAAGCGCTGCGAGCGCGCATCGACCGGTTGGGCCCACGCGCGCGCGTCACGATCATCGCGAGCGGGAGCCGACCGCGCCTGTTGGCCGGGCCCGCGGCCTTTCCCGCCGAGGCCCGCACGCGTCTCGCAGACTACACGCCGTCCGCCGCCCGGCACGAGCTCTCGACCGCCGTCGGCCTCGGCCGCGAGCTCGCTGGCGAGGGAGCCCTCGTACTCGTGACCGATCGCTTCGAGACCGACGCCTGGCCGCCGGAAGTCGAACTCGTCGCGATCGGCGAGGCGTCGGCCAACACGGCCATCACGCACGCCGCGCGCTACCGGCGCTCGGACGGCTCGGAAGTCCTGTCGGTGACGGTCTCCACCTTCGCCGGAGAGTCGAGCGAGGTCGTCGTACGCGTGCGCGCGAGCGCAGCGCGCCCCGAGGCCTGGGCCACCGGACAGCGCGTGACCGTCGCGCCCGGGGCACGCGAACACCTCACGTTCGAGCTGCCGCCCGAGACAGGTACGGTCGAGGTCGTACTTCCCGACGACGCGCTCGCGATCGACAACACCGCCTTTCTCGCCCCGGCTCCCGAGCGCACCGTCCTGTTGGCCTCGACCCTCGAACCCGACCAAGCGGTCCAGCTCGGCTGGAGCACGTCAAGCGCGCCGAGCGTTCCGCACTTGCAGAACGTGCTCCCGGACACCGCTCTCGCGGGTCCCGAACGACGCCCGCACCTGCTCTTCGCGCGCGATCCCCGCGCGGTGCGCGGGACCTCCACGCTGTCCTTGGCACGGCTCGGAGCCGAACGCGTCGATCTCATCGGCCCCTTCCTGCTCGAGCGTCGACTGCCCCTGCTGGACGGCATCACCCTCGAAGGCGTCGTGTGGTCGGCGGATCCCGAGTTGACGCTCTCCGGCGTGCCGTTGGTCTCGGCCGGCAACCTCGCACTCGTGACCGAGACCCTGGTCGGCGGCGACCGCGCGATCCGACTCAACCTCGATCCGAAACGCTCGTCCCTGACCCGCTCTCCGGACTGGCCTGTCTTCTTAACGAACCTCGTGAACCTCCGCCGGGACGAGCTCCCGGGGTCGACCCGCACGAACGTCGCCATCGGCGAGGCCTTCGAGTACCGACGTGCCAACGACCTGGAACCCGAAAGCACCTACGTTCTCGAGGACCTCGCACGCGGGGAACGCCGCGAACTGCGAGCGCGGGATGTCCTCGTCGTCGACGACTTCGAGGCACCCGGGCGCTTTCGCTTGTGGGGCTCGGACGGCCGGCCCCTGGAAGAGATCGCGGTGCGTTTCGAGGACGCGCGTGAGTCGGATCTCCTCGGCGCGCGCTCGGGGCAGCGCCCCGCGACCGGGGCCGCGGCGTCGGTGCGGGCGGGCACGAGCCGGCTGCAGACGGTCTTGCTCGTCGTCATCACGGCCCTGATCCTCTGCGATTGGATGGTGCTCCGCCGTTCCACGCGGCCCGCCGTCCGGGAGCGCGGCGCTTGAGCTTCCTCCAGCCCGAGTTCCTGCTCTTCGCCTTGCCCGTCGGCTTCGTGCTGGCGCGCACGCGGCCCCGCAACCGCGTTCTGCTCGCATTGCGCATCGCGGTCGCGGCACTCCTCGTCGCGGCATTGGCTGCACCCTACCTGCCGCTCTCGGATCCCGGCCGCGATCTCGTCGTCGTGCTGGACCGCTCCCGCTCGATGCCGGCCGAGGGCGAGACGACCACGCTCGAACTCTTGAAGCTCGCCCAGGAGGCCCAGCGCTCGGGCGATCGTATCGCTGTCGTCACGTTCGGCGCCGATGCGGCGATCGAGCGCCTCCCGACCGGTGAGCTCTTGTTCGAGGCCTTCGAGGCGGCCGTCGACGCCGACGGTACCGACCTCGGCGATGCGCTCGAGACGGCCTTGAACCTCATTCCGGAGAGTCGTCAGGGCTCGATCCTGGTCGTCTCCGACGGCGAGAACAACGGCCGCGACGCGCTACACGAGGTGCGTCGCGCCTTCGCGCGCGGCGTACGGGTCGACGTGCGCCCGGTGCTGCGGCCGCCGATCGCCGACCTTTCCGTCGATCGCATCGACCTGCCCGACGAGGTCTTGCTCGGCGAACCGTTCCAGTTCAGCGCCTGGGTCCGTGCGGATCGCGCGGGCGAAGCCGAGTTCGTCTTGCGGCGCGGGGACGTGGTCCTCGCGCGCGGACGGCGCGCCTTCGAGCCAGGCGCGAACCGCATGCTCTTTCGCGACGTGGCGGCCCAGGCCGGCATCGCGGAGTACACGCTCGAGCTCTCCGGCACGAACGACCGCGTGCCGGAGAACGACCGTGGCCTCGCCGCCGCCCTCGTGCGCGGAACACGACCCGTCCTGGTCTTGAACCATGACGGCGCCGAGGACACGCTCGTGCGCGCCCTCGTACGTTCCGGCGTCCCGGCCCTGGCCCGTCGCCCCGAGGACGTGCGGCTCGACACCGTCGGGCTCTCCCGCTGGCGCGCGGTGGTGCTCGAGAACGTCTCCGCCCAACGTGTCGGTCGCGAGGGCCTCGGGGCTCTGCGCGAGTTCGTCGTCGAGCGCGGCGGTGGCCTCCTGATGACGGGCGGCAAGGCCTCGTTCGGCGTCGGAGGCTATCACCTGACGCCGATCGACGAGATCCTCCCGGTTTCGATGGAGCTGCGCCAGGAGCACCGCAAGCAGGGTGTCGCGATGGTCTTCGTGCTCGACCGTTCGGGCTCGATGGGCGCGCCCGCCGGCGGCGGCACGAAGATGGATCTGGCCAACGAAGGTACGGCCTCGGCGATCGCGCTGCTTTCGTCGATCGACTCGGTCGGCGTCCTCGCGGTCGACCAGAAGCCCCACGTCGTCCAGAAGCTGACGCCGGTCATGGCGCCCGAACCCTTGCAGGCGCGCGTCCGCACGATCGAATCCCAGGGCGGCGGAATCTACGTTCGAACGGGCCTGCTCGCGGCGGGCAAGATGCTCGAAGAAGCCGAGCAGGTGAACCGTCACATCGTGCTCTTCGCCGACGCGGCCGACGCGGAAGAGCCGCAAGACGTTCCGGCGATCGTCCAACGGCTCGGGCAGATGGGCACGACCGTCTCGGTGATCGCGCTGGGTGCCGACACGGATTCGGACGCGGAGTTCCTGCGTTCGATCGCACGCGAGGGCGGCGGCGAAATCTACTTCTCGAATGATCCGTCCGAGCTCCCCACGCTGTTCTCCCAGGACGCGCTGACGGTCGCCCGTTCGAGCTTCCTCGAACGCGAGACGACCGTTCGTCTGCTTCCGGACCTCTTCAGCCTCGGCGAGCTGCTCGAGGACGGGTTCCCCGCGCTCGAAGGCTACAACCTGAACTACCTGCGACCCGGTGCGCTCGCAGGTGCCGTTTCAGTCGACGAATACGCCGCACCTGTCCTCGCCTTTTGGCACCAGGGCATCGGACGTACCGCGTCCTACGCCGGTCAGATCGGAGGCAGCTTCGGGGCGCGCGTGGTCGCGTGGCCCGGCTTTTCGTCCTTCTTTGTCACGCTGTCCCGCTGGCTCGCCGGGCAGGAAGAACCACAGGACTTCTTTCCGTCGGTTCGACGCGTCGGTACGGAGGCGATCGTCTCCGTGGAAGTCGATCCAGAGGCTCCGATCCCACCGAACACGTCCGCGCTCGAGGCGCGTATCCAGTCACCGGGCGGAGGCTTCGAGGACGTACTCCTGCAGCGTGCCGGGGACGACCGCTTCGAAGCGCGCCTGCCCCTGACGAGCGAAGGCGTCAGCGTCGGAACCTTGCGCCTCGACGATGGACGCTTCGTCACGCTGCCACCGGTGGCGCTGCCTTACTCGCCCGAGTTCGAGCGCTCGACCGATCTCCGCCGCGGCGAGCGGCTCCTGGAGCGCATCGCGCGCGAATCGGGCGGCGAGGTCGTGCCCGCGGCCCACCGCCTGTTCCGGGGCCCGCGCGCGGCCAAAGCCTTCCGCGTGATCTCACGCGAGCTCATGCTGGCCGCGCTGGTCCTGCTCTTGATCGAAATCGGGGGCCGGCGGCTGGATCTCTTCGCGTCGCTGCGCCTGCCCCGGAGGCTCGGAGCGTGGCTTCGCCGTCGAGGACGGGCGGGCGGCGACGAAGCGGCCCAGGTCGCTGCACGACGCGGCTTCGTCGTCGGGGAGGACGTCGCGAGCCCTGGCAAGGCCCCGTCCGAGCCTGGCCGCACGGGCGACGACGATCCGTACGAGGCCGCACGGCGGCGCGCACGACAACGCACACAACGCTGAGAGCGGATGCGGCGGCGCCGGTCCCGCCCGGGCTAGAATGGAAGTCCGCGCGTCGCCCGCGCGACTCGGCCCATGCTGAAACAACACCTGCGCCTGCCCCTGATCGCGGTCTCGATCCTCGCGCTGGGCTGGTTCTTCGGCACGGACCAGGGTCCGCTCGCGCCCTGCGACCACACCGAAGAGCGCGCGACCGATGGCTGGTGTGCGTCCTGCGGTCTGGGCTTCGTCGCCGACGTGCCGATCGCGTCCAAACTGGTCTTCGACGCGCTCGACGCCCACGGCCACGAGCTGGAGCGCGCTGCCCTCGCGTGCGACACGTGCCGGGAGGCCTACACTGCGGGAGGCTTTTGCGAGGCGTGCAACATCGGCTGGGTCGCCTCGCAAGCCTACTTCTCCCAGCTCTCCTTCCAGATCGCGCGCGGGGAACGCGACCCGCGCGACGACTGCCCGCGTTGCAACGAGTTGCGTGGCGAGCACGGCTGGTGCGCGACCTGCGAGCACGGTTGGATCGGCAACATCCGCATCGCCGACCGAGGCGACTTCGAGCTCGGCCAAGCCGCCTACGCCGGCCTGCTCACAGCGCTCGACGACGTCGAGCGCTGTGAGCTGTGCGCGGCGGCCCGGGTCGCGCGCGGCGTCTGCCCCGCTTGCCGCGTGTCGTATCAGAGCGGCGAAGCAGAGGCCTTGGCGCCTCCACGCTGATCCGGTCGGACTTCCGCCCGGATCAGACCAACCGGATCAGGCCAGATTCGAAACGGCGACCTGCGGCCGGCTCTTCAGCATCCAGGCCCCGAACAGGAGCAACAGTCCGGCGAAGGCGGCGTAGCTCCAGGCGGGCAACGGCACCGCGCCGCCGGCGTCGACCGAGCCGGTCTGTCCGGCGTAGTTCGTCGGCGAGTTGATCGCCACCGTGCCGCTCTGCGAAAGCGAGTTCACGCCGTCGACCGGGAGCTGGCCGGCGCTGAACGACAACACCGAAGGACCGTAGATGTGCCACTGCAACGTCTCGGCCGTGAGGTCGAAGAAGTTGTCGGGGACGATGTGGTCGGGGGTCGGCGCTCCGGGCAGAGCCGCGAAGCCCGCCGTGCCCAGCAGGATGTGCGCGTTCGACGTGGTGCCCGCGGGCAGGTTGGCCGGGAACGTGAAGAAGTTGCCGGACGTGGCGGCCGTTACGTTGTTGCCGCCGACGTTGACCTCGTTCGCACCTCCGCAGCACTCGCGCAACTCGACGAACTGGATCGTGCCGGTGGCGTTGCTGAAGACTTCGTTGACCCGCCAGGTGTGTGACCCGAGCGGGACGTGCGTGGGATTGGGGAGAGAGAGAAGAGTGGAGAGGGCCAGGGTCAGAATCATTGTCAAATTCCTCGTTGAGATCCCTCCGCTCTCGGGAGGGGTGGACGGTCTCGAAGCCACGAGTCTACCCGTCCTTCCAGGGACTGGTGAGGGGGCCCATCGAGATTCCGAGCCTCGTCCGATCTGCGTCGGGCTTCCCGGGTTACAACGGCCGGATCGCCCGCCGCGGCCGCTTTGCTCCCCATGCTCCAGCTCCTGTCCCTCCTTTCGAGCCTGGCCTGGTCCGTTCCTTGCACGGCCTGGCCCCGCCCCGGCGCTCCTGCCGACCCGGTTTCCGCCGACTTCGTCCTGGCCCTTCCGACGGACGCGCCCGAGTCGGTCAGGCTCGAGCTTCCGTTCCTGGCGCGTCCGCTGCACGTTGCCCTCGCGCGCCACTCGCTGCGCGACCGGGGGGCCCGGGCCTTCGTCGTCGACGCCTCCGGAGCGCGCCAGGAGGTCGCCCTCGCTCCACCCCGGACCTACCGCGGTCGCGTCGGCGAACTGCCGGGCAGCGTCGTTCTGGCGGAGACGGACGGCCAGGGCACCTGGAATGCGCAGATCCACTGGCGTGGAGCCCGCTTCCGGCTCGAGCACCGCGACGCGGGGCGCTACCGCCTGCGCCGCGTGGGACACGAGCACGATCCCTTGTTCGACTGTGGAACGGAGAGCGAAGCCCTCACGGTCGCTGGCGCGGGAGCCGGGCACGACGACGCGACGCCCCTCATGCGCCCGCCCGACGTCGTCTGCATCCAGCGCGCGGAGATCGCCTTCGATGCGGACTTCGAATACTGGCAGCTCAAGGGCTCGGACGTGAACGCCACGATCGCGGCGATCGAGGCCCACATGAACCAGGTCGACTACTTCTATGCTCGCGACGCGGGCATCGCCTACGCGATCACGGGCTTCGTCGTGCGCACCGCACCGTTCTACACACCGACGACCGGCGGTGAGTTGCTCGACCAATTCCGCTCGGAATGGAACGCGAACCAGTCCGACATCTCCCGCGACCTGGCACACCTGATGACGGCCAAGCCGGGCAACCTCATCCAGTACGGAGGCCTGGCCTGGGTCGGCGCGGTGTGCACGGACATCGGCTACGGCTGGAGCCTCGACAGCGCTGGGATCATCGGGCACGAGGTCGGCCACAACTGGGGCGCGGGGCACTGCCTCGATCCCGCGCCCTGCAACAACATGTGCGGCGCTTGCCTCGTCATCGCTCCCCGCACGCGCGCGGTCATCGCCGCGCACCGGGACTCGCGCCCCTGTCTCGACGACCTCGGTCCCTACGCGCTGCCCGTTCCTCCGTGGGTCGGACCGGAGGGCTTCGAATTGTCGCGCGCCGCCTGGGACACGCTGCCGCCGGTCACGATCGACGTGCTCGCCAACGACGACGACGGCAACTGCGAGCCGCTCTCGATCATCGCCTTCGATCCCCTCAGCGAGCGCGGAGCTGCCATCTCGCTGTCGGCGGGCAGCGGTCCCGCCGGGCGCGACCAGCTCGTCTACACGCCGCCGAGCGCGCTCTTCGTCGGCGAGGATCGCTTCACGCACACCGTCGGAGACGGGGCCGGCGGCGCGACCGACGGTCGAGTCACCGTGCAGGTCCTCCCGCGCGAGCTGCGCGGTCTGTGGCGGTTGGACGAGGGCACCGGGCTCGACGCACAGGACGCGACGCCGGACGGCCGCAACGGGATCGTCCAAGGCGGCGCACAATGGACCAGCGGTGTCTTCGCAACGGCGCTCGAGCTCGACGGGGCGAGCGGACACGTCGAACTGCCGCCCCTGGAGCTCGGGCGGGACGAGCTCACGATCACGGCCTGGATACGACGCAACGGACCTCAGAACGACTGGGCGGGGCTCGTCTTCTCGCGCAGCGGCAGCACAACGGCAGGCCTGCACTTCGGCACGGCCGACGAGCTGCGCTACACGTGGAACGGCTTCCATTGGAACTTCGACTCGGGCCTGCACGTCCCCGACCAGACCTGGACCTTCGTCGCGCTGGTCGTTCGGCCCGAGCGGGCCGAGCTCGCACTCGCGGCGGGCGCCCCCCTGCAGACCGCCACGAACGTCGCCGCGCACGAGTTGGAGGAGTTCGACGGACCTGCCAGCATCGGGCGCGACCCGGGCTCGGCAGCGCGCTTCTTCCGTGGTGCGGTGGACGACGTGCGCATCTACGGTTACGCCCTGTCCCCCGCGGAGCTGGACGATGTCGCGGCCGGGCGCGGGCGCGCCGCCGCCCCTTCACCGCGCGACGGAGCACGCTGGGCCGAACCCGATTTCGGCATGACCTGGGTGCCCGACTCGGCGGCGAGCGCCCATGAAGTCTACCTCGGCGCGAACTACTTCGACGTGCGCGACGGAACGACGTCGTCGCCGGTCTTCCAGGGCAGCCTGGGGACACCCCTGTTCCAGCCTCCGCCGCTCGCCGCCGGCCAGACGCTCTACTGGCGCGTCGACGAGGTCGGAACGAACGGCCTCACGCAAGGCGACGTCTGGGTCTTCGCGCCGTCCGTGGCCGGGCACTGGACCCTGGACGAGGGTGCGGGTTCCACCGCCATCGACGCGAAGGGCCTGCGGGACGGAAGCTTCGTCGGCGACGTCCTGCTCGGTCAACCGAGCGCCTCCGCCGTGCTCGCGAGCTCGGTCTATCTCGATGGCGCCGCCGACTTCGTCGAGATCCCGGCGCTCGGGCTCGCGACCGACCGAGCCACCTTCAGCGCTTGGATCCGTCGCACTGGAACGCAGAGCCCGTGGTCCGGGCTCGTGTTCAGCCGGGCCGGAAACTCGGTCGCTGGGCTCAATCTGGGCGAAGCGCACGAGCTCCGCTACCACTGGAACGGCGCGAGCTCGACCTGGGGCTTCGATTCGGGGCTCGTCGTGCCCGACGACACCTGGGTCTTCACCGCGCTCGTCGTCGAGCCCGGGCAGGCCACGCTGTGGCTCGGACAGAACGGCGTGCTTTCCAGCGCGACGAACTCCGTGAACCACGCCGTCGAAGAGTTCGATGGTGTCCTGCGCCTCGGCCGCGATCGCAGCGGCCGCGACTTCCGCGGCTGGATCGACGACGCGCGCCTCTACGACACGGCCATGTCGGACACCGAGATCCGAACGCTCTACGAAAGCACACGCTGACATGCTCGACCTCCTCAGCCTCGCGCCGGTCCTGGCCCTGCTCGGCCCCGCGCTCGCGAACTCCCCCGAAGACCCTTCCCAGGAACACGCCGTGCGTCGCCCCCTGCCCTCGCCCGAAGAGCTCGCCAAGCTGCCGTCCGACGGCGGCGAGGACTGGAACCGGTTGGTGTTCGAGCAGAGTCCCTACCTCCTGCAGCACGCGGCCAATCCGGTCGACTGGTGGCCCTGGGGCGACGCAGCCTTCGCCGCCGCTCGCGAACAGGACAAGCCGATCTTCCTGTCGGTCGGCTACTCGACGTGCCACTGGTGCCACGTCATGGAGCACGAGTCCTTCGAGGACGACGAGGTCGCGGCGCTCCTGAACGAGCACTTCGTCTGCGTGAAGGTGGATCGCGAGGAGCGCCCCGACGTCGACCAGGCCTTCATGGCGGTCACGCAGGCCTTGACCGGCCGCGGCGGCTGGCCCAACACGCTCTGCCTGACCCCCGCCGGCAAGCCCTTTTTCGCGGCCACGTACATTCCGAAGGACTCCCGCTTCGGGCGCCGCGGCCTGACCGAGCTCATCCCGCTCCTGGGTGACGCCTGGATCAACCGTCGCCAGGAGCTCGAAGAAAGCGCCGCCCAGATCACCGAGCGTATCGGCGCCCAGTCGACCGGCGCGCCAGGCGAAGCCCCCGGACCCAAGATCCTGCAACGCGCACAGACCGAGCTCGCTGAGCGCTTCGATGCCGAGCTCGGGGGCTTCGGCACGGCGCCCAAGTTCCCGATCCCCCACAACCTGCTCTTCCTCCTGCAACGGTACGAACGTACCGGTGACGCGTCCGCCCTCACGATGGTCGAGACCACCTTGCGCGCCATGCGTCGGGGAGGGATCTGGGATCACGTCGGCTTCGGTTTCCACCGCTACTCGACCGACCAGCGCTGGCTCGTGCCGCACTTCGAGAAGATGCTCTACGACCAGGCGCTCCTGGCTCTCGCCTACACCGCGACCTGGCAGGTCACGGGTGACGATTTCTACCGGCAGACCGCCGACGAGATCTTCACCTACATCCTGCGCGACATGACCTCGCCCGAGGGCGCCTTCTACTCCGCCGAAGACGCGGACAGCGAGGGCGAGGAGGGCTTGTTCTACCTGTGGACCCCCGCGCAGGTGCGCACGGTGCTCGGCGACGAGGCCGAGCTCTTCCTCGACGTGTACAACATCGTCGAAGACGGCAACTTCCAGGACGAAGCGTCGGGCAAGGCGAGCGGCCTCAACATCCCCCACCTGACGCGTCCCCTGGACGAGCTGGCGCGCGAGCGCGAGCTCGAAGTGAGCGAGCTCGCAGCCACGCTGGAAAGAGCACGCCAGAAGCTCTTCACGGCGCGCGAAGCCCGCATTCATCCCTTGAAGGACGACAAGGTCCTGACCGACTGGAACGGCCTGATGATCGCCGCCTTTGCGCGCGCCGGTGCCGCCTTCGGGCGCACGGACTACGTCGACGTCGCGCAACGCGCGGCCGACCATGTCCTGGCGACGCTCGTGAACGACGACGGACGCCTGTGGAAACGCTCGCGCGGCGGAAAGGCCGGGCTGATGGCCACGCTCGAGGACCACGCCTTCCTCGCCTTCGGCCTGCTCGAGCTCTACCAGACCTCGTTCGAGCCGCGCTACCTGGCCGCCTCACGCGACGTCACCGAGACGATGATCGCGCACTTCTTGGATGCGGAGAAGGGCGGCTTCTTCATCGGCGCGGACGACGGCGAAGAGCTCTTCGTGCGCTCGAAGGAGATCTACGACGGCGCCCTGCCCTCGGGCAACTCGATCGCGGCGGGCGTCCTCCTGCGCCTCGCTCACATGGGCTTGGACACGCGTTACGAGGCGCTGGCCGACGGCATCGTGCAGGCCTTCGCCGGCAACATCCAGCGCATGCCGAGCGCTCACACCATGCTGCTCGACGCCCTCGACTTCGCCTTCGGACCGAGCTTCGAGGTCGTGGTCGTCGGCGACCCCGTCGCCGACGACACGCGTGCCGCCCTCGCCGCCCTGCAGCGGCCCTACCGCCCGCACAAGGTCCTCCTGTTCAAGCCCGCGAGCGGCAGCCCGGAACTCGCGCAGCTCGCCCCCTTCACCGCAGACCAGACCGCCCTCGACCAGAAGGCCACGCTCTACCTCTGCCGCGACTTCAGCTGCAAGGCTCCCACGACCGACGTCGCCCTGGTCCTGTCCCAGCTGAGCGCAACCGCCAAGGACTCCGACGACTGAGCCGGCGCCGATCGGACACGGTGGCCGCGAAGGAGCGCCAGCCGCAGGGTCCCCGCGAACTCGAACCGTGCGCTCCGACCTGCCACCACCGCGATTTGATCCGCGGCCCTGGATCGCCAGCCCCACCGAGCCCGTCACCGGCCATCACCTCACCGTTGCGCCCCGGACGGGCCCGATGCCACAACCCTGGCCCATAGCCCAGGTCCGCGGCCGTGGAAGCACAGGCCCGCCGCTGGCGGGCCGTAGCCTCGGAGCCAGAGGCTCCGTGACGTGCCGTTGCGCGGCGCCAGCCGCGCAATCCGGCACAGGCGCGCAACGGAGTGCGCGCCGCGTCCTACGGAGGTGCCGGCCCGCGGCTCTCCGACAGCGCGGCCTTCGGGTTGCGTCTCTCGCGGCCGGGATCGAATCGTCCTTGCGGCATCCTGGGTCATCGCGCACAGCTTTTGCGAGCGACGCGAGCGAGTCCGTCGACCACGCCGGTGCGCGCATCCATCGACCAGCTCGTCGACCGTCGTTCGCTCCACGGCGGCGGCATCGACCTTGGAACTCCCCTCGACGCCTCGCTCGCTTCGCTCGCAATCGCTGTGCGCTGTGGACGGGCTTCCGCCAGCACGGGACAGGACCGGCCGCGAGGTCGCAACCCGAAGGCCCCCATACGGTCAGCCGCGGGCCCCAACCACATCAGGACGCGGCGCACACTCCGTCGTGCGCCTGTGCCTGATTGCGCGGCTGGCGCCGCGCAACGGCACGTCACGGAGCCTTTGGCTCCGAGGCTACGGCCCGCCTTCCGCGGGCCTGCGCAGCCTTCGCCGTCGACCTCATCGAGCGGGGGGGCGTTCGAGGACCCAGGTCGTCATCGATCGCAGGCCATCGACGACCGTCGTCTTCAGGGGGTCGACCAGGGCGCCGCCGAGCTCTCGGGTGTAGGCGTGCAGGCTGGTGGCGTCGACCAGGTAGCGGGTGCTCTGATCGGGCAGGCGTGTGCGACCGGTCGGGCGTTCGAGGCGGGCTTCGAGGCCGATGGAGGAGGCGAGGCGTGCGAAGAAGCGGCCGCCGGGGGCGACGAGGCGCCAGGCGCTTTGCAGCAGGGTCTCGAAGTGGGTCTCGTCGCGGGCGAAGTGGAGGAGCGCGTTGCAGATCACGAGGTCGTACGAGGCGTCTTCGAACGGGGCCTCCTCGAGCGCGGCCAACTCGAAGCGGGTGCGGGCCGGTCGTGGCGCGAGCTCGGTGGCGAGCTGTCGCAGGGCTGCGATCGCGTCCGGATTCGTGTCGACGCCTGCCACGGTGTGCCCCGCCCGCAGGAACCAGACGACGTTGCGGCCTCCGCCGCAACCTGCGTCGAAAACGCGCGCATCGGGAGCGATCTTGGCGCGCAGCAGTTGGTCCAAGAGGTAGATGTCCATGCCTCCGAGAGCCGCGCGGAGCGTGTCCAGGGAATCGGGCTTCATGGTCTTGCGATCCTGGCGAGGGTCCAGGCGGCGGGCAGGAGCGCGGACCCTACTCCTGGCAGACCTGCGGGTCCACGCTCGCTCCGACTGCGACGCGGGCGCTGGATCTCGGCCCGCGACAGGCTACGCTCGGTGCGGTGAACGATCCGCGACCAGGCCCCCTGCGCTTTGCGAGCGACGACGGCACCGGCCTGACGGGCTGGCGCGCGCGGGCCAACGACATCATCTACGGGCACGAGTCCGTGGCTGGCCGTGCCTTCGACGTGGCCTTGATCGTGGCCATCCTGGCCTCGGTCAGCGTCGTGATGTTCGAGAGCGTCGCCGGGATCCGTGCGCGACACGGTCCGCTCCTGAAGACCGCCGAGTGGACGTTCACCGTGCTCTTCACGCTCGAGTACGGGCTGCGGCTCCTGTGCGTGGCGCGACCCTCCCGCTATGCGAAGAGCTTCTTCGGAGTCGTCGACGTGCTCGCCATCCTGCCGACCTACGCGAGCTTGTTCCTGCCGGGAGCGCAGTTCTTGCTGGTGATCCGGACCCTGCGCATCCTGCGCGTGTTCCGGGTCCTGAAGCTGGTCCACTACCTGGCCGAGATCGAGGTCCTGATGCGCGCCTTGCGGGCCAGCGGGCGCAAGATCATCGTCTTCGTCTACGCGGTGCTGACGCTGGTCGTGATCCTGGGCTCGCTCATGTATCTCGTCGAGGGGCCGCAGAATGGCTTCAGCAGCATCCCGCGCGGCGTCTACTGGGCCATCGTCACGCTGACGACGGTCGGGTACGGCGACATCTCGCCCCAGACGAACGGGGGTCAATTCCTGGCCTCGGTGATCATGATCCTCGGCTACGGCATCATCGCGGTCCCGACCGGGATCGTGACGGTCGAGCTGAACCGCAGCGCGCGCGCCGCGTCCCCCGGTCGGAACAAGGCCTGCGAAGCCTGCGGAGGCACGGACCACGACGACGACGCCCGCCACTGCAAGCACTGCGGAGCACGCCTGTGAGGCGCGGCGCCCGGGCCGGGTGGCCGCGGTCACGCCCCGCGCGACCGGCCGTACCCGGACTCCTGCCATGAAAGAAACGAAGAACACCAAGGTGCGCGCGGTCGAACACGTCGTCCGCGCCCAGGCCACGAGCGACGGCGCCGGCGTGCAGCTGCTGCGCACGATCGGAACCCCGACGCTCGATCACGTCGACCCCTTCTTGCTCCTGGACGAGTTTCGTTCCGAAGACGGTGCCGACTACGTCGGCGGGTTTCCCGACCACCCCCACCGCGGCTTCGAGACCGTGACCTACATGCTGGCCGGTCGCATGCGCCATCGTGACCACTCCGGCAACGAGGGCGTCCTGCGACCCGGCAGCGTTCAGTGGATGACGGCCGGTCGCGGCATCGTGCACTCGGAGATGCCCGAGCAAGAGGAGGGTCTCATGCACGGCTTCCAGCTGTGGGTGAACCTGCCGGCCGAGTTGAAGCTGATGGAGCCGCGCTACCAGGACATCCCGCCCGAGGAGGTGCCCGAGGTCCGCGCCGGTCAGGCCACGGTCCGGATCGTGGCCGGCACCTTCGCGGGTGTCGAGGGCCCGGTACGTGGCGTCGTCACGAAGCCGACCTACCTCGACGTGCACCTGCCCCGCGGCGCGCGCTTCGAGCACGAGCTGCCCGCCGACGATGCCGCCTTCGTCTACGTCTACGAGGGCGGTCTCATCGCCGGTGAGGCCGTCGTGCCGCCGAACGCCCTCGGACAACTCGGCCCAGGGGAGCGCATCGACCTCGAAGCGGGCGCCGACGCTCGCTTCCTCCTGATCTCGGCCTCTCCGATCGGCGAGCCCGTCGCCCGCTACGGTCCCTTCGTGATGAACACGCAGGCCGAGCTGGCGGAGGCCTTCGCCGATTACCAGGCCGGACGACTGGGAGTTCGTTGATCCGGACCTGCCGCGACGCTTCCCCTCGGAACGTCGCGGCAGCCCGTCGTCGGCGTGGCGGGTCGGACTCCGTATGCTGGGCAGCATGAACGGCGTCCATTTGGCCCTCCTGCGTGGCATCAATGTCGGGGGCAAGAACAAGCTCCCGATGAAGGCCTTGGTCGCGCTTGTCGAGGGCGCGGGCTGCGAAAGCGTTCGCACCTACATCCAGAGCGGCAACGTCGTGTTCCGTGCGAGTGCGGCGCGGGCGCAGGCTCTGCCTGCGGCGCTGAGCAAGGCGCTGCGCACGGACTTCGGCTACACGATTGCAGTCGTGACCCGGACGGCGACCGAGCTCGAACAGGCGCTCGCCGCGAACCCCTTCGTCGACGAGGGCGCCGATCCCACGAGTCTCTACATCGCCTTCCTGGCTGCGCGCCCCACCAAGGCGCACGCCGGCGCACTGGACCCCGAGCGCTCACCCGACGACCGCTTCCGGCTGATCGGACGCGAGCTCTACCTGTGCCTGCCGAACGGCGTCGCCCGCACGAAGCTCACGAATGCCTGGATCGACAAGTCGCTCGCCACGATCAGCACCGTGCGCAACTGGCGGACCTGCGCGAAGCTGCTCGAGCTGGCGCGAGCGACCTGACGACTCGCTCTTGCCCGGCGACCGGACTTCCGGCGGGCTGCGCGCTCAACGACCGTTCGCCGCGAGCGCGGCGTCGACTTCGGCCTGCGTCACGTCCAGGCGCACGAACACGGGCTCGTCCCCTTGCAGGAGCACGGGCACCGGTCCCTCGCGGACCTCTAGCGCCGCCCTCCAAGGCGGCGACGCACCTGCACCGCCGGCGAGGCGCAGGTGCAGGCGGTAGGCGCCGGGAGCGGGCGCCAGGAGCTCGAGCGTCGCGCCGGGACGCAGAGCCCCGCCGGACGCTGGCGAGCCCCGCGGACCCTCCACGTCGGGAAGGAGCAGGACCATCAGCTCGACGCCCGCGGGCAGGACGAGTTCGGCCGGCGCAGCGATCCGCACCGGGAACCCCGGCAGCAAGACGACGGTCTCGTCGGCGCGTACGTCACGGAGCAGGGTGGTGCGCAGGCCGGGATGGCTGACCTCGAGGTCGAGCGGTTCGTCCGGGATCAGGAGCTCGACCTGTCCGTTGCGATCCGCGCGCTGAGCGACCGCCTGCGCCGAGTCGCCGCCCAGGACACGAACCGTGGCCGACAAGGGGTTGGCATCCGCGTCCAGGACCGACACGGTGCGGACGACGAGCGCGCCCGTCACATCGAACACGTGCTCGACCGTCGAACCGGACGGCACTTCGACGTCGGCGGCCAACGAGGCGCCCACTCCGGGCGCCGTGGGGATCCACAGGCTCGTTCGGTAGATCCCCGGCGCGAGGCCTTCGAAGCGCGCGCCAGCGTCTCGAGGCAGGTCCGCGCGCCGCTGCTCCTCGGAACCGAGGGCCGCGACCCACACTTCGATCCGCGCACGCGATCCGTTCGAAGCGCGCCCGGTCGCAGCGACCGCTGCAGGCAACCCGACGACCTGAACGCGCAGCGCGCCACACGGAGACAGCTCGAGCCGCAGGTCCTCCGTCCCGACCGCGACCTCGTGCGCCACCACGGAACAGCCCTCCGCGTGGGCCGCGACCCGCACGCTCGCACGCCGCGGGTGCCCGTACACGGCGAAGCCGCCGTCCGCCCCCGTGAGCGTGGTGCCGCTGTCGTCGTCCGCCGGGCTTCGTTGTTCGTCCGCGGGGACGACCGCGCGGGTTTGAACGCGCGCCGCCACGACGGGCGCGCCGCTCGTGCTCACGACGTGCCCGGCGACGAGGAGACGCGTCTGTGCAAGGACCACGTCCCCGAGCTCGTTCGGACCACGGGCGAGCTCGTCGGGAAGCTCGACTCGCCCGAAGAGCGGCCCGCTTCGCACCGCACCCTGCGCGCTCGGCTCGATCCGCAGGTCCAGCCTGCCTCCGACCCGTTCGAACAACTCGAGCTCGAAGAACCCCTCCGCATCGGTCGTGCAACGGGCCTGGAAGGACGAGCCCTCCAGCGCGACCTGGACGTCACGCGTCGCGAGCGCGCGTCCCGTCTCGTCCACGAGTCGCGCTCGCACCCGCGGCACCGTCGCCAACTCGAAGGCGACCTCGACCGTCTCGCCGGCCGCGCGCGGGCCAGCGCAGGTGACGCTCGCCAGCTCGCTGCCCGAGAAGCTGCGCACGCTGAACTCGACCCGCAGACCCACCTCGACCGGAAAGACGCTCGTCCGCTCCCCCCCGAGCTCGCAGAGCGGGACGAATGTCTCCTGGAGGAGGTCTGCCTGCGCGGCCGGATCGTCCCGGCTCCAGCGCGCGTAGGCGACGGCGCCGTCGACCGGGAGCTCGTTCGGATTCACCGTCAGGGCAAGGGCGCCGAGCGCCTCGTCGAGCCGGAACACGAAGCTCTGCGAGCGCGGTTCGGTGACGTCCAGGGGCGCTCGCCGCGGCGTCACGAACAAGCCCCCGACGGCAATCCGGAAGGTGCCTTCGTCCGCGGCCTGGGACAGGAGGCTCCACACCGAACGGAAGGCCGCGCGACCGTTCGCAGTCGTCACGCAGCGCGCCACGTCGAAGGCCCTTGCGCGCTCGAGGAACTCGAGCTCGCAGGTCACCCCCTCGAGTCCTCGCCCGTCACCGTCGGTGACCGTGACGTCGTAGACGGGATCGAGCGGCAGCGCGAGCGTCACCGGCGGCGGTCCGCTCAGGGTGGTGAAGCCGAAGCGCTCGGCCGTTCGCCCGACCAACAGGACCTTTTCCCCCTCGTGCGGCAAACGCACGTGTCCGGACGAGTCGGAGCGGAAGTGTCGCCCCTCGGTCTGCGCCAGCTGCGCGAAGTCGACACCCAGCGTCTTCGCCTTCCGCGCCTGGCTCGACTCGATCCGATCCTCGGACAGCCACCAGACGTCCGCCGCGGGGAGCGGGCGACCGTCTTCGGTGACCGTGTGCACGAGTACGCCTTCGCCCTCGGGCAGGCTCGGCTCGAAGGGCGCCTCCACCGTCTCCGGCACGAGCGGGGTGCGCTGTGCGTCGTCCGCTTCGACGGACTCGAGCGCAGCCGCAGCGGAAAGCGGAGGTGGGGCGAGCTCCTGGCGCGTCGGCGCGGGCTCCTCCTCCGCGGACGTCACCCCGGGCCGGGGCAGCTCCGCCTCGTTCGCGCGCGGCGCGAGCCAGAGTGCAACGACGAACGCGAGCCCGGTGCATGACACGGCGAGCGCTGCAAGCAGACGGGGTTTCATGCGGGCGCGCGCCGATCCGAGCGGTCCGTGGAGACCATGGCCGGCGCTGAGGCCCGAGGGTATCAGGGCTCCTCGAAGAGGACGATCTCGATCTCCTCCCGCGCGCCGGGCGCGAGCGTGAGGTCGTCCGGGAGCTCGCCCGCCAAGCTCCCGTCCGCCCGGTGAACCTGCACGGACAAGGCCATGCGCCCCGGACAGTCTTCGAAGCGCACGACGCCGTCGAAGTCCGTGCGCGCCTTCCAGCTCGGTCGCTTCGGGCGCCACGTCTTCTCCGGATAGGGCGCTTGGGACCACTCGCTCCACCACCCGGGGAGCGGCTCGAGGCGCACCTCGACGCCGGCCGCGGGACGCCGACTCGGCGTCAGGACCTGTACGGCGAGCCACGCCGCGCGCGGAAGTCGAACCTCGAGCGGACGATCGACGAAGGTCTCCGCTCCCAACCAGAAGTAGCGGCGCGCGCGTCCGGGTCCGTAGGCGTAGGCGAAGGTCCCGCGGCGCGGACGCGTGGTCCACAGATCGAAATAGCCGGACACCGCGGGCTCGAGCTCGAAGTAGCTCGCCTTGCCGAGGTCGACGCCTTGCGCACCTAGGCGCGTTCCCGGATCGGTGACGCGCACACGCACGCCTTCGACTCCACCGAGCGGCTCCCCCGTCTCCGCGGCCAGAACGCGTCCGAAGACATGCTGGCTGTAGTCCGTCTCGATCAGCAGGCGAACGGACGTGCGCCGCTCGCGCGCGAGAGGGCCGACGCGCAGCTCGGTACTCCCCGGACGAAGAAAGACCGTCGTGGCGACCAGCACGTAGGCCGTATCCGGTCGGACGACGAGGCTGGCGCGTCCCGCGGAGTCCGAGCGCGGCGGTTCGAACCGAGGGGCACGTCGTCGTTCCGGGTCGAGGTCGGCCGGATAGAGCTCGAGCGCGATGTCCGCGAGCGGCGCCATCGAGTGGGCGTCGAGGACCACGACGTCGACGTAGGCTTCTGGTTCGGCCGGCGTTTCCGCGCGGGCGGGCTCGGGCAGCTCGCGTCGCGGCCCGGCGAGCGCTTCGACCTCGTCCGCACCGGCCAGCTCGGCACGGGCGAGGCTCTTGGCCGCCTGACCCGTTTCCTGGGCGCTCGCCTCGGCGGGCACGAACTCCGCGCGTTCGCTCGAGCGCCCGCTCGCACCGAAGCGCACGAGCGCGAGCCCCAGGAGCCCCAGGGCGAGTACCGAGAGGAGCGCGGACTTCATGGCTGGCCTCGACCCTACCCCTGGCGCCGGCGTCGGTTTCCCTCGGTCCCGCGTGCGGGCTCGACCTCCCCTCGCGCGCAGGCTAGGCTCTCCCGCGATGGACCCTGAAAAGCTGCGCGAATCGCTCGACCGCTTGCGCTCCGAAATCGAGCACGTCGACGCCTCCGACACCGACTCCAAGGCCAAGCTGAGCGCGCTCATCGACGACCTCGAGCGCCAGCTCGAGGAGCCGGACGAGGAGTTTCCAGCGCGTATGGCTCGCGAGGTGCGCGCTGCGATCGAGCACTTCGAGCTCGAGCACCCGCGCACGATCGCGGCCCTGAACCGTCTGATGGCGGCCCTGGGCGGCGCGGGCCTCTGAGCCCGCCTTCGTCGCGCGCTCGCGTGACCTTCGGGCCTCGACCGACCCCATTCGACGGCTTCACGCCGCTGAGGTGCCCGGAAAGGCGCTCGCCGGCGCCATTCGGACGCGAGGGGCGGTCAGCGGCCCCCGAGATGGTATAGGGAGCACGCTCCATCGCGCCGCGCCACCGCGATCTCCACAGCTCGCCTCGAGCGACTGCCCCCACCCCCCCTCCGATGGTGCGAGTCGAACATCGTTGTCCCCGCTGCGGGGTCCTCTCCGGATTCGCCTCGAACGACATGCCGACCGTCGGCATGCCCTTCGAGACGTGTGCCGCCTGTGGCGTCCCCGTTCCGCGGCCTCCGCGCAACGAGTGGAGCCTCATGAGTTCGGGCGACAAGAGCCGACTGGTCGGCACCGCCTTCGCGCGCGCCTTGTCCATCGGCTTGCTGCCGGCCCTGGCCTACGGCCTGTCGCTGTTCGTGGGCTCGACCGCTCCGAACGCGACGCGCACGGTGTTGGTCCTGGGCGGCGTCGGCAGCGCGCTCGCTTGCGGCGTCGTGATCGCGCGCCTCGCGAAGGACGTCGGTCGGTCGCGGCGCCGGATGTCGGACCCGATGTACCTCGCCCGCCTGGCCGAGTACGGGATGGCCGACCGCGAGCCCCAGAGCGTGTCGTGATGGATGCGGGCTAGCAGCCTGATGAAAATGTCATCCGGCGCGCTGCACGCGTCCGGAAAGCCCGGCCGGCACACGAAAGCCTCGCCGAATCGACCGATTCGCCTGCGTTCTCGCGCACCCGCCGGGCCTCCCGGTCGCATGCATCGCATCCGAAGCACTTTTCCATCAGGCTGCTAGGCGCTCAGCGTCGGAAGCTGACGGCCTGGCCCTCGCGCAGCTCGAGCTCGAGCCCGCGCACGGTCCCGTCCTCGACGAGCACGTCGCACAGCGCGTCGAGGCTGTTCGTCGCCACGCAACGAAAGCGCTCCGGACCCTCGCTCCGCACCGCGAAGCGCAGGGCTCCGATGCGCCCGGACAGTCCATCCGGCCCCTGCTCGAGCGTGACGGTGCCCCAGTGCACATTGGCGTAGGTGCCGACATAGGCCGCGAGCGGCAGCGCGAGCTTCGGCATCGACTTGCCGTTCTCTGGCAACGAGGCGGCGCTCGCCTCGGCCGCGACCGCCGCGGCGGCGTAGCGGTCCATCAGCCCCGGCAAGGGGTCGTAGCGCTCTTCCGCCAACAGGAAGGCATAGACGTCGTCCGTCACGAGCTCGCACAGGGTGTGACCCGGGCCGTCCGTGTTGGCGAGGACGACGACGCCGAGGCCGAGCTCGGGCAGGAACGAGAAGAGTGCCGCGCTCCCGACATAGCCGCCGCCGTGCTGCAACGCCGTCGTCCCCGAACGCTCCCCACGCATCCAACCCAGCCCGAATCCGGTGCGGGCGGGATCCGGATTGGGGTCGTCGACGCGCGACTGCTCGCGAAACATCTCGTCCATGAGCTCCTCGGGGACGAGCCGCTCGCCCGCGAACTTGCCCCGTCCGAGCTGCAGCCGCAACCAGCGCGAGGCGTCGCTCACGCTCGTGCCGAGACCTCCCGCCGCGTGCATCGTCGCATCGCTCTTGCGCACGTCAGAGCGGACGTGCTCGGTGCCCACACGCACGGTCGGGAAGGCGACGTCCTCCTGGGCGTACATCCAGTCCGCGTAGCCCGTCGTACGCGTCATGCCGAGCGGCTCGAAGATGCGTTTGCGCAGGACCTCCTTCCAGGGACGGCCCTCGATCGCCTCCAGCACGCGCCCGGCCAGCGTGAAGTGCACGTTCGTGTAGGTGACCCGGCCGGTGGGTTCGACCTCGGCCAGGAAGTGGTCGTAGCGCGCGGGCGTGATCTCGCCCGTGTACGCGTCGAGGAAGACGATCGCAGAGCTCTGGATGCCCGGGCGATGGCAGAGCAGATCGCGCGGCGTGATCGTCTTCGAGGCGACGTCGTCGGCCAAACGAAAGCCGGGCCAGACGGCTTGCACCGGCGCGTCGAGCTCGAGCCGCCCCTCCTCCACCAGGTCGAGGCACGCCAGGGCCACGAAGGGCTTGGTCGCCGAGGCGATGTAGAACATCGTGTCGGGCGTCACCGGCGCGCCGCTCTCCACGTCGCGCACCCCGAAGGTCTCGAGATGCAGGATCTCGTCCTGCTCGACGACGCAGACCGCCAGGCCCGGGACGCCGAGCCCTCGCACGGCCGCTTCCCAACGTCGTCCGAGGTCTTGGAAGTCCGGATGCAGGACCTCGTCTCCGCCCGCGGATGCGGGCGCTGCGCCGAGGGTGACGAAGAGGCCGAAGGCGAACAGGAGGTCGGTCGAGGATCGAGGCATGAAGGAGTCCGGAGCAAGGGGGTCTGGGTCGATTCCGGGTAGGGACATGCCGCGAACGCCCGGCCGGGTTCACGGACCGTGCCGATTCCGCGAGCACGACGGAGTCCCGGGCCGGGCAGAGTGGCGGGCGTCCGTCAGGACTGGCGCTTCGGGCGCAGGAACGCGAACCAGACGAGGGCCGCCAGCCCGAAGATGCCCGTCGTCGCCCACACCGCCGGCATGGGATCTTCGCGCGTGCTCCGGGATCCCGCCCAGGCGATGACGAGCGCGTAGGGCACGGTCCCCAGGGCGTAGGCGGCGCTGAAGCGAGCGAAAGGCATGCGGTTGGCTCCGGCCACGAGACACGTCACCTCGGGCAACATCGGGATCGCCCGCGCGAGCACCAGGACCCAGGCGCCGTAGCGGTGGCACAAGCGCCGCTGCTCGGCGAGCTGGTCCTCGTCCTTCACCCAGCGCGCGAGCCAGCGCACCCCGTGACGACGACCCAGCCCGTAGCCCAAGAAGCCCGCGCCGAACATCCCCGCGACCGAGGCCGCCGAACCGGCGACGAAGCCGAGGAAGTGCCCGGCCAAGAGCGTCACGGGCAGTGTCGGCACCGTCAGGAAGAGGTCCAGGACGAGCAGCAGGACGACGAGCCCGGCCACCTCGGCCTGGCTGGCCTCGTGCGCGTGCTCGAGCCAGCGCTCGACGTCCGCCAGCGTGATCCAACCGAGCCCTTCCACGACGAGGAAGAGGAGCAGGAAGATCCCGACCAGGGCCAGGGAGAGGGTGACGAGCGAACGCACGGGCGCGCGATTCTATCAATCCGTTGCGGTCAGCCTCCGGTGCTCGCACACGTCCAGGTCACGTGCCGCGCCTCCGGAGCCCGACTTCAGCGCGCGCCCAACCGCTGGACGTGCGCTCCGCACGCTCGGCGCTCAGCCGATGACGAGATCCAGGGCATTCGAAAGCGTAACCTCGAACGGGCCGAGTCCGATCGAGCCGCCCTGACTGCAGAGCGACAGGCCGATGAGACTGACCTGGTTCGGGATCGGGATGCAATGCACGCCCGCCGCCACGTCCGTCAAGATCGGCGAGGGGACGCACAGAAACGAGCCCGTGAAGAAGCCGGGAGCCGGCGTGCACGGGAGCGGTCCGTTCGACAAGTACAGGAACGAGGCCACGTCCCCTGCCAAGATCACGACGGCGCTGACCCAGATCTGACCGATGACAGGGCCCCCGGGATCGGAGTCCACCAGGCAGTCGAAGTCGGCATCGACGCCGCGGTGTCCGTGGATGACGCCCATCGGCGGCACGCACGTGTCGCGGAAGGTGGCGGACTGGGCGGAGGCGAACGACCCCGCGACGAACCCGAAGGCGAGAGCGAGGGCGAAGGACAGGGAGACGAGGTGCTGTTTCATGATGCCCGAGCATACGCCACCCGGCCCGCCACCGGTGCCAGGGTTTGCCGGTGCTCGGGTTCGCCGGGAGCTTCACGTATCCTCGCGCCATGGTCCCTGGGACGTTCGCTCCTCGCCGCTCGAAGCGGCTCGCCGTGGCGGCGGTCCTGGCGCTCGTGGGCGGCTGTGGCGATCCCGCGCAGGAGGCGGGCACGGCTTCCGGGCGCGAGGCCGATGGTCAACGGGCCGAAGCGGCGCTCGCTCCGCGCTGGGTGGCGCCGCCCGCGGCGGACGAAGGGGCGCGGTGCAGCGACTGCCACCCGACGCACGTGGCGCACTACCTGCGCTCGGGGATGGCGCGCGCGCTCGGGCCGGTCGTGGACCCCGGCCTCGAAGGGCTCGCGACGCGGACGGACGGCGCGGGCCTCTCGTACACCTTCGAAGGCGCGCCCGGCGCTCATCGCATCGTCGAACGTTCGGCCGAGCACGAGCTCGCGCTGCCGCTCGCCTTCGCCATCGGTGCGGGAGAGCTCGATCGCTCCTTTGCGGCCCGCCTGGGAAACACGCTCGTCTTCGCCCCGCTCGAAGTCGTCACCCACGAGGACGGCCGATCGGCCGAGCTCGCGCCGGGCCACACGATGCGTGCCGGTCAGCGCTTCACTCTCGCGATCACGCCCGAATGCCTCGGCTGCCACACGGACCGCCCGCCACCCCGCACGTTCCCCTTGAACCTCGCGCCGCCGGCCAGCTGGGAGCCGCGCGGCATTTCCTGCGGCGCCTGTCACGGACGCGTCGAGGCCCATGCGCTGTGGCAGGAGGCGGATCTCGCCGGTGAGGCCGTGAAGGGACGCGATCCCGTGCTGCGGGCCGGCGGGCTCACGCGTTGGCAACGCCTGTCCGTCTGCGCGGCCTGTCACTTGCAAGGCGACGCGCGCATCGTGCTCGAGGCCGGAGTGCTCGGGCCACCGGCGCCGGGCGGCGACTTGCTCGACCAACGCGCCGTCTACGTCGCCGAACAGCCGACGAACGAGATCGGCTTCGTGAGCCAGGTCGAGCGCCTCGTCCTGTCGCGCTGCTTCCTCGAGACGGACGACTTGACCTGCGAGAGCTGTCACGATCCCCACCGCGGGTTGTTCGGCAATCCGACGGAGAAAGCGCGAGTGCGCGCGGCCTGCACGGCGTGTCATGCGGCGAACGCGAGTCCTCCGGCTCGAGCTCACGACGCGGCGAGCCCGTGCTCACGCTCCACGCCCGACACCACCTCAGCCCAGGACTGCGTCGCGTGTCACATGCGCACGACCGGAGTCTTCGACGTCGACCACGTCGAGATCCACGACCACTTCATCCGCGCGCGGCCCGGGCCTGCGAGCGAGCGACGTCCACTGCGGGTGCCCGCCGATCCGGATGGGAACTGGAAGCGCTTTGTCTGGCCCGGCGCCCCCGCCCCCGCGCACGTGAACGACCCGGGCCTTCGGATGATGGCCTGGGCCGGACACGAGCACGAGGAGCGCGCGCTCACCCTCGTCGACGCCGACGTCCATCCGCGCGTGGCGCGGCTGGCGATGTACCACCACGTGCGCGGCAGCTTGCTCGAGCGTACGGGGCGCACGGACGACGCCATGCGCGCCTACCGACGCGCGCTCGAGCTCGACCCCGAGCTCGTTCCGGCCGCCGCCAACCTGGCCCTCTTGCTCGGCGCGGCCGGCCACGGGGACGATGGCTCGCGGTTGCTCGACGACGTTCTGGCGCGACATCCGAGCTCGGTTGCGGCGCTGCGCAACCGCGCGGTCCTGCGCTTTCGTGCCGGCGACTCCTCGGGCTTCGCGCGCGACCTGGAAACCGCGCTCGCGATTCGACCCGACGAAGAACTCGCGCGGACGCTGGCCGACTTCTGGCGCTCGCTCGGAGACGTCACGCGCGCCCGGCGCTGGGACGAGTTCGCGGACGGACTGGGTCCGCGCGGGCCCGATCCTCAGGGGCCTCAGGGACGGAATCCGGACTCGACGAGGTAGCGCACACAGCGCTCGCCGAAGAGCTCGTTCGGGTGATAGACGTCGCCCTTCTCCTGCCAGATGTCGAGGCTCTCGGCGAGGGCCGCTTCCATCGGCGGGACGAGGTCATAAGTCTCGATCCCTGCCGCCTGCAGGATTCCGAGCACCTTCGCGTGACGCTTCTGCTGAACGGGCCGCCAGGACTCGAACGGGAACAGAAGCGGAAAGACGAGGACCGTCAGGCGCGAACCACGCGCTCGCGTCAGGTCGGCCAGCTCGTGCAGCGAGGCCGCGATGTCCTCTTCCACACCCGCCTTGGACTTCGTGTCCTCGGTCAACCCCGACCGCATCGAGATCCAGGCCCGATACAGGTAGCAGTGACGCAAGAGCCACGGCGAGAGCTCGCGCACGGCCAGATTGGGCTCCAGGAACACGAGGCCCTTCTCTGGATCGAAGAACGAGATCGGCGTCGTCAGGAAGTCGTTCATGTGGAACGTCAGGATCACGTGATCCTCGCCGAGCGGCTCCAGGAAGCGCCGATAGTAGGACACCTCCTGCGCGGTCGCGTAGGCCTCGACGCCGGCGTTCCAGTACTCGAAGCCGTCCTCCCCGAAGACCGTGCGGAAACCCTCGACGATGCGCCCGCGCTTCGTCACCGAATCGCCCAGGAAGAGCAGGCGTCGGACCCCCTCCGTGCGCGCGAGCGGATAGTCGTTCGGCAGCGTACCGCGTTCGTCGTAGGTCGTCCCTCCCAGGACCGGGCGGTAGCCGTTCTCGCCGTCGAGCTCCATGATCCGGCGGCGCGGGTGGAAGGGTGACTTCTCCCCGATCCTCTGCTCGACGCCGATGCGCCGGACCATCGCGGGCTCGAAGATCCGCAGCCCGGCTTCGAGCAGCCCTGCGATCAGGACCAGGCCGAGCGCGACCGCACTCAGGCGCAAGAAACCCCTGCGAGCGGGGTGCACACGACGCGGCCCTGGTCCCTGTGCTGCATCCCCGTTCACGGCATCCGCGTCCATGCCCGCAGCATGAACGAAAGAAACCGCCGATGCCTGGGGCACCGGCGGTTTTCTCGAACGAAACCGTGGCCGATTCAGCCCTCGTCCCGGGCGGCCTCCTCCAGAAGACCGCGCACGAGCTCCGTGATGTCCGACTCGCGCGGATTCTTGTAGCGGATGACGCCCTTGTGATCGATCAGGTAGATGGTCGGCCAGCTGTTGACGTTCCACGTGCGGGACAGGGGTCCGGACGTGCCTTTCGGACCGTTCCAGAAGCTGCGCCAAGTGATCTGTTCTTGATCCAGGCGCGGGCGCAACGCGTCCTTGTCTGCGTCACTGTTCACGCCCACGAGGGCGAAGGCTTCGTCGGCGAGTTCTTTCACGAGCGACCGCTCGAACGGGTACATGGCCCGACAGGGGGGTCACCAATCGCCCCAGAAGTCGAGCATGACGACCTTGCCGCGATAGTCCGAGAGCTTGAAGCCCACGCCGTCGAGGTCCTCCGCGACGATGTCGGGGACAGAGCTGCCGATCTGCAGACGCTCGAGCTCGAAGAGGAAGGCCGTGGCCGAGGCCGAGAGGCCTTCGAGCCCGGCGTCGCGCACCGTTTGAAAGTCCGCGCGCGCGCGCTCGCGCTCACCTTCGCCTCCCTCCCACAGACGCACGGCGCCCCGCGTCAGGAGCGCCCGGTGTCGCAGCTTGTCATCCTTGGCACGCTCGACCACGGGGTTCACGATCGCGAGGCACGTCTCGAGCCCCAGCCTGTACGGGAGCGCCTGCAGCATGCTCTCGAACTCGACGCTCTCCGCGTGGGCGGCGAGCAAGGTCCCGAGCGCCGCGGCGGCGTGCGGGCCGAGCGTCCCGTCCGTCACCGGCTCGTGCTCGACGATCCAGCGCAAGAAGCGCGGCGCATCCTCGGTCCCGGCGTACTCCGCGGCCTTCTCCGCGAAGGCCTCGAGGAAGGCCGGCACGGGATTCCAGGCCGCCTCGAACTCCTCGAGCTCGTTCGCGTCGCCCTTGGCTTGGAGCTTGTCGTACTCCTTGTTGAAGGCCTCGCCCTCCTTATGAAACTCGCGTTGGAGCTCGTTGAACTCCGTGCGCGCATCGCCGCTGCGCGCCACCGGCAGGGCGGCGCCGAGCACGAGCGAAGCCACGGCCCCGATCAGGATCCGGCTGGTCATTGGAATCATGGTCACCTCCTCGGTACCTCCGCGCGAGCCCGTCCCGCACGTCGCGATTGTGATCTAGCAGCCTGATGGAAAAGTGCTTCGGATGCGATGCATGTGACCGGGAGGCCCGGCAGGTGCGCGAGAACGCAGGCGAATCGGTCGATTCGGCGAGGCTCTCGTGTGCCGGCCGGGCTTTCCGGACGCGTGCAGCGCGCCGGATGA
>JAJDEW010000117.1 GCA_029259595.1 Planctomycetota bacterium | reverse complement strand
CAGGAGCAGTGTGTCGTAGATGTTGTAGCCGGCGAATCCACGGAACTTCATCTGCTTGTCGACGGCTGAAGGAGTGTAGCGACGCCCGAGCCACTGCGCGACCGAGACATGCCTTGAGTGCGCTTGCGTCCGGGTACTCACTCCATCAACTTCACGTGAGGCAGCCCCCGGAATCCGGGGGCTGCCGCAGCTCAACGGCGTCGGAGGGGCTACGTCGTCGCCTCTGCTGTCCGCTGGGCAGACCTTCGGCGTCCGAACAGGGTGTAGAGTGCCGGAAGGACCATCAAAGTCAGCAGGTTGTCAGCGATCACTCCGCCGATGACCACCGTTGCGAGCGGGCGTTGCACCTCGGCGCCAACCCCCGTGTTGAGGGCCATCGGAACGAACCCGAGCGCTGCGACCATGGCCGTCATCAAGATGGGCCGCAGGCGAATCAGCCGCGTTTGCTCGACCGCTTCTTCGAGTGGGAGGCCTTCTTCGTCGATCTTGCGTCGGATGGTCGAGACGAGCACCAGACCGTTGAGCATGGAAACTCCCGCCACGGCCACGAACCCGACGCCGGCCGAAATCGTGAAGGGCATGCCTCGCAGCCAAAGCGCCATGACACCGCCGAAGGCAGCGAAGGGCGCGCCGGTCGCGATGATGGCCGCATCGCGAACAGAGCGAGTGCTCATGTAGAGCAGGAAGAGAATTGCCGCCAGCGCCGCCGGGACGATGATCCCCATCCGGCGACTGGCTCTCTGCAAGTGCTCGAACTGACCGCCCAGACGAGTGAAGGATCCGGCTGGCAGTTCGACATCGGCCGCGATGCGCGTTTGCGCCTCTGCAACGAAGCTGCCCAGGTCACGACCCACCACGTTGGCTTGAACGACCACCCGTCGCTTCTGCCCCTCACGCGTGATGGTCGCTGGGCCCTCGACCTCTCGAAACGTCACCAGTTCGGTGATCGGCACCCTCTGGCCCGAAGCCGTCGGCACCCGGAGCTGGCGGACCGCCAGGGGGTCTCGGCGGTACCTGTCATCCAGGCGAACAACGAGGTCGAACCTCCGTTGCCCCTCGCGGATCTCGCCCACATTGGTCTCCCCGATGGCCTCGACCAAGCTCAGCACGTGCGCGGCAGAGATGCCGTGACGTGAGAGTGCAGCGCGGTCGACTTCGATTTCCAGAACCGGCTGGCCCGTGACTTGTTCTGCGGTGACGTCCGCTGCTCCCGGGATCCCCTCGAGGACCTCCTGGACTTCCAGCGCCTTGGCCTTCAGGACATCGAGGTCGTCCCCGAAGACCTTGACCCCGAGATCAGCGCGGATGCCCGCCGTCATCTCGTTCACTCGCATCTCGATGGGCTGAGTGAAGATGGCCCTCATCCCCGGCATTGCGCGGAGTGCGGCTTGCAGCTTGGTGGTCAGCTCGGCTTGCGTGCTGGCCAGAGTCCATTGCTCGCGCGGGGTCAGCGTCACGAACACGTCCGTGACCTCGAGCCCCATGGGGTCGGTTGCCACCTGGGCCGTGCCTGTGCGGCTCCAGACGTCGCGCACTTCGTTCGGAAACTCGTCCAGCAACAGCCCTTCGAGCTGCTGCCCGTAGCGAAGGGACTCGTCGAGGGACACGCCGGAAAGCCGCACGGTGTTGATCACCAACGCCTCTTCGTAGAGCCGCGGAATGAAGGTCGTTCCGAGCTGCGAGGCGAGGATGCCTCCCAGGACAAGAACTCCGCCGCCAAAGAGCACGACCGACCGAGGGAACCGGAGTGCACACCGCACGACCGGGCGGTAGACCCACTGCGCGGCTCGAACCAGGAAGTTCTCGCGCCCATGGGCTTTCAGGTTCTTCAGCCCGATGCTGGCAAGCACCGGAATCAGAGTCAGCGAGAAGAGCAGGGATCCGGACAGAGCGAAGATGACCGTCAGCGCCATCGGCCGAAAAAGCCGCCCCTCGACTCCTTCGAGAAGCAGGATGGGCAAGTAGACGATGAGGATGATCAGCTCACCGAACATCGTCGGCTTGCGCACCTCGAGCGTCGCGTCTCGAACGATGTCGAGCTCGGGGCGAGTCCCTCCTTCGCGTGCCAGACGCCGAACGCAGTTCTCGACGATGATGACCGAACTATCGACGACCAGTCCGAAGTCGATTGCGCCGAGGCTCAGGAGGCTGGCCGAAATGCCGAAGCGCAGCATCGCGCTGAAGGAGAACAGCATCGCCAGCGGGATGGCCGAGGCGACGATGAGGCCAGCCCGCAGGTTGCCGAGGAACACGAAGAGCACGGCGATGACAAGCAGCGCGCCCTCGAGCAGGTTCTTGCGAACGGTCCCGATGACTCGATCCACGAGCTCGGTGCGGTCGTAGAGAACCTCCACGCGCACGTGCTCTGGAAGGCTCTTGCTCGCCTCCTCCAGGCGTTCCCGCAATCGGCTCGTCACCTCATGGCTGTTCTCACCCATGAGCATGAACCCGAGGCCCAACACGATCTCTCCCTTGCCGTTCGCGGTCACGCCGCCACGCCGGATTTGATGGCCCTCGCGAACCTTGGCAACGTCACGGATGCGAACCGGAATGCCCTCGTGCTCGGCGACGACGATGCCCTCGAGCTCGGGGATGCTCCGCGCGAGGCCGATGCCATGTACCAGGTGCATCTCGCCTGCGGCCGCGATGATCCCACCGCCGACATTCTCGTTGTTGTCTCGAAGCGCCCGGAAGACATCGTCGAGAGTCAGCTCGTACTCGAGCAGCTGCAGGGGCTCGACGACGACGTGGTACTGCCGTTTCCGGCCACCCCAAGTGTTGACCTCGGCAACTCCGGGCACCGTCAGAAGCTGAGGCCGCAGGACCCAGTCGTGAAGGGTGGTCAGCTCGGTGAGCGTTGCCGTCTCGCTGTAAAGCGCATAGTGGAGGACTTCCCCGAGCCCCGTGGCCACGGGCCCCATCTGCGGAGAAGCCAGTCCTTCCGGAAGCCGGACGGCCTGGAGGCGCTCGCCAATGAGCTGCCGAGCGAAGTAGACGTCGACGCCGTCTTCGAAGATCGCCACGACTTGTGAGAGGCCAAACTTCGAGATGGAGCGCACCTCGACGAGGCCCGGGATCCCGCCGATCGCCTGCTCGACCGGGAACGTGATCTGTTGTTCGATCTCGACCGGGCTGAGCGACGGCGCGTTCGTGTTGACCTGCACTTGGACGGGCGTCGTGTCCGGAAACGCGTCGATGGGTAGACGCGCGAGCGACAGGAGACCCACGGCGACCAGGAGCGCCGACAGGACGACGACGACGAGTCGATTCCGTAGTGACCAGCCAACGATTGCGTCAAACATGCGATGGGCTCTCTGCCTACTCGTTCAGGTAGTCGACTTCGCAGCAACCGGCGCCGATGCTGCCTTTCTGCAGCTCGGTCTTGAGGATGAAGCTGCCTTGGGTGACGACGACTTCTCCGCCAGACAGGCCGCTCAGAACCTCGTAGTAGTCACCCGTGTCGTAGCCCAGACGCAGCTTTCGGGGGACGAACTCGGTAGGAGAGTTCCGTTCAAAGGCCACGTTGCAGCAGCCTTCCCATTGCACCGCGCCCTTCGGAACCAGGACCGCCTCCTTGTCGTCTCGTGTCACGATTCTGGCAGTGCCGAAGCTCTGGGCGCGAAGGATGCCTTCCGGGTTCTCGAACTCCGCCCGCACCTTCACGGTGCGCGTGCGCCGGTCGACATCACGACTTAGCCAGGTCACGCGACCTCCGAGCGTCTCACCCGGCCAGCCCTCTACGGTGAGCAGTACGGGCTGGCCTCGCTCGACAAGCCGAATCTCCGCCTGGTCGACATCCACCATGACCCACATTCGCGAGATGTCCGCCACGCTGATGACGGACACCTCAGGGGACGCGAGCTCGCCGAGCACCGCATCGAGGCCGACCACGACACCGGAAAAGGGTGCAGTGATGTTCAAGAGGGAAGAGGCCTCGCCGTTCTCCTTGACAGCCCCGATCTGGTCCTTGGTGAGTCCAAGGTTGGCCAGCCGTTGCTCTGCCGCTGCCAAAGCAATGCGACTCTCGACGAGCTGAGTTTCTGCCCCCAGGGAGTCTTTCTCGGTCGACAGTCCCTTCTCGAACAGAGCCCCTTCCCGCTGGCTGTTCTTTTCCCAGAGGCCAACGCGAGCCGCAGCCTGCAGGAGCTCGGACTTGGCAGCGCCGAGCGCTGCAGAGTCCAGGACCATGAGCACGTCGCCGGCTCCCACCTCGTCACCCAGGTCGCGGCGCACCTCTACAACCGTCCCGGCTGCGCGCGGCGCCAAGCGCGCGTGGGACCTGGAGTCGTACGCCACGGTTGCTGGGGCCTCGAGCACCTTGCGGAGCTTCCGGCGCTGCACTTCTTCCACGAGTACTCCGACTCTGTCCGCCACACTTGCTGTCGCGAGCCTGACGACGCTTGAATCGGTCGTGCACGCAAGCGACGGGAGCGCTCGCACACGTGGCGAGTCGACGGTCGAGACCGCGAAATCCGGCTCGTCGGTGTCCTTCGCCGGAGCTGCCTGCGACGACTCGTACTTGTCGAGGGCGCCGGGGTTGCAGGCCTCGCAGTGTGACTCGGGTAGTCCGTGCTCCTCGCACCAGTCTCCTTCGCTACGGAAGGCCCCTTCGAGGTCGTCGCGGCACTTCGTGCACACGGCCTCTGGCACCCCGTGCCCCTTGCAGAAACCCAGCTCCTCGATGACGGCAGGGAAGCAGAACGGGCAGTCCTCGACCTCGTGTTCGGTGCATGGGCCGGAAGCCTGCGGCGTGGCTGCCGCCTGGCCAGCCATGCCCCGCCACTTGTCCAAGACTCCCGGGTTGCAAGCCTCGCACTGCGATTCCGGAAGGCCATGCCCGGAGCACCAGTCGCTCTCTGCCCGAAACGCTGCCTCGAGGTCATCGCGGCACTTCGTACAGACGGCTTCCGGAACCCCGTGCTCACGACAGAAGCCCAGCGCATCGACCACGGCCGGGGAGCAGAAGGGGCAGTTCGGGATGCTGTGCTCTGCACAAAGTGCGGCGGTAGAGGATGCCTCGGATGACGAGGCTTGTTGTGAGGGTTGGCCACACCCGAGCAGGCCTCCGACGCCGATGGCGACCAGCGCCCGAGCAACGATGAGTTGTCTATGCTTCATGTTTGTCGTCCGTCTTGTTCCACATGCTTGGTGAGAAGTGATTCCCGCGGGGTGCGCGCCTGGCAGAGGCTGTCGTCTTGACGTGCGCAACCCGGCAGCGGTCGGCGTGGGCCTTTCCGACGCTGTGAAAGGAAGCTTGTCGAGCCGGGTTGTTCAGCAACCCGAGCTCAACAGGTTCCGAGAGCTCGAGACCATCCGCCAAGAGCTCGGCAACGCGTTCTTGCGATTCTGCGGGAGGAGTGTCCGGATGGAACACGCTCTCGGCCCAGGTCACCGCACGATTCTCGTCGACGGCTCGGTCGTGATCAGGACCCGGATCGACCGACCGGCAGAAACCGAGTCCGAACAGGAAGGCGGCCGCAAACGCAGCCACACGACCCGCCAAGGTCAGGGTCACCTTCCCCAGGTGAGTTCGGAGACCTCGAGCCCTCTTCTCGCTGGCTCTCCCTACCGGAGAGACCTCGAGTCCGCCCGCGTGAGCAGGAGCCGACCTGCGCGGCAAGGTTGGGTGTGCTGACGGAGAAGGGGATCGGCCTGGAGCCGTGGTGGTTGTATCGAGTCGCATTCCTGTCCCGGAGAGAGCGGTGGAACCAATGGATGGTCCAGGTCCGCAGAAGGATGCGGACCCACGGTCTCAACCAAACAGGATTCAGGAGAGGAAGGACTCGAAGACCAGGAACAGCGGACGCTTGGGAGGCGCCCTCAGTCGAAGTCGAATCGCAGACGACCTGCAAGCCAGGCGCGGCTGGGCTGAGAACGCGGTGGGAACTGGAGCCAGGTGCCCGATCAAGACTACGGAATCACTCGGCGCCGGTAGCGCTTCAGGATGCCGAGTCTCCTCGAAGACGACGTCACAGCAATCACACTCCGTGTCTGCGACATGCTCTCGCGGGGAGCTCGACTCCTCGTGAGGCTCTTCGCAGCAAGGTGCGGCAGCTCCAGCAACCGAGGGTCCCTTGATGTCGCGACAGCAGGACGTCAGAACCTCCCCCGTGGCCAGGCAGTGATAGAGCACACGACCCGGCGCAACGCTCAGCAAGGGGAGAAGGCAGGCGAGGAGGACAAGGTAGTGGCGGCCTCGCGCCGGTCGTCGAAGGAGAGGTCCGTGCACGCTCGGAGTGTATCGGTCAGATCGTCGCCCAACTACAGAGGGCAAGACCGGATTCCCACGGGGACCCCGCAAGGGCGCATGGGGAGGCATTCGCTTCCTTACCTGAGTGCTTCATGCACGTTCTACGAGCCTCGCCTGGTTGATAGGCTACGCGGGATCCTGTGGATCGAAGGGGCATGGAATCGGGACTCCGAAATGAGTGGCGAGGCGTCGGTCTACGCCTTGCAAGTGCCGCGGCGCTCCTTGGCGCCGCGTTGGGGCCTTCGTCCTGCGGTCGCGGGAGTCCAGACTCCGAGCGGCCGTCCGCCATCCTGATCACGCTCGACACGACGCGTGCGGACGCCCTGGGCAGCTATGGGCGCAAGCCCAGTCTGACGCCGCACCTCGATGCGCTGGCGGCCGAGAGCGTCGTCTACGACTTTGCGCACACCGTGGCGCCGATCACGTTGCCGTCGCACGCGTCGATGTTGACGGGGCTCTATCCGGTGCGCCATACGGTGCGCGACAACGGCGTCGCGCCGGTCCCGCAGAGCGCGCGCACCGTGGCCGAGGCCGCGCGCGAGGCGGGCTACGACACGGCGGCCTTCGTCGCGGCGATCGTGCTCGACGGCTCGTTCGCGCTCGACCAGGGCTTCGACGTCTACGACGCGCCCGTGGACGTGGACCCGACCGCGATGGACATCCATGGCGATCGGAGCGCGCGGGAGATGGTCGATCGGGCCCTGGCCTGGCTCGACGCACGCGACGGCGGGCGGCCCTTCTTCCTGTGGGTGCACGTCTTCGATCCGCACAGTCCGTACGAGCCGCCGGCCGAATTCCGCCGCGGAGGTTCGGTGGAGGCGTTGTACGCGGGCGAGGTCCAGGGGATGGATCGCGAGCTCGGACGCCTCGTGCAGGGCTTGAAGGCGGCGGGCGTCTTTGAGCGTTCGACGGTCGTCGTCGTGGCCGATCACGGCGAGGCCCTGGGGCAGAACGGCGAGCTCACCCACGGCGCCTTCTGCTACGAGCCGGTGCTGCGCGTGCCGCTCTTCGTGCGCCAGCCGGGCGGTCCGCGCGCCGGCGAGCGCTCGAACGACGTCGTCAGCGTCGTGGACGTGGCGCCGACCCTGGTCGACGCACTGGAGCTCGCCCCGCTCGGCGCGATCGACGGCCTGAGCCTTCTGGGCGCGCCGTTGCCCGCTGAACGCGGCGTCTACTTCGAGTGCTACTCCGGCTACCTGTCCTACGGCTGGAGTCCGCTGAGCGGTTGGATCGACGCGCGCGGCAAGTACCTGCACAGCTCGTCGCCGGAATTCTTCGAGCTGGGCTCCGACCCGACCGAGGCCACGAACCGCTTCGGCCAGCTCGACGTTGGCCGCTACGAGCAGGGCATCGCCCAGGTGGCCGAGCGACCCGCGCTCGAAGCCGGCGGCGACGCGACGACGGAGGCCCTGGTCGAACAGATCCGCAGCCTCGGCTACGCCGCCCTGGGACCGCAGCGCGCCGACTTGCCCCACCCGCTCGCGCCGTCCCCGCTGCCGAGCCCCGCCGAGCGCAAGGACGAGTTGAAGGCGGCCTACCGCGGCTACGACCTCCTGCGCGCCGGGCAGGTCGGCGCGGCGATCGAGCTCTTCCAGAGCCTCGTGGCCGAGAACCCGCGGCAGTGGTTCGTGCTGGACCACCTGGCGACGGCCCTGATCCGTGCCGAACGCTTTCCCGAGGCGATCGCCCCGCTCCAGACGCTGCTTCGCAACGGCGTCGAGCGGCCGGCGAATTACTACAACCTGGGGGCCTGCCTCTACATCAGCGGCCAGCGCGCGGAGGCCGTGCGGGCCTTCCGGCGGGCGGTCGAGCTGGCGCCCGGCAACGCCCCGTTCGCCACCAAGCTGGCGGAGATCCTGCGCATGGAGGGCCGTCCGGACGAGGCGCAGGCGGTCCTGGACGAGCTCCACCGGCGGACCGCGGGCGAGGAGTGACGGCGCAGGTCTCCACGCCCGTGGCATAATCGACGCGATGTCCTCCCCCTCCGACACGCTCGGACGGCCGCTGCGCAACCTGCGCATCTCGGTCACCGACCGCTGCAACCTGCGCTGCTCGTACTGCATGCCGGAAGAGAGCTACGTCTGGCTGCCGCGACCGGACATCCTCACCTTCGAGGAGCTCGAGCGCCTGGTACACGTGTTCACGCGCCTCGGCGTCGAGCGCGTGCGCCTGACCGGAGGCGAGCCGCTGCTTCGCCACGCGCTGCCCGAGCTCGTCCGGCGGATCGCGGCCGTCCCCGAGCTCACGGACCTCGCCCTGACGACGAACGCGACCCGCCTCGCGGACGCGGCCGACACCCTGCGCGCGGCCGGGCTGCGGCGCGTCACGATCAGCCTCGACACCTTGCGGCGCGAGCGCTTCCTCGAGCTGTGCCGGCGCGACGAGCTCGACACGACCCTGGCCGGGATCGAGGCCGCCTGTCGCGCGGGCTTCGACGCGGTGAAGCTGAACACCGTCGTCATGCGCGGCAAGAACGACGACGAGGTCTCCGAGCTCCTGGCCTTCGGGCGCGAGCGCGGGATCGAGGTGCGCTTCATCGAGTACATGGACGTCGGTGGCGCGACCCGCTGGGACTGGAAGGAGGTCGTGACGAAGGACGAGCTCCTGGCGCGCATCGCCCAGGACTTCGGACCCCCGACCGAGGTGCGTTCGCAGAACGCGCGCGAGGCCTCCGCGCCGGCCGACCGTTACCGATTGCCCGACGGCACGGTCTTCGGCCTGATCGCGTCGACCTCCCAACCCTTCTGCGCGGCCTGCGACCGCGCCCGGCTGACGGCCGACGGCACCTTCTACACCTGCTTGTACGCGCGCGAAGGACTCGACCTGCGCGCCCCGCTACGAGCCGGAGCGAGCGACGAAGCGCTCGCAGCGCTGCTGCGCGCGACCTGGGAAGGCCGCACCGACCGCGGCGCCGAGGTGCGACTCGAAGCAGCCAGCCGCGGCCGCTTTGCGAGCCGCGACGACCTGCGCGAGAACCCCCGCCTCGAGATGCACACGCGCGGCGGCTGAAGCGCGCGAGCAGGCCGGCTCGACCTGCCTACTCCCCCAGGTGGTTCAGGAGCACCCAGACGTCTTCCGAGCCATCGTTCACGACGGCGGCGTCGACGGTTCCGTTGCGATCGAAGTCGCCGAGGGCGAGCGGGCCGCAACGGAAGCCGACCGGGTCGAGCACGTTGTTGTCGACGAAGGCGCCGTTCGGAGTCCCGACCAGGAAGTGGAGGCCGCGGTCAGCGCCGAAGCTGTTGCCGTGGCTGCTGACGATCAGGTCCGGTCGGCCGTCGCCCGAGAAGTCTGCCAGGGCGGCCTCGCGGCAGCCGCGCAGGACGCGGGTCGTCATGGTGAACAGCGTGTCGCTCGCGTTCTTGCGCCAGATCAGGAGAAACTGGTTCACGCCGTCGTAGGCGGTGATGACGAAGTCCAGGTCGCCGTCGTTCTCGAGATCGGCGGCGATCATGTGGCGGCCGACCACGAAGCTCATGTTGTGCGAAGTGAAGGTCGAGACGGGACTCGCGAACGTCCCGTTCCCGTTGCCACGGAACCGGAGGACGGCGTGGTTCGAGCTCTGGACCCGCAGGACGGCGACGTCGAGGTCGTCGTCGCCCAGGAAGTCGCCGGCGACGATCGACACCGACTCGCCGGGGATCGCCTGCGTGACGCTCGACTGGAAGCTCCCGTCCCCGTTGCCCAGGGCCAGGCTGAAACCGGCGCCCGCGGCGATGTGCGAGACGACGACGTCGAGACTGCCGCTCGCGTCGAGATCGGCCAGGACGAGGCCCGAGACCGAGTTGCCGACCGGATGGGCAGCTTGACCCACGACACCCGCGTTGCCGTCGCCGAAGAGCAGGGTCACATCGGACAGGCCGGCATGACCGACGACCGCGTCCAGGTGCCCGTCGCCGTTCAGGTCCCCGAGCGCGACCCGGCTCGGCAGGCTGCCGACGGCGATCGCGATCGGACTGTCGAAGAGCCCGGGCTCGCGCGCCAGCACGAGCATGACCGCGTCCGCATCCGCATCGGGGACGACGAGGTCGTCGAGGCCGTCCGCGTTCCAGTCCCCGACCGCCACGTCCCGGACGTCGTCCAGGGTCAATCCGGAGAGCGGGCGACGGGGCGCGTTCAGGAGGCCGTCGCCGCGGCCGAAGTACAGCGCTCCGTCCCCGGCGAGGAGGTCTGGCTCGCCGTCCGCGTTCACGTCGAGCAGCGCGTTGAGTCCGAACCCGCGCGAGACCCCGTAGCGAACGGGTTCGGAAAAGGTCCCGTCGCCGTGCCCGAGCAGGATCTCGGCGCCCGAGTTGACGACGAGGTCCGGACTGTTGTCCGCGTTCAGGTCGGCGAGCAAGAGGTCCGAAAGGGGTTCGGACAAGGCATGGACGAGCGGGGGATCGAAGGTCCCGCCCCCCGCACAGCGGCGGACGCGCAGCTCGGCCAGGCCGGTCTTGCCGTAGACCAGGTCGTCGAGACCGTCACCGTCGAAGTCGGCCGCTTGCAACCGGTAGACGAGCTCGGCCGTGGACAGGACGGCCCCCGGTGTGAAGGTGCCGTCCCCGTTGCCGGTGAAGACCGTCATCTCGGGCGTCGCCAGGTCGCTGACGATCGCGTCGAGATTCGCATCCGCATCAAAGAAGCCGGTAGCGAGCGCCGCGCCGCTCAGCGGGAACGTGTACGAGGGCGCGAAGCTCCCGCCCTGGTTCAGGACCGCGGTCGTATCGAAGAAGCCCACACCGGCGAGGTCGAGCAAGCCGTCCCCGTTCCAATCCCCCGCGGACAGGCCTCCGTAGAGCGGAGAGCCTCCGATGGTGGTGATCGCGGTCGCGTTCAGGTTGCCGGCCGCATCCCCCAAGAGCAGGAGGTTGTTCGTTGCGACGTCCCCGAAGCCGTCACCGTCGAAGTCAGCGACGAGGAACGGGCCGTCCTGAACCTGGGTCTGCACGATCGTTCCGGGGATGAAGCTCCCGTCCACCTGCCGGCGCAGGACGACGTACTGCTGCACGGGATCGGAGGGAAACGGCAAGTCGTAGAACTGGCGTGCGACGAGGTCGACGAGACCGTCGCCATCGATGTCGTAGGGCGCGAGGTCCGCCGCGCCGGGCAACGCGAGCGTCGCGTTCGAGAAGGGGCGCGCGAGCGGCGCACCGACGCGCAGACCCAGTCCGTTGGTGATCTCGATCCCCCCCTGGGGAGGCGGAGGGAAGATCCCCGCCTGGACGAAGACCTCGACCCCGCAGAAGGCCGCCGGGATCGGAGGGACCCGGAAGAGCTCGGCCGCTTCCCCCGCTCCGCCGACCACGAAGGGCTCGAAGACGAAGGGCGGGCCGGGATGCACGAGCACGCCCAGGGCGGGGAAAAACAGCGGGGCGTGGTTCACGCTCCACAGCAGAAAGCCCCGTCCGCCCGGGGCGGCGTCGGAAACCCGCAGCGAGAAGGCGCGACCGACGACCGGAGGTCCGCTCGTCGTCCACAACGGCGGTCCCGCGAGGCCGGCGCCGAGCACGCGCGAGAGCGAGGGCTCGGGACAGGTCTGGCCGGCGAGCTCGCTCGCGGCGAGCAGGAGAGCGAGCGCGGCGCGGGACAGGGACGACGACCAAGGGGCGAGGCGAGCTTTCATGGTGGTTCCCGGGGTTGGTACCCCTTCCTTTATCGGACGCGCCCGCGCGCGATCCGGCAAGCTGCAAAACGACCCGGGGCCTGCGGCGTCGCCAGCCCGGAGGAACCCGGGTTGGCGGAGGCGTCCCCCGGCGGCCCGGCGCGGGCGGGACGTGGGCCCTCCGAGGGCACGGATTTCGGGGCGGCCCGCGCCCGCCGGCCCGGCGGCGCGCAGGCGTCGCGGCGGCGCCCGTTCGGGGCCGAAGGGCCCTTGGGACCCCGTTGAGCCCCCCTTGTGGGCGCGCGGATCCCGGCCCGGGGCGGGGCCCGTCCCGATCGCCGGACACCCCTACATTTTGCGGTCGGGCTCGCTTGAGACACCAGGCCTTCGGTCCTAGGGTGGGCCCCCCTGCGACGGAGGGGACCTTGGCCGAGGGGCCGGGCCATCGCCGTCGTGACCCCTGCTCGGGCCGGCGATGCGCGGCCCAACTCCCCCCGGCGGGGAGCCGAATTCCGAGTTCGAAGGCCCCTTTTCCCCATCTTGATGCGCATGGAATCCGCCCCCACTCACGACCCGACGACGACGCACCCCGGACAGCTCGATCTGCTCGCGGAGGACGAAACCCCGCCGCGGCCCCCGATCGACGAGCTCGAGGGCGAGGCCCCCGCGACGCGCATGCGGGTCCGCAAGCGCAGCGGCGACCTCGAACCGGTCGACGTGAACAAGATCGTCCGGGCCGTCGAGCGCTCGGCGCCCGGGCTCGACCGCGTCGACTCGATGCGCATCGCCACGCGGACGATCAGCGGCCTCTACGACGGCGCGACGACCAGCGAGCTGGACCAGCTTTCGATCCAGACGGCCTCGAACCTGATCGCGGAGGAGCCGCAGTACTCGAAGCTCGCCGCGCGCCTGCTCTGCACCTACATCGACAAGGAGGTGCAGAACCAGGACATCCACTCCTTCTCGCAGTCGGTACGCGTCGGCTTCGAGGAAGGGCTGATCTCCGAACGCCTGGCCGAGTTCGTCAGTACGAACGCGCGCAAGCTCAACGACGCGATCCTGCCCGACCGCAACCGGCTGTTCGAGTACCTCGGCATTCGTACGGTGTACGACCGCTACCTCCTGGTGCACCCCGAGCTGCGCTCGGTCACCGAGACGCCGCAGTACTTCTTCATGCGCGTCGCCTGCGGCCTGTCCGAGTCGCCGCAGGACGCGATCGAGTTCTACCGCCTGATCTCCTCGCTGCAGTACTTGCCGAGCTCGCCCACCCTGTTCAACTCGGGCTCGCAGCGCTCGCAGCTGTCGTCGTGCTACCTGCTCGACTCGCCCGAGGACGACCTCAACGCGATCTACAGCCGCTACGCGGACGTGGCCAAGCTCTCGAAGTACGCCGGTGGGATCGGCCTCGCCTACCACCGCATCCGTTCGAAAGGCTCCCTGATCCGCGGCACGAACGGACACTCGAACGGCATCGTGCCGTGGCTCAAGACGCTCGACTCGTCGGTGGCCGCGGTCAACCAGGGCGGACGCCGCAAGGGCGCCTGCTGCGTCTACCTCGAGAGCTGGCACGCGGACATCGAGGACTTCCTCGAGCTGCGTGACAACACCGGCGACGAAGCGCGCCGCACGCACAACATCAACCTCGCGAACTGGATCCCCGACCTGTTCATGCGGCGGGTCAAGGACAACGAGACCTGGTCCTTGTTCGACCCGAAGGTCTGCCCCGAGCTGACGGACCTCTACGGCGAGGAGTTCGACCGGGCCTACCTCGAAGCGGAGGAGCAGGGCCGTTTCATGCGCCAGGTGCCCGCCCGCGAGCTCTATTCGCGGATGATGCGCACACTGGCCCAGACCGGCAACGGCTGGATGACGTTCAAGGACGCTTCGAACCAGAAGTGCAACCAGACCGGTTCGCCGGGCCAGACGGTGCACCTCTCGAACTTGTGCACCGAGATCATCGAGGTGACCTCCAAGCAGGAGACCGCGGTCTGCAACCTGGGCTCGATCAACCTCGGGCGCCTCGTGAAGGACGGCGCCTTCGACTTCGCGCGCCTGGGCGAGATCGTCGGCACGGCGGTGCGCTTCCTGGACCGCGTCATCGACATCAACTACTACCCCACCGACGCCGCGTCGCGCTCGAACGCCGCTTGGCGCCCGGTCGGACTCGGTGAGATGGGGCTGCAGGACGTGCTCTTCCAGCTCGGCCTGCCGTTCGACTCGCCCGAAGCGATCGCGCTCTCGGGTCGCATCCAGGAGGAGATCTACTACCACTCCGTCGCGACCTCCTGCACGCTGGCCGAGGAGAACGGGCCGCACCCGAACTTCCTCATGACGCGCGCCGCCCACGGCGACCTGCAATTCGACCTGTGGGGCGTCACGCCCTCGGAGCCGGCGCGCTGGAACGCGCTCAAGCAGCGCATCTCCGACCACGGACTGCGCAACTCGCTCATGCTCGCGATCGCGCCGACGGCGACGATCTCGTCGATCGCCGGCTGCTACGAGTGCATCGAGCCCCAGGTCTCGAACCTCTTCAAGCGCGAGACCCTGTCAGGCGACTTCGTCGTCATCAACCGCTACCTCGTGCGCGACCTGCAAGAGCGCGGGCTGTGGACGGAGCGCGTCCGCGATGCGATCAAGCGCGCCGAAGGCTCGGTCCAGGGCGTCGAGGAGATCCCCGCTGACCTGCGCCTGCTCTACCGCACGGCCTGGGAGGTCCCGCAGAAGTCTCTGATCGACATGGCGGCCGCGCGCGGCCCCTACATCGACCAGAGCCAGTCCCTGAACCTGTTCATCGAGACGCCGACCATCGGGAAGCTGTCGTCGATGTACCTCTATGCCTGGGAGAAGGGTCTGAAGACGACATACTACCTGCGCTCGCGTCCGGCGACGCGCATCCGTCAGACGACGGTGAGCGCGACCGCCGCGGCCGTCACGGACGAGGAGGCGGTGGCCTGCTCGCTCGAGAATCCCGAGTCCTGCGAGTCCTGCCAGTAGGCTTCGCCCCGGGTCCGCCCGCGGTCCTGGCACGAACGGGCGCGCTCCCGCCGAGGCGGGAATGCGCCCGTTTCGTCGCGGGTGGGGCGCCCGCCACCGATCCCGCCCAGGCCGCCTCCGTCCCAACCCCGGGCTCGGCAACGAGAAGGGTCTGAACCACAACATTTTGTGGCCGTGCTGACTTGAGCCCCGACCTGTATGGTCACTAACCTCTGGCTCGCTGTCCCGTCCCGCCTCTCCTCCGGCCCGAATCCGCGATGTCGAACGACCTCTTGTTGCCCCAGCCCCGGCCCGCCTCCGCCCCCTCCGCGGCCAACGACGCGCACCTGCTCGACCCCGGTCTCGACCTGACCCTGCGGCCGATGCGCTACCCGGCTTTCTATGACATGTATCGGGACGCCATCAAGAACACCTGGACGGTGGACGAGGTCGACTTCTCGACGGATCTCGTCGACCTGCGCAGCCGGCTCCTGCCGGCCGAGCGCCACCTGATCCATCGCCTCGTGGCCTTCTTCGCGACCGGAGACTCGATCGTCGCGAACAATCTGGTGCTGAACCTCTACAAGCACATCAACGCCCCCGAGGCGCGCATGTACCTGTCGCGCCAGCTCTACGAGGAGGCGCTGCACGTCCAGTTCTACCTGACGCTGCTCGACACCTACATTCCCGACATCAAGCAGCGCGAGGCGGCCTTCGCGGCGATCCACAACATCCCGTCGATCAAGGCCAAGGCGGACTTCTGCTTCCGCTGGATGGATTCGATCGAGCAGATCGATCGCCTCGAGACCCGCGATCACCGCCGGCAGTTCCTCTTGAACCTGATCTGCTTCGCCAGCTGCATCGAGGGACTCTTCTTCTTCGCGGCCTTCGCCTACGTCTACTTCATGCGCTCGAAGGGGCTCATGAATGGGCTCGCGTCCGGTACGAACTGGGTCTTCCGCGACGAGAGCATGCACATGCAGTTCGCCCTCGAAGTCGTCGACACCGTGCGGCGCGAGGAACCCGACCTGTTCGACGACCAGCTGCGAGACCAGGTCACGACGATGATCGAGGAGGCCGTCGACTGCGAGATGCAGTTCGCCGAGGACCTCCTGGGCCAAGGCATCCCCGGTCTCTCGATCCGGGACATGCGCCAATACCTCGAGTTCGTGGCCGACCAGCGCCTGTCGAACCTCGGCCTGCCGATCCGCTTCCGCTCCAAGAACCCGTTCTCGTTCATGGACCTCCAGGACGTGCAGGAGCTGTCGAACTTCTTCGAGCGCCGCGTTTCGGCCTACCAGGTCGGCGTGAGCGGCGAAGTCGCCTTCGACGAGGCCTTCTGATCGCGGGCCGCGGTCGGCGGGGCGTCGGGTAGCCGGCGGCGGCTTTCCCGACGCGCCCTGCATCCGCTACCTTGCCGGGGTGACGGACGCGAGCACGACTCTCCAACCGCCCCGGACGGCGCGCGCGTTTGCTCGGGCGCACGCGGATGCGCGCGCGCGGACGCTGGCGCTGCTCGACGACCTCGACGAAGAGCTGTGGGCGGTGCCGCAGCTCGAGATCGTGAATCCCTTCTGCTGGGAGCTGAGCCACGTCGCCTGGTTCCAGGAGCGCTGGATCCTGCGGCACCTCGGCGCCCGACCGCCCTTGCGCGCGGACGGGGACGCGCTCTTCGACTCCGCCGCCGTGCATCACGCTTCGCGCTGGACGATTCCGCTGCCGAGCTGCGGCGAAGCGCGCGCCTATGCACAGGCCGTGCTCGAAGGCGTCCAGGAAGTGCTCGAGCACGGCGAGCTCGACGAACAGGCCGCCTACTTCCACGCGCTCGTGCTCGGACACGAGGACATGCATGGCGAGGCCTTCGCCATGATGCGGCAGACCCTGGGCTACGCGGCGCCGAACTTTGCCGCCGTGCCGCGGTCAGGGCACACCCCTCCGCCGGCTGGAAGAGCGGACGGCGGATCGAGCGACGAGGTCGACTTCGAGGGCGGGCTCGTCCGCCTTGGCCGCCGGCACGCGGGCTTCGCCTTCGACAACGAAGCGGGCGCGCTCGAGTGCATGCTCGCACCGTTTCGGCTCGACGCATCGCCGGTGAGCCAGGGCGCCTTCGAAGCCTTCGTGCAGGACGACGGCTACCGCCGCGACGAGCTCTGGACCGCCGCGGGCCGCGCCTGGCGCGAGGCGACCGGCGCCGAGCGCCCGCACACGTGGAAGCGTGCCGACGGGCAGACGTGGCGACGTTCCTTCGACCGCTGGCTGCCCCTGGAACCCGAGCTCCCGGTCGTACACGTGAACGCCCACGAGGCGGAGGCCTACTGCCGCTGGAGCAGTCGCCGCCTGCCGACGGAGGCGGAGTGGGAATGCGCGGCCGGCACCGCCCGCTTTCCCTGGGGCGACGCGCCACCGACCCCCGCGCGCGCCCGCCTCGAGCTCACGCACGCGTGCTGCGCCGCTCCCGACGCCTGCGACCCAGGTGCCTCGCCCGCCGGCGTCCGCCACCTGATCGGCAACGTCTGGGAGTGGACCGCGACGCCCTTCCGCCCCTACCCCGGCTTCGAGCCCGGCCCCTACCTCGAGTACTCCGCGCCCTGGTTCGAAACCCATCGCGTCCTGCGCGGCGGCAGCTTCGCGACGCGCGCGCGCCTGATCCATGGCGGCTGGCGCAACTTCTACCTACCCGAGCGCAACGACGTCTTCGCCGGCTTCCGCACCGCAAGGGATGCCTGAAGGCTCGCTTCGAGATCCCGTGGTCGTTTCCACTTCCCCTGAACGGACACTGCGAACATGCGCGACTCAACCACTCGACTGGCCGTCCTCCTCGCCCTCGTCCTCCTTGGAGGCCTCGCCCGGGCCGCGAAACACGGGCCGTCGTCCGGCGGCTCCACGCCTCCCAACGTGATCGTGATCGTCGGCGACGACCTCGGCTGGAACGACATGAGCTGGAACGGGGCGCCGACGATCATGCCCAACCTCGAACGGCTCGCCCTGGAAGGTGTGCGGCTCGAGCGCTTCTACACCGCGCCCGTGTGCTCGCCGACGCGCATGGCGCTTCTGACCGGACGCTACCCGATCCGTTGGGGCATGCAGCGCGGCGTCGTCAAGCCGGACTCCGAGCGCGGGATGCCGCGTAGCGAGGAGATCCTGCCGGAGATGCTGGCGGACAACGGCTACGCCGCGAGCCACGTCACGGGCAAGTGGCACCTGGGCCAGCGCTTCTCGAAGTACCACCCGCTTCGAGCCGGGTTCGGTGGCTTCCTCGGGAACTACACCGGTGCGATCGATTACTACTCGAAGATCCGGGGCACCTACGACTGGCACCGCGACTTCGACGACGACACGAACTACACCGATTACCACACCGACCTCGTCGGCGACGAAGCCGCGAGCTTCATCGCCGCCCACGAGAACGAGCCGTTCGTGCTCTACGTCCCTTCCTGGCCGGACACAACCCGCAGCAAGCGCCAGCCGCGCTCGTGGCGGCCTATTCGACCAGCCTGAGCTTGGACCGCCGCATCCACCTGGCCCAGATCACGTCGATGGACACGAACATCGGCAAGATCCTCGACGAGCTCGACACGCGCGACCTGACCGACAACACGATCGTCTGGTTCCTGTCCGACAACGGCGGCACGAGCTTCTTCGGTGGCAGCAACACGCCCTTGAGGAACGGCAAGGGCAGCGTCTACGACGGCGGCATCCGCACGCCTTCCGTCGTCCGCTACCCGGACGGCGGCTTGCCGGCGAACACGCTCGTCGACCAGCTCGTGTCCCATGTCGACATCCTTCCGACGCTGCGCGGCTTCATCGCGAACGCCGCCGGTCCCTTGCAGCCGACCGTGCGCACGCTCGACGGCATCGACATGTCCGCCTTCCTCGCGGGGACCGCCAGCGGCTCCCCGCCCGCCAAGGAGCACTTCACGATCCGCGATCAGTACTTCGACGACGCGCTGCCTCCGGACTACTCGCTCGTCCGCTACGACCCGAGCCTCGACAAGCTCTGGAAGCTCTTGTGGCTGGGCGAGGAATTCGATCTGGCCGCGTACGAGGGCGGAACCACCGGCGCCACGATCAAGCTCTACGACCTGAGCCTCAACCCCGGCGAGGACGACGCGCAGCTCGTCGTCGATCCCATCCTGGAGGCTTCACTCGTGGCGGGACTCGGTGCCTGGGTCGACCTGGCTCCGCCCGACGCCGGCTATACCCAGGATACGTCGGGCTGGTTCGCGATCCCGAACTACGCCTTCCGCGACCTGCCGACGCCCTGCGACGAGCTGCTCGTGCTCTACGCCGGGACCGCGTCCTCGAACTTCCAGCGCCTCGCCAGCATCGACCCGGCCACGGGCACGATCACGACCTTCAACGAGACGCGCAACCTGCCCGACGGCATGGACGACCTCGACCTGCAGGGCATCGGGCGCAGTCCGATCGACGGCCTCGTGTACGCCATCACGACCGACGGTCAGGAGGTCTACCAGCTCGACGGCTCCGAGCTCGCGGGCTACGGCGTGCCCGGCGTGTTGCTGCACCTCGGTTCGACCACCGGCATTCCTCCCGGCGCCTCGATCACGGCCGGTGACGTCTCTCCCGACGGGAGCCTGTACGTCGTGTTCGACGACGCCAACGACATCATCTACGCCATCGAGCTCCGCAACTTGGTCGCGACCGCCACGTCGGTCGGGTTCACGGGCGCGGTGCAGCTGGCCGACATGGCCTTCGATAGCGCGGGCAGCCTGCGGGCCTACGAGGAGAGCCAGGACCGCGTCCTGACCATCGATCCGAGCGGAAACGTCAGCGCGTCGCCGCACACCTACCCACTGGGCTCGACCGGAGCCGTCTGGATCGACGACAACGACGACCTGATCGTCTGGAAGCGCGAGACGGACAAGGTCATCCTGATCGGAACCCCGGCCTACCAACGCGGCCTCTATCATCTCGAGCTCGCCACGGGAGCGATCACGCTGCTCACGACGGTGCCGAAGACCTGGCGGATCGACGGCGCCGGGTGCCTGAGCGGTCCCTGAATTCGACGTCCCTTGCTTCCGTTCGGAGCGCGCTCGCCGCGCTCGAGCGAGCGCGCCTCCGAACCCGACCCTGCGCAACCCGACCACCGCCTCGCGCGACCGCCTGCTGCCCCTGCCCATGCTCCTACGCCATTCCGTGCTCGAACGCATCGTCCGCGGCGAGGTCGATCTGGCCTTTCGCCGCTGGAAACGTCCGACGGTCAAGGCCGGGGGCACGCTGACGACGCGCGTCGGGGTGCTCGCGATCGACGCCGTCGAAGCCACGTCCATCCAGGCGATCACCGAGCAGGACGCCCGGCGCGCGGGTCACGCCTCGAAGGCCGAGCTCCTGGAGGTCTTGGCCGAGCGGCCCGACGGTCACTTGGTCCGCGTCGCGCTGCGCTTCGTCGGAGACGACCCGCGCGTCGCGCTGCGCGCCCGCGCGAGCTTCACCGCCGAGGAGCAGCGCGAGCTGGAAGTCCAGCTCACGCGTTTGGACGCCCGCGCCGCTGATGGCCCGTGGACGCGGCGGGTGCTCGAGCTGATCGAGCGGCATCCGGCCACCCTGGCGGAGAAGCTGGGCCAGGAACTCGGTCTCGAGAAGGCGCGCTTCAAACCGCGCGTCCGACGCTTGAAGGCCCTGGGCCTGACCGAGAGCCTCGACGTCGGGTATCGTCTTTCGCCGCGCGGCGCCGCCTTCCTCCGCCACCTGCAACGGGGACCGAAGCCGCGCAAGAAACCCTGACGCGCGACGACGAACGTTCGCACCAGCCTCCCTCCCCGACGAGCCGCCCCACCGAACGCGGACACCGGTCACGCATGAATCCCGCCGACGTCGAGTCCTTCTTCGCCGCCATCGCCTCCCACGACGCCTCCACGGTCGAGCGCTTGCTCGCGGCCCACCCGGAGTTGCTCGAGGCGGAGTCCCCGCCCGAGTTCGCGCCCAACGAGATCGGCGGCTGCCGGCCCTTGCACGTCGCGGCCTACGTCGGGTCGCACGAGTTGGAGACGCTCTTCGTGCACGAAGGCTGCGAAGTCGAGGCCCGCAACGAAGAGGGCCGCACGGCCCTGCACGTCGCGCTCGAATACAACAACACGACGCGCGCGCACCTGCTCGAGCTCGGACTCGAGATCGACGCGAGCGCAGCCGCCGCGCTCGGCGACCTCGCGCGCCTGAACGCCCTCCTCGACGCCGACCCCGACGCCGTGCAAGACCGGACGACCGAATTGACCCCGCTTTCGTGGGCCGCCTTCTTCGCCAGCACGGCCGCGGCCAAGCTCCTGCTCGAGCGCGGCGCCGACCCGAACGACGGCTCGCTGTGCTGCGCCGCGATGATCAACGGCACCGACGTGGCCCACATCCTCCTCGAGCACGGAGCGGACCCCAGCGCGACGCCGAAGAACTTCGACGGCAACGCCGTCCACTTCGCAGCCACGCAACGCTACACGGACGACGCCAGCGCCGTCCTCGAGCTCCTGCTCGCGCACGGCGCCGACCCCAAGATCCCCAACGTCCTCGGCATGAGCCCCCTCGACGTCGTCGAACACAACGCCGCGAAGTACGGCCCCGAGAAGCAGGCCGGCTTCGAGCGCATGCGGGGGCTGTTGCGCGGGCGGTGAGGGACGGGAGGGGTGGGGACGGGAGGGGAGGAACCTTCGCTTCGATCGCTTCGCGCTCCGGGCGGTTCTGGCGAGGGCGATACGATCGCTCCCGCGAGGGGCGCAACCCGAAGGCCGGGCGGTTGGACATCCGCGGGCCGAAATCCACCTTTGGACGCGGCGCACACTCCGTCGTGCGCCTGTGCCTGATTTCGCGGCTGCGCCGCGAAACGGCACGAGCACGGAGCCTTCGGCTCCGAGGCTGCGGCCCGCCTACGGCCGGCCTGCGCAGCCTTCGTCGTCGACCAACGTCACGATCTCCCTGGATGCTCCCCTCCAAGGCTACGACTCGGGTCTTCGATCCGTTCTCGATGACCGTGGCCGTGGCCGCGGAGCGCAGGGCCGCCGTAGGCGGACCGTAGCGCAGCCTCGGAGCCGAAGGCTCCGTTGCGTGCCGTTTCGCGGCGCGAGCCGCGAAATCAGGCACAGGCGCACGACGGAGTGTGCGCCGCGTCCAAAGGTGGATTTCGGCCCGCGACTGACCGAGCCGAGGCCTTCGGGTTGCGTCTCTCGCGGAAGCGATCGTTTCGACGTCCCGACCTCGTTCACAGCGCGCAGCGCTGCGCGCGAAGCGCGCGAGTCCGTTGCCGGCATCCGTGGACCTCGTCCCCACCGTGTCGTTCGGAACCGGCCAAGCAACCCTCCTGAACGCCTCGCTCGCTTCGCTCGCAGCGGCTCGCGCCGTGAACACGGGGCGGGCTACCGATACGACCCCTCCCGCGAGCGACGCAACCCGAAGGCCTCCCTGCGGTCAGTCGCCGGCCGAACGACGGAGGACGCGGCGCGCACTCCGTCGCGCGCCTGTGCCTGATTTCGCGGCTCACGCCGCGAAACGGCACAAGCACGGAGCCTTCGGCTCCGAGGCTACGGCCCGCCTACGGCCGGCCTTCGCAACCATCGTCGTCGACCTTCGCCACGCTCCCCCAACCAAGATTCGCCCACCGTCGCTGGCACCCCAACGCCTGCCTGCTAGGCTCTCCCGCCTTAACGCCGTGAAGACTCGTGTCGCCATCGTCGAGGGCAACCTCGACCACTATCTGGAAACCGCCCGCGCGGGCGAGCAGCGGCTCGCCGCGGACGAGCCGCTGCGTCCGGGCAGTGGGCTGACCGCGCGTCGAGCGGTCGAGTTGTTCGAGGACCAGATCGCTTCGCGGACGCTCGACGTGGTCGCGCGCGAGCTCAAGGTGCTCGGCAAGAGCTTCTACACGATCTCGAGTGCGGGTCACGAGCAGAACGCCGTCGTCGGGGCGCTCCTGCGCACGAACGATCCCGCCTTCCTCCACTACCGTTCGGGCGCCTTCATGATGGCGCGCTGGCGGCAGGATCCGGGCAGCACGCCGGTCTACGACACGCTGCTCTCCCTTTGCGCCTCGGCCGACGATCCGATCAGTGAAGGTCGCCACAAGGTTTGGGGGAGCCGGCGACTGTGGGTGCCGCCGCAGACCTCCACGATCGCCTCGCACCTACCGAAGGCCGTCGGGCTGGCCTTCGCGTTGTCGCGCTCGCGCCGGCTGAAGATCCCGACCGGGCTGCCGCCCGATGCGATCGTCACGTGCTCGTTCGGGGATGCTTCGGCCAACCATGCGACGGCGCTCGCCGGCATCAACGCCGCGCGCTACTCGCATCGGCGCGACAACCCGACTCCGATCCTGTTCCTGTGCGAGGACAACAAGATCGGGATCTCGGTCGCGACGCCGCCGCGCTGGATCCGTGACTTCTACGGGCAGCTGCCCAACCTGCACTACTTCGACGCCAAGGGCGAGATCGACCAGATCTGGGATGCGACGCAGCTCGCGATCGACACGTGCCGCAAGACGCGCTCGCCCGTGTTCCTGCGGATGCGCTGCGTGCGGCTCTGGGGCCACGCGGGTTCGGACGTCGAGACGGCCTACCACTCGCTCCAGGAGATCGAGGAGATCGAGTCGCGCGACCCGCTGCTCGCCAACGCCCGCCGCCTGGTCGAATCCGGCGCGGCCACACCGGACGAGCTCTCCGCGCTGGTGCGGGACACGCGCGAGCGCGTGCGCGCCGCGGCCGAGGAAGTGACCCGCCGGCCCAAGCTCGTCACGCGCCAGGCGGTGATGCGGACCCTGGCACCCTACGACGAGGAGCGTTGCCGCGCCGCGGCGACGGCCGCGATCGATCCCGAACGGCGCACGATCTCGTTCGGAGGTCGCCTGCCCGAGGACGCCAAGTCCAACACGCGCCGCACCTACGCCGCCCACGTCAACTCCGCCCTGGCCGACGAGATGATCCGGCGGGCGGACGTGCTCGTCTTCGGCGAGGACGTCGGCAAGAAGGGCGGGGTCTACGGAGTCACGCAGGACCTGCAGCGCCGCTTCGGTCACGCGCGCGTGTTCGACACCCTGCTGGACGAGACGACGATCCTCGGCGTCGCGCAGGGCGCCGCGCACATCGGGCTCCTGCCGATTCCCGAGATCCAGTACCTGGCTTACATCCACAACGCGCTCGATCAACTGCGTGGCGAAGCGGCGACCTTGTCGTTCTTCTCGTCCGGCCAGTTCACGAATCCCATGGTCGTACGCGTCGCGTCCTTCGCCTACCAGAAGGGCTTCGGCGGTCACTTCCACAACGACAACTCGATCGGTGCACTCCGCGACGTCCCCGGCCTCGTCCTCGCGGCGCCCGCGCGCGGCGAAGACGCGCCGCGGATGTTGCGTGGGGCCCTGGCACTCGCGCGCGAGTGCGGGCGCGTCGTCTGCTTCCTGGAGGCGATCGCGCTCTACCACATGCGCGACCTCTACGAGGAGGGCGACGAGCTCTGGCTCTCCGACTACCCGGCCCCCGACGGCTCGGCCGACTCGGCGCTGTTGCCCGGCGAGGTCGGCATCCACGGCGCGGCGAACACGGACTTCTTGATCGTGACCTACGCCAACGGTCTGCACTTGTCCCTGCGTGCAGCGCGCACGCTCGAGCGCGAGACCGGTGTCAAGGCGCGCGTGCTCGACCTGCGCTGGTTGGCGCCCCTGCCCTTCGCCGCCGTGCGCGCGCACGCCGAGGCTTGTGGACGCGTCCTGGTCGTCGACGAGTGCCGCGCGACGGGCGGCGGCATCGCCGACGCGATCGTCGCCGACCTGGCCGAGCACGGCTTTGGTGGTGCGCTGCGGTCGGTGCGCGCGGCCGACTCGTTCGTGCCGCTGGGCGCGGCGACGTCGACCGTGCTCGTCGGTGAAGACGACATCGTGCGCGCGGGCCGGGAGCTCTGCGGATGATGCGAGCGGCGACCTCGACCCCCCGCAAGGATACGCCGTGACCGCACGCACCGTCCTCGTCTGCCCCGGCCGCGGCTCGTACACGGCCGACTCGCTCGGGTCATTGCCGAGGGACCACACCCTGGTTCAAGCTGCCGAAGCGCTGCGCCACGAGCGCGGGCTCGAATCGCTGGTCGAGCTCGACGGAGCCGCCAAGTTCGAGCCGGCACGCCACCTACAACCCGCCAACGTCGCGGCCTTGATCTACGTCGTGTCCATGCTCGATGCCGAAGCCGCGACCGAATACGGGCGTCCGGTCTGCGTCATCGGCAACTCGATGGGCTGGTACACGGCCCTGGCCGTGGGCGGCGCGCTGTCGTTCGAGGACGGCTTTCGCCTCGTCCAGGACATGGCGCTCCTGCAACAGGTGGACGTCAACGGCGGCCAGGTCATCTACCCCGTGGTCGACGCGGATTGGAAGCCTGACGCCGACAAGCGCCGCGTCGTCGACGCCGCGCTGTCCGCCGCCCCGCAGGAGCTCTTCCGTTCGATCCACCTGGGCGGCTACGAGGTGCTCGCCGGCACGCGCGCGGGCCTCGCGCGGCTCACCGAGCTCTTGCCCGCGGTGAAGTTCGGCCGCGTGACCTATCCCTTCCGGCTCGCGCAACACGGCCCCTACCATACGCCGCTCGTGCGCACGGTCTCCGAGCAAGCCAAGGCGCAGCTCGCCGACCTCGCCTTCCGCCGTCCTTCGCTCACCCTGATCGACGGCCGCGGCGTCCGCCACACACCCTGGTCGACCGACCTGGCCGCGCTGCGCGAGTACACCTTGGGCGCACAGGTCACAGAGCCCTACGACTTCACGCGAAGCCTGCTCGTCGCCCTGCGCGAACACGCTCCCGAGCGCCTCGTCCTCCCCGGCCCGGGCAACACCCTCGGCGGCATCTGCGGCCAGATCCTGATCCAGGCCCGCTGGAACGGCATCGACTCCCGCGCGGCCTTCGACGCCCACGAGCAAGGCGCGACGCCCCTGCTGGCGTCGATGCGGCGTTGACGGGCACCCGCCGGAACGAAACCCTCGCAACCTGACCTGGTGCCCCGGCGACCGGCCCTCTCCCTTGCGCTCCGGCCGACTTCTTCGGCCACCCGCCGCGACTCCGTGCTGCGAACCCTGTTCACCGATGGGAAGTGGGCGAGGGACAGTGGGCGCAACCTACGCGTCCACCGAACAACGCCGAGGGCGGTGTTCCTGGACAGCTGTACGATTCGTTCAGCAGGGTAAGCGAGTCATGAAACGAGTCTGGTTGACTTGAGCTCTGATCTCTGGAGTCGGTGTCTTGGGGCTCGTCTTGTTCGACTCGACAAAGCGGTCACCGAGTGCTGCTCGACCTCCGTCGCACCAACTGCAGCTGCTCGGCAGATCAACGAGTTGAGCAGAGACGTCAACGCGGAGCTCGACCGACTGTGCACCGAGTACGTCCTTGCAGCGAAGAATGAGTTCCTGAGGGCCTTCGACGAGGACCGCTGCCTGAGTTCCCGAGGTACGCCGGTTCTCGAGAAGGCTCGTGGGTTCTTCTCCATGGGGGTCGAGTCAGGAGAATGGACCGCGATCTTCTACTTGCCGAAGGAAGACTGCCCCCGCTTGGTTCAGCTGCAACAGGAGATCTTCGAGCTGAGGATGAAGCGCTCGATGATCGAGAAGTCTGTACTTGGCTCTTGAGCGCGGCGGGCGTCAGAAGGCGCGTCGCTTGCTCGAGGAGGGGGCGGCGCCCTCAGCCAACGTCCATCCAGTTGGCCATTCCGCCGGAGAAGAAGGAGCGCAGGGTCTGGACGCGCCCACGGCGTCCGCGACCTCGTTCCTGGACATCGGTTTCAGCGCCTTGCGGCCCTTCTCGAGGATGGGGTGTTGGCGATCGAAGATCGCGCGCGCGACGCTCAGGAGGGTGCCGTGATCAGGGTTTGAAGGAGAGCGTTTCCCTGACTCTCTTCGCCGATCAGAGCAGGCTCTCCTGCAGGTCGCTGGCATCCAGCGCCGGATAGGTGCACGACGGTCCTCCAGCAGCCCGGAGGGCGGTGATCCGGGGCGCGCTCGTGCCCCTCCGTGGTGCCCGATTCACCGAACGGAACGTGGACCTGAACAGCCTGTCTTTGACATTCTTCCCGGTCCTGGGCGGCGGCGCTCGCCATGATGGATCGCTGGCCCGGTGGACGGTGCTTCCGCCTGGCTCGCGGTCCGGAGCCGGTTCGCCTCGGCGGTCCGGCGGGCGCGCCCATCCCTGGCCCTAACCAAAATTTCATGACGCAGCGCGAGCTCTCGTCCGTAACGACTTGCATCCGACCCCGCGCGGCTTGCGAATCCAGGAGGGTAGGTCCGGGCTCCCCGGCCGCCCCATGCTCCTGACGCCTCTGGACCCCGGGCGTCGACGTCTCCCCGCAACCCTCGAACGATCCATGACTCTCTCGAAACGAATCGCCCCGACCCTGACGAGCCTGGCGCTCTTGTGCGCGGCTCCGTCCCTGTTCGCCCAGGACGCCCTGGAGGCCGGAGAAGCCTCGGAGGCCGCACGCATGTGTCCCGTCATGAAGGAAGGAGGCGCTGCTGCGGCGGCCGTCGATCGTATGGACAACCAGGACTGGTGGCCGAACCTCTTGAACCTCGACATCCTGCACCAGAACTCGAGCAAGAGCGACCCGCTCGGTCCCCAGTTCGACTACGCGGCGGAGTTCGCGAAGCTCGACCTCGGCGCTCTGAAGAAAGACCTCACGAAGGTGATGACGAGCTCGCAGGATTGGTGGCCGGCGGACTGGGGGACCTATGGGCCCCTCTTCATCCGCATGGCCTGGCACAGCGCGGGCACCTACCGGGTAGCCGACGGACGCGGCGGGGCCTCGGACGGCACGCAGCGCTTCGCACCGCTGAACAGCTGGCCCGACAACGCCAACCTCGACAAGGCGCGGCGGCTCTTGTGGCCGGTCAAGCAGAAGTACGGAGCGAAGATCTCCTGGGCCGACCTGATGGTCCTGGCCGGGAACTGCGCGCTCGAGTCGGCCGGCTTCGAGACCTTCGGGTTCGCCGGCGGGCGCGAGGACGTGTGGGAACCCCAGAACGACATCTACTGGGGCCCCGAGGGCGAATGGCTGGCGGCGCAGCGCTACAGCGGCGACCGTGAGCTCGCGAACCCGCTGGCGGCCGTGCAGATGGGTCTGATCTACGTCAACCCGGAGGGGCCCGACGGCAAGCCCGATCCTCTGGCCGCGGCCAAGGACATCCGCGAGACCTTCGGGCGCATGGCGATGAACGACGAGGAGACCGTGGCGCTGATCGCCGGCGGCCACACGCTGGGCAAGGCCCACGGTGCGGCGAGCCCGGTAGGCCACGTCGGGCCGGAGCCCGAGGGCGCCAGCGTCGAAGAGCAAGGCCTGGGCTGGACGAACTCGTACGGCAGCGGCAAGGGCGCCGACACGATCACGAGCGGCCTCGAGGGAGCCTGGACGGCCACGCCGACCGAGTGGTCGAACGGCTATCTGGACAACCTGTACCGTTACGAGTGGGAGTTGACGAAGAGTCCGGCCGGCGCCCACCAGTGGACGCCGAAGAACGGCCCGGAGAACGTGCCGGACGCTCACGACGCCTCGAAGTTCCACAATCCGGTCATGTTCACGACGGACCTGGCGCTGCGGATGGACCCGATCTACGGGCCGATCTCGAAGCGCTTCCAGGAGAACCCCGCCGCGTTCAACGCGGCCTTCGCCAAGGCCTGGTACAAGCTGACGCACCGCGACATGGGGCCGGTATCGCGCCTGCTCGGTCCGGAGGTGGCTCCGCCGCAGCTGTGGCAGGACCCACTTCCCGAGGTCGACCACGCGCTGGTGAACGCCGCGGATCGGAAGGTGCTCGCGGCGCAGATCCTCGACTCGGGGCTCTCGCTGCCCGAGCTCGTGGCGACCGCCTGGGCCTCGGCCTCGACCTACCGTGACAGCGACAAGCGCGGCGGCGCCAACGGCGCACGCCTTCGCCTCGCACCCCAGAAGGGTTGGGCGGTCAACCACCCCGAGCAGCTGTCGAAGGTGCTCGCGACCCTGGAAGGCATCCAGAAGGAATTCAACGGCGCCCAGTCCGGCGGCAAGCGCGTCTCGCTCGCCGACCTGATCGTGCTGGGCGGCAACGCGGCCGTCGAGGCCGCCGCCAAGCGAGCCGGCATCGAGGTCAGCGTGCCCTTCGCGCCGGGCCGCACGGACGCCACGCAGGAGCAGACCGACGTCGCCTCCTTCGAGCCGCTCGAGCCGGTGGCCGACGGCTTCCGCAACTACACCAGCAAGCGGCTCGTGCGACGGCCGGTGGAAGCGCTGGTGGACAAGGCCAACCTGCTCTCGCTGACCGCTCCGGAGATGACCGTTCTCGTCGGCGGCCTGCGGGCCCTGAACGCCAACCACGCCGGCACGAAGCACGGCGTCTTCACCACGCGCCCGGGCACGCTCACGAACGACTTCTTCGTGAACCTGCTCGACATCGGCACGCAGTGGAAGCCGGCGGCCAAGGGCGGAGACCTTTACGAGGGCCGTGACCGCAAGACGGGCGACCTGCGCTGGACCGCCACCTCCGTCGATCTCGTCTTCGGCTCGAACGCCCAGCTGCGGGCCCTCGCCGAGGTCTACGCCGCCGACGGCGCCCAGCAGAAGTTCGTCCATGACTTCGTCGCGGCCTGGACCAAGGTCATGAACCTGGACCGCTTCGACCTGGAAGGCTGAGCCGATCCGGCCGGCGACCCTGAGAGCGGGGCGGGACCGAGCGCGGTTCCGCCCCGTTCTCGTTGGTCGCGGGCGGTGGACGCGAAGATCGTGGAGCCGGACCGCGTCGGTCGGCGCGCGCCGCTCGTCCGACGTGGCGCAAGGATGCGACCTCGCGACCGAGCGCTCCTGACCGCCCGCCAGCCCCGCTGCCGCAGGGCGCGCCGTATGCTGGGACGGTCCCTTCGCCTCCCGAACGCCTGCTCCCATGATCGCAGCACTCCTCGCTCTCGCTCCGCTCGTCCAGGACGACCTCCAGGGCCGCACGCTCGCCGAGTGGCGCGCGCTGCTCGAACCCTCGGCTGAAGAGCTGGCCTACGAAGAGATCCCCTGGCGGCCGACCTTCTGGGGTGCGGTCGAGCAAGCGAACGAAAAGCGGCGGCCGGTGCTCCTGTGGGCGATGAACGGGCACCCGCTCGGGTGCACGTGAAACAACGGCGTCGCGGCCAGGCGGTCCGTCTGGTCCGATCCCGAGGTGCGCGAGCTGGCGGCGAGCTACGTGCCCGCGGCCGACGAGGTCGGTCGGCTGCAGCGCGGCAAGGACGTCGAGAGCCGACTGTTCCAGCAGATCGCCGAGCAGGGGCACTTCGCCGGCCGCACGGTGCCGAGCGACACCCGCCAGGGGATCTACGCGACGGCGCCCAGCGGGGTGCTCCTGGCCTCGATCAACACGCGCGACGCGCGCGCGATGGCGGCGATGCTGCGGCGGGGACTCGCGCGCTGGGAGGAGCTCGCGCCCGAAGAGCGCTTCGGAGCTCCGCCCGAGGGGCGCCCGAACTGGCGCTGGGAAGCGCGCTACCCCGAAGACGGTCTCGCGCTGCGCGTGATCACGCGCGACATCGAGCGACCGAACGCTCCCGACGACTGGCGCGCGCGGGCCTGGAACCAGGACTTCGCCTGGTTCACGCGCGCGGAGGCGCAGACGCTCGTGCCACTCGAACCGACGGTTCCGGGGTCCGCGCTCGCCTGGCCGCCGTCGCTCGTCGAACGCCTGGTGCGCTTCCACCTGGTCGACAGCGTGCGCGGGCAGGTCACGTCGTTCGCAGCGCAGGACGTCGAACACGCCGAACTCAAGAGCACGGTCACCGCCGTCGAGGGCTCGCTCGTGACGCTCGAGCTGCACGGCGCGACGCGCACCGCAGTCCGCGGCCGCTGGGACGTGAACGGCTTCCGGGACCAGGACGCCGCGACCGAGCGCACGCGCGGCTTCGAGGCCGAGCTCCTGGGCCGTGCGCACTTCGACCGCGAGCACGGACGCTTCACGAGCTTCGAGCTGATCGCCGTGGGCACGCGCTGGGGCGGCACCCAGTTCAACGGGCGCGGCGACGACCTCGAGCCGGCCCCGATAGGCGTCTCGCTGACGCTCGCGGGCGACACCCCGGCGGAGCGCGTGGCGCCGGCCTATGTGTGGGCCTACGGCTGGTAGAGTGGTCGGATGCTGCAGACCCTTCGACGGCGTTGGCCCTGCTTCCTGCTCTTGCTCGTCACGCTGGTCGATTGGGTCGTCGCCGACCCGCTCCCCTTCGTGGACGAGGCCATCCTGACGTGGCTGACCGCGGCCTGCTTCCGGCGGCACAAGGCGTCGAAGACGGAGCCGGCGCCGAAGCCGGAACCGCAGGACGCGGACCGAGGCTCGTGAGACCGCGTCCGTCCATCTCGCCGTCTCGCATCCCCGGTGAAGCGAACCCGGATGGCCGCAAGGGACGCGGCCGAGCGGACAACGAGATCAAGCCATGAACGCCAGGCACGCAACGCTCGCAACGACTCTCGGCGCACTCGTCGCATGGGGACTCTTGACCCTGCTGCGAGCCCCCGGGGGAAGCGACGCGACTCCAGTGCGCCCGCGCGAAGAGCAGGCGACGCGCTCCGAACCGGAGAACGAGACGACGAGGGCCGAGGTCATGCTCACGGACCCCGCTCGATCCGACGGTGAGCGCGTGGATCCCCCGCCGTTCGAGAGGACGAACGAGCGGACAGGCAAGCCACGGGAAGCCGCGCCGGTGAACGTCGATCGCGGACCCTGGCGCGTCGACGCGCAGGGTACGTCGTGGCTCGCCGGTGTCGTCGTCGAGCGGGGCACGACCGCAGGGCTGGCGGGGGCGCGTGTCGGCGTGGATCGGCTGCGTCCAGGCACGGGCGTTTCGACGGACGAGAACGGCTGCTTCGATCTGCCGCGGCCCGAGGACGGGAGGACCATCGTCGTCTCCGCTCCGGACTACGCGTTCGGGCGCTGGTTCTTGGGAGAGCTACCCGCGAACGTCGAGCAGGAGGGCAGGCTCGTGTTTCCGCTCGATCCGGGTGCCAGCTTGAGAGGTCGGGCGGTCTACGAGGACGGGGAGGTGCTCGACTCCGGGTTCGTCGTCGCGTACGACGCGACTTCGCACCACAACCTCACCAACCCGAACGTTCCCGACCCCTGGTCCCGGGCCCTCGAAGCCCTGCACTGGGAGCTCTGGAGTCATCCGCGCGCCGAGATCGGAGCCGACGGAACGTTCACCTTCCGCGACCTGATGGCACGGGACGCCTTTCTGGTCGTCTACGCGGACTTCGCCCTCCGCGACTTTCACCGCGTCGCGGTTCAGGAGCACGTCGACAACGCCTGCACGCTCACGCTCACCAAGGGAGCTCAGGTCGTCGGAACGCTGTCGTGGCCGCGGGCCGGCGTCGCATCGTCCGTGAGCCAGGCCGGCGTGCTGGTCTGCTGGCACGCGAAGTGTCCCGTCGTTCCCGGAGTCGACCGTTGGGCCCGGGTCGGTGCGGATGCGGCCTTCTCTTCGGGTCCCGTTCCTGCCGGCACGTGCTTCGTCCGGGCCGAGGCTGCGAGCGGAGCCCCGGACGCACAGCCGACGTACCGCTCCCAGGAGCGCTCGGTCGAACTCGTACCGGGCGAGGTCTACACCTGGAACGTCGAGTTGTCCGACCACGACATCGGCCTCGCGCCGGCTTACCTGCGCTGAGCAGGCGCCGCGGTCTGCGCCGCTGAAGCGGTTTCCGCGGCCGCTTCAGGCGCCGACCGGTTCTGCCTCCTGCGGGCGGACGGTGCGGTGCTCGAGTTGGCCGGCGCGGGTGAAGTCGAGCGCGAGCTCGCGGTCGATCGCGTTCGAGTCGAGGGTGCGGTGGAGGTCGGCGGTCGTCTCGAGGCGAACGCCGTCGAGGCGCAGGAGGACGTCGCCGCGCCTCAGGCCGGCGGCGGAGGCGGGAGAATCCTCTCCGACGGCGCGCACGCACACGCCGCGGTTGTCGCCGTAGCCGAGCTCGCGTGCGAGCGAGCGCGTGAGCAAGGCGTCTTCCACGTGCACGCCGAGGTAGGCGCGGCGCACACGTCCGTGGCGCAGGAACTCGCCCAGGACGAAGCTCGCGGTGTTCGAGGGAACGGCGAAGCAGAGGCCCTGTGCGCCCTGGACGAGGGCCGTGTTGATGCCGATGACGCGCCCGTACGCATCGAGCAACGGGCCGCCCGAGTTGCCGGCGTTCAAGAGCGCGTCGGTCTGGATCACGCCTTCGATGTGGCGCCCGGCCCGGCTCGGAAGGCGCCGACCGAGCGCGCTGACGATCCCGAGCGTCACGGTCTGGGCGAGGCCCAGGGGCGCGCCGACGGCGATCACGAAGTCCCCCACGCGCAGCTCGTTCGAGTCGCCGAGCTCGACGCTCGCGTGCACGGCGTCCGAGGCCAGGCGCAGGAGCGCCAGGTCCGTGGCCGGATCGTCTCCGACGACGTCCGCAAGAACCGTGCGACCGTCGGGGAACTCCACTTCGACCCCGAGCGCGCCGGTGACGACGTGGCTGTTCGTCAACGCATAGCCGTCGGGGGCGATGACGACGCCCGATCCCTGGCCGGTCGAGACGCGCCGCGCCTTCCGCGCCGTCAGCGTCCGCACGTGCAACACGGCCGGGCCGGCACGTTCGACGACGTCCGCGACCGAGCTCGACAGGGAGGCGAGAGGGTTCATGGCGGCTCCTTTGGTCCGCCTCGGGGCGAGTTTCAACCGCGGGCCGACGTCACCCCGACGCCCCGAACTCGAGATCATCCGGTTCGGGCTTGGCCCTGACGGCCCAGGAGCGGGATCACTTCGAGCCGGTCCTTGGGGCGCGGCTCGCTCGACGATCCGCACCACGGCCCACGAGTGGCCCGTGCTCCACGAAACCGTGGCGCGAGCGCAGGAGATCGGACCGGCGCGGATCGTGGTCACGGGCCGGGCCTCCCATGCGATGCGCCACGGCGGCAGGCCGGTCGGCTCAGACCGCGCGCGCCTTCTCGAGCGCGGCCTCGAGCTCGTCTTTGCTGAAGGGCTTGCGCAGCGTCGCGCAGACCTCGCCGGGATCGCTGGAGGTGCCGTCGTCCTCGGACATGGCGATGACCTTGACGCGCGGGAAGCGGGTCGCGAAGTCTTCCTGCGCCAGGGCCAGGACATCGCCGAGCACGACGTCGAAGTCGGTGCGCTCGAGTTCGTAGAAGGCGTCGTCGCCGCCGCTCGCGAGGTGGAAATCGTGGCCCAGGCTTTCGAGGAAGGAACGCAGCAGCGTGCGAACGGCCTCGGTCTCGTCGATCACGAGGATGCGCCGGGAGCGGGGCGCGGTCTCGACCGCGGTGGGCCCGTCGAGGATCGTGCGCACGGTCCGCGCGAGCTCGGAGGGCGTGAACGGGGCACGCAGGACGTGCAGACCCGAGCCGGCCTCGTGGGCTAGCGTGTCGTCGTCGGGTTCGACGAGCAAGAGCAGATCGAGCTCCGGGAACTCCGTCAGCAGCTCGTCGCGCAGGGTCGTGCCCGCGTGCGAGCGCACCGACTCGACCACGATCAAGTCGAAGGACTCCTCGCCCGCGCGGAGCAGCCCCAGGGCGACAGGCGCATCGGAGGCGGTGCGCACGGAGAAGCCCTCGTCACGCAGGACGGAGGCGCCGCGTCGACGCGCCTCCAGGTCGCTCGCGACGAAGAGCACGGTACGGCCGCCGGACCCATCGTTCGCCGTGCGTGCCACCGCCGGCTCGCGCACGACGTGCGGCAGCCACAGCCGCACCGTCGTCCCGCGCGCCAGCTCGCTCTCGATCGAGATCAGGCCGCCGTTCTGCGCGACCATGCCGTGGACGGCCGACAAGCCGAGGCCGGAGCGCGCGCGTTCGGTCGCAGGCGGCGCGCCGAGCGGGCTCTTGCCGGAGTAGAACGGTTCGAAGACGCGCGCGAGCGTGCGCCGGTCCATCCCGCGCCCGTCGTCGTGCACGGTGAGGCGCAGCCAAGGCCCCGCGCGTCGCTCGTCCTCGAGGCCGAGCGCGTGCTTGGGAGCGTCGGCGACGACCTCGGTCTCGATCGTGACGTGGCCACGGCGACCCGCCGCCTGGGACGCGTTGGCAACGAGCTGGACCAGCGTCTCCTCGAGTTGCTCGGGGTCGAAGTACACGCCATCGGCGTCGTCCGCGAGCTTGGTTTCGAGCCGCACGTCGGCGCCGAGCGCCTCGCCCAGGCGTTCGGCGCGTTCGCGAACGAAGTCGTTGACTGCGAGCACCTCGGGGCGGCTGTCGCTTCGGCGGCTGAAGGCGTGCAGCTTGCGGCCCAACGCGCGGATGCCCTCCGCAGCTCGCGTCATGCCCTCGAGACTCATGCGGTCGGCCTCGTCGCCTTCGAACGTCTCGACCAGCGTGCGCCCGTTCTCGATGATCGTGGTCAGCTCGCCTTCGAAGTCCTCGGCCAGCCGCCCGGCCAGGCGTTCCGTCGCCTCGAGCGCCTCGTGGCGCGCGCGCCGATCCTCGTCGTCGGCGTAGCGGCGCAGCTCGTCGCGCAGCCCGGAGGTCTCGAGCGCAATGCAGCTCTCCGCCGAGATTCCGACTCCGGCCTCGGCCACGGCCGTCCCCCACAACAGGACCGGCGTGCGTGTTCCATCGGGTCGCTCGACCTCGACCAGCCGCCCGGTCCCGCCGAGATCCGGCATCAGGACGTCGAGGGCGATGTCGTCCGCCTTCGAGCGTTGGGCGCGACGGGCGAGGAAGGTCGACAGGTCCTTGCCGAGCAGCTCCGACTCACCGCGCCCGAAGAGCTCGCGCGCGGCGCGGTTGACGCCCAGGATCCGTCGCGCCGCGCCCAACCGAAAGCACGGAACCGGCAACTCGTCGTAGTGCTCCTTGAACGCGCGTGCACGATCGTTGACGCTCCAGAGTTCCTTCGTCGCCTCGGACAGACGCTCGGTCAGACCGCGCTGCAGGGCCCGGACCTCGCGGGCCAGCGTGCGCGTGCCGCCGCCACCCTCGAAGCTCTCGAGCGCGCTCGCGTTCCCGCCGGTCGCATGCTGGACGGCACGCGTCAGACGCGCGATCCTCTGGCCGAGGCGCAGGCGCGAGAGCCAGGGGAGAACGAAGGCCATGAAGACGACGGACGAGACGGCGATCCAGCCCGTGCCGGTCAAAGGAAGGTGCGTGTCGATCCAGGCTTGCATCCCGAACCCATCGGCTGGCTTCCCCGCCAGGTTGAGCAGGTGATGGAGGCGATCGTCTACACCTGGGC
>JAJDEW010000116.1 GCA_029259595.1 Planctomycetota bacterium | reverse complement strand
TCGTCAAGTTCGTGGATGGAGCTGGGCTAGCGAGCGAGGGCGTAGTTGGGATCCCAGGCGCTGCCCGTGCGCCAGAGATGATGGAGCAGGCAAGCCAGTTTACGCGCGACGGCGATACGGGCGCGTGCCTTGTCGCGCTGTGACCCGCCTCGGGCGATGCGTTCACCGTAGCGCGTCAAGTCGCTGTCTCCTCCGAAGGGCCCCAGGATGTAGGAAGAAGCGTTCACGAGCAGGCGTCTGAGGTATCGATCTCCGCGCTTGGAGATGCGTAGCTCCGGCGTCTTCGCACCGGAGTCGTACAGACCCGGAGTCAGCCCGACGAAGCTGCCGACGGTTCGTGAAGACGAGAAGCGCTCCGGGTCCTCGATCGTCGCGGCGTAAGCCAGGGCCAGGACGGGTCCCACTCCCCTCACCTGTCGCAGGACCCCGGTCTCGGGATGGCGCTCCTGAGAGATGCGCTCGATCTCCTTGTCGAAGGCCCGGATGCTCGCACCGAGCTGCGTCAGGGTCTCGAGAATGGGGTCAATCACGTCGCGCAGGAGCTCCGGGACGTACGCGCCGGCTCGCTTGTGGAAGGACTCCGCCGAGCAAGCCGGGACGCGTCCGCCAAAGCACTTGACCTGTCCGCGCGTGAAGGTGACGAGCTTGGTGCGCATGCGGACTAGCTGATCACGAGCGTGGAGTAGTGCGCGGGTTGCGCGGCAGGACTCGCCGCGCAGCTTGATCGGACGAAGGAGCTCCGGATCGACGCGACCGAGTCGCGCAAGGGTGCGCGCATCGTTGCGATCGTTCTTGCGACCGCTCTTCGAGATCAACCGCAGCTCGCGAGGATTGGCCACGATGACCTCGTGCCCACACTCCCGGGCAAGCTGCGCGACCCAGTGCACATGACCACAAGCCTCGAGGACGATCCGACAGGACTCCATCCGATCGAACAGCCTCGTCAGCGTGTCCTTCGTCGTGGCAACCGTGTCTTCGCCAAGGATCTCCCCTGCTGCGCTGATAAGGCAGAAGCTGCTGCGGCGATCGCCCAGGTCGAGTCCGAGCGTCTGGGTCAGGGCGGACATACTGGTAGACTGTTCCATTGGTCGGTCTCCGATTCTTGAGGTTGAATTGACCCCCCAAGCATGCAGCGCCCAAGGGTGACTGCGCCAGGAGACCGACCTTCTCACCCCATCCGATGGGGTGAGAAGCACACGAGCGCGGTGACGGCTCGCGCAGTGAGGGGGGGCGGCGAGCGCCATGAACCGAGGGCCGGGTGGAAAGCGCTTCGCACCGCCGAGCTTCCCGGAGTTCGAGCACAGAGCGCGATCCGTCGAACCCGATACGTCAGTTTCGGACTCGCTCGGTCGCCACAGCCCTGGACCTGGTGCCCCCATGCACAGACGCTCGCTCCTCACCGCCGGACTCCTCTCGGGATTGGCCTTGCTGGCCGCCTGCGGGGGCTCGACCGCCGATCTCTCGTCCGCGCTCTCGGGTGGCAAGCGGCTCGCGTTCGACTGGCCGCCGACCGTCGGTGAGGCCTACCCGGACCTCGTCCTGCGCGACCAGCACGGGACGTGGGTCACGCTGTCGGACCACCGCGGCAAGGTGATCCTGATCGAACCGGTCGGGATGACATGAGCGGGCTGCAATGCGTTCGCGGGCGCGAACGACCCGGCCATCGGCCCCTTCGAGGGGCAGCGGGCTCAGAAGAACATTCCGTCCATGGAAGAAGCCGCCTCGGACTATGGCGGGTTCTCGCTGGCGGACGACGAGCTGGTCTTCGTGCACCTCCTGCTCTACGGGCTGGACATGAAGGCGCCGAGCGTCGCCGATGCGCGGCGCTGGGCCGAGCACTACGGCATCGAGGGGCGTGAGAACCACATCGTGCTCGTGGGGGACCCGGCCATGCTGGGCTCGGCGACCCTCGCGCTGGTCCCCGGGTTGCAGGCGGTCGACCGCGACTTCGTCCTGCGGCTGGACGCGGCCGGAAAAAGTCCCGCTCACGACCTCTGGACGGAGCTCTTGCCCGGCGTCCGGACCCTGCTCGACGAGTAACGCTCCGGTTCGAAGGCAGCTCGCTCTCAAGACCTTAGGAGCGAGCCGCCGATAGCCCGCACTGTTCACCCGGACCCTGAAGAGAACAAGAAAGGACCCCACGATGGAAGGATTGGACGACGTCAGGATGGAGCTCGAGGCGAAACGCCAGAACCTCTCGCTCGAGCTCGATGAGCTCAAGGGCCAGTACAAGGCGCTCGAGAAGGATCTGAAGCGCGTCGACGACGCGATCGGTGCACTCACGAAGAGCCGGACGAAGTCGCGTCGCACGCGCAAGCCTGCCGTCAATCTCGAAGAGATGCGCAGCTTCTTCGTCGCCGCCCGCGAGGAGTTCCCCTTCATCGAGGGCAAGGAACTCGAGCAGGCTGTGCGCGAGCAAGCCAAGACGGAAGGCAAGTCGCTCACGGGCTTCGCCGATCTCTACAGCCAGGTCCTGGGCGAGCAGACGGCGGTCCAGGAGCATCAGAACCACGACGGTCAGAAGCAGCAGTCCTCGAGCGACTACCACAACTGAGCCCCGTCGCTTTCGGTACGAGGCCCGTCGGCACGATTCGTTGCGCCGACGGGCCTCGTTCGTTTCAACCCGGCCCACGGAACCGGGTGGAGCCGCGCCTTACTCCTCGGTCACGAAGTCGAAGTTCAGGGTCTCGCGCGCTGCGCGCAACGAAGCCGCGACTTCGTCGCGCGTCGCACCATCGGCAAAGATGCGTCCCACGTCCTGTCCGCTGCCTTCGCGCGGCAGGATCTGCTCACCGGCGGCGACCGTGACTTCGATCGAACGGATGCCCGCCAGCTTGCGCGCTTCGTCGAGGCCGCGAAGGGCTTCGAGCTGCCCCGCTCCCGGATGCAGCACCCAGACGCCCGCCACGCATCCGTGCGTAGCCGGGAAGGCGTAGCTCTCTCCGAGCTCGAGTGCGAAGAGGGCCTCCCACGGATCGAAGCCCCATGCTCGCGCGAGCAACGGCATGAGGCGGCCACCCGGCGGACGCGCCGCCAGCTCGCCGAAGACGGGGCCACGTTCGGTCAAGAAGAGCTCGAGGTGCGTGATGCCGCGAACGATCTCCACCGCGCGCAGGGCGCGTTCGTTCAGCGCCAGGACCTCGTCGCGCACCGCGGGTGCGAGCGCCGCCGGAAGCACGTTGGCGTGACGCACCACGAGGTACTCGGTCGGGTTCACGAAGCACGGCTTGCCTTCTCGGACGAAGGACTCGACGCTCATCTCCACGCCGTCGATCCAGCCTTCGGCCAACCAGCCCATGGCGTGACGCGGCAGGCCCTCGAGGGCGCGTGCCAGGGTCTCGGGGTCGTCGACCCGCTGCTGTCCGCGCCCGCCCGAGTCGCGACGCGGCTTCAACACGAGCGGCAGTCCCAACTCCTCGATCAACTCGTCGCTGCTCGTGTTCGTCTCGATGCTGGCCCACGGAGCGACGGGAACGCCGGCGTCGTGCATCGCCCGCTTCATGTGCAGCTTGTCGGCGCAGCGCATGGCCGTTCGAACCGAGTTGCCGCCCAGGCCGTAGTCGTCGCGCAAGCGTGCCGCCGCCAGCACCGTACGCTCGGCGAGGGCGACGACCGCGGCGGGCCGGCGACCCTCGAGCAGCTCGTCCGCCGCGGCGCGGATGGCCTCCGGCTCTCCGTGCATGTCCACCCGCCCGACGCCGGAGAGCCCGGTCAGCTCCGGCCCGCGTCGCGAGCGGTCGACCAGGGCGAACACGGGCCGTGCCAGCCGTCGCGCGGCGGCTCCAGCGGGGCGTCGGGATCCAACGAGAAGGACGGGAGGCGCGCTGCTCATGCGGTGGCGTCGGAGGTCGCTGGCCTCCGGGGCGCAGCCTAGCGGGCATCCGCCGCCAGCTCCCGCATCAATCGGCCTTGTCGGTCGACTTCACGGGAGGCCGTTCGCCCCGTGCTACGGGCGGCCCCAGGGGCCAAACGGGGAGGTCCCTGGGAGGCCCCTGGGAGGTCGGGGGGTGGCGACCGGGGGCAACCCTGCACGGAGCCGGGGCGCCTCCAGGGAAGCGGTGCGGTCCAACAGGCGCTCTGGCGCTGTCACGGTTGCGTAAGCGTGCGATCGGTCGTGGGGGGGGCCTCCCGCTCGGGTCCTTGACGCGTCGGGGGAGCCGGGCGATCCTCGACCCTCCATCCCATCCATCACTCCCGCAGGACACCACTATGAAGCTTCCCTCGACCCTGTTCACGGCTCTGCTCGTGATCGGTGCGGCTGCCTCCGCGCAGTCCGAGCACCAGACCGGGGACACGCCTTCCTACAACTTCTCGAAGCCGCTCGTAAACGGCCGCGGAGTCTCCAGTCTGGAGGACCTGCGCGGTCGTCCGGTGCTGATCGACTTCTGGGGTACGCGCTGACCCTCCTGCATCGGGGGGTCCGTGCCGGCCTCCATCGCATTGGCAGAAGAGTTTGGAGACGACCTCGCGGTCCTCTTCGTCGAACGCCAGGGCGCCACCTCGCAAGAAGCGGAAGCCTTCGCCTACGGCAAGAAGTGGATGGGAACGACCGCGATGTGGACCAAGGAAGTTCCGGTCCGAGTCCCGGGCAACACGTTGCCGCGCTTCGCGCTCCTGTCCGCCGAGGGCGAGCTGCTCCTGTCGGGCAACCCGCTGGCGATGAAGAAGCAGATCGAGGAGGCGCTCGAGAACGAGTTCGACGCCGTCAAGAAGGGTCCCCCGGACGCGCCCAAGGCGATCGCCAAGGCCTGGGTGAGCTACGCCAAGGGTGACGTCGGCAAGGCCTTCGCCGAGTTCACGGAGCTCGTCGCCGGTGGCGGGGAAGACGGCGCGGCCGCGGCCGAAGCGCTGGCGGACTTGCGCAATCGCGTCGACCGTCGCCTGAAGCGCATCGCCTGGATGGTCGAGAACGGTCCGTTGCTCGAGGCGAAGGACCAGGCCGAAGCCCTGGCCTCGAAGGCGGGCGACTGGACCGAAGTCGCGGACGCCGCCAAGGCTCAGCTCGAGACGCTCTCGGGCGACGCGTTCCAGGCGGAGGTCGCCGCCGAGAAGGAGCTCGTCAAGCTCGAGGAGAAGGCCGCCAAGAAGGGCCTCGAGAAGATCGAGAAGAACCTGGCCAAGTTCCCCGAGAAGCACGCCGGCACCTTGGCGGCCAAGCGTGCCCAGCATCTGCTGGCCGTGCTCGAGACCATGGCCGACTAGCAGCTCGGGTCGGCACGCTCGAGGGCGCGTAGCACGGGCTGCGCGCCCTCGAGCTACGGGGCGGTCCTCGCGGGCGCAAGGGCATGGGCCTCCGAGCTCGCACACCCGCGTGCGGCGACCCGGACGCCCTTCGGTGGGGCCTGCCGCGGTCGAAGGGGTCGAGCCGATCGGAACCCTCGTGGGACGCGCGCCGCTTGCTGCCAACGTCCACGCTGGCCGCAGAGGCAAGTGCGCGCACGCCGGCGCTTTCCGCCGACGCGCGCGACGAGGGCCGCTACGCCTCGCGCGAGCGGCTCTGGCGTCGGTGGAGGAAGATCGTGACGACGCCGAGGATCAGGCCGAGTCCGATCGAGGCGAAGGAGGCGGCCTGCTTGAGGCGCAGACGACGCTCGAGCGCCGCTTGCTCGACTTCGGCCTCGTGCTCGACGCGCAGGTCCTCGACGATCTCCTCGGTGACGATCTCGTTGTCCTGCTTCAGGCAGCAGGACGAGGGCGCGTTCGGGTCGCGGGCAGCTTCCAGCGCCGCGAAGTCGATCGCCTCGGTCTTCTCGACGCGACGGGTTTCGGCCTCGAGATAGCCGAGCAGGTCGACGATCTCCTTCTCCTGCAGCCGCAGGTTCGGCATCGCGACCTTGTTGTAGCGCTCGAAGAGTTCGGTCGCGATCGGGTCCTTGGCGGCCAGCATGACGTCGGGAGCCGTGAGCCAGCGCTCGAGCCAGTCGCGATCGCGCCGGTCCGTCGCGCCGAACAGGTTCGGTCCGACCCGGAACAGGCCGTCGCCCGCTCCGATCGTGTGGCAGACCGCGCAACGCGTCCGGAAGAGACTTTCGCCCTTCGTGATGCTGCGCAGCTCGGGGGCATTCTCGAAGCTGCGGCCCGTGTCGCGCTTGTCCTTCCAGTTGTGCAGCCACTCACCGACCTGGGCCGCGAGGACGTAGGGGTTCTCGAACGGCGAGCGCTTCATCCAGCGACCGGTGCTCTGGTTGCCGATGATGAGGCTCAGGTTGTGGTCGTTCGGATTCTCCTGGTTCTGGATCTCGTCGATGTAGAGTCCGAGCTTCTTGCGCAGGAGCGTGATGTCCTTCTCGTCGCCCGTGAGGAAGGTCCAGCCCGGGCCGGCCTGGTAGCCCTCCGCGAAGGCCTTCAAGACCTCCGGCGTGTCGCGGGCGGGATCGATCGAGATCGAGTAGATGAAGACGTCCTTGCCGACCCGATCGCCGAGGATGCCTTGCACCTCGAGCAGGCGACCCGTCTCCAGCGGGCAGGCGTCCGGACAGTTGGTGTAGATGAAGTTGATCATCACCACCTTGTCCTCGATCAGGTCGTCGAAGAAGCGGACCTTCTTTCCCTCGTGCGTCGTGAGCTCGACGTTGGGGAAATACTCGCGTCCCCAACGAGAGCTGGCCTCGTCGACCGAGTGGTCCTGAGCGAAGTAGAGCGGAGTCGTGAGAGCGAGGAAAACCGAGGCGGCGAGCAGGGTCTTCATGGAGCGACTTGTACTGAGGGAGTCTGGGAAGAGAAGCGGAGCGGAGGAGCCGCGTGAAACGCGACTCCTCCGATCGGATGCTACCCGCTTTTACAGCGTGATGCTGATGACGTTGCTGGCGCTGCAGGACAGCGTGTCGACCACTTGGAAGTGGAAAGCTTGTCCCGCCAGGGCCGGCCCCGGCGTGCGGATGATCTGCGCGGTGCCGTCCGGGAGGACGGGCACGTTGCCGATGCTGCGCGGGTTGAGGAGGCCCATGGCCACGTTCGTGCAGCTCCCGCCGCTCAGGGTCGAGGGACCCGAAGCACCGGAGAGGAAGAACACGGCGCGACCGCCGAGCGTGAGACCGGAGGCCGAGATCTGGTTCGGCACGCCGGCGGCTCCGGGAGTCGGCACGTTCATGACCACACCGACGGGCGGGTCCGGAGGATCGATCGGCGGATCGTCGTCATCATCCTCGTCCCCTTCGTTGAAGTTGGGATCGGTCGTGCCGAGACCATCGCCGAAGCGGGCGGTCGGGAGCGCGAACGTGTCGTGATACTCGACGCCGTCCCAGGAGGGCTCGGGCGTCGGCATCAGGAGCACTTGCCCCGGCCTCTCGATGTCCCAGCGCAGGAGCATCGCGTGGTCCTCGTGCTGGGTGTTGTGGCAGTGCTCCATGTAGGTGCCGGCGAACTCTCGGAAGCGCAGAGCGATCTCGATCTTCTCGGCACTGTCGTCGGCCGGGCCGACGCGGTACACGTCCTTGCGAGCCCAGAGCTCCCATTCCGGCGGCGGGTTGCCGTCCTTCGAGAGGATGATGCCTTCCTCGAAGTGGATGTGGATCGGGTGGCTCCAGCCACCGCTCGAGTTCTCGATGCTCCAGACTTCGAGGTCGCCGAGACCCTCGTCGCCGAGGCTGGGCGCGGCCGAGAGGCGGCGCGGATCCATGCCGAAGCCTGCGCCTCCGTCGGTCTTGATCGTCCAGGGCTGGGAGTCGGTGCCGCTCGAGCGGCCGAACTCGAAGGTGCGGTGCTGAGCGCCGGCGATCTCGGCCGCCGTCGGGCGGTGCAACGGGATCAGCTTCTCCCTGCCGCGCACGAAGTCGGCCGGATCCATGCTGAGGTCGACGCCGTCGTACGCGTGGACGCGGAACTCGAGGAACTTGCCGACGCACGGGTCTCCGTCGCGCCACTCGCCATCGTCATCGACTTCGGCCCGGTAGGCACCGGACAGGACCTCGTTCAGCGGGATCGGGTCGCGCGGGCGGCGGCCGTCGTCGTGCTCGAGCAGGTTCACGAAGTACAGCCGGTCGCCCGGGTTGAACTGCGCGAAGTCCACGATGATGTCGTAGCGCTCGGCGATGCCCTGGGTCGGAAGCTCGCCGGAACGTGTCCCGAGCGTGCCGTCGAAGGCGACCGTGTGTTCCATGATGTTGCCGTCGTTGGCCACCATGTGGAACGGGACGCGGCGGCCGCTCTGATCGACCAGGGCGATCTTGAGGTAGCGCGACACGGAGCCGTTCAGGATCCGGAAGCGGTAGCGACGGGCGCGGACGTCGAGGTACGGCTTGTACTGCCAGTTCGTCAGGAGCTGGTCGCCGATGAAGCCGTCCAGGTTGAAGATGTTGAACCAGAGCTGGCCGGTCTGGCTCCAGGCCTTGTCGGCGAGGAGCAGGTTGACGTCGTAGTCGCGGTTGCCCCAGTCGAGCGCCGTGCCACTGGGCAAGCGCAGGTTCACGCCGTCGTCCAGGCCTTCGTTGCCGCGATCGAGCGAACTGTAGTAGTTCATCATCGCGGCGTTGCCCTTGTAGACGTTCTGGGCGGTGAAATCGAGCATGTGGTCGTGGAACCAGTGCGTGCTCATGGTCTCACGCCAGTCGCCGCGCAGGTTCGTGATGCCGCCGTTGCCGTCGGGAGCGCCCGCGCGCGGGTCGCTCGC
>JAJDEW010000115.1 GCA_029259595.1 Planctomycetota bacterium | reverse complement strand
CGCCGACCTGGGCCTCGCCACCGCGACCGAATCGGAAGCCGAGCAGGAAGGTGGCAAGAAGATCTACGGCACGCCGCACTTCATCGCGCCCGAACAGGCCCGTGGAGAGCCCGTCGACTCGCGCGCCGACCTGTACTCGCTCGGCGCCACGGCCTACCGGCTCCTCAGCGGACGCACCCCCTTCGAAGGCGAGACCACCCGGGACATCCTGCGGGCTCACTTCACGAAGGAGCCCGAACCGCTGCGCGAGGTTCCGAAAGGGCTGGGGGACCTGGTTCTGCGGCTGTTGGCGAAGCGTCCCGAAGATCGCTTCGCCTCGGCCGAGGGCCTCGTGAGCGAGCTCGAGCGCCTGAAGCTCGAGGCCGACCACGGCCGGCAGGCCGGCGCTCGTCAGGGTGGCTCGAAGCTCGTTCCCGCGGTCGTGCTGCTCGGGCTGGGCCTCGCCGCCGGCGGCGCCTTCCTGTTCCTCGGGCGCGGCACGGAGGCCGAGAACAGCGACACCGCCAAGGCGGCCGCACCCGAGCTCGCGACCACACCGGCGGACGACGCGGGCTTTCTGGCCGAGGCGCCCGACGCGAAGACCGCACCCGACGCCGAAGCCGAGCTCACGATCCTCGAGTTGGAAGCGGAACTGGCGCTGAACAAGATCCCCGCGCACCTGCAAGGCGAGCCGCGCATCCGCGAGCTCGAGGGGATCGCCGCACACTTCGACGGCACGACCGCCGCGACGAACGCTCTCGCGGCGATCGAGGAGCTGCGGACCCAGCTACGCCGTGAGGCGGCGCTCGAGGCGCGTCGCGCCGAAGCCTTGGCGACGATCGGCGACGGCCTGCGGACCGCGGCGAACTGGCCGCCACAGGACGACGCCCTCCCCCATCCGGGCCATGCACTGCGGCAGCTCGAGTCCTTTCGACCCCAGGACGCGACGCTCGCGAGCGATCCGGCCTTTGCCGCCGAGAAGCGCAGGCTGGAGAACGAAGTCGTGGCGCGTTCGCTGTCCGCCTTCGAAACCGAGTTCGCCCGCGCGGACCGCCTCGCGAACGAAGGCGAGTTCGACTCGCTCGCGAACCTGCTGACGACCGTGCTCGCCCGCTGCGACCTGCCGGAGTACCCCGACGGCAGCGCGCCCGAACGATTCGACGAGTTGCACGCGTTCGCCCAGCGCATCCGAACGCGCAAGGAGAACCTCGACTCCGAACGCAGCACGTATCGGCTCGGTCTCGAGGCCGCCGACCGCGAACGGCTCGCGCGCACCCTGGGTCGCGGTGGCGCACACCTGGCCAAGGCGTTCGCCTTCGACGTCGACGGCATGCGCGCTTCGGCGAACGAGCTCGCCACGAACCTCAGTACGCAGGACGCACGCAAGCAGGTTGACATCCTCCTCGAGGAAGCTCGCGTCGCCGGGCTCGCGCTGAAGGGACTCGCGGACGAGCTCGAAGCCGATCGCTGGCGGCGCCGCACCATCCTCGACCCGACCTCGCGCCGCGCTACGAACTACGAAGTGATCGAAACCAGCGCCGACGGGCTGCGCGTCGACATCGATGGCGTTCCGGGCGACCTGCCGTGGTCGGCTTTCGCCGAATCGCCCGAAGCGCTGCAGCAGCTCTTCAATGCCCGACTCCAGCGCGACTACACGCTCGATGAGCGCCGCGGCATCGTCGTCCTGATGCGCCTCGCCGCCGCCCGCCGGATCGCGTCCATCGTCTCGGAGACCATCGATCCGGGGCGCGCCCGGATGTTCCAGCCGAAGGAGGCCCGTGAGCTTCGCGACATGCACGACGACGCCTTCGGATGGTCCGCGGGCGCCGACTTTCCCGCCGCCGACCTCGAGCGCCTGCAGTCCGACCGCGCGGCCGCGGAGCTCTTGGCCCAGGGCCTGACGAAGGCCGAGGAAAAGGTCTGGTCCGATGCCATCGCGAGCCTCGAGACCCTCTTCCGCGACCATCCGAGCAGTCCGGTCCTCCTGGCGCTCTCGGACGGAAGCTCTGCAGACGAGGAAGAATGACCGCCCCTGAACTCGATCGTCGGGTCCTCGAAACCGCGGAGTCCCTGACCGCGCACGACGTACCGCGCCCGGACTTCCTGTGGCTCTCCGCGACAGGCTTCGGCGACGTGCTCGAGCGCCTCTTCGAAGTGCGCGAGCATTCGCTCGTCGACGTCGCGGGCGTCCCCGAACCCTGGCGAACGGCCACGCTTGTCAGCGCCCGCCTCGGGTCCAGCCGGATCTGGATGCTCGAAGACGTCGGCACAGAGCCCATCGCGCCCCTCACGACCGACGCCTGGGTCGGGGGCTTCCCCGTCTGGCTCGCCGCGAAGTGCGGCGCCGCCTTCCTGCTGCACACGACCGCGGGCTCCACGCTCGTAGAGCACGAGAACGGCCCGACGGCCGGCGGCTTTGCCGTACTCGCCGACCACATCAATGCCAGCGCACGCAACCCGCTGACGGGTCTCGGCGCCTCGGAACTCGGGCCACTGTTCCCGGACACGCAGTTCCTTCACCACGCTGGCCTGCGCTCCGCCGCCCTGGAACGCGCCCGCGAAAACGAGCTCGTGGCCGCACCCGCCATCGCGGTCTGCACCCCCGGCCCCGCACTCGAAACACCCGCGGAGCGCACCATGTGGAGCCGACTCGGCGCCGACGTCGCGGTCCAGGAACTCGCGACGCCGCTGCTCTCCGCCGCCCACGCCGGCCTCCCGTGCTTGACCCTGGTCGCCCTCACCGACCGCGGCGAAGGCCCGCTCGAGGTTACCCGACTTCTCGAGGTCGCGCGCGAGACCCAACCCAAGCTCGACACGTGGATCCTCGCGCTGGCTTCCGACTTCGAAGCGACCGCGCGCGACCTCCGTGAGGACGACTGAGTGACGCACCCGCGGATCGCCGTACTGGTCTCCGGAGGCGGTCGCTCCCTCGAGAACCTGGCCGAGCTGCAAGCGAAGGGCGAACTGCCCATCGAACTGGCTCTCGTCTGCGCCGATCGAGACGGCTGCGGCGCCCTCGCTCGAGCGGACCGCCTCGGCCTCCCGTCCCTCGTCGTCCCCTGGGATCGCAACCGCGGACTCGAAGCCTTCAGCGCCGACATCTTCCAAGCGATCGAAGCCGCGCGCGCCGACTTCGTCGTCTTGGCCGGCTTCCTACGCCTGCTCCGGATCCCCCCCGCCTGGGAGGGACGCGTCATCAACATCCACCCCTCGCTCCTGCCCGCCTTCGGAGGCAAGGGCTACTACGGCGACCGCGTTCACGCCGCCGTCCTGGAACGCGGCGTGCAGTTCACGGGCTGTACCGTTCACCTCGTGGACAACGACTACGACAACGGACGCATCCTGCTGCAGCGTGTCATCCCCGTACGGCCGGATGACACCGTCGAGAGTCTTGGTGCGAGGGTCTTCGAGGAGGAGAAGAAGGCCCTCCCCCAAGCCCTGACCGGGATGATCCAAGGGCGCTGATTCGCTTGGCGGGTGTTCCGCCCCAGAAAAAGAACATCCGTTCGGATCTGGGCGGGACCGGGGGCTTGGTGTGCGGTTCCACCGAGCCTCCAAGGTCCCTCCAAAGGCAACTTCTCCCATGAACCACCCTCCGTTCGTCCTTCTCGTCGCGCTCCTCCTTCCCGGGTACCTGTCCGCGCAGCAAGCGCCTGCGGTGGGAATCTCCACCGCCACGGCGCAAGAATCGCCCCCGGCCCCTGCTCTGGAGCCGGGCCAGGAGACGGGTCAGGAGCCATCGGCACGTCCGCCTGGACGGCGCTTCGACGGGCGTCGGGCTCCGCGCAGGGGGGACATGGCAGGCTCCTCCTACGCTGGCAGGGAATCCGGGCGCGGCGCTCGCGAAGGACGACGGAACCCGGAGCGTGCGGGCACTCGGAGCCTTCCGGGGCGGCCCGCGCGCACCGGGCCTTGGCGCGCTCCTCGTGAGCAAGAGCGCGGGGCACAGGCTCCTGACGACCAAGTGCGACGGCGGGTTCGGCGGACGAGCGAAGACAGGGTCGAAGGGCGGGTGCGCCAGCGTCAGGAGAGACGCCTGCAACGTCCTCTCGAGAGCCGCGCTTCGCAGCGCGGCGTGAGCCGCGGCGAGGGGCGTCGGGCAGGCCGGGCGCTGCGGGCAGAGGAGCGCCGGGAACGGCAAGGCTTCGATCGTCGCACGGAGCGCGATCGCTCCCGCGCGTCGGCGGGTCAAGCTCGTGAAGGGCGCCGTGAAGGACGACGGGCGCGCTTGGAAGAGCGTCGTTCGGCGGGAAGCGCTGGCGCGCGACGCAGGCTCCGCTGATCCGCAGCTATCCCAAGACCGAGGGACCGTTCGGTCCAACCCGCTGGTGGCACTTGGCGGGCATCGGCCCAGCAGGCGAGCTTGCACGCGTCCTTCGGGCCGCCGGTGTTCGCACGCCGGATGCGCGGTTCAGGCGGATTCGCACGAACGCTTGCGAAGCAAGCGTTCGGAGCGCCGTCCGAGTTCCGCCTCTGCTCGGCGGCGCTCGGACGGACGCAGGGCCGACGTAGCGACCAGAACTTCCAGCAGCGTCCGAGCCGCTGCCACCGCCGTGAGGGCAGCTTCGAAGTCCCGTCGGGCGTGCTCTTCGAGTTTGGCGAGCTCCAGGGCGGCACGAAGGGCCAGGACGTCGTTCGCTTCGTCGCGCAGTCCTTCGTAGAGCTCGAGCGCGGCGAGCGACTGCCCCGTGAGACGCAGAAGATCCGCTTCCAGGAGACGCAGCTCGCGGGAGGAGTGTGCGTCGCGCGCGCGGGCTCGTCGTACCCAGAGCAGGGCTTCTTCGCGCTCGCTCGGCACGCGTGCGAAGTGCTTCGCGAGCCCCTGGGCCCGAGCGGCTTGTGGACCGGGGAGCGCTCGACCGTCGGCGCGCGTTTCGTGCAGACTGCGCCCGAGGTGGGCGGCCAACACCACGAGGCTCAGGACATCGTCTTCGTTGTGGCGGAAGACGGCCTCCAGGCGGTGAGCGCGGTTGCCGAGGAAGTCGAACCATGCTTCGGGTGCGAAGCTGCCCGGCAGATCGTCTTCGCGCTCGACTCCGCACAACACGCGCTCTGCGGTTTGCAAACGACCGTCCTCGGTGGCCGAACGGTAGAGCCGGACGAAGGGGTGGTAGAGGTCCAGGTGCGGCAAGTCGACGAAGGGAGACGTCACACCGTGCAGGCGCATCTTGTCCTCGAGCCGGTGGCGGTCGAAGCTCTTGCCGAAGAAGCTCACGATGCCCGAGCTCGCGGCCACGCGCTCGGCCACCTCGGCCAGCATGGCGCGCTCCTCGGACGGGTCCCGCAGAAAGCCCTGCCACAGCTCGAAGCTCCCGCCCACGAAGCTTCCGAGGGCGACCAGGAACGGCACGGTACCGGCGCCGCCCGAGAGCCCGGTGGTTTCGATGTCCAGGTACACCGCGCGCTCGAGCTCGAGGTCGGCCAGGGCCGGATCGCGCGCGATCCGAACCAGCGTGTCGGAGGCGGCATGGGCGCACTCCTCCAGGCGAAAGTGGCCATGGCAATGATCCCCGGAGAAGCGCTTGATCCGAGCCAGGTAGCTGCCCTCGCTGCGGCGCTCTTCACAGCAGTCCTCGGGGACACCGTGCGAACAGGCGACGCGACCGTGCGCACGCTTGGACGAGAGGCGCTGGCGAAGCCAGGTCGGCATGCCCTCCGCGTCGTCGCGCGCGACGTGCTCGTCGGTCGGGGCTTGTTCCGAGCGGGCCGCGGCCGCGCGACGGCGCGCCTCGAGCGCGGGCCCGAGCTCGGGCGGCACCTCGCGCCGCAGGCGACGAAGCTTGTCGAAGAGCTCCTCGTCAGCCACGCAGGGGCTCCGGTTCGGCCAGGTCCGCCTTCTCTTCGCCGGTCCGCAGGGTCGGCTCGCAGTCGACGAGCTCGCCTCCCCCAGCCAGGTAGCCGAGCAGCGCGGCCGCGGTCTCCTTGCCCAGCGCTCCGACCTCCTCGACCGGCCCCACGCAAGCGGGGCAGCCCTCCTGGCACGCGCAGCCCTGCACGACGTCGAGCGCGGCGGCCACGACCTCGCGATGGTCCCGAAAGAGCGCCGCTCCCAGGCCCACGCTGCCGGGAACGCGATCGTAGATGTACACCGCCGGCGAGCCGAAGGTCCTGGAGCGCACCTCGGTCGAGAGCCCGAGATCCGACGGTTGGCAACGCAGGAAGAGCGGGGCCACGCGCCGCAACAATCGTCCGGCCCCACGCCAGGCTGCGGCGCGGTTGCCCACGGTGAGGCCGAGCGTCTGCGCCGTCGCTTCGGAAACCGTCAGGACGAAGGCCTCGGTATCGAGCTCTTCCGGCGGCAGGTGGATGTCCTCCGCCCCCACGCTTTCACGCGTGTAGAAGCGGATCTTCTTGTACTGCGTCGCCACGGTCGTCACGTGCACCTCACCGCGCCAGACCGCCCAGTCTTCCTGTGTCCCCGAGGCCACGCGTCGCGCACGCTTTTCCTCGAGTCGGAGCAGCCGGACCTCCGTGTCCGTCTCGGCTTCGGTGAAGTAGTCGCTCGCCACGCGACGCGCGTAGGCCCGGCGGTTCTCGTAGTCGAAGCGTTCGACCTTGTAGGTCTCGCCCTCGACCTGATAGATGGCGCCTTCGTGCACGCTCGTGATCGAATGCTCACGGTCGATCTCGCCGATCGCCTTGTTCGTCTCGGCATCGAACACGAGCACGTTGTCCGGCTCGTTTCCGGCCAGGGACACGTCCTGGGCCGGGTAGGCGTCCGCGGCCCAGAACCAGCGCGCGTCCTTCCTGTAGAGCAAGCCACCTTCTTCGGCCAGGTAGTCGAGGATCCCGGCCAGGTGCGGTGAGTCCCCGAAGCCTTCGATCCGCGACCGCCCCGAGCCATCCGGATCCGCAAGGGCCTCGAACGGGAGCTCGAAGGCCGCGCACTTCAACTGTTCGGAGAGGATCACCAGGTTGTCGGGGTCGAGGCCCAGCGTCTCTTGGGCCTTGCCGAACAGGTACTCGGGATGGTGCGCGAGGTATTGATCGATCGGATCGGAGCGTGCGACCAGCACCGCCAAGGACGTCTTGCCGCGGCGACCGACGCGACCGGCGCGCTGCCAGAACGAGGCCTGGCTGCCCGGGTAGCCCACGAGTACGGCCACGTCGAGGGCTCCGATGTCGATGCCGAGCTCGAGCGCGTTGGTCGACACCACGACCTTGATGGAACCGTCCTTCAGTCCGGCTTCGATCTCGCGCCGCATGAGCGGCAGATATCCCCCGCGGTAGCCACGCACTTCTTCGGGCAAGAGTCCCATGCGGGGCGCCGCCTCCTTGAGGTAGCGCGTGAGGACCTCGACGGCCGTTCGGCGGTTGCAGAAGAAGATGGTCTGGTGCGAAGGGCCACAAAGCTCGGGCGCCAAGCGGCGCACCTCTTCGAGCGCGTTGGCGCGCATTCCCGCGACCGGCTGAACGAGCGGAGGTTCGTAGACCCCGAAGACGCGCTCACCCGCCGGAGAGCCGTCCTCCTCGACGATCGCGGCGTCGCGTCCGATCAAGCGTCGCGCGTGGCCGGCCGGGTCGCGCAGCGTCGCCGACGACAGGAGGAAGCGCGGATCGCTGCCGTAGTGGCGCGCGATGCGAACGAGTCGGCGCAGGACGTTCGCAACGCTCGAGCCGAAGACGCCCGAAAGCGTGTGGACCTCGTCGATCACGATGTAGCGCAGATCGCGGAAGAGCTCGGACCACTTGCCGTGGTTGGGGAGGATGCCGGAGTGCAGCATCCAGGGATTGGTCAACACGATGTGCCCACGATCGCGCAGGGTCCGCCTCACCGAAGGCGGGGTGTCGCCGTCGTAGGTGTAGGAATGCCAATCGCGCTCGAGCGCCTCGATCCAGCCGTTGAGAGAGCGCGACTGATCCTGGGACAGGGCCTTGGTCGGAAACATCCACAACGAACGTGCGGCCCCGTCGCTTTCGAGCAGGCTCTGCAGGACCGGCGCCGTGTAGGCCAGCGTCTTGCCCGATGCCGTCGGGGTGGCGATCAACACGTCGCGGCCGGCCAAGGCGTGCTCGATGGCCTCGACCTGATGCGTGAAGAGCTCGCCCATGCCCCGCCGCTCGAACTGTGCGCGCAGCGCCGGGTGCAGATCCGGCAGCTCGGCCACGCGCGCCGGGCGCGCTGGCGTGCGGTGCCAGGTCGTGAAGCAGGCGCCGAGTTCCGCATGGGCCCGCAGGCGGCGGACGATGCCGTCGACCCCTGCGCCCGTGCGGCGGGCGTGGCGTTCGCTGCCCGCTTCGGGCCGGGGATCGATCGGGGGGCTCATGGGCAGGGATTCGGTCTTTGTTCGGCCTCAGCCTAGAGCGCCGCCTGGCCCGGAACAAGGCCGGGGAACAAGGCCGTGCGACGCATCTTCGACATCCTACGACCTGGAGGGGGCCCGCAAGGCTCTCGACCCGGCTGCGCCCGCGCGGAGCGTGGATGGAGCGAGTGGGACTTGGGGGAGCCGATCCCGCGTGAGAGCCGCCCCGCTCTCCCTCCGGGCGTCCTCGACCCGATCCGCCACCGAACCGAACCGGCTCGGCACGGCAGGGACGAGAACCTGGCCGGCGGGTGGTGCCGGGCGTGGTCGAAGTCCGACCGGCCCCGTACCGTACGCGCGGTGACCGGGAACCAACGCAGCGGCTGGGAGCTCGTCGCCCTGGCGGGGCCATGGCTCCTCGTCCGCGCCTTGTTGTATGGCAGCCCGCTGGAAGACGTGCTGTTGTTCGGAGGCTTTCTCGGACTGTTCGTCTTCCTGCCCGGTTGGCTGATGTGGTGGCGCCTGGCCGAACGACCGGGCGATGGGCTGTTGGCGCTGGCCATGGCCGGCGCGCTCGGGCTGGCGCTGTTGTCGGTCACGTTCGCCGGCCTGCGGTTGGCCGGTGCCATGGCGGCGTTGCCGCTCTACCCGCTCGGCTGCGCCCTCCTGTTCGCGCGCGGCATCGACTGGAGCGCGCTTCGCCGTCCGCGCGGCTCGCTGGCTCGGGCCGAGCTCTGGACCGCGCTGATCCTCCTGGTCCTCGTGCTCTGCGCGATCGAAAGCGTCCCGTTGGTCGAGGCGTCCCAGTGGTTCCGCGAGGTGCGGGGGGACGCGCTGTTCCATGCCGGCAATGCGGCGGAGGTCGCGAACCATTGGCCCCTGCGGGATCCGCGCGTCTTCGGACTCCCGTTGAACTACCACTTCTTCGCCTACACGCTGCCCGCAGCGGCCGAGCGCGTCGTCGGCGTGCCCGTTGCCGAGGTCATGTTGCGGTCAGGTCCCGCGCTGACGCCAGCGCTGGTCGTGCTCACCGTCTTTGCCGCGACGCGACTCCTCGCGGGCGAGCGCGGGCCGGCGCTCCTGGCGGCGGCCCTGCTCGTCGCCCACGCGGACGCCGGCGCCGCCGCTTCGTCGTGGTTCGGCGCCGACTGGGCTCTGCACGACTTCTTCGCGATCGGCTTCTACGAGAGCCCGTCCACGGTGACGGGCTTCCTGTTCTACGCGACCCTCTTCGTGCTCATCCTGCTGGGCACGCGGGGCGCCCGGCCTTCCGGACGACTCGTCGGCCTGCTCGCCTTGGTCGCCTGCGCCGCGTCCGGTTCGAAGGGCTCGGTCATGCCGGTCGTCCTGGGGGGGCTCGCCGGAGCGGGACTCGTCCTCGCCCTCACCCGCCGCCGTGTCATGCGCGTCGCGCAGGCCTTCGTGCTCTGCGCCTTGGCCGCCGCGCCGATGACCCTGATGCTCGTCACGGGCGAAGCGAGCTATGCCAAGGCCATGTTTCGCCCCGAGTTCGCCATCGCCTTCGTCGGCTCCGACTTCTACCTGTCGCTCGCACCCCTGTTCGGTGAGCCGGCAGCGCGCTTCGTCTTGCTGCTCCCCTGGCTCGTCGGCTTCTTCGGCTTGGGCGCGCTCGGAACGGCCTTCGCCCTCGTCCGGCGCCGCCTTCCGTCGCTCACCGTCCCCGAGCTCTGGATCCTCGGCAGCACGGCTTGCGGAGCCCTGCTGGCCTTGACGCTCTCCGCACCCGGTCTCTCCGAGCTCTTCTTCGCCTACAACGGCATGGTCGGCCTGACCGTGCTCGCTGGCATCGGTCTGTGTCGGCTGCCGTCGCTCCCGCCGCGCTGGCGGACCCTCGGCACGGCCGCTGTCGTCGTGTTCGCCGGCGCGACCCTGTTCGGCTCCGGCCAGCGCCTCACCCGGAACATCCGCGCCGACCTGGCGCTCGGGCGCCCGGAACCGGAGCTCCTCCGAGAGTATCGGGCCGGCCTCGAGTGGCTGCGCGAGCACACGCCACGGGAAGCCGTCGTCGTCACCTCCCACGAACGCATGGTGATGTCCGTCTGGGCCGAGCGTCGGTCCTTCTTCGAGACCGAGCTCTACACGCCGGCGGCCCATGCGCGCATCGGCGTTTCGCAGGCGGACCCCGAGGGTTCCCGCGACCCGATCGCAGAGCTGCGTACGCTGCGCGATGCCTTCTTCGCACGCCCCGCTCCGGCCACCTGGCGACCCCTGGCCGCACGCCTCGCGAGTTCCCCGGCGTGCTACGTCGTCGTCAGCGACCTGCACGTCGTCCGGACCGACGGGGGCCGCTTCGGACTCGCGCCGCTGGGCCCGGAGAGCGCTTTGCCTTCCGAGCTCGAACCACGCTTGGAACCCGTCTTCGAGAACCGCGCCGTGCGGATCTATCGCGTCGGGTCCGGAGGCTGACTCACGGCGTCTCGTCCGCCTCGGGCGGTCCGAGACAGAGGGCGGCGGCTTTCGGCGCCCCTTCGTCCACGTACGGAAGCGTCACCGGCAAGGTGATCGTCTGGTTCATGTTGTCCCAGTGACCGAAGGGACCGACGCCACCGCCGCCTTGAACCGACTGCGAGGTCATGAACGAGTACCAGTTGATGAGGTCGACACCTTCTTCGACCAGCATCGGGACGATCTCGTCGACGTAGAGATGAAAGAGCTCCGCATGGCTCTGGGCCGCGCTCGCGGCGTCGGCCCAAGGTTGGAAGCCTGCCACGAACGACTGGCCGCCTTCATAGAGCACGAGTCGCGGGTGGCTCCCGTCCGGGTTGGTCCATGAAGCGGCCAGCGCGGCGTGGTCCCGGATCCCTGTCCGTACGATCGGCAAGGATTGTCGCGCGGCGTCGATGACCTGCAGCGGGCTCGGGCAATTCGGGCAGGAGTCGTTGTCCGCTCCGACGAGCCACGTGCTGACCGTCGAGTTGAGCGGCTTGATGTAGGACGCACACCCCAGCTGGTCCACGGTCCGAGACGGTGGCAGCTCGGCCAGGATGTCGGCGAGGAAGCTCGGATCGACGACGTGGCCCCCCAGGTAGAGCTCGAGTCGATCGGCGTCCGCTCCGCTGAAGACTTCGTCCGCGACGGTGAAGACGAGCTCCATTTCCGCTGCGATCTGAGCCGCCACGGTGCGCCCGGTGGCGGCCGCGCGATCCCGAATCCAGTCGTAGACCGGAAAGGTGTCGTTCCAGACCTCGTTCGAATACTCGAGCACGAGGACGAGTTCGGGATCGAGCCCCTCGAACGCCCGCCCCCCGTTCGTACCGGGAACGGGCGGCGTGCCATCGCGGATCACGGTGAGCGTATCGCGCAGCCAGGTCCGGTAGTTCGCTGGCGACAGGTCGTCCGTTCGGTGTGGGACCGGAAAGTGCAGGTTGGAACCGAGCTCGTTGCACAGCGCGACCTGGTACTCGGGACAGACGCCGCGCCGCGTCCCCTGGCTCGGACTACGCGCGGTGATGCGTCCCGCGAGATCGAACACGAAGGGAGCAGGACCGGTCGTCAGGCCGTATTCCTTGGTCCGGTTCCAGTTCAAGCTTCGCCAGGTGTGCGGACCGAAGCCACGGTTCATCGAGCGCAGCTTGTTCAAGAACGGCGGCCAGAAGAGCGGCTTCGAGCCTTCCGCTCCCGGGAGCCAGGCATGAACCCCGCGTACCGGATTCGAAGGGCTGGAAGCGTCGATGCCGACATGCAGCGTCCCGTCACCACCGTCGACCGTCGGATCGATGTAGACCTCGACGCGATTCGACGTGCGGTTGGCCTCGCCGATCACACCCTGACCGAAGATGCGACAGGATCCGGTGCCGAACCAGGTCAAGACCCACGGCACGGTCCTGCCGTCGGGGATCGAGCCCGCCATGTCGTTGAAGATTCGAACCGCCGCCGTCTGTCCCGCGGGCAGCGCAGAGAGGTCCGGCCAGAAGGCGCCGGGCTGCCCCGGAGGAATCAACGGCACCGCATCGAAGACGAGGCTCCCGTCGACCACGCGGGCGAACTCGGAGGCGCGGGCCATGGCGTCGGCGAAGGCGATGGTCCGGTCCGACCAGCCGTTCACGCTCGAGTTCATGCCGTAGTCCACCAGGAAGGCCGGAGGTTCGTTGCCCGGCCCACCGCCTGGACCCCCGTCGTCGTCTTCCCCTCCGGTTCCTCCGCCGTCGCTGCTGCTGCCTGCACAGGCAGCGAGGGTGACGAGCAGACCCAGCGCCGAGCCGCGTACGAACGCGCGCACAGCACCGATGTCCCAGACTCCTCCCACGGAGCTTTCTCGCTCGACTCCCACCATGACTCCCGTTCCCCTTCGGGGAGGAGCCGGACGCGTCCACGGAGGGACGATCGGCGTGGCTCCCCCGATCCAGCCGGCTCCTTCGGCCGCACGGGAGACCACCCTTGACGGGAACCGCCGGCAGGCGAGCGGGTCTCGCCACGGGAGCACGGGCGCGCGCTGCAATGCCCCGGCGAGCGGAAGGATCTTCCCGCGTGGGGCTCGGCCTTACGCGACGGTCAGCGCTTCGACCGAACCCGACCTCGGCCCGCGGTGCGGGTCCGCCAGGTTCCCCTTTCGACGCGCGCACGCCGCGCGCGCGAACCGCGTGCTCCTCAGCGAGCTCTCTGTTCCGCCGGTTCCTGCAGCCGCCCGCCCTGGGAATCGAGCACGATCACGTCGCCCCGACCCAGCTCGCGGAGCGGGTCCTCGATCGCGGCACGGTCCCCGACCACGAGTGCGATCAGGGATCCGGCTCGCATCGAGCGCCGCGCGAGCTGATCGAGTTCTTCGAGCGTGGCCTGCTTGATCCAGGCGAGGCGCTGCTCGGCGTAGTCGTCCTCCAGCCCATAGCTCGTGACGTTGCGCAGCATCGCGAGCTTCGCCGCGGTCGACTCGTAGGTACGCAAGAGCGACTGCCCCATCGCGCGGCGTGCGAACGAAAGCTCTTCGGCCGTAAAACCGCGCTCGAGCCGATCGAACTCGCGATGGACTTCCTGCACCGCATCGGCGGTATCCTCGGTCCGCACGGCGGTCGCGAGGTGAAACGTCCCGAGTGTGCGCGCACCCAGGAAATCGCTGCGAGCCCCGTAGGTGAAGCCCTTGTCCTCGCGCAGGTTCATGTTGATCCGGCTCGAGAAGGCGCCACCGAAGATGTGGTTCGCCACCTGCAGCCTGTAGAAGTCGGGATGCGAGCGCGGCACGCCCTCGTGCCCGAAGCGCACTTCCGACTGCTGCGCGCCCGGCTTGTCGACGAGGTAGATCACCCGCGGTCGTTCGGGGAGGGCAGGCTGCTCGGTCGATTCGCGCTCATCGTCGAGGCTGGCTCCATCGTCTCGCCACGTGGAATTCCAGCTCCCGAGCGCGGACTCGATCGTGTCCGGGCTGCGATCCGTTACGAAGAGCAGCTTCGAGCGCGCCGGGCTCGCGAACCGCTCCCAGTGGTCCCGCACGTCGGTGACCTCCAGCGCCAGGATGTCCTCCTCGGTTCCCAACGAAGGCGCCGACAGGACGGGCTGCCCTTCGAACAGGAGCGCTCGAAAGACGTCGTCCGCCACTTCGCCGATCCGGTCCTCCCGCGTCCGGATGCGCAGCAGGCGCTGGTTCTTCAGGCGCGCGAAGTCGGCGACGTCGAAGCGCGGTTCCAGGACGATTTCACGCAGGAGTTCGAGCGCTTCCTGCAGGTGCTGGTTCAGCACCGAGACGGCCAAGATGACGTCGTCCTGATCCGAGCTGACATCCAACGTCGCGCCCAGGCCGTCCAGCACGTCTTGCAGTTCCGTGCTCGCCAGTCGGCGCGTGCCTTCCTCCAGCATGCCCGCCACGAGTGAGGCGAGTCCGCTGGCCCCCACGCTCTCCTGGAGCCGACCGGCACGAACGGAAAGCGCCAGGCGGGTGAGTGGAATCTTGTCGTAGGGCGTGCCCGCGACCTCGAGGCGATTCGACAGGGGCAGGTGCCAGACTTCCGGCGAGCGGAAGACGGGCAAGTCCCCTTCCGCGGGTTTCACGCTGCGGTCGAAGTCAGGCGCCGGCGTGGCAGGCAGCGTCTCGCTCGCGGGCTCCGGTACGGCGAGGTCACGACGCCCCTCGGGCACGACGGAACACAGCACGCGCGGGCGCTCGGAGATCCATGTCCGGGCCACGCGGCGCAGGTCTTCGAGCGTGACGCCGCGATGGCGATCGAGGTCGGACGTCAGGCGACCGGGATCTCCCGCGAAGCAGTTGTAGTAGGCCAGCGCGTTGGTGCGCGCGGAGACCGTCTCGAGCGAGCGCAGCCGTCCCCCCTCGTAGCGATTCTTCAGCCGCGCCACCTGCTCGTCGGTGATCCCTGCCTGCACGAACTCCGCCAGCAACTCGTCGATGCGCTCGCGCAAGCGATCCAGCGAGATGCCGTGGTGCGGGCGCACCGTGACGGTCAGCATTCCTGCCAGCTCACCGGCGTGGTGTGAGATCGTGACGGAGCTCGCAAGCTCCTCGTCGATCTGCATGGCCTTGTCGAAGAGCGACGACTTGTTGGCCGACAGGACGTCCGCCAGAAGGTTCAGCGCCGCCTCGTCCTCGTGCCACATCGGGACCGTCGGCCAGATCAGGGTCAACTGCTCGAGTGCCACCTTGTCCTCGAGCACGATGTAGCGTGACTCGGGCAGGTTCGCGGGAAGGGGCAGTGGCCGCGCGACCGGCGGGCAGGCGGGAATCGGGCCGAAGTACTTTTCGACCAGGGCGATCGCCTCGTCCGGATCGAAGTCGCCTCCGATCGCCAGGGTCGCGTTGTTCGGACCGTACCAGCGTTCGAAGAACTCCGCCACGTCCCCGAGAGTGGCTGCCTCGATGTGCTCCATCGAACCGATCGTGGGCCACGAGTAGGGATGCCCCTGGGGATACAAGGCCTTCAGGCAGTGCTCGAAGACGAGTCCGTAGGGACGGTTCTCGTAACGCTGGCGACGTTCGTTCATCACGACGTCACGCTGGTTGTCGAGCTTCGCCTGCGTCATGGCGGGCAGGAGGAAGCCCATCCGATCCGACTCCAGCCAAAGGGCCCGTTCCAGGTGGTTCGAGGGCAGCGTCTCGAAGTAGTTCGTACGGTCCTGGTTCGTCGTGCCGTTCAGCGTCCCGCCGGCTTCCTGAATCAGCCGAAAGTGATCGTCGTCTCCCACGTGCTGCGAGCCCTGGAAGAGCATGTGCTCGAAGAGGTGCGCGAAGCCCGAGCGGTGGGGCTCCTCGCGCGAGCTGCCGACGTGGTAGTAGACGTAGACCGCGACCACGGGATCCGCGTGGTCTTCGTGCAAGATGAGCTCGAGGCCGTTCGCGAGCCTGAGCTTCTGGAAGGGAATTTCCATGGACGGATCGTCGAGAGGGGGCTGAGGGACGGGGCCAGCCTACCTTTCGGCAAGTCGAATACCCTGCCCCTCCTCGGATCCTTGCGTTCAGCGAAAGAGGGCCAAAAGCCCTTCGTGCACGGACTCCGCGATCTTCGCGGTCTGCCCGTCCTCGAAGCGGCAGACCGCACGTCCAGAGAGGCGCCCGATCTTGAAATTCTTGCCCTGGCCTGCGGCCGCGGTCACGACGCTCACGGCGACCTCGTCCGCGAGCTCCGCCTCCGTGACCTCCGGCAGCCACTCTTCGACGCGCAGGGAGAGCAACGGCTCGAGCACGCCGAAGAACGGCGACCCCGGAGGCAAGGCCATGCGCCCCCCGCGTGGCAGCCACTCCGTGTCGTTCTGCCGCAGGTACTCGCGCTCGCTTTCCCCGTGCTTCAACACGAGGCTGCGCACGGCCGCTTCCTTGAGCTGATAGATGTGCTTGCTGCGAAGGTCTTCGAGCTCGAGCTCCAGGAGCCCGGCGAAGCTCTCCTCCACCAGAGCGGTGATCGTGTCGCCTGCCCGCAGGAAGCTCCTGCCCTCCACGCCGGTCTCGGGATCACGGGCCGACGGACCGAAGGTCCCACCCAGGACCGCTCCCCCGGACTGGATCCGGATGGCCTGCGCGGGTTCGGCTTCCACGAAGTCCGTCGCGGGCAGGAAGGCACCGATCGTGGCCTTCTCCAGTCGCGCCAAGAGATCGTCGACCGCTTCGCGGCTGGCCGGATACTCGCTGCCCTGGGGAACGGATTCCGCCACCGTCCAGCCGCCCTTTCCTCTCGTGAGGACCAGGGTGCGAGCCCCGTTCACGAGCTCGACGGAGTCGATGCTCTCGCGCAAGGCGCGCACGACGACGTAGTCGTAGTAGAAGTCGCTCGGTTGGATCAGGACGTGCATGTCGCGCCAGGCGATCGACACGACGTTCGGCGAGCCTTCCCGGACGGCATACCAGCGCGCGTCCTCCAGACTCTGATCGCGCTCGTCCGGCCGTCGCCCGATGCGAAGCACCGTCGGGCGGCCGTCCTGATCGAGGAGCGAGAAGCGCAGTTCCGGAGGATCGAGGCCATAGGGAACGAGCGAGGCCGGCGAATCGTCGACGAAGGAGCTGGCGCGCAGCTCGGCGCTTCCGCGCGCCAACGATCCGATGCTGGACGGATCGAGGAGAACGCTCAGGCCGTCGGTCCGCCGCCAACCATCCGGCTCCAGGTCCGCCTGCAGGCCGAGCTCCCGCGCCCCCTCTCCCGGAGACAGATTGACGCTTCCTGACCGGACGATCCGCGTCACGTCACGACCGCGCAGTCCCGTCAGACGGGTGTCGCGAAACAGGTCCAGCGGGCGATTCAGCGGGTTGACCAGCGCCTGCGATACGGCCAGGACGAGCGCCCCACCCACCGCCGCGGGGTGACCGTTCGCCGCGGGGTGACCTGGAACGCGCACATACACCGAGCGTCCATCCAGATCCACGCCGCCGATCTCCACGCGAACGGATTCGAGCTCTGCATCGGCGCTCGGCACGAGTGGCACCAGCCCGATCTCCAGCACGGTCTCCGGAGGATCGAGGGTCAGCGCCTGGAGATCAGGAGCGACGACCGCCAACCCGGCGCTCTCCCCCAGGTTCGAGAGCAGCGTCGCCAGGAGCTCCGGGAAGGCGGGGTAGGCCACCGGCTCGACGACGTACCAGGAGCCCGCCTGGTCGCGCTCGAGGACGATCTGCTCCCCCGACGCGAGGCGATCGATCGACAGTCGCAGCACGCGCTGCGGCTTGTAGTCCGGGATGAGCGCAATCTTCTGCGGCGCGCGCTCCTCGAGCTCCTGGCGAGCGTTCTCGCGGCTCAAGACGAGGAGCCCGCCGACGAGCAGCAAGAGGACGACGAGGGTCCGCCGCCTCATCCGCGTCTCCTCCGCCACGCGAAGCCGAGCCCCACCGCGACCAACGACAGCGGGAAGACGCCGCCCAGGATCCAGCTCAGCGCGGGACCGGCCGAGCTGCGGTAGACGTCGAGTCGGCGTTCCGCGCGCGTGCGCGGCGCGACACCGATCCGGTGCTCGCGCTCGGACATCCAGTTGAACGCGCTGAGCAGGAAGTCGCGGTTGTAGGCGAACAAGGCGTTCGAGAAGAAGTGCGACGAGGCCAGCGCCAGGACCCGCGGCGGTGCGAGGTCCGGCCCCATGGCCGCCCCGACGGGTTCCACGGCCATCGCCAAGGGGAAACGTGTCCGGCGCACCTCGTGTGCCTTCTCGAAGGTGTAGTCGTAGAGACCCGCCGCATCGGGCAGGTCGAGCCAGCTGTCACTGGGCGAATAGATGATCGGGATCAGGGTGCCGCCGCCGACCACGGCTCCGGCGCGCTCGAAGGAATGCGTCCAGCTGAAGCTCACCCGCAGACCGCGCCGACGCAACGGCTCGGTCAGGGGATGGCTCGCCGCCAGGCCGCTCTCTCCGACCGTCAAGAAGACACAATTCTCGTGCCCCTCCACGGACTTTCCGAAGCCGTCCGTATAGGGCTGGCAGACGACACCCGGAACCGTCCGGATCCCGTATTCCGAGAGCAAGGTCGTGACCCCGTTCTCCATGCCCGTTTCGATCTCTTCGAACGACGGTGCCGCGATCAAGCGCCCACCCGCACGGACGAAACGGCGCACGGACTCGAGCTCTTCGGAGCGCAGCGGCTGGCGCAGTCCCACGACGACGAGGACCGACGTCTCGTCCGGAAGCGGCCCCTTCGAAAGGTCCCATTCCATGACGCGGAAGCCGTCCGACTCGAGCAACTGTCGCAGGAACAGGAGGTCGGACTCCTCGTGACCCTCGACGCCGGGCTCTCCGTGCCCGACCGTGAAGACGGCCACCGGGGCGGTCCCTGACGAAACCTTGGCGAGCCCGGCCGCCAGCACTTCGCCGCCACGGAAGCCGCGCAGTCGTGCCTCGGAAACGTCCTGGGCATAGGGGTTGTAGGCGCGCAGGTCGGCGATCGGCTGGATGCCCTGCTCCTGCAGGTCCCTCAGTCCTTGGGGCGTCGGGTTCCCCCAGTCCACGTCGGCGATCTCGCCGAACAGATGGGAGACGGCGCGGCGCTCGCCGCTCGAGAAGACGACCAGGTTCACGCCTTGAACACCGAGCTCGTTCTGGCGCGCCTTCACGCGCGCCACGTCCGCCATCCGGTGCACGCGCAGCTCCAGGCGGTCGCGATGCGCGTTCGCCGCGATCACCAAGAGCTCCAACATGCGCCCCTGGGCCTCGTGCGAGATGCGGCCGTAGGGCGCCGCCAGCGGCCGGAAGAAGACGTCCACCGTGGCCTTGTCGGGCAGGCGCTCGATCTGGTCGACGATGGCGGGGTCGAGCGTGTTCTGCGCCCCTTCGGACAGATCGAAGCGCAGGAAGCGCGAATCGGTCAAGTCGATCGCGAGCAGTGCCGCTCCGAGCGCGAGGACCACGGCGATGGCGACCTGTCCACCGATCAGATAGCGCGTCCTCGAATTGACGGAGGCCGCGCTCATATCCATCTCCTCGATTCCACGAGCCGCACCGCCAAGAAGAGCAGCGCTGCGATCCAGATCACGAAGAAGAGCACGTGCCCCGTGTCGAGCGCTCCGCTCTGGAACGAGCCCTGGAAGTGGGCCGTGACGTCGATCTTCTCGATCAGGAAGTCGAAGCGTCGCGTGGGAATGCCCGGCGCGGCGCTACCCAGCAACGGCAGGACCACGATCACGACGTTGATGACGACCGCGAGAAAGGCGGCCAACAACGGGGTGCTGCACAGCGCGCTCGTCACGATCCCGATCGCGCAGAAGAAGGCCGAGACCAGGAGCGACCCCAGCCAACCCGTCGCAACCGCGCCCCAATCCGGCGCGGCACCGAGGACGCTGGTCACGAGGCCGTAGAGCGGAAACGAGAGCCAGATCAGCCCCATGAACGTGCTCGCTGCCAGGGCCTTGCCCACGACCACCGAGGCATCCCCCACGGGTGCCGTCAGCAGGAACTCGAGCATGCCCGAACGCGACTCCTCACTGATCATTCGCATGGTCAGGAGCGGCGGCAGGAACATCATGAGGAACCAGTACGGCCAGGTCCCCCCCATGAGGAGGCTCATGGCGCTGAGCACTTCGCCACCCGTCTGGTCCTTGACGAAGTGCAGGAAGAAGAACGCGTTGTAGAACTGCGTCAGGCAGAACAGGATCCACGCGAGCGGCAGCAGGAAGAGCCCGGACAGCTCGCGTCGGTAGATCGTCCAGAAGCCCCTCATCCGTCGTTCTCCTCGCACTCCCCGGGCGTCGCAGGCCGCGGCGCATCGGAGCCGCCCCCGCCGATCTCGAACGGGTTGAGGGTCTTGACCTGGCGCTGCACCGCCGGGGTGGACGGGGGCGCCGGGGTGGACGGGGTGGTCGGGGCCGCCGGGGGCGCCGGGGCCGCGGCGCCGAGCTGGACTGCGAGCAGCGGGAAGGTCGGGGCGGAGGCCGGGTCGCTGCCGGAGGGCTCCGTCTCACCTCGGGTCCGCGGCTTCTCTTTGGACTCGGCCTCCGGCTCGAAACCGAGCGCGATCCGCGCGAACAGCTTCTCGAGCGTCGGCTTGCGCCACGAGAGTTCGCGCAACGCCCAACCGCGCACGGCGGCCAGCGCACCGACGTCTTCCCGGACGTCCTCGTGCGCGAGGACGTCGAAGCAGCGGTGAATGCCCAGTGCGCCCCGATCGTGCACGGCGGTCACTCCGGGAAGGCTCTCCAGCGCGCGCACGGCGGACTCGACTTCGGGTCCGACCACCGCTTCCAGCCGGACGAAGGCCGCTCCGCCGAGCTCGGCGACCAGCTCGTCCTGTGTGCCGTCGGCCGCAATGCGGCCGCGATCCAGGATGATCACGCGCGGACAGACGGCCTCGATCTCGGGCAGGATGTGCGACGAGACGAGCACCGTGCGCTCTTGCGCCAGGTCGTGGATCAGACGCCGGACTTCCAGACGTTGGAGCGGGTCCAGGCCGCTCGTGGGTTCGTCGAGAATCAGGACCTCGGGATCGGGCAGCATCGCCACCGCCAGACCGACACGCTGGCGCTGGCCCTTCGACAGATTCCCGATGACACTGCGCGCGCGCTCCGCGAGTCCGACGCGCTCGAGCACTTCGGCGATACGAGCGGGGATGCGTCGCTTCTCGAGCCGGTGCAGGCGAGCCTGGAACGCGAGCATCTCCTCCACGCGATGCTCCCGATACAGCGGCACGCCCTCCGGCAGGTAGCCGATACGCCTGCGCGTCTCCATCGACTGGCGAAAGGCATCGAAGCCCGCGATCTCGATCGAGCCGGACGACGGCGGCAGGAAGCCGGTCAACATCCGCATCGTCGTCGTCTTGCCGGCACCGTTCGGCCCGAGAAAGCCGACGACCTCACCCCGCTCGAGGCGAAACGACACGTCGTCGACGGCTGTGAAGTTCCCGAAACGACGGGTGAGGCGGGTGACGGTGATCATGGGAGCGAGCCGAGCCAGCGCACCGGACGGCGGCTCCGCGAGGCCGGCGCGGGCCAGCGAATGCCGGCGCCCTGGCATCCGCGGCACGTCTTCGACGGACTCCTAGTCCGGCGCAGCGCGGATACTACAGGCTGACGCCGCGGGACTCACGCTTCTGCGCCCCGGTCCGGGCTCGAAGTGGGACGTGCACAGCCCCCGACGCGAACCGGCGCTCCTGTCCGTTGCGAACAGGAGCGCCGGCCGAGTCCACGCGGCTGCGCTGGACCGCTCGAAGACGTTCGTCAGGTCTTGACTTCGAAGTCGGCGTCGACGGGCTCGTCATCGCCGGCCTCACCCGACTTCGACTCCGACGACGGCTGACCCGGGCCTCCGGGAGCCGCGTCCGCGCCTTCGCCTTGCTGACTCTTGTAGAGGATCTCGCCCAGCTTCTGCGCCTTCTGCTGGAAGTTCTGGAGCGCGGCTTCGATGCGGGCCTTGTCCTCGCCTTCGGCCGCCTTCTTCAGCTCTTCCTTGGCCTCGAGGATCGCCTTGGCATCGGCTTCGGGGAGCTTGTCCTTGTGCTCCTCGACCTGCTTCTCCGTCTGGTAGACGATCTGCTCGACCTGGTTCTTGAGGTCGACGAGCTCGCGCTTCTTCTTGTCCGATTCCGCGTTCGCTTCGGCGTCGCGACGCATCCGCTCGATGTCTTCCTCGTTGAGGCCCGAGGAGGACTCGATCCGGATCGTCTGCTCCTTGCCCGTGCCCTTGTCGACGGCCTTCACGTTCAGGATGCCGTTGGCGTCGATGTCGAAGGAAACCTCGATCTGCGGCATGCCACGCGGCGCGGAAGCGATGCCATCGAGGTGGAAGCGTCCGAGCGTGCGGTTGTCCTTGGCGAACTCGCGATCGCCCTGGAGCACGTGGATCTCGACCGAAGGCTGGTTGTCCGACGCCGTCGAGAAGATCTGCGACTTCGAGGTCGGAATCGTCGTGTTGCGCTCGATGAGCTTGGTGAAGACGCCGCCCATGGTCTCGATGCCGAGCGAGAGCGGAGTCACGTCCAGGAGCACGACATCGGAGACCTCGCCGGCCAGGATCGCCCCCTGGATCGCCGCGCCGAGCGAGACGACTTCGTCAGGGTTCACGCTGCGGTTCGGCTCGCGCTTGAAGATCTCCTGCACGGCCTTCTGAACCGCCGGGACGCGCGTCGAGCCACCGACCAGGATGACGTCGTCGACGCCCGAAGCGTCCAGTCCGGCGTCGGCGAGGGCCTTCTGGCAGGGACCTTTCGTGCGCTCGATCAGAGGCTCGACGAGCTGCTCGAACTTCGAGCGCTGGATCGCGAGCTGGAGGTGCTTGGGCCCCGAGGCGTCGGCCGTGATGAAGGGCAGGTTGATGTCCGTCTGCTGCCCGCTCGAGAGCTCGCACTTGGCCTTCTCGCAGGCCTCTTTCAGGCGCTGCAGGGCCATCGCGTCGCTGCGGATGTCGATGCCCGACTCCTTCTTGAACTCACCTGCGACGTAGTCGATCAGGATCGCATCGAAGTCGTCGCCACCAAGCTGCGTGTCGCCGTTCGTCGAGAGCACCTCGAAGACTCCGTCCCCGATGTCGAGGATCGAGATGTCGAACGTGCCACCGCCCAGGTCGTAGACCGCGACCTTGCCCGACTTCTTCTTGTCCAGCCCGTAGGCCAGCGCCGAAGCGGTCGGCTCGTTGATGATCCGGACGACCTCGAGACCGGCGATCGTCCCGGCGTCCTTCGTCGCCTGACGCTGGGAGTCGTTGAAGTAGGCGGGGACGGTGATGACCGCCTTCTCGACCTTCTCGCCGAGGTAGTTCTCGGCCGCCTCTTTGAGGTAGCCGAGCACCATGGCGCTGATCTCGGGCGGGGTGAATTCCTTGCCGTCGACGTCGACCTTCACCAGTTCGTCCGCTCCACCCGTCAGGGTGTAGGGCACGCCCCGCTCCTCGTTCGCCACCTCGTGGTGACGGCGCCCCATGAAGCGCTTGATCGAGAAGATGGTGTTCTTCGGATTGGTGACGGCCTGGCGGCGCGCGGGGGCGCCCACGAGTCGGTTGTCGCCCTGGAACGCGACCACGGAAGGTGTCGTCCGCGATCCCTCGAGGTTCTGGATGACCTGGGGCTCACCCCCCTCCAGGACCGAGACCACCGAGTTGGTCGTTCCCAAGTCGATGCCGATGATCTTGGTTTGCTTGCTCATGCCCGCGCAGTTTCAAACCCCGTGCCAGGCCTGGAGAACTCCTGGAGCCGGCCCGTTGCGCTCCTCCGCGGACCCCAAGAGCGCCCTCCGATCCGCGACCGTGCCCCTTTGGCAGCCCCTCCAACCACGCTGCCAGGATGGCAGATGTGTGCCGGCTGGGGCCGGGGCCGCGACCCTCCGGCTAGCAGTCTTCAGTTGAAAAAGTGCTTCGGATGCGATGCATGTGACCGGGAGGCCCGGCAGGTGCGCGAGAACACAGGCGAATCGGTCGATTCGGCGAGGCTCTCGTGTGCCGGCCGGGCTTTCCGGACGCATGCAGCGCATCCGAAGCACTTTTTCATCAGGCTGCTAGCTCAGGCCGTATTCCTTGATCTTGCGGTACAGGGTGCGCTCGCCGATCCCCAGGAAGCGCGCGGCCTTCTGGCGGTTGCCCCCGACGAGCTCGAGGTTGGCCTCGATCAGCGCCCGCTCGACCTCCGCCAGGGAGCGGCCCGCGAGGTCCATGTGTCCGCTCGAGCGCCCGGGGGCTCCGGTGGCGCGCTTCACGTGCTCGGGCACGTCCTCCGCATCGAGCAGGTCCGAACGCGTGAGCAGCACCATGTTCTCGATCGCGTTGCGCAGCTCGCGGACGTTCCCGGGCCAGTCGTGGCGCACGAGCAACGCGCGGGCCTCGGGCGTGATGCCCCGGACGTCGCGCCCGTGCTCCGCGGCCAGTTCGTGCAGGAAGTGATCGATCAACATCGGGACGTCGCCGGCTCGCTCGCGCAGCGGCGGCAGATCGACGGTGACGACCTGCAGGCGGAAGAGCAGGTCTTCGCGGAACTCGCTCCTCGTGACCATTCCGGGCAGGTCGCGGTTCGTCGCTGCGACGAGCCGGATGTCGACCTTCTTCGTGCTGGTGCCCCCCACGGCCTGGACTTCGCGCGACTCGAGCACGCGCAGGAGCTTCGCCTGGGTCTCGAGGGGCATGTCCCCGACCTCGTCCAAGAACAGCGTTCCGCCGTCGGCATAAACGATCACGCCCTCCTTGGCGGAGACCGCCCCGGTGAAGGCGCCCTTGACGTGCCCGAAAAGCTCGGACTCGATCAAGCCCTGGGAGAGCGCCGCGCAGTTCACCGCCACGAAGGGCTTGTCCTTGCGTTTGGAATTGGTGTGGATCGCGCGCGCGACCAGCTCCTTGCCGGTCCCGCTCTCGCCCAGGATCAGGATCGTCGCGTGCGTCGAGCTGACCTGTCGCAGGACGTCGAACACGCGCTGCATCGCCGGCGAGTGCCCGATGATGCCCTCGAAGCCGAAGCGCTTGTCCAGCTGCCGGCGCAGCTCGAGGTTCGTCCGCTTGAGCGAGCTGTTCTCGACGGCCCGCTTCAGGCGCGTCCGCAACTCCGAGATGTTGACGGGCTTCGTGAGGTAGTCCGAGGCCCCCAGGTGCATCGCGTGAACGGCGGTCTCGACCGAGCCGTGCCCGGTGATCATGATCACGACCGCCTCCGGTTGCAGGCGGGTGGCTTCCTTCAGAACCTCGAGCCCGTCGAGGTCGCGCATGACGAGGTCGGTGAGGATCGCATCGAAGGTGCCCTCCTTCATCCGCTCGACGCCCTCGCGTCCGGAATGCGCGAGGCGGCACTCGTAGCCTTCGATCTCGAGCCCGTCGGAGAGCGCCTCGGCATGCCCTTCGTCGTCGTCGATGATCAGGACGCGGGCGGGTTTCTCAGTGCTCGTGGTCATCGCCGTCCTCGCGTTCCTCGACTTCTGGTTCGACCTCGGGGCGTTCGTCCCGCGAGCCGGTCAACTCGACGGCGAGCGGCAACAAGATCGAGAAGGACGTTCCCCGGCCGGATTCGGACAGAGCCGTGATCGACCCGCCGTGCTCCTCGATGATCCGCTTCGTCGTCGCCAGCCCGAGGCCCGAGCCGCCCTTCTTGTCGGACCAGTACTCGTCGAAGCAGCGCTCGAGCTTCTCCGGCGTCATCCCCATCCCCGTGTCGGTCACCGTCAACTCGACCTGGTTTCCGAAGCGCTGCAGCCGAACGATCAACTCGCCGCCGTCGGGCATGGCCTGACGCGCGTTGACGAAGAGGTTCAAGACGGCCTGCTTCACCTGCGCCTCGTCGACGAGGACGAGCGGGAACCCCACGGGGAGGTCGACGTGTTGGCGGATGTTCGCCATGGCGTCCTCGGGCTCGACGAACTCCAGGAGCTCCTTCACGATCCGCGAGATGTCCTCCGGCTTGCGGTTCACGTCCGCCCCGCGGGCGTAGTGCAAGAACTCCTCGAGGATGTGCTCGAGCCGCTGGACCTCGCGCTGCAGCGTCTTGATCCGCTTCAGGGAGCGCTCTTCGCGGGGGGTCCGCTCCGGGCTCTCGGGGTTGCGGAGGGCGCCGGCCCGTTCCCACTCTTCCTGGAGCAGGGCCAGGTTGATGGCCATGGTCGAGAGCGGGTTCTTGATCTCGTGCGCCAACCCGCCTGCCAGCTTCGACAGCCGGCGGATGCGATTCGGTCCGGGATCGGCCCCCGGACTGCGTGCGCTCTCTCTGGAGTCCTCCATCCTTTTCTCTGCGGCGGTCTCGCGGATAGGCTCTGCCCCTGGTCCACGTCGGTCCTCGGCGGGACTCCCACCGTGGGCGTTGTACCCTACCTGGCGCGGAGATCCAGCCGGCCGACCGGTATCCCGCGTTCCTGACCATGTCTCCGAGCCCTCCCCGTCCCTTCACCGCCCCCGCCGCGGATCGACCGCTCGCTCCCGAAGTGCGCGACCACGCGCTCGGACTCCTGGCCCAGGGCGAGCTCGTCGCCATCCCGACCGAAACCGTCTATGGCATCGCCGCGCGCGCGGACCTGCCGGCGGCGGTCGAGAAGTTGCGCGCGCTCAAGGGGCAACCCGACGGGCGGGCCCTGACCTGGCACGTCGGACGCGCCACGGACGCTCTGCCGTACGTCCGCGCCCTGGCTCCGCTCGCGCGCCGCCTCGCCGAGCGCTACTGGCCCGGTCCGCTGACCCTGGTTCTCTCCGGCCGCCCGCCGGGGGTGCCCCTGGGACCGCTCGGCGTTCAGGACCAGCCGACCTTCGGCGTGCGCCTGCCCGCCCACAAGGCAACGAGCGACCTGCTCGCCGCGGCCGACTTCCCCGTCGTCGCGACCAGCGCGAACCGCCATGGCGAGCCTCCGCTCGTCGACGCGAGCGCCGTCGCAAAGGCCTTCGGGGAACGCCTCGCGCTGGTGCTCGACGGAGGACCGTCACGCCTGGCGGAAGCCTCGGGCGTCTTGCGCGTCGTTCCCGGTTCGTTCGAGCTCCTGCGCGAAGGGCTCTTGCCCACCGACGACCTGCGCCGCACGGCCGGACTCCGCATCGCCTTCGTCTGCACGGGCAACACCTGCCGCAGCCCGATGGCGGAGGGCATCGCTCGCTCGCTGCTCGCCGAGCGGCTCGGCGGGGGTGGCGGCCCCGCGGTCCTGGAAGCCTTCGGCTTCGAAGTGCTCTCGATGGGAGTCTTCGCCTCGCAGGGCTCGCCAGCCGCCAGCCACGCGATCGAAGCCATGGCGGAGGCCGGAATCGACATCGCCGACCACCGCTCCCGGCCTGCGCTGCCGGAACGCCTGCGTTCGCTCGACCTCGTCCTGTGCCTGACCGAGGGTCACGCCGATGCGCTCCGCCATTCGCTGCCCCCCGATGCGGGCGGACACATCGAACTCCTGGACCCGACCGGTGCGGACATTCCGGACCCCATCGGCGGGTCACGCGACGACTACCGGCGCTGCGCGATGAGCATCCGGGCCGCGCTGGAAGTCCGTCTCGACGACTGGGCCTGAGCGAAAACTCAGGTGTGTGCGCTCTGGCCGAGCGCTTGCCAGGCTTCTTCCGAAGACCCGGCCGCGAGCAGCGCCGAGCGCACCGATTCGTCGGAGAGGCTGCGCGCCACGGTCGAGAGCGTGCGGATGTGGACCAGCTTCTGAGCACGGGGAATCAGGAGCAGGACCAAGAAGCGCGCGGGGCTGGCGTCCACACTCTCGAAGCTGAGTCCGCCTTCGCGCTGCACGACCCCGAGGCAGGCGATCACCTCTTCGATGCCCTCGACCGCGGCGTGAGGGACGGCGATCCCCCGCTCCATTCCGGTCGACATCGAACGCTCCCGGCCCAGGACGGCGTCGGACAGTTCGTCCGCGAGCTCGGCCGGAAAGCGCCCTCGTTCTTCGAGGTGGCGCATCATCCGATCGATCGCGTCCCATTTGTCGACGGGATCGAAGCCGACGAGGACGTCGTCGACTCGAAAGAGCTCCTGAAGGTGCATTGCCGCGCAGGATAGCGCTTCCACGCCCCAGCGACGAACGAACTCCCGCCCGTCGCCGAGAATGCGGGCTGCTCGCCGTGAATGGCCAGCCAGCAGCCCGCGTTCTCGGCGGCGCTCAGGCGCCCTTGCGCATCTCTTCCGCAGGCTCCGCGTGGTCCGACGGGGCGTCCTTGTCGCGGCCGATCCCGAGCATCTTCCCGATCATGATCGCAGCGAAGCCCACGAAGCCGGAGAAGAGCGCCCCCATCTTGGCCTGTCCGAGCAAGGCGGGGTCGGTGAAGGCGGCTCCTGCGACAAACAGCGCCACGGTCAGACCCAGGGCGGCGATGAAGCCCGCCATGGCGAGCTCCTTCAGGCCCATGCGAGCCGGGAGCGGAAAGCCGATCTTCGCGGCCAGGAGGCCGAAGGCGGTGATTCCCAGGGTCTTGCCGATGACGAGCGCCCCCAGGATGAGCCAGGTCATCGGTCCGATCCCGGCCAGCTCGACGCCGGCATTGGCGAAGGCGAAGAAGAAGAGTCCGAGGTCCACGAAGAGCTTCAGGTTGTGCTCGAACAGGTGCAGGGGCGAGTGGTGGCCGTGCCCATCGGACCCCGCCTGGACCTGGGCTGCGTCATCCTCGTCCACCTCGTCCGCTTCCATGAAGAGCCCGGTGTCCCGCTTGGGCCCGGGCAGGAAGGGCACGACGAAGACCAGCGCCAGAGCAGGGTGCAGGTGGGCCATCATGAGCCCGAACCAGCTGAGCGGTCCGGCCACGAACACGTAGGGCTGCCACTTCTGGGTCTTCAGGAGCCGCAGCACCAAGGCGACGACCATCGCGAGCACGACGAGCAGGAGCCACCGGGGTGCCGCAGGGTTGTTCGGATCGCCGTAGAAGACGGCGATGATCCCGAGCCCGATGGCATCGTCGGCGACCGCCAGGAGCAGGAGGAAGTTGACCGCCGGATGCCCCGCACCGAATACGGCCCGGGCGACGAGCCAGGCCAACGCGATGTCGGTGGCGGTCGGGATGCCCCAACCCTTCTGGAGCATGCCGAGCTCCATCCCCGCGGGGAACATCCCGGCCTGGAAGGCCAAGTACACCCCGACGAAGAAGACCCCGACCGGCCCAAAGACGCCCCCCAGGGTCGCGAACAGCGGGTTGATCGCCTTCGAGATCGGATTCAGGCTGCCCCCCGGGAGGGCCGACTCCGTGATCTCCTTCGCAGCGATGCCGAAGAAGAAGACCATGAAGATGTCGTTCACGAGGAAGTGCAGCGTGACCTCGTGCCCCAGGATCTTGAACCCCGCGAGCGGGGCCCATTCCACGACGTGGTGGTAGGTCTCCGGGGAGAGGTTGGCGAACAAGAGCGCCGCGAGGACCCCCGCGATGAGGGGGATCGAGAACTCCTGGAGGAAATTGACGAACCCTTTGGGTTGGCTCACGGAAGGCTCCTGGGATGACCCCGTCGCGGCATGGAACGCCCTGGGGTCGTTGAACGAATTGGCCGTCGGCGGACGGACCTAGCTTCGATCCGGGGCCCCGGCGGGGTGCGCGCGTGCGCTGTCGCTGAGGCTGCTCGGAAGATCGAAGCGGGCAACGGCCAAGGGAATCGGGTGGGCGGACGATATACCTCAAGCCCGACCACGGTTTCTAGGACGTCAGGTCCCGCTCCGCGGAATAATCCCCACGCCCCTTCGTCACGGCGCCCCACAGCCAGAGCCGTGAATCGAGACGCTGCTTGTTTGACACCACGATCGGCCCTCCCTACAGTTCTCGGTCGATCCGGTCGAAACGCACCTAAGCCCATTGAGATCAATGGGATACATACTTCAGAAGCCGACGCCCCTCCGCCCATGATGGCCCAGCTCCGAGCGCCCCGTACGCCGTTTCGCGTGACCCTAGCCACCGTTCTCGGACTCCTCCTCGCGGCGGCACCCGCCGCGGCGCAGGCGGCTCCCGCGGAACAAGACGTCCCGCTGATCCAGGAGGAGGGGGATCACTACGTCCTCAACTTCTCGGAGGACCAGACTGGCGACGGTGTCAACCTGCAGGACTTCGTCGTCATCTGCGAGCAAGCCACCGGGCGACGCTTCACCTACAGCGATCAGACGGCCCAGCAGCTGCGCGGCGAGAAGATCCTCGTGCACGGCACCCAGCGGATCCCGAAGGAGGACTTCTACGCCTACTTCCAGATCCTCATGTTCATCAACGAGTTCGTGTGCGTGGAGGTTGGACCTCCGCACATCTCGTTGGTTCTGATCCAGGGGCTTCAGGGTGGAACGCGGGCGGGCACGCTCAAGCAGAAGAGCATCTACGTTCTGCCCCAGGACCTGCAGGACTACATCGATCAACCGGCGACGCTGATCACGACGGTCCTGACGCTCCCGAACATCGATGTCCGCCAGCTCGCGACTTCGCTACGTGGGTTGTTGACCGACACCAACACGCAGACCTTGATCGCCGCCGGTGACCACTCGGTCATCCTCCAGGGCTTCGGCAGTCACATCGCCTCGCTGGCGCAGCTGCTCGACATCGTCGATCAGGCTTCGATCATTCCGGAGGAGCCCGTACCCGCCTTCGACGTCATTCCGCTCCAGTACGCGGCGGCGGAGGACATCGCAGATCTGCTCGACCAGCTGCTGGAAGCGCGAAGCGGTGCGCGCGGGCGCTCGATTCCCCAGCAGCAAGGCGTCTCGGGTGCACTGCAGGGGGACTCGATCGAGACCAAGATCCTCGTCTACAGCACGACGAACTCGATCCTGGTCATGGCGCAGGCCGAGGAGATGCCCCGGATCAAGGAGCTGGTCGCACGTCTGGACGTCGATGTGATCGAGCCGGAGCGCAACTACCACATCTACAGCCTGCAGAACATCAAGGCCGGAGACATCGCCGACGTCCTCGACGAGTTCCTTTCGGACGCCGAACGCCTCACTCGTGCCCAGCAGGGCACCGGTGGACGGCCCGGCGGCGCCCAGGCCGCTGGAGGCACCAGCTCCTCCCAGAACAACGAGGTCGTCGTCGTTCCCGACGAGAACACGAACTCGCTCCTGATCGCGGCCAACAAGACGCGCTACGAGGAAGTGCTCGAGCTCATCCGTCAGCTGGACCGACGCCAGGACCAGGTCCTGATCGAGACCGCCCTGATCGAGCTGACCGGTACGGACTTTCGCGAGCTCGGCGTCGAATGGGCCCTGGCCGACACCCTCGGCGATGGCGGCTTCGGCGTCTCCAGCTTCGGCCTGTCCACCATCACGTTCGACGAAGACGGCCTGCCGGTCCGGACCCCGAACACCGGGGACGGACTCACCGCCGGCATCCTCTCCGGCGACGACGTCAGCCTTCCCTTCCTGGTCCGCGCGGCGCAGCGCACCGACGGGGCCAACGTCTTGAACGTGCCGAGCGTCCTCGTCAACAACAACGGTTCGGCCCGCGTCGAAACGAAGAACGAGCAGCCGACGACGACCATCACGACCGGTGGTGTCAACGGGCAGACCCAGGAGAACTTCCGCGGCTTCGAGGAAGCAGGCATCACGCTCGAGATCTCGCCTTCGATCAGCGCCTCCCGCTACTTGCGCCTGGACTTGACGCTGGTCGTCTCGACCTTCACCGGCAGCTTCCAGACCACCTCCACGATTCCGCCCCCGAGAATCACCCGAGAGCTCACGACCACGGTCAATGTCCCCGACGGCGACACGATGGTCGTCGGCGGCATCATCACCGACAACCTGACCGAGACCCGGCGCGGCATCCCGTGGTTGTCGGACATCCCGCTCCTGGGCTACCTGTTCTCCAACGACTCGCGCACGAACCAGACCACGACCCTCTACTTCTTCGTGACGCCCCACATCCTGCACGACCGGGACTTCGCCGACCTGGCGGAGATCTCCTACCGCAAGAAGCTCGACGCGGCGGAGGTCATCGGACGGGATCGGGTGCGCGTCGTCGATCCCGACTTCGGCGTTGGCGGCGACAAGTTCGAGGGCTTCCAGGTACCGCTGTACCGCAGTCCGACCCGCGGCGAGATCGAAGGCAATGCCATCGGTCTCTCTCCCCAGCGCCAGATCGAGCTCCTCAAGGAGGCCCAAGGCCTCGACGACGGCCCGGCTCGAGATTCCAGCGTCCCACCGCTGGAGCCCGCAACGGACACGGACGAAGAGTAGAGCGCGATGGCGACCCTATCCGACCTCCTCATCGACGCGGGCATGGTGCGCGAACGGCTGGAAGAGTGCCGCCGGATCGCCGGCAGCACCGGCGAGTCCCTCGACCGGGTGATCCTGAACAAGGAATACCTCGACGAGGAGCCCTTGCTGTCGGCCTATGCCCAGCACCTGGGCTACGAGTTCCTTCCGACGCTCGACGGCATCCGCGTGCCGTCGACGTTCGTGAACCGGATTCCGGTCCAGTTCACGCGCAACTACTACCTGATCGCCCTTTCCGAGGAGCCGCGCGGCCTGATCCGGGTCGCGACCTGCACTCCGCTCGACCCCAACCCCATGGACGACCTCTCGGCCTTGTTGGGTCGGGAGATCGAACCTGTCCTGGCACCGCGGTCGGAGATCACGACCCTGATTGCGCGCGCCTACCGCCACAAGGCCGACGGGGTGGACCAGGCCCTGGCCGACGTGGCCGAGGACGGCGACATTCAGGGACTCGCCGACGAGATCGACGAGGCGGAAGACGTGCTCGACGTCTCCAACAAGGCGCCGATCATCAAGCTGGTCAACACGATCATGTTCCAGGCGCTCAAGCTGCGCGCCTCGGACGTGCACTTCCACCCGTATCCCGAGAGGACGCAGGTTCGCTTCCGCATCGACGGCATCCTTTATGACATGGATTCCATCCCTCGGAAGGCGCACGAGGCCATCGTCAGCCGGGTGAAGGTCATGGGCAAGATGGACATCGCCGAGCGGCGTTTGCCGCAGGACGGTCGCGCCACGATCCGGATCGGCGAAGGCGAAGTCGACGTACGCATCAGCTCGATTCCGACATCCAACGGCGAGCGCATCGTCATGCGGATGCTCGACAAGACGGCCAAACTCTACACGCTCGAGGAGATCGGACTCTCGCCGGCCAACGTCGCCCTGCTCCGCGAGTACCTGAACTGGAGTCACGGCATCATTCTGGTGACGGGACCGACGGGCTCGGGCAAGACGACGACGCTGTATGCGGGCATGGGTGAGATCGACACCACCCAGAAGAACGTCCTCACGATCGAGGATCCGGTCGAATATTCGCTAGGTGGCATCAGCCAAGTTCAGGTCAACACGAAGAAGGGCCTCACCTTTGCCGCGGGCTTGCGGTCGTTCCTGCGCCAGGACCCCGACGTCATGATGGTCGGGGAGATCCGGGACCTCGAGACGGCCGAAGTCGCCATCCGAGCCGCCCTGACCGGTCACCTGGTCTTCTCCACGGTCCACACGAACGACGCCGCCAGCACGGTGACGCGTATGGTCGACCAGGGTGTCGAGCCCTACTTGGTGGCCAGTTCGATCGTTCTCGTGATCGCCCAGCGTCTGATCCGGACGATCTGTCCGAACTGCAAGACTCTGGTACCGATCAGCGACGAGTGGGCTGCCAAGCTGCGCAAGGTCGGGCTGACCCCCGAAGAGCTCAACCACGAGATCGCCTTTGGCGTGGGCTGCGACGAATGTTTCCACTCGGGCTACTCCGGCCGAACCGCGATCTACGAGTTCCTCCCGGTCAACGAGACGCTGCGCACGATGATCATGGACGGTGCCACGGCTACGCAGATGAAGCGCGCCTGCATCGACCAGGGTATGTTGACCCTGCGCCTGGATGGCCAGGACAAGGTTCGATCGCGCCAGAGCACGCCGGACGAGGTCCTGCGCGTCACCCAGCTCGACATGGGCTGAGCCAGCGATGCCGATCTTCGAATACAAGGCCTACGCCTCCGGAGGCAAGACGAAGACCGGGGTCATCGACGCGGACACGCCCCGCGCCGCGCGTCAGAAGCTGCGCAAGGACAACGTCCTCGTCAGCGAGCTCACGGAGCTTCGCCGCAAGGGCAAGAGCCGCAAGATCGGCGCTCCGATTCGCAAGTCGCTCGTCCAACGCATCAAGCAGGCCCGCAACGCGCAGACCTCCGGCCCCAGTGGCCGCGACCTCGAGACCGTCGCGGCGATCACCCGGCAAATGGGCACGCTGTTGGGCGCCGGTATTCCGATGGCCGAGTCGCTCAAGGCCATCATCGATCAGGCCGAGACGCGCCGCATCGAGCAGCTCTTTCGCGAGATTCGCGAGCGCATCACGCAGGGCGCCAACTTCGGCGATGCCCTGGCGGACTACCCGCAGCTCTTCAGCGACCTCTACGTGAACATGGTCCGCGCCGGAGAAGCCACCGGCCAGGTCGACGTCGTGCTTCGGCGCTTGGCGGATTTCCTCCAGAGCCAACGGGCCCTCCAGCGCAAGGTCATGTCCGCCCTGACCTACCCCATCCTGATGGTCTCGATCGGCCTGCTCGTCGTCGCGATCCTCATGACGATGGTCGTGCCCAAGATCACGGACATGCTGCAGGACACGGGCCAAACCATGCCCGCCCCCACCAAGATCCTGATCACGCTGTCCGAGATCTTCAAGAAGTGGTGGTGGCTCGGCTGCCTGATCCTGGCTGCCCTCTCGTACACGTTCGGACGCGTCTACCGGACGAAGAAGGGTGAGCTGGTCATCGACCGCTCCCTCCTGAAGCTGCCCTTCGTCGGCGACCTGCTCCGCAAGTCCGCCGTGGCGCGCTTCACCCGAACGCTGTCGACCCTCCTCTCCAGCGGGGTCCCGGCCGTCCGGAGCCTCGAAATCACCCAACGGGTCGTCGGCAACCGGGTCATCGCGGATGCCACGGGTACGATCAAGACCCGCATCATGGAAGGGACGGACATCGCGACGCCCCTGAAGCAAAGCGGAGCATTTCCCGCTGTCGTAGGCTATATGGTCGCCGTAGGCGAGGCCTCGGGCGAGCTCGAGCAGATGCTCGATCGGATCGCCGACGCCTACGACGAGGAAATCGAGGTCGTGACGGAACGCGTCACGACCATCCTCGAACCCATCATGATCATCGTCCTGGCCGTCGTGGTCGGATTCATCGTCTGGTCCATCGTCCTGCCGATCCTCCAGGTCGGATCCGTCCAGTAAGCGCCAGGCTCTCCCGAAGCAACGAAACATGAAACTCCACAAGCGCATTAGAAGGAATCTCCGCCAGGGCTTCTCCTTGGCGGAGATGATGGTCGTCATCGTCATCATCGGCCTCCTGGCGACCCTCGTCGTCCCGAACGTCGTTGCCAAGCTGTTCACGGGACAGGTCGGCAAGGCCAAGGCCGACATCACGACGATCTCGAGTGCTCTGGAGGAGTTCACGATCCTGAACCAGGGGACGTACCCGGAAACGCTCGAGGCTCTCGTCACTCCGGACGAGAACGGCAACACGATCCTCAACTCGGATCGCGTCCCCGTGGATCCGTGGGGCAACGAGTACCAGTACGAACCCCCGAGCGGCGGCCAGACGTTCCGCGTCTTCACGCTGGGGCAAGACGGCGCGCCGGGCGGCGAGGGCAAGGACCGCGACTTCGATCAGATCGACATCCGCAACGGGAACATCTGAGCGGGGGATCCTGTCACGGTCGTTTCCGAGCCAAAAGCCGCCGCCCGCGCCGGCTTCTCCCTGGTCGAGCTTCTGGTCGTCGTCGTCATCCTGGGGCTGATCGGCGGTGTCACCGCCATCTCCTGGAAGGCGCTCGTTCCCAACCAGCAGCTCTACACCTCGGTCCGCAAGCTGTCGGACGTGCTGTCGTCGACACGGTCCGAAGCGATCTCCCGCAACCGCGAGTTCCAGGTCCACTACGACCTCGACGAGCACGTCTACCGGGTTCGGACACCCTACAAGGACGGCGGCGGCTTTGCCGCGGAGGACGACGAGCGGCTCTGGATCAGCGAGACGCCGCTCTGGCAGGAGGGCATCTCGATCGCCCAGGTGACCGTCGACGACGAGGTCTTCACGAGCGGCAAAGTCTTCGTCCGCTTCGATGCGCTGGGCACGTCCTCGAACCACACGGTCACGCTCAGCCAGGACATCTTCGAACGAGTCTTCACGGTCGAGGTCCTGCCGCTCACCGGGGACATTCGCTTCCACACGGGCTTCTTCGAACGCGACCCCCCCAAGGACGAGGACTTCGAATGAGGCCCCTGTCCGCCAGTCGCTCGGGCTTCACCCTGGCCGAGGTCATGGTCACGATCATGATCGTCAGCATCGGTCTCGTGCTCGTCCTCCAGGGCTTGAGCACGGCCAAGATCACCGCTGCTCACACGCACAATCGCAAGGTTGCGCGGGGACTGGCCCTCTTGACGCTCGGTCAGATCGAGTCCGGTCTGTACTGGGAGGACATGGATGAGCGCCTCTTCGGCAGCTACGCCGAGGAAGGCTATGAGGCGTTCCAGTGGGAGGTCGCGATCGGCGACGAGACCCTGACCGATCTGTACGAGACGGAATCGACGCTCGCCTACGACTCTTGGCAACCCGAGGATCAGTGGGAAGAGGACGAAGACGAGGACGAAGACGAGGAGTCCGCGGAGCCCTTCGAGAAGGTGCGCATTCGCGTGACCTTTCCGAAGTTCGGCGAGTTCCCGAACGAGTTCATCATGGAACGCTGGATGCCGTGGGAGCAGGTCCACGGCTCGGAAGAGGACACCAAGAAGGCCGGTGATGCTCTGGACGGAGACGCGCTCCGATGAAGCTGCGATCGCACGACCGTCCCGCCAACCAGGGTGGCTTCACGCTCATCGAGGTGATGCTGACCCTCGTGATCATGGCCGGCATCCTCATCACGATCTCCCAGATCCTGACCGCCGCCCGACGCAGCCGGGACACGATTCACAACATGCAGGAGCGCCAGCTCGCCGGCCCGGCCATCCTGGACATGATCGAGCGGGACCTTCGTGGCATCCTGACCTTCAACCGCTTCAGCACGGACGTCATCCTGATCCGCGACCGCATTCTGGCCGGCTTGGATGCCGACTCGCTCGACTTCACGACCTCGACGGACAGCCTCATCCTCTTTCGCCAGCACGAAGGCGACGTCTTCCGTCGTGCGGACTTCAACGAGGTCGGCTATCGCTTGCGCCGCAATCCGAACTCCGACGACTTCCTCGAGATCTACCGCCGCGAAGACTTCGGCATCGACGACGAGCCCTTCCGGGGCGGTGCATACTCGCTCCTCCACGACCGGATCAAGGGCTTCGACATCCAGGTGTACGACGAGGACGGCATCGACGCGGAGCCGCTCGAGGCGTGGGGAGGAGACAGCGAGGGTACGGAAGGCCTGCCCACGCGGATCGAGATCTTGCTCACGATCGAACTGGCCCCTCGCATTTCGACCGAGCAGCTGGTCCGCGACACCCGCAGCGTCGAGTACAAGCGCGTGATCCGCTTTCCGGAGCTCGTCCGGCGCACCATCCAGGATCCCGACGCCCAGCCCATCGCCGCCATCCCGGAGGTGGCCCCGCCCGTGATCGAGGCGACGCCCGGTAGCGATGGCTCGGGCGATCCCGATGGAGCCGGTGGCGAAGGCGGGGGCGGCGGGGGCGGCGGCCGCGGCGAAGGCACTCTGCCCGGCAGCGATTCGTTCGAATCCGGAGGGCTCGGCGGCGGGGTCTGACCCGCTGCCCGCCGCGGCCTCAGAGCGTCCGGCCGATCAGCGCCATTCCGCCCATGTACGGCCGCAAGGCTTCCGGGACGTGAACGCGGCCGTCTCCTTGCTGGTGATTCTCGAGCAAGGCGATCAACAGCCGGGTGCTCGCGGCCACCGTGTTGTTGAGAGTGTGGCAGACGCGCACCTTCCCCTCCGGATCTCGGTAGCGGAGCTGGAGCCGCCTGGCCTGGTAGTCGTAGAAGCGTGAGGCCGAATGCGTCTCGCCGTACGCGTCCCGCCCGGGCATCCAAGTCTCGATGTCGAACTTCTGAACGTGCGGAACGCCCAGGTCGCCGCCACAGACGTTGACGACGCGGTACGGCAACTCGAAGGCATGCAGGAGCTCCTTCGAGTTGGACAAGATCGAACGATGGTGCTCGATCGAGCGCTCCTCGTCGGCGACATCGATGACGACCTGCTCGACCTTCTGGAACTGATGGACGCGATAGATGCCCTTCGTGTCCTTCCCGTAGGTTCCTGCCTCGCGGCGATAGCAGGTCGTGCGCGCGACGTAGAGCTTGGGCAGGTCTTCGCAGGCGAGGATCTCGCCGCTGTGGAACGCCGTCACCGGCACCTCCGACGTACCCGCGAGATACAACTCGTCCCGGTCGTCGGTTCGATAGGTCTGCTCTTCTCCCCCGGGAAAATAGCCCGTTCCCAACAGGGGTTCACGCCGGACCAGCATCGGCACGGACAGCGGCACGAAGCCCTTGTTCAGCATGTGGTCCAGCGCGAAGTTCATCACGGCGTTCTCGAGCCGTGCGAGGTCGCCGATCAGGACATAGTTGCGACTCCCCGCGAGCCGCGCGCCCGCCTCGATGTCGAGCCAGCCCTGCGCCGTCGCCAGATCGATGTGGTCCTTCGCCTCGAAGTCGAAGCGTGGCGGATCACCGACCCGTTCGATCTCCACGTTGTCGGCCTCGTCGCGCCCGTCCGGAACACCCTCCGCCGGAACGTTCGGGACCTCGAGGTGCAGGGTCTCGATTTCGGTGGCCAGAGCGCCCAGCGAGTCTTCCAGCTCCTTGAGCTCGGCCTTCAGGGTCTTCTGGGCCTCGAGCAAAGCCGCGCGCGAGCTGGGTTCGGCCTTCGAGATGGCCTTGCCCGCCTCACGCTGGCGTGCACGGAGCTCGTCGACCTTCTGCCCCAGCTCACGCTTGGTCGCGTCGAGCTCCAGCAGTCGGTCGACGTCGCACTTCACGTGCTTCTTGATCGCCCCGGCCTTGACCAACTCGGGGTTTTGTCGGATGAACTTGAGATCGAGCACGCGCGCTTTACTCCGCCTTCCAGTCTGATTCGATCTTGCCGAAGAGCTTGTTCTTCTTCGAGAAGAGCTGCACCTCGATCGGGTCGTCCGAGCGCTTCTCTTCGGTGAAGTCGAAGGGGCGCCAGGCGACGCTGAAGTCGTTGCCCGAATCCGTGAGCTCTTCCTGGCTCTGGGCCGGCCGCATGTTGCCCGCGTCCTTGCCCTTCTTCGAGCCCACGCGCCGGGTGCTGACCTCCGGCTGAGCCACGCAGTTCCACAGTCGCTGATACGTTTCGCCGGCCTTCCCCGTCACGACGACGCTCGCACCTTCCACCGTGAAGGACGTGTCGTCTTGGCGGAACGAAAAGTCGAACGAGAAGGGCGAGCCCAACTCCACGTCGACCGTTTCGCCGGCGTAGACGTCCCAGTGCAGTTCCCGCTCGCCGGGGAGGATCAGCGCTTTCGCCGTCTGAGCCCCCTTGCCCTTGCTGAGCTGGCCCGAGTACAGCTTGTACTGGCCCTCGGGAAGCTCGACCTTCTTGCCCGGCTCGAGCAGGAAGAAGTCGTTCTCGTTCGTATTGCCCTGAACCACGAGCCAGTCCGGCTTGCCGCCCTTGAACGTGAGCTTCATGAAGCCGGTCTTCACCTCGGTCGGCGTGACCGAGAAGCTGCCCGAGTCCTCGCCACGCTCGAAGCGGTACCACGTGTCCCCGACCTGCTGGTGCTCGCTCCACGGACGCGCCATCTTCTCGCTGCCGATCAAGATCGAGTCGAGGTCCGGCTGCAGGCTGCCATCGCGGAGTCCGACGAAGCCCCACTCGATCGGCCCGCTGCCGTAGACCCCATCCATGTTGTCGTCCAGCACCCGGAAGGGAGTCTCGCCGACCATGCCCACCACGCTGCCGGCCGGAGCGACGTACAACGACAAGTAGTCGTCCGCCGGCTCGGTGTTGTAGCGGAAGCCCTGGTAGGTGTCGCTCTGCTGCCCCGTGATCGCGATGAACGCCCAGGGCTGTCCGTCTCCGACCACGACCTGCACCGGCGCGAAGCGCCCGGCCATGGGAACCTCGACGTCGCCCTTGTCATCCCCGTCCGTATCGACGCTGATCTTGGCCGCCCCCTCGCGCAGGACGGTCGGAGAAGCGACACCCGCCAAGAAGGACGCGAAGGTGGCTCGCGACCCCACCCCCTTCAGATTGACCGACGGCCACATCTGGTAGATCTCGTCGAGAGTGTAGTTGGGACGTTGCACCTTCATGACTTCCGGAAAGACCTCGAAAGTCGTACTGACGACGAACGAGTGCGTCGCCTCCGTGGCCTTCTTCTCGGCCGCTCGCGCGGCCGGCCCCTTCGACGGATCGCCGTAGCCCGCGAACTCCAAGGCCTCGAAGCGGGTCTTGGAGTCGTTGTAGAAGGTGTCCTCCAGGTCGACCGCCTTGCGATTCTCGACCGCACGTCGATACCCCTCACACGCACGGTTCAGGTCGGCATCCTTGCCCCGCAAACGTTCGTCGAAGCACAACGCGTAGTACATGTAGCCCTGCGAGGCGTTGTAGAGGTCGCCGAGTTGCTCGAAGGCTTGGGCGTAACCGAAGAAGTTCATCCCGATCTGGCCGAGCGCGTTGGAGTCCTTCGCACCTTCGGCGCGCAGATAGTTCGACACGTCCGCGTTGAACTTGGTCTGGATCTTGAGGCGCTCCCGTTTGATGTCAGGACGCATCAGGGAATAGAACTCGTAGACGTTGTTCACGAAGTCCGAGCGGTAGACCGCCTTCCAAGCCTTGCTCAAGGCCGCGATCATCTCCTCGTACTCGTCGTTCGTTCGGATCGAGATCGCGTCGCAGAGCAGTCGAATCTCGTCGATGGCCTCGATCTGGTCGGCCTTGATGAGCTTCTCGATCTCCTTCGTGTCCCCGATGCGCATGGCCTGCTTGAGGCGATCGCGAAAGCTCTCCTTGTCCTGAAGGAGCGGGACGGGTCCCACGGCATTCGCAGCGCGAGCGGGGCCGAAGCCGGTGCACAGGCCGAAGAAGGGGATGAGAAGGACGGAGAGGAGGGGTCGATTCATGGAACTGCGGGAGTTCGGGTTCGGGCCCGACCGCTCGCAACGCGAAACCCGCTCGCAGGGAGGCGAGCCGGGGCCGGGTTCGAGCGGGACTGCGAAGACGGCCGTAGGTGCGGCGTCCTCGGGGCGCATCGCCCCAGTGTAGTCCTCAGCCTGCCGCCCCCCAACCCCCGCGGCGCTCCCCGCGGGACCTCCCGGCCCCCCCCGGATTCAAGGGCGCTTCGACGTCCGCTTCAAGAACGCCCGCTCTCGGACGGAGAGCGATTGGATCCCTTCGCGGTGGATCTTCGCCAGGAGCTCGTCCAGGCGCCGCTCGGAGTCACGCTCCTTCTCTTCGACGCGCAGAGCCTGCCAGCGCTGCAGCCCCTGGAACGGGTCCTGCCAGATCCACCCGCGCCGCGCGAGGAGGAAGCCCCAGGCCGCGCCCGACAGGTGCGCCATGTGCGCCACCCCGCCGCCCTGCCCCTTCAGTTCCATGAGCGCCCCGAACACGTCCAACCCCACGTAGAGGATCGCCAGCGTCTTCAGGGTGATCGGGAAGATCAGGAAGATGACCCGCGTCTTCGGACGCAGCACGGCCATCGCGACGACCACCGCGAGCACGCCCCCCGAGGCCCCGATCGTCGGCAACGGGTCGTGCTGGAAGAGTCCGGTGACGAGCATCGCCGCCCCCGCGACCACGATCGCGGAGAGATACAGCGTCAGGAAGCGGCGGGCCCCGACGGTCGCCTCGAGCATGGTTCCCAGGAAGTACAGGAACAGCATGTTCATCAGGATGTGCATCAACCGGCTCGGGTCGTGCAGGAATCCGTACGACAGCAGTTGCCAGAAGGGCAGGATCGGAGCCCATTGGATCCAGTGCGCCGGGCTCAGCCCCAGCACGTCCCGCAGCGCCAGCCACGCCTCCGTCTTGGCCAGGAAGATGGCGAAGGTGACGAGGAAGGCCACCGCGTTGATCAGCACGATCAGCTTCACGGCCGGCGTCATCGCCGGCATCGCGAACTGCATGCGTCCCCCACCTTGGTCGGGCGGAGGGGGCGGATCCTGCCAATTGGCCTGCATGGTCTAGGCGATCGTCCGTTCGAGGATGGGCGCTAGAGCCGTTCCCAGGGAATCGAGCCCAGGCGAGCCGCCGCCCGTGCGGTGTTCGAGAGAAGCATCGCGATCGTCATGGGACCGACGCCCCCCGGGACCGGAGTGATCGCACCGGCCACTTCCCGCGCTTCCGGAAAGTGCACGTCCCCGACCAAGCGCCCGTCGTCTCCGCGGTTGATGCCGACGTCGAGCACGGTGGCTCCCGGCCGAATCCAATCCCCGCGGACCATGCGGGCCCGTCCCACCGCCGCGACGACGATGTCGGCCGCTCGCGTGACGGCGGGCAGATCCTCGGTCCGGGAGTGACAGATGGTCACCGTCGCGTTGCGAGCCAGGAGCAGCGCCGCCAGCGGCTTGCCCACCAGCATCGAACGACCGATGACCACGGCGCGGCGCCCGGCGATCGGGATCTCGTGGCGGTCCAGGAGCTCGATGCATCCGGCCGGCGTGCAGGGCACGAGGCCCTCCGCGCCGGTCCAGAGCGCGGCCACGTTCGCAGGGTGAAGTCCGTCGACGTCCTTGGCGGGATCCAGCGTGGCGACGATCGCGTCCGCGTCCAGCCCCTTCGGCAAGGGCAACTGAACCAGGATCCCGTGAACGGCGTCGTCCGCGTTCAGATCAGCCACGGTCGCCAAGAGTTCGGCCTGGGTCGTGCTGGCCGGCAAGGTGATCTGGCGAACGGCGATGCCAGCCGCGGTTGCAGCGCGGTCCTTGTTGCGCACATAGACCTGACTCGCGGGATCCTCACCGACCAGGACCACGCTCAGGCCGGGAGCAACCCCATGTGCCTTCAAGGCCTGCACCTTCAGGGCGACGTCCGCACGCACGGCCAAAGCCGTCGCCTTACCGTCGAGAATCTGCACCGCTTGCTTCGCTTCCGTTTTCGTCACGGGACACCTAGCGCTGTTCTTCCGAGGAGATCGTGGAGCCGTCTTCGAGCTTGGCCTCTTGTTCGGGAGAGGCGCTTGCCCCTTGCATGCCCTCCCGCGGCACGACCCCGTCGTCCGTGTAGCGATGCAGACTCTTCTGGCTATCGGGCAGGTAGCCGAAGATCTGGAACGTCAAGAACACGGACAGGGCACCTCCGGCGAGCACGGCCATCGCCTTCTCGCCACGGTAGCCACCCAGCATGCGCAGGTGAATGTAGACGACGTACACGAGCCATGTGATCAGCGCGGAGTTCTCCTTGCTGTCCCAACCCCAGTAGTTCGCCCAAGCCTCCTGCGCCCAGAAGGCCCCCATGAAGAGCCCCGCGGTCAAGAACGGGATCCCCACGGAGAAAGCGCGATAGCTGACGCGGTCGAGCACGCGCTCCATGTCGTTCAGCGCCGTCTTCTCGGGCAAGGCCCCGAAGACCTTGAGGGCGACGAAGACCGCCCCCACGAGCAGGAGCACGATCCCCGTCGCGAGCTGGGCGAAGGGAATCAGGAGCAGGACCAGCGGAACCAACCACTGGGTGCGCTTGGACCAGCCGCCTTGAAAGGCCCCGGACCAAAAGCGCGTCCCGAAGTAGACGAGGCAGACGAGGCCCGCGAGCGTCAGCATCCCGTAGCTGAAGATCAGCGCCGAGAGGTGCGGGGCGAACCAGTACGACTGCAGGGCCGGGGGCAGGTCTCGCTGCGCGGTCGACAGCGTCGTCGTGTGGACGTTCGTGTACCAGGCCCCGAACATCATCAGTCCCAGCAGTGCATCGTCCACGATCGCCCAGCCGAAGCCCTCGCGTTCGAGCTTCAAGGCGTAGTGCAGGATCAGCATCGAAGCCAGGAGCGAGAGGCTGAACATCACCAGCACCTCGCTCATCGTCTGGCTCGGGAAGTGATTGACCTCGATGTAGCGGTTCCACACCGAGATCGAGATCGCCGTGATCGCACCGGCGAGCAGGACCATCGTCAGGCCCGAGAAGGGGTTGCGTCCCGGAGAGGAACCCGCTCGGACGCGCTGCGACTGCCTGTAGTGCGTCCAGCCCGAGACGGCCGCTCCGACGATGCCGAGCGCGCAGAGCACGTTCGTCACACGCAGCCAAAAGCCCGAGGCGTTCAACCACCCGAGGGTGACGTCGACGGATTCGATCCAGGCGTTCATGCTGCAGCTCCTTTCTTCGCTTCGCGGCGTGCCAACACCACGGGTCGGATCAGGAAGGCGATCACGGTTCCGGCGATCACCGTGTACATCCCGAACAGAACGATCGGAATGCCGGGGTCGTAGACGACACCGATGCCCGAGTACTTCGGTTCCTCGGGAATGGCGTTCGTCTGGAAGAACCGGTAGCCCTTGTAGAAGAAGTAGTCGTTGACGCGAATCTCGCGCTCGGCCTCGCTGCCGAGCGGAACCTCGTACAGCTTGCCGGAGTTGTCCTCTTCCAGGATGCTCAGGACACTGCGCCACTCGAAGGGCAGCATCTCGCTGTTCTCCGTGAAGTAGAGCGCAAAGCGCCCGTCCGGCGAGAACCAGAGATTGAGCTGGTCCTGCTGCGTCGTGGCCATCCGAATCGTCTCGACGCGCTCTTCCGGCGTCCCCGGCTCGTGAACCACGTCGACCACGAGCCCGCGCGGTGTCCGCGCGTAGAAGTCCGAATCCCAGCCGTCCACGATTTCGTTCTCGTGGAATTCCAGGCTGTTCTCGAACTCACCGTGGTGAAAGAAGTCGGCCGCGACGACGGGAGTGGGCCCCGGTAGTTCGAGGCGCTGTCCGAGCTCGATCGTGTGGCGACTCCCGTCCTGACCGAGCAAGACCGGAGCAGAGCTCTTCGACCAGTGCATCAGGAACCGAGGAGGCCCCGGCGAGGTCCAGTTGTCCCAGGTCAGGTTCAGGAACACGTCCGCGTACTGGAAGTTGCCCTGATCGCCGCGTTGCGCCGAATCGATGCCCTCGATCACGACCCGGCGTTCGGACGGTCCGCCTTCCGGCGGTGTGATCTCGACGTAGGTCGCGCAGAGCTGGTACGGCTGCTCTTCGAGCGGCAGGGGATGCGTGCTCGAGTAGCCGTTGGTCGTCTCCATCCGCAGGTCGGTCGTCGCGTCGTACACGCGCAGACGGAAACCGCCGGTGACCTCGAATTCCTCGCCCAGCCGCACGGGATAGGCCACCTGAGCACCGTCCGCTTCACCGGCCACCGAGACGTGCAGTTGCCCCAGGACTTGCCCCGGCGAACCGTTCGAGAGCGGCGGAAAGAGCCGCTCCGGATCGTCACCGTAGGACGCGGCCAGGCGAAAGCCGCCTGCGACGTCGCGGAAGACCTCGTCTCGGAAGCGCTGCTGCGCCTCCGACATGGGCTGCAGGTAGCCGCGAACCGCATGGTCGTGTCCGTCGTCGGCCGAGTGGCCCTCCCGCGGCAGATCGACCTCGATGCCTGCGACGGGCGGGAAGTTCTCGTTCTGCGACTCGATCACCTGCGTCGCCCCGATCGAGACCCGGTCGTAGAGCTCCTTCACGCGCAGCGCAATGCGCGGCCGCGTCGTTTCCTCGAGCCGCACTTCGGTCGCGTCGGCATCCTGCGGGACGTGATCGAGCTCGATCTCCCGCCCCTCCCACAGGGTGTAGCGCGGCGGGCGCGAAGCGAAGTCTTCCTTGAGGAAGTGCACCTCGAGCGCCATCCAGTCCTTCCGCGCGAATTCATCGAGGCGCACGGTGAACGGCATCCGCGCCAGCTCGTCGTTGCGGTAGTGCCGCCAGTACGTATTCGACCCGGGCTCGCCCAGGAACAGGTGCAGGATCCCACGGTCGGTGAAGAGCTTGCTCGTCGCTCCACCGAGCAGGAGCACCATCATCCCCATGTGCACCGTGAAGAAGCCGAACTTCTGGACCGAGAACCACTGCTTCGGCCGCCCCTTGAAGGTGTTGAGGAAGATGGCGACGCCGAGCAGCGTCAGCAGGGTCGTGAACCAGTGCGCCTTGTAGGTCCGGTTCAGGTGCAGGAGCGTCGAGATCTCGAAGGCGCGCCAGAACGCGTCTTCGTTGCGGTGAATGAAGGCACCGATCTCCTGCAGCTTCTCGCGTCCGGTAAAGGCCGCGGCCATCTGCTTGCGGCGGTTCTCCGCCTCCTCGCGCCCGTACTTGGTGCCGAAGCGCTCGAGCCCGTCCACCATCTGCGGCGACAGGTCCGCACTCGGCATGCCGATCCCGTACAGGTGCAGCATGTGGTACAGGAAGTAGCCCTCGGCCCACCGGAAGGCCTGGTACTGCTCATTGCGATCCTGCAGCTCGAGCGGCAGCTTCTGATAGCCCTTGTCCTTGAAGACGACGTAGTCCGCGTACTCCTTCTCGAAGTCGACCCGCTGGTCCGGATCCTCGAATCCGTCGATCTGCGGCACGAGCACGCCCACGCCCACCGCGAGGGTGGACAGGGTCACGAGACTGACCCCGACGTTCATCGAGCGGAAGAAGCGTCGGATCGCCGTGCGCTGGAGCCAAACGAACACCACGCTGGACAGCAGGAAGAGCGCGAAGACCACGTCCTTCGCCCCGAAGCCGACCTCGCGTTGGTAGTCGCCGAACCACGTGAACCACCCGGAATTGCCGCGCTCGATCCAGGCCGCCTTGGCCGTGTCCCAGTAGGGCGTCAGCAGGTTGCCCAGCACCTGCCCGAGCAGCATCAGGAGGCCCACCGCTCCGGCGGCACTCGCGAAGTTCCAGCGCGCGGGCTCGAACTCGTCGGGTAGCAGCAGGGCCAGCAGCGGATACAGGAACGCCGCTGTCAGGCCGAAGGCGATCAGGGGGATGCGGACTCCATCCGCAAGGCCCCCGAAGAGCGCCCCATCGAAGACGGCCACCGACAGGGCCAAGAGGCACCCACCGGCGGCGAAGCCGACGAAGGCCGCGCGGATCGACGCCACGGGCAGTCCGAGGCGCCTCCCGACCGCTCCTGAGACTCCGGCGATCCACCGCCCTCCGGCCGCCCGTCGCCAACCGTGTTCCGTATCGTTCACCATGTCATCTGCGTCGTCTCGGGAGCCCCACCGGGATGTCGGCCGTGCTTCCCGCTGCTCCGGAGTTCCATCGGGAATCTAGAAGCTCCTTTCGAGGACGAATTCGGCAATTCCTTCCAACGAGCGCCGCGCTGGGCTCTCGGGCAGGTTCGCGATTCGCTCCGAGGCCTGGGCAACGAGCGTCCGAGCCCGCAGGCGCGCGACCTCGAGCCCGGCACCCAGGTGACCTTGTTCGACCAGGAGTCGGGCCCGATCCTCGAGATCGGGCGCCGTGAAGATGTCGCGCATCCGTGCGCGCACGTCGTCGCTCGCGCGCTGATAGGCGACGAGCACGGGCAGCGTGATCTTGCCGTCCTCCACATCGGTGCCGACGCTCTTGCCGACCTCTTCCGTGGTGCCGGTCAAGTCCAGGCAGTCGTCCGCGATCTGGAAGGCGAGCCCCAGCTGCCAACCCAGGTCGTACATCTGCCGCCCGACCTCTTCGTTGCCGCCGGGATAGCGCGCACCGAGCTCACAGGCGGCCGCGTACAGGCTGGCTGTCTTCGCGCCGCAGATCGCCTCGGCTTCGTCCTGCGTCATGTCGAAGTCGTAGCGCCGGTTGGCCTGTTCGATCTCGCCGACGCAGAGCCGGCGCGTCGTCTCGGACAGGATCCGACTGCAGAGCCGCGACGAGAGCTCGGTCGACAGCGCGAAGGCGCGCGCGTAGAGAAAGTCGCCCAGCAGGACCGCCGTCTGGTTGTCCCAGCGCTGGTTCACGCAGGCCACCCGTCGGCGCACTTCCGCTCCGTCCAGGATGTCGTCGTGGACCAGGGTCGCCAGGTGGATCATCTCGACGATCGCAGCCACCGCTGCGTGCTCGTCGGTCGTGTTGCCGGTGGCCTCACCGCAGAGCAGGACGAGGGCGCCGCGCAGCTGCTTGCCGCGAAAGCGTTCGACGTGTGACGTCATGTCGCTCACGGCCGCCGAAGGCTCCTCGATCTGGCGACCGAGGATCTCGCGCATGCGCGTGAGGCCGTCGTCGACGGGCGCGAGCAAGGACGTGAGCCAGGCGCGTGTCGAGCTCATGCTCCGCGCTCCAGGGCACGTTCCCAGTCGGCGCGCGTGTTCACGTTCCAGGCACAGGTCCCGTCCCCGACGCTTGCCGCGGGCACGCGCCGAACGCCGAGCGGGCCATGACCTTCGTGAAACGCGATCATCCTTCGCTCGCCCGCTGCCAAGGCCGAACGGACCGCCGGCAGCGTTCGCGTCACGCGGTACACCGCGTAGAGCGGTTGTAGGCCGTCTTCGGTCTCCAGGAGCACGGCGTCGGCCCGCGACGTCCGCGCCTCGTCGGCGAGCGCACGGAGCACCTCGGCACGCGCGAACGGCATGTCGCAGGCCAGCACGAAGACCGTGTCCTGTCCGCGACGCTGCGCCTCTTCGAGGGCCACCAAAAGGGCACCCAGGGGTCCCTCGTGCGGTCCTCGGTCCGCGAGCTCGACCGTTCCCAACTCGGCGTAGCGCGCGCCGCTCCCCGAGAGCAGGACGACGTCGTCCGCCACCTCCGCGAGCACCGCCAGGCCACGCTCGACCAGGGACGCCCCGCCGAAGCGCAGGCGCCCCTTGTCCCGTCCCATCCGGCGGCTCTGGCCGCCACAAAAGAGAGCGCCGAGGCTCACGACGGGTCGGGGGGTTGGGGCGGACGGGGCGAGGAGCCCTGTTCGAGCTCTTCGGGCTCTTCCTTCATGCCCTTCTTGAACTGGGTGATGCTGCTGCCCATCGCCCGTGCCAGCTCAGGGAGCTTGCGACCGCCGAAGATGAGGATCAGGAGGGCTCCGCAGATCCAGAGCTCGGGGCCACCAGGGAGTGCGAGATGCATGATGCTTCCGTGGGTCTCGGGAGGTCGAAAGGGACCTCCACGCCCACGATTCTAGGCCCTGGGCCGCCGCCGTCCCCCCCCTTTTCGTGCCTCGGAGGAGGTTTCGGGGCCGGAAGGACACAGGGTGCATGGAAGGCCCCCCACCGCCGCGTCCGCGGGGCACTCCAGAGCGGCCGGGCTCTCCGGACGCGTGCAGGGCGCCGGAAGACTCTTTCAGCGGGCCGCTAGCGCTCGACCCCGGCGAAACGGACGCCGGAGAGCGCCGCCATCTCCCGCTTCCAGGTCGTGAGGTCGTCGGGGCACAGGGCGGAGAGCTCGGTGTGGCCACAGGCCCGCGCGAGCACCGTCATGAGCTCGACCGAGGCCTCGAAGAAGCGCGCCAGCTGGTTCGCGGAGCGCTCGATCTCGAGCCGCGCCCGCAGGTTTTCCTTCTGCGTCGCGATTCCCACCGGGCAGTTGTTCGTGTGACACGCGCGCATGCCCAGGCACCCGATCGCTTGCAGGGCGGCATTCGAGACCGCGACACCATCCGCCCCCAGGGCCAGCGCCTTCGCAAAATCGGCCGGTGTGCGCAGCCCGCCGGTCACGATCAGCGTCACGTCACCGCGACCACGCGCGTCGAGATGGCGCCGCGCCCGTGCCAGAGCGGGGATCGTCGGCACGGAGATGTGGTCGCGGAACATCAACGGCGCGGCGCCGGTTCCGCCACCGCGGCCATCGAGGATCACGTAGTCGACCCCGATGCGCAGGGCCGCGTCCAGATCCGCCTCGATGTGCTGGGCCGAGAGCTTCATCCCGATCGGGATCCCGCCGGTCACGTCGCGCACTTCTTCGGCACAGCGCTTCCACTCCTCTTCGCAGGTCCAGTCCGGAAAGCGCGCGGGTGAGATGGCGGGAGTACCTGGCTCGAGCCCGCGGACCACGGCGATCTTGCCGCGCACCTTGTCCCCCGGCAGGTGCCCCCCGGTCCCGGTCTTCGCGCCCTGACCCCCCTTGAAGTGGAAGGCCTGAACGACCTTCAGCTTGTCCATCGAGAACCCGAAGCGCGCGGAGGCCAGCTCGTAGAAGTAGCGGCGGTTCTCCGCCTGCTCCTCGGGCAGCATCCCTCCTTCGCCGGAGCAGATGCCTGTTCCCGCCCGCTCTGCACCACGCGCGAGCGCCACCTTGGCCTCTTCCGACAGCGCACCGAAGCTCATGTCGGACACGAACAGCGGGATGTCGAGCTCGAGTGGCTTCTTCGCGCCCGGTCCGATCACGAGCTTCGTCCCCACCGGCACGTCGTCCAGTTGCGGCAAGCGCGCCAGCTGGGCCGTGACGAACTGGATGTCGTCCCAGCGCGGCAGCTCCGGGGCAGGCACGCCCATCGCCGCGACCGGGCCGTGGTGTCCCGTCTTCGACAGACCATCGCGTGCCAGCATGTGGATGAGCTTCGTGTGAGGCTCGTCCCCGGTTCCGTGAACGTCGGCGTAGGCGCCGAGGTACGCGTCGCGCTCGTAGGGTTGGGGATTGGCCCGCGCCCATTGCTCGACCTCGTCTTGGTCGACCCAGACCCCGCCGTCTTCGATCCAGGCCCCGAACTTGTGCAGGCGTTCGGAGTTCTCGTAGGCCGAGATGCCGCTGTCGATCCGGTAGTCCCAGTCGTGCAGCCCGCAGATCAAGTCGTCCCCGACCACCCGACCATCGGCCAGCAGCGCCCCGCGGTGCAAGCAGCGACCGTAAAGCGCCGACACGGCGTCGTCGTAGCGGATCAGGACGAGGTCCACGCCCGCGACCAGCGCGTGTTGCGGTGAGCGATCCTCGAGTTCGGTCCAGTCCGCGATCCGTTGCTTGTTCATGTTCCCCTCCCTGATTGCGGGTCAGAGCCCGTCGCCACGGAACCGCCGCATGCGACTCCGACCGTTGATCCTGCTGGCGCTCCGACGACTGGCGCCGGCAGCTCGCCCCGGAGCCAGGCCCGCAGCAATGCCAGCGCTCCCGTCGCCGGGTGTCCAGACAGGATGTTCTTCGCACCGATCGCGTAGGCCTCGCGCCACTGGCGCGCGATCGCGCGCAACCCAGTGACGTAGCCGTGACTCGGGTCGTACGCGTCCGCGGATTCCGACGTGACGCCGTTCAACTCCAGGATGCGAAAGCGTCCCTGACGCAAGTCTTCGAGCGAGTCCGCTCGCACGTCGTAGCGTCCGAAGAAGAAGCCCTCGTAGCCCCGGCTGACGCGATCGATCTCCGCCTCGAGCACGTCCGTGCGTCCTTCCTCGCAGGCCAAGAAGACGGCTCCCCGACAGTGCGTGCCGAGCTCACCCAGGGCGACGCGTTCGCCCGCCGGGGGAACCTCGCCCAGACGTGCCGCGTTGCGCTGGAGAAAGAAGCGCGCGCTGCAGACCGCGCGCGGATCGTCGAGGATCAGGCGCTCGATCGTGCGGACACCATCGGCTTCGACCACGACCAAGCGCTTCTCCGCCAACGAGAAGATGCGTCCCTGAGCCTGGTCCGGATGCCGCACGTAGAAGATGCCGTACTCCGGTCCGGGCACGTACTCCTGGAGGATGCGATCCCCCGCGCTCGCGGCCAACGCGTCGTCGAGCTCGGATTCGCGCCGCACGACGACGACCCCAGCCCCGCGCTCACCGATGTCGGGTTTGACCACAACCGGATACCCGAGCTCGCGAGCGAGCTCGCGCGCGCGCTCCAGGCCCCCGGTCCGCGGCAGGAAGCGCGCCTTCGGCATGTGTCCCGCCGCGTGGCCCAGGCCCTGGAGGATCGCCCACTTCGACTCTCCCACGACGCCTCCGGCCGGCATGGCGGGATTGGCCGCGGTGAACGCGAACAGACTCCGATGGCGCCAGCCCAGCCGGACGAAGAGCGGAACGAGCGGCCCGTACACGAGCCACGTCGGCCAGAACTCCCAGCGCCGCAGGCGACAGAGCCGAGAAACGAGCAGGCGCCGTCCACGGTAGGTCGAGAGCGCGAGACCGAGCTTCACGACGACCCAGACGACGACCACCGTCGCGAGCGCGGCCAGACCGATCCGCTCGCGAAACAGGGTGACGCGCTCGTTCAGCTCGCCGCCGAGCCGGGCCGAGATCCAGACGAGCAGCGGCGTCCAGATCCCCGCAGCGAGCGCGAACCAAGCGGCGAAGGACGTGAAGCTCGTGCGCAGGAGACCGGCCGCGAAGTACGTAGGCAGCCGCGCGCCTGGCAGAAAGCGACTCGCGAAGATGACCCAGGGGCCGCGCTCCTCGAACCAGCGGGAACTCGCCTCGACCCGGGCGGGCGTCAGGAACCAGGACAGCGGTGCACGCGTCAACGCCCGTCGTCCGAGCCAGCGTCCGGCGAGAAAGAGCAGCACGTCACCGACGAAGATCCCGACGAAGCAGCCGAGCGTTGCGGCCAGAAACGGAACGCGCCCCTGGCCGACGAGGGCTCCGACCCCGATGCACGTGAGGTCCTCGCTCACCAGCGTCCCCAGCGCGGCGAACACGGCGAACAGCGTGAGGGCGATTCCGCCGAGCGGCGGAACGCCCGCCGGATCGAAGTCGCGCGCAGCGGCAGCCACGCGCGACACCTCGGCCCCGCCGCGCCGCGACGCCGTCCCGGCGTCGACGCGTGCCAGAAAGTCCCGCAGGGGCGCAAGCAAGACTTCGGGGCGCTGGAAGGCCAGGAAGTGATCGCCATCGGGGACGACGACCAGCTCGCTCTGGGGCACGAGTCGCCGGTGCTCGAGCGCGGCCGCGACCGGCACGAGCGGATCCCGCTCGCCGTGCAGGATGAGGACGGGCGGCTCGACGTTCTGCAGAAGCGCGCGCAGCGGTCGCTGGTCGGAGTCGTAGAAGTTGCGCGCGTAGGGCCAACCGAGGAAGGTCCCGTCCAGCACCCCGAAGTGCGGCAAGCCTTCGCGCAGCCCGACGACCAGCGCGAGTTGCGCGCCGTGAACCAGGTGGTTCAACGCGTAGTCCCCGAAGAGCTCGAGCTCCTGTACGCCGATCGCCGACAGGAGCACGAGCGAGCGCACGCGCTCGGGGGCCTGGCCCCACACCTCCAGCGCGACACCGCCGCCCATGCTGAAGCCGAGCACGTCCGCGCTCGGGATGCCCAGCTCTTCCAGGAGAGCGTCGACATAGGCCGCGTGCGCGCGCAACGAGTAGTTCGCAAGGCGCCGGGTCGAAGCCCCGAATCCCGGCAGGTCGACGTTGAGCACCCGGCGCTCCCCGCCCAGGGCGGCCGCGATCCGTGCGAGCTCGCGACGGCTTCCGGGGCTGCCGTGGAGCAGCACGAGCGGTGCCGTCCGACCCTTCGTCGTCGAAGCTGCACTCCCGCTGTCGGTGTACGCCAACCGCACGCGTCCCGCACCCCGCCGGATGTTGCCCGCGCCGTCGAGCTCCACCGCTGCGAGCTCGACGCTCTGCACTCCGTTCTCGGGCGCAGGATCGGGCCCTTCCCGCCCACGCAGCCACCGCACCGCGTGCGAGGCGGCCAAGAGGATCAGGAAGGCCGCCAGGAAGCGGCCTGTGCGTCCACGCCGCGCCGTCACCGCGGTCCGGGCGAGGTCGAAGAACGCGCGTCGCGCAGGGCCAGGACCAGCGGCGCGTCGAAATCCGTCGTGCACGGACTGCCATCCGCATAGCGAACCTGCGCCCGGTCGCGCTCGACGGCCACGTGGGTCGCGCTGACGGTGCTGGCGTCGTCGCGATGCATGCACGGCGACCAGGGACCCCGCTCGGGCTCGTGGCTGACATGGAAGCCTACGTGGCCCGCCGCATCGACCGGGGCCCGCGTGCGGAAGAGCTCGCTTCGGACGAGCCGTGCGCGCCCTTCGTCGAGCGACGACGACACGAGGGGCGTCTGCGCGAGCTCGGGGACGACCCTCGTCGCGCCAGGCGAGCCCCGGAAGACGCGCGGTGCTCCGGAACGATCCAACGCCAGGAGGTGGAAGCCGCGGTAGCGGGCCAGTTCTTCGGTCGCGAGCGACGCTACGACCGCGTCCACGTCCCGTTCCTGGGCGAGGTCCATGACCAGCAGGCCGCGGCTGCGCGGTTCGCGCGGCTCACCCCCGTCCGACCAGGCGTTCAGCAACGCGACCGTCAGGCCGAACTCGTTCGTCGCGATCCAGCTGCCCCCGCCGTCCGGATCGCGCGGTGCGATGAACGCCACGCCGCCCGCGCGCTCGGTCCGCGGCAGTAGCGCGCGCGCACGCGTTCGACGTTCGTCACGGTTGAACCAGAGCTCGTAGCCCTCGTCCGTGATCAACCAGGTTGCGGTGCACACCGCTCACTCTCCTCCCAGAAGCGCAGCGTCGAAGGCGCGACACCGAAGTCCGCCGGCGGTTCGACGCCGTGGTGGCGCATGATCATGGCGATCAAGGCGTAATGGTGGATCGTGTGAGAGAGGACGAAGGCCAGCTCGCGACCGAAGGAGGAACGCTGCCAACCGGCCCGCTCGGGGGTGTTCTCGGGGACATCCATGCGAACGAACAGCGGGCGCGCCGTCTCGCGTGCGTCCAGCGAACGCAGGCGCAAGATCGTCTCCCGGATGCGCCGAACGGCCCAGGCCGCGTCGACTTCGATGCGCGCCTCCCGCGCCCGTCGATCGTAGTCGACGCGCCCGCTCTCGAGCCCCTCCAGGAGCCGCAGACAGGCGTCGAGACCGTGCCGGACGTGCGGGCCGATCCCGGAGGAAGCCAGCGGCTCGGGAGACTGCGCGTAGAGCTCGGGGTCCAGCGACGCGATGCCCATGACCCCCTGCTCGAGAGTGCGCACGAGATCGTCGATCAGGCTCGGAGACTGAGACATGGATCCGTCGATTCCATCATCGGTTTGAAGTTCGAGGACACGGCGGCGTGCAACCTGCCCGCCAGGTCCTTGCGATCGCACCCCGAGTGCGGGGCTTCGCCGAACACCACACGCGCATCGAAACCATCGAGGCGGAGGAGTCCCAGGAAGTGCGGCAGAAAGGGCATGTCGCGCCACCAGGCGACGCGCTCGTGTGCGGGCGGACTCCCCGCTTCGGTGCGGTAGGACAGTGTGGCCGTCCAGACCGGCCATTGACCGCGGACCGCTGGCTCGAGCAACGAGGAGCGGAACGGAAGCACGTCCGCACCGCCCGAGCTGGTCCCTTCGGGGAAGAGACACACACCTTGGCCGCGCTCGAAACATTGCGCGATCTCCGTCCCGATGCGCGCCACTTCACGCTTCTTGCCGCGATCGAGAAAGAGCGTCCCCATCGTGCGGGCCAACCAACCGACGAGCGGCCAGTGGGCGATCTCGGCCTTCGAGACGAAGACGCTCGAGGTCTCGCCTGCCAGCAGGATGATGTCGACGTACGAGAGGTGATTCGACACGAGCAGGTAGGGCGGTTGGGGCGCTCGGCCCCGGACCTCGATTCGCATTCCGAGGAGCCGTCCCGCGGGACGCGCCCAGCCCCGGAACAAGGCGCACCGCCAGGCTTCGGCGCCACCCAGCGCCCGTGCCGGCAGGAAACCCAGCAGGAAGACCAGCTCGCAGAGGAAGGTCCAGGCCAAGAAGGTCGTGCCGCGCACGAGCATGCGCACCGTGGCCTTCAACGACCGCTACCACCGAAGAACAGGTCGCGCACGCGCACTGTCAGGCGCTCGCGATCGAGCAACACGAGGTAGTCGATCGTGCGAAACGAACGGTCGATGGCCGGAAAGCTGCAGACCTTGGCGCCGAAGCGCAGATAGGTGCGGAAAAGCGTCGGCACGCCGCTGGCGACGCGCCGATCTCCCTCCTCCGGTCGCGGACAGGCGTGCGAGTCACGCGCCCGCACCGGCTCGCCGGGCAGCATGTGACCGCCGGCCTCGAGGTAGCGCTGGACGTGCCAGGCCTCGCTCGTGTCCTGGGAGGTCAGCGAGCAGCACCCGAAGAAATAGCGCTTGCCGCGGTGCTCCGCGTAGGCCGCCAGGCCTCGCCAAAGTGCGTACAGCACCGTGCCGTTGCGCGAATCCGCAGCGATGCAGGCCCGCCCCAGCTCGACCGACGCGGCGCGCACGTCGGCCGCGAGCTCGTCCAGGTGAAACTCCTCGTCGCAGTACCAACCCTCACGCGCGGCGGCCATCTGGGCGCTCTGCATGCGGTACGTGCCGACCACCCGTCCGGTCGACCGCTCGCTGACCAGCAGGTGGTCGCAGGCTGCATCGAAGCGATCCTCGTCGCGCCCGTTCTCCCACGAACCGGCGAGGCCTTCCTGCAGCTCGACATTGAAGACCTCGAAGCGCAGGCGCTGCGCCGCATGAAGCTCGTGCTCCTCCGCGGCGAAGTGGACACGGTAGCGGCCTTCGTCGAAGGCGGGCAGCGCCACGTTCACGTCCCGAGCGACCGGCGCAGCCTGATCGGGGCGAAGGAAGGGGAACAGCTTCATCGGGACAACCGCCGGACGTTGGCCGGCTCACAACGCAACACCAGAAGATCCCCGTCGCGCTCGACCTCGCCCGTGACTTCGACCGATTCGGCGATGACGTCGAGCAGCTCGGAACCGATGGAGCGCCCGTCCGCACCGACGAGCAACAGGTAGGCGGCTCCGTTGTCCCCGCGAACGCAAAGAACCGGCGGGATGCCCCCCGAGATGCAGCGCGCAGCACAGGCGCGGTGCGGCTTCAGATTGCCCGGATTCATCACCCCCATCCAGCACTTGCTGTCGACGATTTCTCCCACCAGGGTTCGGGATCCCAGGGGCATCCGCGGCGGAGCGCTCGCAGGCCCCGGGCCGAGATCCTCGATCGAAGCGTCCGCCACCTCCAGCGTGGTCTGCCCCGCGCGATAGGCCAGCGATCCCTGCAGGCGCACGCGGTGTCCGTCGAGGTCGCCCACGAGCTCGGCCGCTCCGTGCTTCCCGAAGACTCCCAGGAGGAGGCTCGCCCCGGATTCTGGTCCGTTCGCTCCGCTCGTTCCGTTCTCCCGGAGGCGCTCGACCCACAGGCGCGGAACGGGCCGCGCGTCGAGCCGCCCTTCGAAGGAGCGCACGACGCCGTACTCGAACGTGGCGATGGGCAGTTCACGGTGAACGAGTGCGAGCGTCACCGCCAGAGCGGCGCTCGCCAGGAGCAAGCACGCGACGCGACGGCGGACGAAGCCGGCCAGCGTGACCGGCGCGCGCTCGGCCCAGCCGATGTAGAAGTCCGGCTCGGACGGCGTCAATTCGCCCTCCCGGGAACCAGTGCGGGTTCGATCCGCGTCCCGCGCGCTTCCGGCCAGGCGCGCACGAAGACGCGTCCGTTGTCGATCCGCAGCGGGAAGGTCGCGATCTTCTCCTCGAAGGGCGGCGGAGAGCAGCCCGTCGCAGGGTCGTACTGGTAACCGTGCCAAGGGCAGGTGATGCAGCCGTCGATGATGCGTCCCTCCCCCAACGGTCCGTTCTGGTGCTGGCACACGTTGGACACGGCCGAGAGCGTCTCGCCATGGCGGAAGATGGCGACGCGTTCTCCTCCCAGGTTCACGACTCGAGCGCGCTCTGGCGGAACGTCGGCGACCGCGCAGGCGTCGACGAAACCGTCCTCCGCTCCGTGCTCGTCGGTCGGCCGATCGAGCTCGCGCTCGGCGTTGCCGGCGGCGAGGTGCAGGGCCAGCACGACAACGACTCCCGCCCCGACCAGCGCCGCGAAGGCCGGATGCGTCTCGGCCTGCAAGGCCCCCAACGCGACGTGCATCACGGCCAGCGCCCAGGCCAGGTAGACCAGCATGTGCAGGGCCTTCCAGACCGGCGGCGTCAGGTTCGCGAGCCAGAAGTCGTGGCTCGTCGCAGCCATCAGGAACAGGATCGCGAGGGCCGCGAAGCCGAGCGGCTGGAAGGGAAACCACGCCAGACTGTCGTAGCGCGAGTTGGCCGTGAACAGGCTCACGAGCGGATCCGTGTCACCGAGCGCGTGGAATTGCACGAGCGAGAAGGCTCCGTGCACGAGCGCCAGGAGGAACATCGTGACGCCCAGGTGACGGCGGTTGTAGAGGAGCGGCAGGAAGCGCCGGTCGAGACGCGCGAGCGGACCGATGCACAGAATCACGTGCAGGAGCACGATCGCTGCGGCTCCGCTCGCGCGGATGACGTGCGTCTCGGCCGTGGCCTCGGGGTTGACCCCCGCACCGACTCCCACGAAGGCTCCAATGAAGAGCGCCACACCGAGGAGCAACCAGCGATCGACGAGCTTCTTCTGTCGATTCCAGCCCACGGCCTGGTAGGAGACGCTCATCGGCCAGCCCCTTCGCTTCGAATCGTGACGGTCGCCGCCACCTCGCCGTGCGCGAGGCTGTAGATCAAGCCGACGCCGTCCGCACCGGGCAGCGAAGCCACGCTCCGGACCAGCCCCGGTCGCAAGCTCGCGATCCAGATCGCGTCGGTCGGCAACGCGCCGCCCGCCGCGACCGAAGTCGCACTCCAGTACAGCTGGGCCTTCGGGACGCGGAAGTCGTGCGCGACCGCCACGCGAACTCCTGAAGCCCCCGCGTCGATGCGAACGCCGTGCGCCGGCGGTGCCACGGCGTCGAGGTGGCCCGCGGGCAAGAGTTCGGGCGGCAGCGTCCCGGCTCCGATCGGTTCCGGGCGCACGACGAGCGCCGCACCGAAGCCGACGGGCAGGGCGAGCGCGAGCACCGCAAACGTGGAACGGTGCCGCTGACGCAAGCGCTGGATCATCGCACCTCCCCGGGCGGGGTCCCGTCGCCGTAGCGCCCGTGCGGAGCGGGCCCAGCGGAGGGTCGTCCACCTCCGGCGAGGACGCGTCGCAGCAACAGCGGCCAGAACAGGGCGGCGCCGGGGATCACGAGCAGCCGAAAGCCGAGCGTTCCCGTCGCCGCGACGGGATCGACCCGCGCGACCCAACGCAGCGCGAAGGGCAACGCGAACAGGAGTCCGAGGAGGGCGTAAATCTCCAGGGCGCGAACGAGGACGGTGGCGACTTGCATGGAAAAGGGGCGCAGTGCGACGACCAGGCCCCCTGGCTTGGGGCCCCGTACGCAGCTCGCCCGCACTTGGGACAAGCGCCACGAGGATAGGTCGCGCGGAGCGCGGAAACAGCCCCGCGCGGGATTCCAGGCCGCACCGCCACAAACTTGCCGCGCTTTCGCGCCATCCTTGCGGTCCCTTCTCCTGCGGGCGGACCACGATCCGGGCCCGTCCGCCCCGCGCTCGACTGCAAGCGGGAGGCTGCACTCGGGAGCGAGCTCGGCGGCCGGATCTGCCCGCGCTCCCGCGCGACCGGGGTGGATGCGGGCCGGGGACCGGGCGACGAGACGGTCCTCGCCGCGAGCCCTTCGCTCAGGCCCCGGCCAGAAGACCGGCCTCGCGCAGGGCGGTCTCCATGGTCTCGCCGATCGTCGCCGGACTCTGGGTCACGGCCACGCCGGCCCGTTCGAGGGCCGCGATCTTGTCCGCCGCGGTGCCCTTGCCGCCCGAGATGATCGCGCCCGCGTGGCCCATCCGACGGCCCGGCGGGGCCGTCACCCCGGCGATGAAGCCGACCACCGGCTTCTTCACGTCGGACTGGATGAACTCGGCCGCCTGCTCCTCGGCCGTGCCGCCGATCTCACCGATCATGACCATCCCGTCCGTGTCGGGATCGTCGTTGAAGGCTTCGAGACAGTCGATGAAGTTCGTGCCGTTGATCGGGTCGCCGCCGATGCCGATGCACGTCGATTGCCCGATGCCGCGGCTCGTCAGCTGCCAGACCGCCTCGTACGTGAGCGTACCCGAACGCGAGACGACGCCGATCCGGCCGGCCTTGTGGATGTAGCCGGGCATGATGCCGATCTTGCACTCGTCGGGCGTGATGATGCCGGGGCAGTTCGGGCCGATCAGGCGCGAGCCCGAGGCGCGCACGCGCTCCATCACACGGGCCATGTCGAGCACCGGAATGCCCTCGGTGATCGTCGTGATCAGCTCGATGCCGGCGTCGACCGCCTCGAGGATCGCGGCGGCCGCGAACTTCGGCGGGACGTAGATCACGGTCGCGTTGGCACCGGTCGCTTCACGCGCCTGGGCGACCGTATCGAACACGGGCAGTCCGAGGTGCTTCTGCCCGCCCTTCTTCGGCGTCACCCCGCCGACCATCTTCGTTCCGTAGGCGATCGCCTGCTCGGAGTGGAACGTGCCCGTCTTGCCGGTGAATCCCTGGCAGATGACCTTCGTGTTCGAATCGACCCAAACGCTCATGGCGGCTTTCCTTGCTCTTCGAAGTTTCCGGGTACTTCGTGGGATCAGGCCGTGACGGCCCGGCAGACCTTTTCGGCGGCGTCGTCCAGGTCGCTTGCGGTGATCAGCGGCAGGCCCGACGAATCGAGGATCTGCTTGCCCTTCTCGACGTTCGTACCTTCGAGCCGAACGACCAGCGGAACGGACAGGTCGACTTCCTTCACGGCGGCGCAGATGCCCTCGGCGATCACGTCGCAGCGCATGATCCCGCCGAAGATGTTCACGAGGACTCCCTTCACGTTTTCGTCCGACAGGAGGATCTTGAAGGCCGCCTTGACGTTCTCCTTCGTCGCGCCGCCGCCGACGTCGAGGAAGTTGGCGGGATCGCCTCCGTGCAACTTGATGACATCCATCGTCGCCATGGCGAGCCCGGCGCCGTTGACCATGCAGCCGATGTTGCCGTCGAGGGCGATGTAGGACAGGTCGAACTTGCTGGCCTCGATCTCCTTCGGATCCTCCTCGTGCAGGTCCCGCAGCTCTTCGAGCTCGGGATGACGGAAGAGGCCGTTCGAGTCGAAGTTGATCTTCGCGTCGAGCGCCAGGACGTCGCCCGCCTTGGTCGTGACGAGCGGGTTGATCTCGGCCAAGGAGCAGTCCAGCTCGCAATAGGCCTTCGTCAGGGCCAGCATGAACGCGACGCCTTGCGCCGTGCTCTTGCCGGTGAGCCCGATGCCCTCGGCCAGGCGCTTCGCGTCCGCCTCCGCGAGGCCGGTCGCGGGCGAGAAGCCCACCTTCAGGATCTTCTCCGGCGTCTTGGCGGCCACCTCTTCGATGTCCATGCCCCCCTCGGAGGAGGCCATCAAGACCGGCAGCTGCGTCTCGCGATCGATCGCGATCCCGACGTAGAGCTCGGACGCGATGTCCGACCCTTCCTCGACCCAGATGCGACGCACGACCTGGCCGGCCGGCCCGGTCTGGGGCGTGATGAGCGCCTTGCCCAGCATGCCCGCGGCCGCCGCGCGCGCCTCGGCCGCGCTCTTCACGACCTTGACCCCTCCGCCCTTGCCGCGCCCACCAGCGTGGATCTGGGCCTTGACGACGGTCACCGGGGTTCCGAGGGCCGTGTGGGCCGCCTCGGCTTCCTCCGGCGTGGTGCATTCGCGGCCGTTCGGCGTCGAGACGCCGAAGCGGCGCAGGAGTTCTTTGGCCTGAAACTCGTGGATCTTCATGCGGATGGGGGCGTGGGTCCGCCGCGGGCGGAAAACGGAGCTGCCGAGGCCGTTGCCCTGCCGAAGCCGTTGCTCGGGGAAACGGGCCCCTTTCGGGGCAGGGAGTGTAGCGGCGCTCCCCTGCGCGGAAAAGGCCGGGGAGGAGGCCGAGCCGACGTGTGGGGCTTGCCCTCACGATCCGGTGCGGCACCATGCGGGCATGAATCAGGCGCCCAGCAACCCGACGACGGGGCAGGCCGGACCCCGGCGTCGCAAGAGTGACCTCGAGCGCGGCTCGATTCTGACCGATGCCTCGCTCGGGGCCTTGTTCGGAACGGCGATCCGGGTCGCTCCGGGCGCCGACCCGCCGGACGCCGCCCAGCTTCAGCCGGCGAGTCTCGACCTGCGTCTCGGCGCGACGGCCCACCGCATCCGGGCGGGCTTCTTGCCCGAGCGCACACCCGTCGCCGAGCACCTCGCCCGTCTCTCGACCTCGACCGTTTCCCTCGAAGGCGCGGGCGCCGTGCTCGAACGCGGGCTCGTGTACCTCATCCCGCTCGAGGAAGCCCTCGAGCTTCCGCCCGACCTCCACGCGCGCTTCAATCCCCGCAGCTCGACCGGCCGCTGCGATCTCTTCACGCGCGTGCTGGTCGACGGCCACCCGCGCTTCGACGAGGCTCCGCCGGGCTACCGCGGCGGTCTCTGGCTCGAGGTGGCGCCGCTGTCCTTTCCGGTGCGTCTCCGGCGCGGGGACCGGCTCGCCCAGCTGCGCCTGCAGCGCGGGGTCGCGGCCCTCGACGCGGACGAGGTCCGCGCCTTGCACGCCGCATCACCGCTGACCTTCGACGGGAACCGCCCGCTCGCCGCCGACGAGCTGCGCGTCGACGCCGAAGGTTGCGTCGAGCTCCGCATCGGTCTCGAGGGGCGCGACCCCTACGGCTGGCGCGCGGCCTTGAACACCGACGTGCTCGCGTTCGCCGACGTCGGCGTGCACGAGCCGCTCGACTTCTGGGAACCTCTGACGGCGCACGCCTCGTCGACCGGGCCCGGGCGTTGCATTCTCGACCCGGGTCGCTTCTACATCTTCGCCAGCAAGGAGCGCATCCGCATCCCGCCGACCGTCGCCGGTGAGATGCTCCCGGTCGACGTCGGGATCGGCGAGCTGCGCAACAACTACGCCGGCTTCTTCGACAACGGCTTCGGCTGGAGCGCGGACGCGCCGCCGGCGGGCGCCCTGCCGGGCACGCCCGCCGTGCTCGAGGTGCGCGCGCACGACGTGCCCTTCGTCGTCGAGGACGGACAGGTCTTCTTCCGCCTGCGCTTCTACCGCACCGAGAGCGTGCCCGAAAATCTCTACGGGCACGGCCGTAGCGGCCCTTCCTACCGCGACCAGGACCTGACGCTGGCGCGCCCGTTCCGCCAGGCCTGAGCGGCTCCCCGACGCACCGAACCACGACCTCGACCGTGCCTGACGAACCCCGAGCCGAACTCCTTCGCACGCTGCCCGACATCCCTCGCTGGCTCGAGGCCCGGGCGCTGTTGCTCTCGGACCACGCGGACCTGCGCGGAGGCCCCGAGCGTTGGATCCTGCGCAACGAGGCCCCCGGGGGGAAGCTGGTCGTCGTGATCGGTCGCCCCGACGAAGCGCTCCTGCGCGAAGCGCTCGCGGACCGTCCGGACGCCGAGCTCGTGTGCCTGCCCGAGCTCGAGGAAGCGGTCGCGGCCCTGCTCCCCGACTTCCAGTCGGAACGCGCCGTGCTCTACCGCCTGGCCGACTCGACCGCCCTCGCCGCCCCGGGCCCCAACATCCGGCTGCTCCTGCCCGAGGATTCGCTCGCGCACCTGCCGGCGGACCTGCGCGCCGAAATGGAAGACGTTCGGACCAAGGGCGACGTCTGCGCCGCCTTCGTCGCCGGCGGCGCCGCGAGCTTCGCCTACGCCTACTGGCGCACCGAAACGCTCTTCGACGTCTCGATCGACACCGCCCCCGAGTTCCGCCGTCGCGGCCTCGCACGCCGCGCGGTCAGCGAACTCATCCGCCGCGAGCGCGCCTTCGGCCGCGAGCCGATCTGGGGTGCCTTCGAAACGAATGCGGCCTCGCGCGCGCTGGCCGCCGGCCTCGGCTTCGAGCCGGTCGACGAGCTCGTCGTGTTCCGCACCGAGCGCTCGGAGCAGGCCGACTGAGCACGCGCCGCGGCGTCGCCCGCTGGCGCAGCGGGCGATGACGACTGCCATTATCGTCCGGGCCGTCGAGCTCACCTCCGCAAGCCACGACGGTGTTGCTCCAGTCGGTGAACCTCGACCGAGACGCCGCCCGTGATCCTGCTGGCGCCCGCCGTGCCCCGCTCGCCGGAGGTGCGCGACAGTCCAAAGCAAGGCGCTCGAACCCCGCGCAGGCCCGCATGGCGTCGTCCTGGACGACAGGTGTTCCGGCCACGACACGCGCCTTCCCCCTGGCGCGGAAGCGCCGAACGGAGACGACCGATTCGGCAGCTTGCGTTCGGTTGGAACACCGCTTGCGCTGCGATCGGCATGCTCGCAGCGCTCGCCCTCTGCGCCGGACTCGCCGACTCGCCCGGTCCGCCTGTCCTCCCTCTCCAGCCTCGCTCCTATCCGTCGCCGGACGGTTCCTCGGTCCTGCACGTAGATCCTTCTCACCGCCACGGAGCCGGTCCAGCCCTCTACACCCTCGAGCGCGACGGTCTGGTGCTCTGGAGCCGCGAGCATCCGTTTACGTTTCGCCTCGTCACGCTGAACGATGACGGCAACGCCTTCGGCTACGGCTTCCAGAAGGGCGACGGCCCGCGGCGTGAGCTCGTGCTGGCCGCCTTGACGCCCCTCGGCGATGCCTCGTGGGTTCGGCGGCAAGGGGCTTTGGCTCCTGGCCTTTTGCCCGGGGATTTCATCGTCGGGTGGCGGATGGAATCGAAGCCGGATCAGATCGTGGTCGAGTTCCGCGGAGGGAACGGCAAGCGCAGGCAGCTCGCCTTCGATCTTCACACGGGAAACGACCGCTCGCTCTCCCCATTGCACCCCGTGGACGCCACCCGCGAGCTTGCGTACTTCGAAACGACGCCACGAAGCACCCCGATCGAAAACGTCCCGGTTCTCCAGCTCGAGCGCATCGTTCGGATTCCGTTGCCCGCCCCGCCCGCTGCAGGTGCCTGGAAGCCACCGGTCGTGTTCCTCGGTGACGAACGACTGCTCTTGAGGACCGACGAAGCTCGCAGCCCCGTCCGAGCCTTCGACCTCCTCCCCGACTGTCTGGTCCCGGGAACCGCACCGGAGCAGCTCATCGAACCGCTTGGGAGGAGACAGCGGCTGTCCCCCGCAGGAGGCCAGGCCTATTGGCGCCTGCGCTACGCGCACGTCGAGCGGCACGAACTCGGCCAGCGGCGTCGCACACGCAAGCTCGAACGCCGTCCCGACGGCCGCTGGTTCGCCCGACGCCGGGCTCTGGAGGCGATCGCGGTCGCGGCCGACGGCACCCTTGGCGTGGTGGACAGCGAGGGCCTTTCGCTCTTCAGCGAGGACGGAGAGCCAATCCGCTTCATTCCCCTTCCCGACATCAGCGCGATCGTGCTCGCGCTCGACGACACATGGGCGGCCCTCGGACGCTACAGGTCTGTGCTGCTCGTCCGCGACGACGCTCCCTGGGGCCGGCTCGACGTTCCCGACGGCGTCCTAGGCTTGCACCTCACGAACGGAGGCGAGCTCGTCGTCGTCACCTGGCAGGCGCTCGAAGGGTATCGCTTGCCTTGACCCCCCGCTGCTCCGCCGCCCTTACCCCGTCGTCGCTCCGCACTCCGAAGTCGACCACCGTCCCGCCGCATCCCCCGCGTCTCAGCCGCAGGTGTCGAGCTCGAGGCCCGCGCCACCGGACTTGGCCTTGCCGGGGCGCTTGGCGCGCGTGCGCTCACGGGCGAGGGCTTGACGCCAGCGCGGGATCAGGTCCTCGCGGCCGGCGACGGTGAGGCCTTCGAGCACGAGCGGCTCCGACTCGGGCGCCTTCCAGCGCACGAGCGCCTTCTGGATGCGGCGCTCGCGGCCGCCGCGCGGGACGTGCAGCGCCGCGCCCGTCAGGGGATCCTTGCCGGTGACGTACTGCACGTTGGCGCGCGTCATCGGCAGGGGCAGGAACTCCTGCACCTGTTCGGGCGAGTAGTTGCGCTCGAGCAGCTTCTCGAAGAGCAGCACCGCGTCGTCCATCGTCGTTCCCGGGTGGCCGACGATGAAGTAGTTCACGAGGTGCTGGTCGCGACCCAACTCGCGGCACTCGTCCTTGTAGTCCGACTCGTACTTCTCGTAGACGTCGAAGGTCGGCTTGTTCATGGCCGCGAGCGTCCCGGGGGCCGCGTGCTCGGGCGCGAGCTTCATGCGGCCGGGGACGTGATGCGCGACGAGATCGTGGTGCAGGGGCAGGAGCTCGCCCTGCTTGTCACGCAGCATGTCGTAGCGGATGCCCGAGCTGACGAACGTGTGCTTCACGCCGGGAGTCTGGCGCACGAGCGCGAGCAGACGGCGGTAGCCCTCCGACTGCTTCTCGATACGCAGGGCCGGACACGGGTCCGGCGTCAGGCAGTCGCGGCCGAGGCACGGATCGCCCTTCTCGAGCAGCTTGCAGCCCAGCCCGTACATGTTCGCCGTCGGACCGCCGACGTCGGTGATCGTGCCGCGGAAGTCGTGGTGGGCCGAGATCGTCGCCGCCTCGCGCAGGATCGAGGCCTCGCTGCGTCCCTGGATCGTGCGCCCTTGGTGGAAGGTGATCGAGCAGAACGAACAGTCGGCCATGCAGCCGCGGTGCGAGTTCACGCTCCAGCGCACGGGCTCGAGCGCGGGGATGCCGCCGGCCGCGTCGTGGTCCGGGTGCCACTCCCGCCGGAAGGGCAGGTCGTAGTAGTGGTCGACCTCGTCCTGGGACGAAGGACTCATCGGCGGGTGCTGGAGCACGAAGCGCTTGCCATGGCCCTGCACCAGGACGGCCGCGCCCGGATGGTTCTCCTCGCGCACGGCGTTGAAGAGCGGGATCGAGAGATCCGGGTCGGCGACCAACGCTTCGTAGGACGGCACCTCGCGCGCATTCTCCGGCAGGTCGCCCGCCGCGCGCAGCTCGCACGTCCCGTCGATCTCGCGCAGGTCCTCCTTGGCAGCCAGCCGGCGTGCGATCTCGAGCACCTGCCGCTCGCCCATGCCCCACACCAGAAGGTCCGCCTTGGCGTCGATCAGGATCGAGCGGCGGAAGGCCTCCTGCCAGTAGTCGTAGTACGCCAGCCGCCGCGGCCCGGCCTCGAGTCCGCCGAGGATGACGGGCACGCCGGGGAAGTGATGCCGCACGGCCGCGGTGTACGCGATCGAAGCGCGATTCGGGCGACCGGGCAGGCCGCCCGGGCGGTAGACGTCGACGCGCCGGCGCTTCTTGGACGCCGTGAAGTTCGTCACCATCGAATCGATCGTTCCGGCGGTGACTCCCACGAAGAGCTCCGGTGCCGGCAAGCGCGTCCAGCCGGAGCCGTCGGGCTCGAGCTCGGGCACGTCGAGGATCCCGACGCGGTAGCCGGCGGCTTCGAGCAAGCGCCCGATCGCGGCCGTGCCGAACGAAGGGTGGTCGACGTACCCGTCTCCGGTGACGAGCAGGACGTCGAGCGCATCCCAACCGCGCTCCGTCATCTGGGCCCGGGTGCGGGGCAAGAAGGGGGTCGGATCGGTGGGGGCCATGGTGACTCGCTAGCGCTAGGCAATCAGCCTACGAAAGAACGCGATCCCCGGGCCGGCTGGCCGAGAATCGCGAGCAGGGCGGGACGAGCCGCTCAGAAGGAGCCGTGGCGTCGACGCTGACGGGCGTTCGTCTTGCGACCGCCCTTCGTCTTCTGCCGCGTCAGAAATCCCGTCTTGCGGGACTTCTTCGTGTTGCTCTTGCGGATTTTGACCTTCATGGGATCCGTCCGGACGGCCGCGGCCGTCCTTCGGGGCGAGAATCCTAGCGTCCCGCTCGAGCGGGGAACACCCCCCACCGCGATCGATCGTGCCCCGGCGCGGCCGCGCCAGCCCTCCCGACCCCGACTTCGGCGCGGTCCCGCGGGGTTCTCGACCCGCCAGCCGCCTCAGCGAAAGGCCACCCGGCCCCCGCCGTAGTCGAAGATCAGCTCGACGTCCCCGAGCCAGCCGGCCCCCAGGAAACCCAGGGTGTAGGGGTCGGCCTCGCCATCGTCGCCCGTGCTGAAGCGCGCGGGCGCCGGTGCGTGGCGGACCCCCGCCAGCTCGAACCACTCCAGGCTGCCCTCGAGCAGGGTGACCGCGCCGCCGGCGCCACCGCCCGCCAGGGGCGTGACGCTCCGACCCTCCAGGAGTCCCAGGCGCTCGACGGCATCCGCGTGAAAGAGCACCGTCGCGTTTCCGGCGCCGGTGTCGAGCAGGAAGAGGCCCTCGCGCCCGCCTTCGAAACGAGCCGTCACGTAGGGCACGTTCCAGTGCAACGTCAGGGGCTGCCAGCTCGCCTTCGTCACGAACGTCGCCGGATCGTGGAGCGCGATCGTGCCCGCCGCGGGATCGAGCACCACGATGCTGCGCAGGAACACGTCCCACCCGAGCACCCCGTCCACGCGCTCGCCAAGGATGCGACCGGCCATGCTCGGGCCCACGCGCTCGAGCGCCAGGAAGTCGTGGATCTCGAGCGGCCCGAGTCGCAGGGACGGGACCCGACGATAGCGCGTCGTGTGCACGTCGGGCCCGAAACCGGTCAAGCGCGCCTCCCCGAAGGGCTCGAGTCCGAGACGATCGGCCAGCTCGGCCGTCAGGAGGGTCGCACCGACGCCGGAGTCGAGCAGGAACCAACCGACGTCCTCGCCTGCGATCGTCGGCCGTACGAAGAGGTGCCCCGTCGCGGCGCGGCGCACCTTCAGCTCGGCGGGCAGGTCGGGATGGAAGCTCGCCGGCGTTTCACACGCGGGAGCGACGAGCGCGCGTGTCCCCTCGACGAGTTCCACGGCGTCGACTTCGAAGCGGTGCGTCAGGCCCGTGTCGGTTTCCAGGCGCGCGACGCTGGGGAGCCAGCCGTGTGCGGTCGACGCCCAGCTGTAGCTCCAGCGACGTCCCGCGCGGTTCCCGGGGACGGCCAGTCTCTCGAGCAGTCCTGTCTCCTCGTCGATCGTCGCCTGCGCTTCGAGCCGTCCACCGCGCAAGCGGAACGCGCTCGGTCCCGCCTCGTCCGCGCGTGGCGCCACGATGCGGGCCGGCCCGTCGGCGGACGCCCAACGACCGCTCCAGGCCAGCATGTCGAACAGCGCCACTTCCCGGGCGCGCAACTCGAGTTCGTAGGCCGGACCGCCGCACGTACTCCGCCACACCCGTTCGCCGTCGAAGACCGTCCGCTCGTGCAACGGCCCGTCCAGACTCCACGAGAAGCTACCTTGGCCCGACACACGCAGCTCGAAGCGCGCTTCGATGCCATGGGAGTCCGTACGACCTCGGATGCAGAGCTCCTCGCTCCGGCCCAAGGGCGCGAGGCCGAGGGGCGAGTCCGGGGCGTGCAGCTCCTTGTCGTTCGGATGATGAGCCGCGACGAGCAGGAAGAGGAGAATCGGCGTCATGGAACTCCCTTGGACGAACGGCAACGCATCGCGGTGACGAGCTCCCATTCTACGGTCGCGCTCCGGAGTCCCTGGTTCGCAAGCGCAGGTTCTCGACGGACTCCTCGGAATCCTCCCCGGCGAGGCGCGCATGCCGCACATGCCGATCCTCGCCACCGCCCGTCTCTCGATCGCACTGGTCCTCCCCCTCTTGACGGCTCCCCCTCGTCAGGGCGAGCCCGAGAAGGCGCCCTGGTTCGGAGCGTGGAGCGACGGGACGACGAGTTTCCTCTTCGAGCCGGGGCGCGTGGGTTGGAGCGATGCGGCCGGGCCGCGCTTCTTCCGAGCGACCTGGAACGAGGCGGGCGCGAGCCTCGAGCGCTGGACGCGCGCGTCGCGGCTGGACCTCACGCTCGACGGTACACGCCTGCGCGTGGAGACGGGATCCGCAGTGTTGACCCTCGAGCGTATGGAGGACATCGCCGGCGAGCTGCGCGTCGAGCCGTACGAGCTGCCCGAACCCTTCGGGTTGGACGAGGACATCCTCGTCACCATTCGCGAGGACCTGCGCGAACGGCGCGCGAACGACCAACGTGTCCGCCAGGGCGACGTCGACGGCCCGGCGATGCAGCGCGTCGACCGCGACAACACCGAATGGCTGCTCGCGATCCTCGCCGAGCTCGGTTGGATCGACGCGACACGCTTTGGAAGCGAGGCCTCGGACGCGGCCTTCCTCCTGGTTCAGCACACGAGCGATCTGCGCCTCATGCGAACGGCCTTGCCCCGGATCGAACAGGACGTGCGCGCCGGGCGCCTCGACGGGCAGGCCTTCGCACTCCTGCACGACCGCTTCCAACTGAGCCTGGGCTGGCTCCAGCGCTATGGTTCCCAAATCGGGATCACCGCCGACGGCGAAGCGGTCTTGATGCCCTGCGAAGACCTCGAGCACGTCGACGAGCGGCGCGCCGAGCTCGGGATGGGACCGCTCGCGGACTACCTCGCCCTCTTTCAGGAGGGCGACCGTCCGATTCGTCAGCTGGACGAGCTGCGGCCAGGCAAGGGAGCGGACGAAGCGGCAGGGAAGGGCCGGTAGCCGTCGAATCCGCAGGAGGCGCGAACGGTTACAGGCTGTCGACGATCGACTTGACGAAATTCTCGGGCGGAACGAAGTCGAAGTCGCCCCAGCGCTCGTCGTAGTCCACGGTCAGGCCGGCCTTCTGGATCGCGTCGAGCGACTGGCCGGCTTCGACGGCTTCCCGCACGCGACCGGTGATCTCCTCCAGCATGGCGAGGTAGCTCTTCAGCTCCTCGACGCCGGTCGCGCGACCGTGACCGGAGATGATCCGCGCGTCCTTCGGAATCCACTCGAGGCAGGCGTGCAAGCCTTCGATCAGGCCGAGGGCGTTGCCGCCGCTCGAGACGTCGATGAACGGGTAGCCGATGTCGAAGTAGAGATCGCCCATGTGGACCACGTTCGAGCCGCGGAACCAGACCACCGTGTCGCCGTCGGTGTGCGCCGTGGGCACGTGGACGAGGCGGATCTCCTCGCCGTTGAAGTGGATCGACATGCCGTCGTCGTAGGTGACGACGGGCAAGGTCGCCTTGCCCTTCTTCTCGGTGCGGCCGCCGATTCGAGCGTCACCGTTCAGGCGCCGGCGCACGTTCGTGTGCGCGACGACGACGGCGTCACCGGAGAAGTTCTCGTTGCCCCCGGTGTGGTCGCCGTGCCAGTGCGTGTTGACGAGGAAGCTCGGGCGCGTGCCGGCGAGCTCCTGGATGGCCGCTGCGATCCGCTCGCTCAGGTTCGCGAACTGCGAATCGATCATGAGCACGCCGTCGTCGCCGGCGCACAGACCGATGTTGCCGCCCTGACCGACGAGGACCGAGACCCGGCCAGCGACGGGCGAGATCGACACGTCCTGGGTCTCCGGCGCCGGCGGGGCCGTCACCAGGGCGGACGTCAACAGGCCGAGAAAACCGACGGGGAGCGCGATGAGCTTCAGCATGGGAGGTGCGGTCAGGGATCAGGGAAAAAGGAAGTGCTTGCGCACGTCTTGCGTGATGGTCCAGGTGCAGGTCAAGCCGGCCGGAAAGCGTACGAAGTCCCCCGCACCGAAGCGGTACGTCACCCCCGCCTCGGTCGTGACGGCGACCTGCCCCTCCAGGAGATAACACAGCTCGTCGCCGTCGTAGGTCCACGGAAAGGTCGAAGCTTCCTTCTCCCAGACCTCCCAGGAGAAGACGCCGCGGGCCTCGAGCTCGTCGCGCGCGAGATCGCTTTCCACCACGATCGCGAGCGTCGCCACGCGCCTCAGAGCTCCTTGGGGCCGACCATGTCGCCGGGCACCACCGCCGCGTCGAACTCTTCGCCCTTCATGAGGCCCAGGGCGATGACCGCTTCGCGCAGCGTCGAGTTGTCGACGTAGGCCTTCTTCGCGACCTTCGCGGCGTTGTCGTAGCCGATGTGGCGGTTCAAGGCGGTGACCAGCATCAGCGACTTGTGCATCAGCGAGGAGATGCGCTCCTCGTCCAGCTCGAGCCCGTCGATGCACTTCTCGCGGAACGAGTCGCAGGCATCGGCCAGGAGTCGGCACGACTCGAGCACGTTGTGGATCATGACCGGCTTGTAGACGTTCAGCTCGAAGTTGCCCTGCGAACCGGCCATCCCTACCGCCACGTCGTTTCCGAAGACCTGGGCGCAGACCATCGTCATCGCCTCGCACTGGGTCGGATTGACCTTGCCCGGCATGATCGAGCTACCGGGTTCGTTGGCGGGCAGCTTCAGCTCACCGAAGCCGCAGCGGGGCCCCGAGCCGAGCCAACGAACGTCGTTCGCGATCTTCATCAGAGCCCCGGCCGTCCCCTTGTACGCACCGTGCAGGTGCACCAGGGCGTCGTGCGCGGCGAGGCCCGAGAACTTGTTCGGGGCGCTCACGAAGGCCAAGCCCGTCTCGGCCGCGATCTTCTCCGCGGCGAGCGCGGCGTAGCGCGGATGCGTGTTCAAGCCGGTGCCGACCGCCGTCCCCCCCAGCGCCAGCTCGTAGACGCCGGCCAGCATCGCCACGATCACGCGGCGCGCGTCGCGCAACTGCTGAACGTAGCCGGAGAACTCCTGTCCGACCGTCAGCGGCGTCGCGTCCTGCAAGTGCGTGCGACCGATCTTGACGACGTCCTTCCAGGCCGCGCCCTTCGCCGCGATGGCTTGCTCGAGCGCCTCGAGCGCGGGCAGCAGGCGGTGCACGGCGGTCTCCGCCGCGGCCACGTGCATCGCCGTCGGAAACGAGTCGTTCGAGGACTGCGAACGATTCACATGATCGTTGGGGTGGATCGGCTGCTTCGATCCCAGCTCGCCGTCGAGCATTTGGATCGCGCGGTTCGAGATCACCTCGTTCACGTTCATGTTCGACTGGGTGCCCGACCCCGTTTGCCACACGACCAGCGGGAAGTGCTCGTCCCACTTGCCCTCGATCACCTCGGTCGCGGCGTCGAGGAGCGCCTGGCGCTCGGGCTCGGACAGGGCGTCCAGCTCGCCCAGCTCGACGTTCGCCAGGGCCGCGCACTTCTTGACGACGCCCAGGGCGCGGATCATGGCGCGCGGAAAGCGGTGTCCGCCGATCTTGAAGTTCTCGCGGGAGCGCTGGGTCTGCGCGCCCCACAGGGCCTCGTTCGGGACCTCGATCGGCCCCATGGAGTCGCTTTCCGTCCGTGTCGTCATCATGGGTTCTCGCGGTTGCGCGCGGGCCTCGTCCAAGGAACGCGTGCTTCGGATGTCAGGGCGGCGGCGGAGGACGTCGGCCTGGCGCCGGAGGACTTGTTCAATGGGCTCCTAGAGCAGCCCCAGTTTACGGAGCTCGTCCAGGTCGGCCTGGATCGCTCCGATCGTCTTCTGCATTTGAATGCGGGCCTGCGTATCCAGCGCGACCTCGACGATCCGCTCGACGCCGCCGCGCCCCAGGATCGCGGGCACGCCCGTGTAGACCCCCTCGACTCCGTATTGCCCGTTCAGGTAGCACGCGCACGGCAGGAGCCGGCGCTCGTCGTTCAGGACCGAGGCCGCCATCGCGACCGCGGCCGAAGCCGGCGCGTAGAAGGCGCTGCCGGTCTTCAGGAGGTTCACGATCTCGGCCCCGCCGTGGCGTGTCCGGTCGACGAGCGCATCGAGCGTCGGCGCGTCCACCAACTCGCTGGCCGGGACTCCGTTCACGGTGCAGGCGCGCGGCAGGGGCACCATCGAGTCGCCGTGGGCGCCGAGCACCATCGCGTCGACGTCCTTGACCGACGTCTCCGTCGCCTTGGCCAAGAACCAGCTGAAGCGCGCCGAATCGAGCACTCCGGCCATCCCGATCACGCGCCGCGACGGGAAGCCGAGCTTGGCCTGCATCAGGCGCACCATGACGTCGAGCGGATTCGTGACCACGATCACGACCGCGTCGGGCGAGCCTTCGCGGACGTAGGTCGCGACGCTCTCCATCACGCGCCCGTTGACCTCCAGGAGATCCGAGCGGCTCATCCCCGGCTTGCGCGGCCGCCCGGCCGTCACGATCACGAGGTCGGAGTCGCGCGTGTCCGCTGGATCGTTCGTCCCGACGACCTCGCTCGTGTAGCCCTCGATCGCCGCCGCCTGGTTCAGGTCGAGCGCGATCCCCTGGGGCCGACCCTCGACCACGTCGATCAGCGTGACCGTCGTCGCGAGGTTCTTCTCGGCGCACTTCTGCGCCGTGGACATGCCGACGTAGCCGGCTCCGACCACGGTGATCTTGCGCGAGAGGGTGGCTTCCATCATCGGGAGCGCCGGCCCGGAGCCGACGGGGGCACAAGGTAGCGCCGGAGCGCGCCCAGGAAAGGGAGTTCGGCCCTTTCCGCGCCGCGACGTCGCGCGCCGCGCCTCAGCCGCCCGCGGCCCAATCGCGCGGGCGCAGGAAATCGGTGTAGAGCGCCGCTTCGGGCGAGCCCGCCGCAGGTACCGCGTCATACCGCCAGGCGACGAGCGGGGGCAGCGAGACCAGGATCGACTCCGCCCGCCCTCCGGCCTGCAGCCCGAACAGGGTGCCGCGGTCCTGGATCAGGTTGAATTCGACGTAGCGGCCGCGGCGCATCAGCTGGAAGGCCCGCTCGCGTTCGCCGAAGGGCTGCCCCTTGCGGCGCGCCAGGATCGGCAGGTACGCGGGCAGGAAGTGCTCCGCGACGTCCTTCCACAGGGCGTGCGCGACCTCGAAGCCGCCCGCGTTCCAGTCGTCGAAGAAGAGCCCTCCGATCCCGCGCGGCTCATCGCGGTGCTTCAGAAAGAAGTAGGCGTCGCACTGCGCCTTGAAGCGCGGATAGAGCTCCTGACCGTGCGGATCGCAGGCCGCCTTCGCGGTCCGGTGCCAGTGCACCGCGTCCTCTTCGAAGCCGTAGTACGGCGTCAGGTCGAAGCCCCCACCGAACCACCAGACCGCCTCGCCCTCCGGCGGCGTGGCCTGGAAGAAGCGGAAGTTGGCGTGACTCGTCGGCGCGTAGGGATTGCGCGGATGCACGATCAACGACACGGAGACGGCGGTGTAGCTCGCACCGGCCATTTCCGGCCGCGCCTGGGTCGCCGCGGGGGGCAAGGCCGCGCCGAACGTGTGGCTGAAGTTCACGCCCGCGCGCTCGAGCACCTCGCCGCCTTCGAGCACGCGCGGGCGCGAGACGCCGCCGGACCGGCCGGAGAGCTCGTCGGCGCGAAAGCGCCCGGCCCCGTCCGCGTCCTCCAGAGCGGCGCAGATCCGGCCCTGGAGATCCTCGAGCTCGGCCCGCACGACCGCCACCCGCTCGTTCGTCATTCTTCGCGCTGTCCCCGGTCGCGGCGTCCTTCGCCCGCCGCTGCGCGCTCGTACTCCGGCGCGTCCGGCAAGACCTCGCCGAAGAGCCAGGCGTCGAACAGCTCGTCGAGCTCGCGCCCCGCCTTCTCCTCGCTCAGCGCGATGAAGGCCTCCGTGTCGGCGACCGAATCGTGAAAGCGCTCGACCCACGTCTTCAGTACGTCGAAGAAGATCTCGTCGCCGACCTCGCGCCGCAACGTGTGCAGCACCATCGCCCCGCGCGCATACGGCCCCGCGGTGAAAAGCTTCTCGAGCCCGGGATCCGCCGGACGACCGACCTTGCCGCGCTTCAGGCTGCGGTAGACGCGGGCAGCGTGTTCGTCGAGGGCCTCGGCACCCTTGGTGTGTTCGCGCCACAGCCACTCCGCGTAGCTCGCGAAGCCTTCGTTCAGCCACAGGTCGCGCCAGAAGCTCGGGCTGACGCAGTTGCCGAACCATTGATGCGCCAACTCGTGCGCCACGGTCGACTCACCGGTTCGGCGGCTGTAGACCGGCAGCGTCTGCGTCTCGAGCGCGCCGCCGATGTTTTCGTAGGAGAGCACACCACCGAAGCTCTCGAAGGGATAGGGCCCGAAGCGCTCGGCGAAGACCTCGATCATCTCGCCCGTCCGCGCGAAGGCCTCGAGCTCCTGTTCGGTCGCATCCTCCGGGTAGTACAGGACGAGCGGAATTCCAAAGGGGCCGTCCTCTTGCTTCGACTCGAAGCGCGCGACGTTCAGGGTCGCAAGGTAGGTCGCCATCGGGTCGGGGGCCTCGAAGCGGTAGACGCGTTGCTCGCCGTCCTCCTCGACTCCCTTCAAGACGCCGTTGGCGGCAGCGACGAACGGCTTCGGCACGCGCACCTCGATGCTGTAGCTGGCCTTGTCCTGCGGGTGGTCGTTGCAGGGATACCAGGTGGCCGCCCCGATGCATTCCGACACGACGTAGACGCCCGAGGGGGTGTTCATCCACCCGACGCCCTTCACGAACGGCACTCCGGGGTCGGCGACGGGCGCCGGGCTGCCGCCGTAGTCGATCGTGACCGTCACCGTGGTGTTGCCTGCGATCGGCTTGGCCGGCTCGATCGTGAGCTCGCGCCCGGCGTGTTCGAATTCGGCCGCTTCACCGTCGATCGCCACCGCGTCCACCATCAACCCGACGAGGTCCAGGTTGAAGGACGAGAGGTCGTGCAAGGCCCGCATCCGCAGGGTGGCACGCCCCAGGAGCTCGCGCCCGTCCGGATCGACGTCCAGCACGAGGTCGTAGTGCTCGACGTCGTAGCCGCCGTTGCCCAGGCCGGGGTAGTAGGGGTCGCCGACCTCGGCCGTCCCCGGGCGCGGATCGAGCGGCCGGCGTGTGGCCTGGAGGCCGGCTTCGGGGTCGCCGGTCGCCCGGCAGGCCAGGAGGGAGCCCGCGAGCAGGGCGCAGGATCCCAGGCGGGAGAAAAGCGAGAAGGAAGGCGGCGTGGAGGGCTTCATGAGCCGGGAGTGTAGCGGTTCGGGGGGATCGGCAACGTACCGGCTTCGTCATGCGCGCCGTCCGGCGGACGAGGAGCGTGTCCACCCGATCCGGATTCCCTGCCTGCAGATCGTGGGCCCGCGGGCTCTGGACGAGAAGGTTTGCGCCACTCGGCGTGAGGTCGCCGGGCGCGCGAGCTAAACTCCGCCAGCTCTCGTCCGCTCCAGCGAACCACGATCCGGGCCTCCCAGCGTTGAACGACACGACGAACGACACGACCTCGCCCCTCGCACCGACCGACCGCTTCGTCCACCGCCACATCGGTCCGCGCCCCGGCGACCTCGACGCGATGCTGGCCGAGATCGGCTGCACGAGTCTGGAACAGCTCGTCGCCGAGACGATCCCGGCCGCGATCCGGCTCGACCGCGAACTCGAGCTGGGTCCGGAACGGACGGAGGCGGGCTTTTTGGCCGAGTTCCGGCAGCTGGCCGCCAAGAACCGTGTCTTCCGCTCCTACATCGGCGCGGGCTACCACGGCACGATCGTTCCGAGCGTGCTCCAGCGCAACATCCTCGAGAACCCCGGCTGGTACACGCAGTACACGCCCTACCAGGCCGAGATCTCCCAGGGACGCCTCGAGGCGCTGCTGAACTACCAGACGATGGTGGCGGACCTCACGGGCCTGGCGCTCGCGAACGCGTCGCTGCTCGACGAAGCCACGGCCGCGGCCGAGGCGCTCGCGATGTGCCACCGGATCGGGCGCGGCAAGCGCGATGCGTTCTTCGTCGCCGACGACCTCCATCCCCAGACGATCGCGGTCATCCGCACCCGCAACGATGCGCTCGGGTTCGTGACGGACGTCGGCGATCCGGCCACCTTCGCCGATCCGGACGGTCGCTATGCGGCGGCGCTCTTCTCCTATCCCTCGACGACCGGGCTCGTTCGCGACCTGCGCGGCGTGATCGAGACCGCCCACGCCGCGGGCACGCTCGTCGTGGTCGCCGCGGACCTCCTGTCCTTGACGCTCTTGATGCCGCCCGGCGATCTCGGGGCGGACGTCTGCGTCGGTTCGACGCAGCGCTTCGGTGTGCCGATGGGTTACGGCGGCCCGCACGCCGCCTTCTTCGCGACGAAGGAGGAGCACAAGCGCATGGTGCCGGGTCGCATCATCGGGCTCTCGCGCGATGCGAACGGTGCGCCGGCCCTGCGGATGGCGATGCAGACGCGCGAGCAGCACATCCGGCGCGAGAAGGCGACCAGCAACATCTGCACGGCCCAGGTCTTGCTCGCGATCCTGGCCGGGATGTACGCGGTCTACCACGGACCCGACGGCCTGCGGGCCATCGCCCAGCGCGTTCACTTCGCGACCGGCGTCCTGGCCCGTGCACTCGTCGGCCTCGGCTACGACCTGGCCCACGCCACCTGGTTCGACACCCTGCACGTCCGCGCGGACGCTGCGACCCGGGACGCCCTGCACGCGGCCTCCGAGAAGGCCGGCATCAACTTCCGCGAGCTCGCGGACGGGGTCGGCGTCGCTCTCGACGAGACCGTGACCGAAGTCGATCTCCAGGAGGTCGTCGACCTCTTCGCACGCGTCGCCGGCCGCGAGGCGCCGCAGGTCGGGGAGCTGGAGCCGATCGAGGGTCAGCCTGCCGCCCTGCGCCGAACCAGCGCCTTCCTCGAGCATCGGGTCTTCCACGACTACCGCGCCGAGCACGAGATGTTGCGCTATCTCAAGCGGCTCGAAGCCCGCGACCTCTCCCTCACGACTTCGATGATCCCGCTCGGGTCGTGCACGATGAAGCTGAACGCGACGGCGGAGATGCTGCCCTTGTCGTGGCCCGAGTTCGCGGCGCTGCATCCCTTCGCCCCGCGCGAGCAAGCGACGGGCTACACCGAGCTCTTCACGAAGCTCGAGTCCGCGTTGTGCGAGATCACGGGCTTCGCAGCCGTTTCGCTGCAACCGAACGCCGGCTCACAGGGCGAGTACTCCGGCTTGTTGGTCGTGCGCGCCTGGCACGAGTCGCGTGGCGAATCCCACCGCGACGCTTGCCTGATCCCGGTGTCCGCCCACGGGACGAACCCTGCCAGCGCCGTGCTCGCCGGCATGCGCGTCGTTCCCGTCGCCTGCGACGAGAAGGGCAACATCGACCTCGCGGACCTCGCGAAGAAGGCCGAGGCCAACGCGGAGAAGCTCGCCGCCCTGATGGTCACCTACCCTTCGACGCACGGCGTGTTCGAAGAGGCCATCCGCGACATCTGCGCGATCGTGCACGAGCACGGCGGTCAGGTGTACCTCGACGGAGCGAACATGAACGCCCAGGTCGGCCTCTGCCGACCGGGCGACTACGGCGCCGATGTCTGCCACCTGAATCTGCACAAGACCTTCTGCATCCCGCACGGTGGCGGCGGTCCCGGGATGGGCCCGATCGGCGTGGCCGCGCACCTCGCGCCCTTCCTGCCCGGACACCCGCTGGTCGCGACGGGTGGCGAGCAGGCGATCGGGCCGGTGTCCGCCGCCCCCTGGGGCAGCCCCAGCATCCTCACGATCTCGTGGGCCTACATCGCGATGATGGGCGCGGCCGGTCTGCGACGCGCTTCGGAGGTCGCGATCCTCAACGCGAACTACATGGCCCGACGACTCGCGGCCCACTACCCGCTCCTGTACTCGGGGCCGAAGGGCCGCGTCGCCCACGAGTTCATCTTGGACTTGAGGCCCTTCGAGCGCTCGGCCGACGTCACGGGAGAGGACGTGGCCAAGCGCCTCATGGACTACGGCTTCCACGCCCCCACCATGTCGTTCCCGGTCGCCGGCACGCTCATGATCGAGCCGACCGAGAGCGAGTCGCGCGCCGAACTCGATCGCCTGTGCGACGCGTTCGTTCAGATCCGCGCCGAGATCCGTGCGATCGAAGAGGGTCGCTTCCCGCGCGAGGACAATCCTCTCTGTGGCGCTCCGCACACGGTGACCGAGGTTTGCGGCGACACCTGGAAGCACGCCTATTCGCGCGAGACCGCGGCGTTCCCGCTGCCGTCCACGCGCGAGAACAAGGTCTGGCCGAAGAGCGCGCGCATCGACAACGGCTACGGCGACAAGAACCTCATCTGCACCTGCCCGCCGATGGAAGCCTGGGTCGAGGACGAGACGATCCCGACGCCGCTCCGCACGACGGCTCACGCCGCGCCGAGCACCTGAGCCGCTGCGGCGGCGCGCGACCTAGCAGCCTGATGAAAAAGTCATCCGGCGCGCTGCACGCGTCCGGAAACCCCGGCCGGCACACGAGAGCCTCGCCGAATCGACCGATTCGCCTGCGTTCTCGGGCACCTGCCGGGCCTCCCGGTCACTTGCATCGCATCCGAAGCACTTTTCCATCAGGCTGCTAGGAAAGGCGGCCGGCCACCCTTCCGTGCTGCCGGCCGTGCTGCCGGCCGGGCTGCCGGTCGCGCTCCTGGGAATCCGCCTCCGGTTCCGCTCGGGGGTCCGTTTCAGACCGTGACCGTGCCGTAGGCGTCGACGATCGCTTGCCCCATCTCGCGCGTGCCGACCGCGCTCGGGTCGTTGCGGTCGTCCTTCAGGTCGTAGGTCACCGAGCGTCCCTCGACGATCACCTGGGCGATGGCCGCTTCCAGGCGATCGGCGGCCTCGGTCTCCCCGAGGTGGTGCAGCATCAGGACGCCGGACAGGAGCATCGCGGTCGGATTGACCTTGTTCAGCCCCTTGTACTTCGGCGCCGAACCGTGCGTGGCTTCGAAGATCGAGATGCCGCCGTCCCCGAGGTTCATGCCGCCGGCGACGCCCAGGCCACCGACCAGTCCGGCGCACAGGTCCGAGACGACATCGCCGTAGAGGTTCGGGAGAACCAGGACGTCGTACAGCTCGGGCTTCTGGACGAGCTGCATGCACATGTTGTCGACGATGCGGTCCTCGAACTCGATCGCCGGGTACTCCTCAGCCAGCTTGCGAGCCGTCGACAGGAACAGCCCGTCGGAAAACTTCATGATGTTCGACTTGTGCACCGCGGTGACCTTCTTGCGGCCGTGCTTCACGGCGTACTCGAAGGCCGCACGGACGATTCGCTCGGTTCCGAACACGCTGATCGGCTTGATCGAGATGCCGGAATCGCCCCGAATCCGGGTCCCGGAGATCGACTCGATCGCGTCGATCAACTTGTGCGCGCCGACCGAGCCCTTCTCGAATTCGATGCCCGCGTACAGGTCCTCGGTGTTCTCCCGGAAGATGACGAGGTCGATGTCCTCGTAGCGCGAGCGGACACCGGGGTAGGTCTTGCAGGGACGCACGCAAGCGTACAGGTCGAAGGTCTTGCGCAAGGCCACGTTGACCGAGCGAAAGCCCGTACCGACCGGCGTCGTGATCGGAGCCTTGATGCAGGTCTTCGTCTCGCGGATCGACTCCAGCACGTCATCCGGTAGCGGCGTCCCGGCCGTCTCCATGATGTCGACGCCCGCCTCGACCTCGTTCCAGGCGAACTCGACACCGGTGGCGTCGAGCACGTCCTTCGTGACCTGGGCGAGCTCGGGGCCTGTGCCATCGCCGCGAATCAGGGTGACCGGATGCTTCATGGATTCCTTTTTGCGTCTGTCGCTTCTGGGAGGTCGCTTCGCCGGGTTTCGACCGGAGCCGAAGACCCGTCTCGGGGGACTCGAATCGTTGCGAGCTTCTGGGGGACCGCCGCGCGGCCCGGCAGCGGTCCCTCGACCGACCCGCGACACGCGTGCGAACCAGCGATCTTAGCTCCAGGGGCCCTTTTTGACGAGACCAGCGGGAGGAGCTGGCAGCCCCTCGACCTCCGCTCGATCCCGCTCCGCCCTGCTCGAGGTCGGCCCGGATGCGCGCCCCCGGGGCCGGCGACTCGCCGCCCCGCCTTCAGCTCTTGGCCGGTTGTGCCCCCGGCAGGAGTTCTTCGGAAGCCTTCTTCCACCAATCCCGCCAAGCCTTGACACGCTTCGCACGTTCGGACTCCTTGGCGTTGGCGTCGAAGCGGAAATCTCTTCCGGAGATCGACTGCAAGGCCACGACCGAGGCCTCGCGCACGCTGGCCTCGGGGTCTTCGAGGGCATCGATCAAGGCCGGGATCCCGAGCACCGCTTCGAGGTCGCCCAGGATGCGCGCGGTGGCCATGCGCACGAAGATGTCCGGGTCTTCGAGCATCGGCGTCAGATGCTCGGCCACGGCGGGATCGCCGGTGCTCCCGAGGTCCTGCACCGCCTGCCAACGATCGCCGGAGCTCTGGCTCGTCAAGCCCGCGAGGCGTTCGTACCAGTCCGGCTTGGCCGCGTCCTTGACCGCCGCTTCCTGCGACGCCGCCTGGGTGGCCTGCTTCTCCTGCAACGAGCTCATGCGATTCGTCGTCCGCAGCACCTCGGAGTGCAGATCGGCCAGCGTGGCCGAGACGACGGCGATGTCGCGCTCGTGTCGCTTGACCTCCGAGGTCACCCCTTCGAGTGTGTCCAGCTTGGCTCCGAGCCGCGCCAATTCGTCCCGTAGCGCGCCGAGGGCATCACGCTGGTGCTGGCCGCTCTCCTCCAGACGGATCCGCACTTCTTCGACGGCGCCGAAGGCGCCCGCGAGCTCCTCCGTGATGCCCTGCAGGCCGTGGTCGAGCCGCGCGTCGAGGCTGCGCTCCTGGGAGGCGAGCTCGACCCGCAGACGGTTGAAGTCGTCGCCGATGCCCTCGCGCATGCGCACCTGGCGCTCGAAGAGGTAACCCGATCCGCCCAGCGCCACCAACAGCGCGACCGACGCCAGCGAGAGGCCGACAGCGACGCCGACGGTCCCCCCGGAGCGCCGTGCGGGCGGAGCGAAGACAGGACCGCTCGGGGCCTTGGCGGCAGCGGAGCCTGTGGCGTTCGGCTCGGAACCGGGGGCGGCCCCGTCGATCTTCGTGTCGCCGCCTGCGCCGACCCGCGTCTCATCGAGCACCGTCTGGGCCGTCTCGACCGGCCCCCCCGCGCTCATGGCTCGTTCGCAAGAGGCGCAGATGACCCGTCCCTTGCGCAGGACGGCCTGTTCGGCGTCGAAGTCGGCCTGGGGCACCGATTCGTTGCACACATCGCAAAAATGAAGCTTCATGATCCGGCTCGATCGTTCGTCTGCGTGTCGGCGTCCGCCCTGGGGTCCAGGACGCCCGGAGTTCCCGCGCAAGGCCATCCATCCGCCCGTTCCTACCCGCTCCGTCCCCCCGAACGCTTTGGATCCGCGGGCCTTCGTCCACGGAGGAGCCGGCGACTGGACGCCGGTCCGAAGGCTTCGAGAGCCGGTCCGGGGCCTGGAGAAAGGCTAGCGCCGAAGCGGGGAAAGGCTAGATTCGAAACGATGAGCATGGGGACGCGCGGATCTTTTCCCCTTCGAGCGGAAGTTCGCCTGCAGCTCGAACACGATGGACGGGAATTCCTCGCAGAATTCCTGGCCCGGGCCACCAGGCGCCATCCCGACAACGTCGAGGCGCTGGCCGAGCTCGGGCACGTCCTCACCCGTCTGGGGCGCTTTCACGAGGGTCTGGAGGTCGATCGGCGTCTGGTCGAGCTCGTGCCCGACAACGCCACCGCCCACTACAACCTGGCCTGCTCGCTGTCTTTGATGGGCGAGACCCAGGGAGCCCTCGATGCGCTCGAGCGCTCCGTCGAGCTGGGCTACGACGATCTCGGGCACCTGGTGGACGACGACGACCTGGCGCCTTTGCGGGCGGAGCCGCGCTTCCGCGACCTGGCGCGGCGGCTGGGCGACCCTCCGGCCGGGCTCTGAGCCTCGCCCGGGCGAATTCGCCTCCGGCGGGCCCGCGCAGCGACGCCAACGGCCCCCGGTGGCGATCCGTCGGACCGCCGCCGAGGGCCGTGTCGAGCCAACCCCGGGATGGATCAGTTGTGCACGAGGCCCTCGCCGCCGCGTTGCCGCCACCACTGCTCCCAGCGCTTGGCTGCCGCCGTGCGTGTCGGTTCGTCGGCCCGAGGATCGAAGCCGTGGTTCTCGTGGGTCGCCTCCCGCAGGGCCTCCGCGCAGAGCGCACGCGTGTAGACGCGTCCATCGCGCAGGCCACGGATGAGGACCGGGATCTCCTGCCAGTCTCCCAGGCGCAGGAGCGCACGGGCGCGCTCGAGCTCGAGGTCGGTGCCCTTCTTCTCGGGCGGGAAGGGCAGCTTGCGCAGGACCGGAACGAGACGGCGGTCCATCGTCGCTCCGAGCGAAGCGAGCGCGGAAGCGGCCACGTCCGGACGCGCGTCCTGGGTGAGCGCGAACAGAGTCGCGTAGGCGGGCTCGCCGACGCCGGCGAACCAGCGGATCTGTTCGAGGCGCTCGAAGCCGCTGGTCCACGGCAATCGCTGGGCTTCGTCTTCGATCTGCTGCTTCAGGATCGGCGAAGGCTTGAGCCAGCGATCTTCGGAGATCAGCTCGTCCTTGGTCTGATTCGAGGAGCAGGCCGAGAGCACGGCGAAGAGGAAGAGGGAAGCTCCGAGGCGGAGCCGATTCGAGGTCATGTCCTTCATGGGATTCGTTGAACGCAGTCCTGGGGTCGGGTTCGTTCCGCACCTATCGGACGGGTGCGCGCATCCCTTGACCCCCTGTCGCGTCGGCTCCTGCGAAGGGTCCCGCGGGGCGCCTCGAAAAGCGACCGGCGAGGACCGTCGCGACGAGCGCCAGCAGCCCGAACGCGAGCGCCCAGGGGGCCGCCGGATGGCTCTGGGCGGCGCGGCGCGGCCGCCCGCGGGTCGCCGCCGGCTCCGCGGCGCCCTCCTGAAGCGCTCCGAGCCGCCGCTCGGGGCGTCGGAATTCCGGAGGCAGGAGCGCTGGAACGACCAGGACGAGATCCGGTTCGCCGGGCCGTTCGGCGGGGATCTGCACCCAGGCTCCGGCCGCGGCCAGGGCAGGGGACGGAGGGCGGGCGCGGTACCGCAGACCACCGTCGGCGGTCAGCTCGGGCAAGAAGCGAAGGGCTTGCCCGTGCTCGGAGCGCGCCCCTCCCGCGAAGAGCTGCGCCGAGGCGAGCGACCAGCGCGCGAAGTCGGCTCCCTGGAGCACGAAGGTCTCGTCCCCCGCCGCCCCCTCGACCTCGAGCCGCACGGCGCGGGCGCGCGGGCCGCCGCGTGCAAGGAAGCGCAGGAGAGGCCCGAAGGCCGCGGGTTCGCCTGCGCCGTGGATGCCGGTCCAGGCCGGCGCCCATTCGGCGTCGGGCAAGGACGAGAGGCAGGCGGTTCGTCCTTCCCCGACGCGTTGCACCGCCAGCAGCGGCGCGCCCTCGGGCTCGGTCCACACGAGCTCGGCCCCGGGCCGCAGCCGGTTCTTGATGAAGCGGCGTAGCGGCGCCGGCGTCGGTGCGTCGAGCGTTCGAACCAGCGCATCCGGCGGCGCCTCGGCGCGTACGACGGCGAAGTCCGACCCGGGCTCCGCCTCCTTCCAACGGGCACCGCTGACCTCGCGCCGGAAGACGCGCGCGAGGTCGTCCAGGCCGTCGGCCCGTTGCACAGGGGAGTCGGGACTCAGGAGCCCCAGCATGTGATCTTCCGTGTCGCCGACGCCGATCACGACGAGGCGCACACGATTCGCCAGCAAGCTCGCGTGCAGGCGCTCGACGCGCGCCGCTGGATCGACCAGGTTGTCGCGCTCGACGCCGTCGGTCAGGAGCAAGGCCAAGGTCTCCCGCTCGCTGCCCGCGGCCGTGCGCGCGAACTGCTCCAGCGATCGCACCAGAAAGGTCGTGCCCCCGGGAACCCGGACGGCGAAGAGCTCGCGCGCCGCATCGTCGCGCACCGCGTTCGTCACCGCTCGCCGTTCCTTGAGCAGGTGCGGTGGCTCCAAGCCAGCCGTGAAGAAGCGCAACTCGACGCGGTCGGAGGGAAGCGCTGCGGCCACGAGCTCGAGGCTCGCCGCGCGCACGGTCTCGAACGGCTCGCCCGCCATGCTCCCGGAGCCATCGACCAGGAGGACGACGTCGCGCGGCCCGCGTTCGAGCGGGGCGGGCTCGAGCGGCAAGAGCGCCGACAACGGCGTCGCCGGCGCACCGGGCGCCCAGTCTTCGAGCAACCCCCAGCCGCCGGTACACAACCAACCCCCTCCGCGCTGGACGAAGTCCGCGAGGAGCGTGGACGGCAGCTCGACCGGCGCAACATCGAAGCTGATCAGTGCATCGAGGCCTTCCAGGGCCCCCGCAACCTCCCCCACGTCGAAATCGACGAAGGTGAGCCCGGGCAAGGCCGAGCTGCCCGACGGAGCGAGCCAGTCGTGCGCGGCCCCACGGTCCTCGGCGCGCGCGACGAGGCCGAGCACCCGCCCTCCCTCGGCCCGCGTCGACGCGGCGCGCTCGTCGTTCTCCGGCACCGGATCGCCGGGCCAGACCGCTCGCACGCGAACCTCGTTGCGCCCGAAGTCCGCGCGGCCGAGCGCGAGCGGGAGCACGAAGCGTCCCCCACCCGGGGGCAGGTCGACCGTCACGAGCTCGGGGCGCTGGACGCCGCCGCTCGTGACGAGTACGGCCAACTCGGCCGTTCGCGCGGAGCTGCGGAGCGGAGGCCGCCAATCGAGCTCCACGCGCGCCGCGAGCGGGGCGCCCTCCTCGACGCGCGGCGGCAGCTCGAGCGCGAGCACGCCGAGGTCCCCGCGATCGGCCGGAGCGGACCGGTAGCGCTCGAGGACGACGCCGTCCGCCGCCAAGCGGGCCAGGAGCGGACCGGGGTCCGCGGCGGTGTAGGTCCCGTCGCCGTGGATCTCGAGCGTGGCCGCCGGCACCTCGCGCAGGAGCTCGGATGCGAGCGCCAGCGCCTCGTGCAGGGCGGTCCCACCGTCCGCTCCGGTCCGCGGTCGCGGATCGAAGGGCGCCCGCCCCTGACCACGGATCCAGTCCGCGAACGTCGCCGGATCCGCGGGGCCGAAGAGCCGGTCGACGCGCTCCGCATAGCGCACGACGACGAGCAACTCGCCGCGCTCGAGCGCTCGTCCCGCCGCGGCGGCGAGGGCGGCGCGCGTGTCCGCGCCCCACGTGCTGCGCACGCGCCGGACGCTGGCCGAGGCGTCGAACAACACCACGCGCACACCCGGCTGGTCGTCGTCGCTCGAACGGGCGCGCGGCAGAAAGCCCAGGAGGGCCAGCGCCAGGCCTGCGATCGCGAGGGCGAAGCAGACGGTTGCGAGCGCCGGAGTGCGACGCACCTCGGGGTCACGCGCCTTCCGCTCCGCCACGGTCATCGACGCGCGTCGGAGAGCGGGGAGGCCTCGCGCGCGGCCGCTGCGGTGGTCCGGGCGATCCAGCCCCCGCCCAGAAGTCGGTCCCCGCGGTACACCGCCGCACCCTGGCCGGGTGCGACCGCGAGCACCGGGTCGTCGAACTCGATCCGCAAGCCGGCCCCTTCGCGCGTCACCGTGGCGGGCGCGGCCCGGTGGTGATAGCGCACCATGACCTCGGCCCGGAAGCTCTCACCGCTCGCGACATCGAACCCGATCGGATTCCAGTCGTCCGTCTCGAGCCCGGACGACGAGCATTCGTCCATCGACCCCAGCACGACCGTGGCCGTGGCGGGAATGATCTCGGTGACGTAGAGCGGCTTGCCCGCGGCGATGCCGAGCCCGCGCCGTTGTCCGATCGTGAAGCCCTCGTAGCCCTCGTGGGTTCCGAGCAGGCGCCCCGAGGTGTCCCGCAGCTCGCCCGGATGCCGTTCGACTCCGCGCTCGTCGAGCAGCTTGCGGTAGTCGTTCGACGGCACGAAACAGATCTCCTGGCTGTCGGGCTTCTTGGCCGTGCGCAGGCCGGCCTCGCTGGCCAGGGCGCGCACGCGCGCCTTCTCGTAGCCGCCGATCGGCAGGAGCGTCCGGCGCAGGTTGGCCTCCGCCACGCAGAACAGCTGGTACGACTGGTCCTTGCGAACGTCCTGACCGCGCCGGACGTGGACGCGCTCGCCCACGTGCTCGAGCTGCGCGTAGTGCCCCGTCGCGACCGCCTCGGCGCCGAGCTCGTCCGCAAAGGCCAGCAGACGATCGAACTTCAGGTCGCGGTTGCAGACGGCGCACGGATTGGGGGTCCGACCGCGTCCGTACTCCGCGAGGAAGTAGCGGATGACGGACGAGAACTCGTCGGCGAGATCGACGGCCTGGAAAGCTACGTCGAGTCCGGCCGCCACCATGCGCGCGTCCCGCGCGTCTCCTACCGAGCAGCACGACTTCTTGTGGACCTCGGAGGCCTCGACGTGGATCCCATTGCGCATGAACAGCCCGACGACATCGAGCCCGCGCTCCTTCAGGAGCCAGGCGGCGACGGAACTGTCGACGCCGCCGCTCATGGCGACGACGACGCGCGTGCCGGGCGCGAGGGCTTCGTGCGGGGCCTGGGGGCTCGTGGGGGCGGTCATGGGGAAGGGGAAGCGAACGGGAGCAGAGCCTACGGGACGGATCGCGGCGGCGCTTCCCCCGCTCGCCGCTTTCGAGTAGGTTGCCGTCCCTTCGGAATCGACCCCCTCGATCCGGCTTCCACCCCCCCCCAACCGCCCCGCGCCACCGATGCTTCTGGCCTCTCTTTCGAGCTTCGCCCTCCTCCTCCGGCAGGAAGTGCCCGCCCAGGGGGCCGAAGGGCCCGCCGCTGGCCCGGGACTGTCGAACATGCTGGTTCCGGTCGTCCTGATCTTCGGCATCTTCTATCTGCTCGTGATCCTGCCCGAGCGCAGGAAGCAGAAGGAGCGCCAGGCGGTGCTCGGGCGTCTGAAGAAGGGCGATCGGGTGATCACGACGGGTGGCATGCACGGGAAGGTGGCCCAGGTCCAGGAGAACGTCGTGACGCTGCAGGTGGCGGACGGCGTCCGGTTGCGCTTCAACCGCAGCGCGGTGCTCGAAGTGAACGCCGACGAGAAGGTGAGCGAGAAGGTGAGCGAGAAGGCGGGCGAGCAGGAAGCAGCCGCGCCGGCCGCGGAAGAAGCCTCCTCCGCTTCCTAGTTCGCCTCCCGCGACGATTCGGGCGCAGGCTGAAGCGGCGTGCGCTGCCGCTCGGGCTGCGAAGGCTGCTCGGCGTCTTGGCGCCGGGCTTCGTCCTGCGCCACTTGCGCCCGTCACCGGCCGAAACCGGTCGCCTCGGTGAGCGGCTCGCGGCCCGGCGCCTGGCGCGCGGCGGACTGGCGCTCCAGGCCCGGCGCCTGCGCACCCCACAGGCTGAGATCGACCTGCTCTTTCGCGGGGGACCGCGCGGCGAGACGTGGATCGCGGTCGAGGTCAAGACGGGGACGCTCGGGCCGGTCTTTCGCCCGAGCGATCGACTGCGTCCCGCCCAACGCCGGCGGCTCGAACGCGCCCTGGCCTGGCTCGCCCCGCGGGCTCCGCGGCGGGTCGACCTGGTCGAGATCGCGCTGGACCCGCGAACGAAAGAGCTGCGTTGGTTCCACCAGCGTGGGGAGAGCACCGGAGGCCGGAGCGGGCCCGAGGCCCTACACTGTCGACCCGGAGACCCCCCATGACCATGACCCGCCTCGCCCTCGTCGTCCCCGCCCTGACCGCCTCCCTCCTGCTCGGGTCGCTGCCGGCGAGCGGAGCCCGCAGCGCTGCTCCGAGCGGAGCCTTCGAAGACGAAGGAGTCCTGCCCGGACTCGACCTGAGCCCCGTCGTCGTCCTCCCCGACCCGGCCACACCCGCGCGCTGCGCCGAACGCCGTCGCCACGTCGCCGCGGCGCTCGAGGACGGTCTGCTCGTGATCGAGTCCGGCAAGGAGCCCGACGGGCGCTTTCACGTCCACGACGACTTCTACTGGCTGACCGGACTCTCGGTCCCCGATTCCGCCATCGTGCTGCGCGCGAAGAAGGGCAAGTTGACCGAGGAGATCCTCTTCCTGCCGGCGGAGGACACGGGCTACGAGCTCTGGAACGGAGACCGGTTGGCTCCGGGCGAGCAGGCCACCGAGCTGTCGGGCATCGCGGACAACCGCGACGCGAAGGACTTTGCCGAGGTGGTCGCGAAGCTCCTGCCGAAGAAGGGCGCCGTCTACTTCGAGGGCGAGACCGTCGAACCGCTGGCCGAGGAACACGAGCTGAAGCTCGACACGCCCGCCAAGATCCTCGGTCCGCTGCAGGGCATCCGCGACGCGGACGAGTTGCGCTCGCAGCGTGCGGCGATCGACATCACGCAGCGCGCTCTGGCCGAGGCCATGCGCGTCGCCGTTCCCGGCGCATGGGAGTTCGAGGCCGAAGCGACCGTCGAGGGCCACTTCCGCCGCAGCGGCGCCGAAGCCCTGGCCTTCCCCTCGATCATCGGCTCGGGCCCGAATTCGTGCTACCTGCACTACCGCTCGAACCAGCGCCAGCTCCTCGATGGCGACATCCTCGTCATGGACGTCGGCGCCAAGTTCCACCACCTGTGTGCCGATGTCACGCGCACGATCCCGGTGAACGGTCGCTTCAGCGCTCGCCAGCGCGAGGTCTACACGTTGGTCTGGGAGGCCAGCCGCAAGGCGGCCGCCGTCTTGAAGCCGGGAGCCAACCTGTCCGAGGCCCACAACGTGGCCGCCGCGTACCTCGACGAGCACGGCTTCGGACGGAAGTACTTTCCCCACTCCGTCGGTCACGGCCTCGGGCTGCGCGTCCACGACGCCCCCCGGCGCAACACGACCCTGGCAGCGGGCATGGTGGTGACGATCGAGCCGGGCATCTACATCGCCGAGGAAAACCTCGGAGTCCGCATCGAGGACGACTACCTCATCACGGAAGACGGTGCCGAACTCCTGAGCGACGACATTCCGAGCGAACCGGCCGAGCTCGAGGCCTTCCTCGCCTCGCTCCGCGGGCTCTGACGAGCGCCAGGGCGGCTCCGCGGCCCACAAGGCCCGCTTTCACGCGCTCCCGGGGCGAACCGGGACGGCGCCCGCCAGGTTGCGGCGGCAGGGATTCACTCCTCCTGCATTTCCGGCCGATGAGGTACCCTCCAGCGAACGGCGGAGTTTCCACCTTCCCTCTCTCACGGAAGCGCCACGCGCGGCTCGGGAACCGGGAATCCGGCGTTCGGTTGGACCCCCTCGGGACGGATCCCTCGACGTCCCGGCCCCGCATGCTTCACGTCCTCCGCCACTACCTCCCTCTCCGCAAGGCGCTCCTGATCGCCAGCGAGACGATCCTGCTCACGCTGGTCGTCGCTGCCGGCATGTCCGCCCACCTGTGGCGTCCGGACGAGGACGTGTTGCGGCGCTTGGCGCTCGACGCGGGCCTGTCTCCGGGCGAAGCGCGGCTGCGGGTCTTGTTCTCGGCCACGATGGTGTCGGTGCTCATGCAGATCACCATCGCCTTCAACGAGCTGTACGACTTCAGAATCTCGAGCTCACGCTACGACCGGGCGCTGCGCTTCCTGGGTTCGGCGGGGAGCGCGATCCTGCTCGTCGTGATCTCCGTCGCCCTGATGCGCGTCTGGGGTATCGACCGCGTCCTCGACTTCCCCGGACTCCCGCTGGCGCAGACGATCGTCATCCTCGCCACGACCCTGTCCATCGGCTTCGCGCTCCTGTGGTTCTGGCGCAACCTCTTCCACCTCTTCATCCGCCGCTCGAGCTTCACGGAGCGCTTGCTCGTCCTCGGCTCGGGCAAGCTCGGCAAGCGCCTGATCGAGGACCTCGCCCAGCGGCCCCATTCGGGCTATGCGATCGTCGGCGTGCTCGCGGGCCTCGGGAACGAGGAGGAGCGGCGTGCCAGCGGCGAGCGGCGTGACCGCCGTGCCAGCGACCGACGCGGTCGGGGCGAACCGCGTGGCCCGGAGAGCTCGACGGGCAACCCGTGGTTCGAGGCAGCGACCCAGGTGGCTGCGGTCGATCCCGTCTCGACGTCGGGCAACCTCGTCCACAAGTTCGAGCTCTCACCTGCACCCGAAGACGAGCAGGCCGAGCCCGATCCGCTGCTCACTCCCCGTTGCGCCGACGAGTCCTTGAAGGACCTGTGTCGCCGCCTGCACGTCGACCAGATCATCGTGGCCTTCGAGGAACGACGCGGAAGCCTGCCCACCGACGAGCTCCTGCGATGTCGGCTCGAGGGTCTCGTCGTCACCGAGATCGAGTCCTTCTACGAACACTTCACCGGCAAGATTCCGGCCGAGGCGATGCGGCCCTCGTACCTGATTTTCAACCAGGGCTTCATCCAGCATCCCTTCGCGCAAGCCTTGAAGCGCTGCGTCGACTTCGCGCTGGCGCTCTTCGGCCTGCTGCTCTCGCTCCCCGTCATGGCCGTGACGGCGATCGTGATCCGCTTCGATTCGCCCGGTCCGATCCTCTTTCGCCAGGAGCGCACGGGCTATCTCGGTCGCCCGTTCACGCTGATGAAGTTCCGCTCGATGCGGGAGGACGCGGAGAAGCACACCGGCCCCGTCTGGGCCAGCGAAGGCGACCCGCGCGTGACCCGCATCGGTCGCTTCCTGCGCAAGAGTCGCATCGACGAGCTTCCCCAGCTCTTCAACGTGCTGGCCGGCTCGATGTCGCTCGTCGGGCCGCGGCCCGAGCGGCCGCCCTTCGTCGAGGACCTCGCGGGCAAGATCCCCTACTACCACCAGCGCCACATCGTGAAGCCCGGGATCACGGGCTGGGCCCAGATCAACTATCCGTACGGGAACACGATCGAGGACTCGCTCCAAAAGCTCCAGTACGACCTGTTCTACATCAAGTACCAGTCGTTCCTGTTCGACCTCTCGATCCTGTTCAACACGGTCAAGACCGTGCTCCTGCGCAAGGGCACCTGAGCGACCCTCTCGACGGACTCCTACACGGGCTGGGTCCGCTCGCGCCGCCACTTCTCGACGTGCACCGCGAGCAGCGCCACGTCTGGCGGATTGACGCCGGCGATGCGTCCCGCCGCGCCGAGGGTCGCGGGTCGCAGCGTCACGAGCTTCTCGCGTGCTTCGGTCCCGAGGCCTCGGATCGCGCTGACGTCGAGCTCCGCGGGGATCGGGGTGCGCTCGTCGCGCCTCATGCGCTCGACATCGCGGAGCTGGCGTTCGACGTAGCCCGCGTACTTCACGTCCGCTTCGACCGTCGTACGCGTGGCGGGGTCCAGCTCCAACGCGCGCAGGGCCGGGAGCTCGGCCTCGAGGTCCAACATGGAGACGTCCGGTCGCAGGAGCCGGGCCGCCGCAGTCTTGCCGCTCGCGTCCCGTAGCCCGTCCAGGAGCGCCCGCGTCCGCACGACGACGGCCACGCGCGCCTGCATCCGCGCCAGGGCCGCCCCATCCGCCAGTCCGATCGCGTGCGCCCGCGCCACCAACCTTCGATCGGCGTCGTCCTGGCGCAAGAGCAAGCGGTACTCGGCCCGCGACGAGAACATCCGATAGGGCTCGACCGGCTGGCTCACGACCAGGTCATCGACAAGGACGCCGACGTAGCTCTCGTGGCGTTCCAGGACGAAGGGCTCGCGATCGGCCAGCCAGAGGGCTGCGTTCGCACCCGCGATCAGCCCTTGCGCCGCCGCCTCTTCGTAGCCGGACGTCCCGTTGATCTGGCCGGCCAGGTAGAGCCCGGGGACGGACCGCACCGCGAGTGTGCGGTCCAACGCCGAGGGCTGCACGAAGTCGTACTCGACCGCGTAGCCGTGCCGCAGGAAGCGCGCGTGCTCGAGCCCGGGGCAGGCCGCGACGAAGCTCTCCTGGACGTCGGCGGGAAGCGAAGTCGAGATCCCGTTCACGTAGATCACGTCGGTCTCGAGGCTTTCCGGCTCGAGGTGGATCTGGTGCTGTTCGCGATCGGCGAAGCGCATCACCTTGTCCTCGATCGACGGGCAGTAGCGCGGTCCGACCCCCTGGATGCGGCCCGTGAACATCGGCGCGCGATCGATGTTGGCGCGGATGATCTCGTGCGCTTCCTTCGAGGTCGCGGTGACGTGGCAACCGACCTGCGGGAGCACGGGAAAGTGTTCGCGCTCCGTCGCGAAGGAGAACGGCCAGGGCTCGTCGTCGCCACGTTGCTCGGACAACGCCTCCCAGGCGATCGAGTCGCGCGCGAGCCGCGGAGGAGTGCCCGTCTTCAACCGGCCGAGCGGGAGGCCGAGCGCGGCGAGCTCCGACGAGAGTCCGCTCGAAGCCTCTCCGACGCGTCCGCCGGCGTGGGTCGACTCACCGGTGTGCATGATCGCTTGGAGGAAGGTTCCGGTCGTCAGCACGACCGCGCCGGCCCGGACCTCGCGCGCACCGGAGAGCCGAACCCCGACGACCGCTCGCCCCGTGCGTCCGTCCTCTTCCACCAGGAGCGCTTCGGCCCCGCCCTCGACCAGTTCGATCCCCGCCGTCGCACGAACGGTGCGCGTCACCTCTTCGCGGTAACGGTGGCGATCGGCCTGGGCACGCGGCGCGCGCACCGCGTAGCCCTTGCCGGTGTTCAACAGCCGAAACTGGATCCCGGTGGCGTCGATCGCGCGCCCCATGAGCCCGCCGAGCGCGTCCACTTCACGCGCGAGCTGCCCCTTGCCCAGGCCCCCGATGGCGGGGTTGCAGCTCATCTCGCCGACGCGGTCGAGCCGGAAGCTCACGAGCGCCACGCGCGCGCCCAGGCGCGCGGCGGCGGCCGCGGCCTCGACTCCGGCATGACCGGCCCCGACCACGACGAGGTCGTAGGCCGCCGCCGCGCGCCGCTCGACGGACGGCCGCGGGTGCGGATGACAGGCTGCGGGTTGCGCGAAGGGTTCCATGGGAGCGAGGAAGCCCGCATTGCAGCCCGCCCGCCGGGGCACGGCAAGCTCCGGCCCCTCTTCTCCCGGCGCGCTCTGCGCCATTGCGGTCAATTTCGGCCCCACGGACGGCCGAAGGGGGTCCCATGCGCGCTTGGATCTTCCGCCACCGCTTGCACCTCGAGGCGATCTACGGAGCGGCCCGTCGCCCCCGTAGCCCCGTCACGATGCCGGATCCCCGCGATCCGAGCCGGCGCCTGGTGCTCTTCGAGCTCAGACCCCCGCTGCCCCGCCGCCGCGCCGTCGACCCGCGGCTGCCGCGCAGCGCCTGACCGCCTCCAGGGCCCACGGAAGTCCACGACGGCACGCGCCGCGGTCGTCGCGCGTCCCTGGTTCCTCGACCCTCTTCCGAAGAGCGGCGTAGCGAGCCCGGCCCCGGGGACTAGGATGCGGGCATGCTGGTCCTTTGCCTCTTGCTTCACTTGGGCCCGGGAGCCGGGCCGCGCGGATCCGTCGCCGAGCCTCCTGCCCGCACCGCCGACGACGCCTCGCTCGAGGCCTACCTCGCGCGCCTGCGCAAGGAACGCGCCAAGGCCCTGGAGCGCCTGAGCGGTCCCGTCGCCCTCCTCGTCGAAAAGCTCGAGGCGCACGGCCGACCGAGTCCCGCCAACGAGACCGAGCGGCTGCGGGCGGAGCTGGACGGGCTCGGGCCCGACGCGGCGCTCCTGCTCCTGCCCTTCATCGACCCCGGCGCCGAGCCGAGGAAGGCGCAGATCTTCCGAGCCGACGAGATCACCAGCGCCCTGGCGCGCATGGAGAGCGGCGCCATCACACCACGCCTCTTCGAGCTCTCGTCCAGCGCGACGCCGCGCGGACGCGAGAACGCCGTACGCCTGCTCGGCCACGCGCCCCAGCGCGACTCCGCCAGCGCGCACCTGACCGCGATCTTCCAGGAGGCCAAGGGCAGCCTGCGCCTCGCGGCGGTCCAGGCCCTGGCCCGCATCGGTGGTCCGGGCAACACGAACGTGCTGGAGAGCGCGCTCACGGATCCCGACGCCGCGGTCGTCGGGGAGGTGCTGCGTGCGCTCGCGAGCGCGCGCAGCCAGGACGCGGCACCGGCGGTCCTGACGCTCGCGGGCCGGGTCCCCGAGGCGGCCCAGGTCGTCGAGCCCCTGCTCGCGTACTACCAGGCCTGTCCTGCGTCGTTCGACGCCGCGGTCGCCGCGGCCTGGATCCAGCTCGTCGGCAGCGGCGAGACCAAGGTGGCGGATCGCATTCTGCTCTTGAACGCCTTGCCCGACTTCGACCCGGACCTCGACTCCAAGCAGAAGAAAGTGCTCGAGCAGCTCGAGGAAGCCAGCGATCAAGCCCTGCGCGAAGCGGCGCTGGTCGCGCTGGCGCGTATGGGCGATCGCGGTGCGAAGCGCACGGTCCTCAAGGTCTACGACAAGCTCGTGTCGGAGAACGAGCGCTTCGCGCCGGCCTGGGAACAGCGCGGTACGGTGCTCATGCGCCTCGGCGAGTACGGCGACGCCTCCAAGGACTTCAAGAGCTCGATCGAGATCCTGACGAAGGCCGGTCGCTTCGTGAGCCAGGAGCTGCACATCAACCTCGCACGGGCCTACTGCCTCGACGGCAAGCTGCGACAAGCCGCCGACGCGCTCGAGAGCGCGCGCCTCACGAAGAACTGGCTGCGCCAGGTCTACGAGGACCAAGCCTTCCGCGAGCTGATCGACAACAGCCGCTACGGCAAGCTGTTCGACTCCGTGCGCTGATGCGGCCCCCGCACCTTCAAGACTTCGCGTAGGACGAGAAGGCCGGAACGGAGACCACCCGCTCTTCGTCCGGCGAGAACGCCGTCAGGCTGCCGCCGTAGACGCAGCCCGTGTCCAAACCGATCGCGACGAGCGTGCCGTCCCGTTCGACCCGGTGCGCCTCGGAGAAGCGCAGGTGCCCGAAGACGACCAGCTCCGGTCCCGCGTGTACGTCGTACCAGAGCGTCGACTTGGTCCGCAGCGGATACAGAAGCTCGTCGGGCTGCGACACATCCGGCGCGGTCCCCGGTCGGATCCCGCCGTGCACGACCCAGAAGTCGGCGCGTCCGTCCGAGCGCGCACCCGTGGCGAAGAAGCCCGCATGGCTCTGAAGGAAGACCAGGAAGTCTTCCAAGCGCTCCCGCGCGAGCAGCAACGGTCGACCGCCGTCGCCCTTGAGGTCGTCCACGGCGAGCGGGGGAAAGCTCGTCCGCAACGGGAGCCGGTCGGAGGCGTCCGCGCGCTCGGGGGCGAGCCGAGTGCGCCGCAAGACCGCCGCCTCGTGATTGCCGAGGACGAAGTCGATCCCATGGTCCCGGCACAGATCCATCACGCCGCCGGGGTCGGGCCCGCGGTGGAAGAGGTCCCCCACCGACAGCAGCCGATCGTCGGGCCCTGCCGCGAGCACGGCGAGCAACGCCTCGAGTTCGCGGGCACAGCCGTGCACGTCTCCGATCACCCAGGTGGTCACGACGTCCTCAACTCCCGCGCAACACGACGCCGCCCAGACGTGCTCCGATGCGGCGCAGCCGTCCGAGCGCGCCGGTCAGTTCTTCGGTCGAGAGCGGTGTCGCTTCGGCCACGAACACGAGCGCGTCCGCTCGCTTGGCCTGCCCCATGGCCACGGCCGTCTCCGGATCGCCGAGTGCGAGGATCAGCGTCTCGTGCTCGCCTTCGGCCGCAGCGAGGCTCTCGAGCGTTCCGAGCACGACCCCGCTCGCTGTCGCGACGAAGCCCTGTGCCGTGTTCTCCGCGGGATCCAGTCCGAAGGCGCGCGCGGTGTCGGGCCGGGCGGAGGTCGCATCCACCAGCGCCACGCGCCGGCCGGCCTGGGCCAGGGCCACGGCCAGGTTCGCGGCCACCTCGGCGGACAGGCCGGGACGCACGGGCGAGACGACGGCCAGCACGCGCGCACCCGTGTCGAAGAGAGCGTGCGTGACCGACGCGGCCAAAACGGCGTAGGAGGTCGCGGAGGACCCGCTGCCCGCCGCGGGCAGGGCCCCGTCGCCGCGCCGCGGCCGCGGCAGCTCGCCCAGTCCGGGCGCCCGGGCCAGCGCCTCCAGGTCCTCGAGGCGCAAGCGCGGTCGCCGCCGCTCGAGCGTGAAGGCCGCCAGCACACCGAGCAAGAGACCCGCAACCCCGCCCACCCCCAGGACCGAGCGGATCTTGGGCTTGCGGCGGATCAGGGGCGGTACGGCGCGCTCGATGATCTCCACGGCCGGAATGGCCGAGCCCTTGCGAATCAACGCGTCCTCGCGCCTGCCGATGAGGAAGGTGTAGACCTCGGTGAAGGTCTCGACGCGCCGGCGAAAGCGGATCAGCTCGACCTGCGCCTCCGGCATGCGGTCGAGCTCGTCCTGGAAACTCGCGGCGAGCTCTTCGAGGCCCCGCAGCGCCTCCTCCTCACGCCAAAGCTCGGCTTCGAGCGCCTCCTGCAAGCCGTTCGCGCGCTCGTCGATCCGGACCCGCAGCTCCTTCAGCTCGGGCCACTCGTCGGTATAGGTCGCCTCCAAGGACCGTGCCCGTTCCAGGAGTGAGGCGAGCGGCTCCACCAACGCGCTCGACTCTTCGCCGGTCGCCTCGAGCCCGGCCAGGTCGCCGGCGGTCAGCGCTCCCTCCCGAATGCTGCCGAGCAAGTCCCGGATCGAGCCGGCCCGGAATTCGGTCTTGCGGCGTTCGGCCGCGGCCTCGGCCATGCGATCGATCAGGGCGGTCGCCGTCTCGGGCAACGCGATCGGGCCGCTGCGCTGACCGAACGCGACGAGATCCTGCTCGGCCGCTTCCAGCTCGCCGCGAACACGCTCGATTTCAGCCTCGACGGACTCGATCGCCGCGCCCGCCTCCTCGCGCAGTCGCGCCTTGTTGCGCGCGACATAGGCGTCGACGAGTGCGTTGGCGATTCGCGCGGCCCGCACCGGATCGGTGTCGGGGTAGGAGATCCTCACGACGTTCGACCCCCGCAGCGGTTCGTCCAACGCCAGGTTCCTGCGAAACTCCTTCAGCGCGCGCGGGAGGGTCGTACGCGCGACGTGAAAGCGCCGGCCGCCGAGGTTCTCGCTCGGATGCAGAACGATCTCCGCGCCGGCGAATTCGAACGGGACGCCTGGACTGAAGTGCACCGTTCGCTCCTCGCGCCCGAACCAGCCCCCCTTCGACAGCCGTACCTCATCCGCTCCGAGGAACTCGAGCATGATCGGTTCGCGATCGGAGGCGGTCTCGGTCGAGAGCTCGATCTCCACGTCGAGCGCGCCGCGCGGGGCCTCTTGTCGACGGACCTTGCGGACCAGCTCGCGCCAGAGCGGCAGGCGATCGAGATCCTCGACGCGCACGAGGAGGTTCTGTCCCACCTCGGGAGCGGTCGGGTCGAGCCCGGGCGGAAGCACGACCGCCTCGACGACGGGCAAGGAACGCATGACCTCCATCTCGGCCGCGGTCGGAACGGACCCGGACACGAGCCGCCCCAGTCCGCCCGGCATGTTCGCGAGCCCCGCCAGGAGGCCACCGCCTGCATCCGTGTCGCCGATCAGAACGCGCGCTTCGGCCACATAGACGGGGGTCGAGAAGCCCACGACTCCGGTTGCGCCGAGGCCGCCCAGGAGACCTCCGAGCGCGAGCACGCGCCAGCGCCGCAACAGGACGCCGACAAACTCCCCGAACGAGAGCTCGGTACGCTCGGGACCGGTCATCGGTCGATCTTCGACAACGTCGCCGCTTGCAGCCCGATCGACACCGGCGTGGTGACGAGCGTCAGGATCGGCAGGAGATCGCGGGCAGCCGTGGCGACGTCGGCCCAGGACTTGCGCCCGACGAAGATCACGTCGCCCGAACGGACCCAGCCCGCCGCGGCCACGTCGAGCTCGGTCGCGTCGAAGAGCCGCATGGAGTCCGGGTCGAGGTCGCCGTCCACCCAGGCCACCTGGCGACGGTTGGCGAAGGGGCCGAAGCCACCGGAGAGCGACAGCGCTTCCATCGCGCGCAGCGGTCGCTCCAGCACGTACGCTCCGGGATTGGTGACCTCGCCGAGCACCAGCACCCGATGGGCCCCGAAGCGCACGATCGCGACGTCGGCATGGGGCTCCTTCAAGTAGGTGGAGAGGGCCGCCTCGATCGCCGCGGTCGCCTCGTCCACGGTCTTGCCGGCCACCGCGATCTCGCCGATCAAGGGCAGGGCCACGGTTCCTCCCGAGCCGACCGGGGACCCCGGCTGACCGCCTTCCAGGAGACTTGACGAGAGCTCGGGTTGCCCGAAGACGTTGACCCGCAGGACGTCGCCGACTCCGATCGTGTACGAGAAGAGTGGAATGTCGTCCTGGGCCCGTGCGGCAGGTGGATCGCCGACGATCTCGGGCGGTCCCGCGGCGCAGGCGGCGAGCAGCGCGAGGGCGGTCACGAGGTGGAGCTTCTGCGCCATGGCCATACTCCAGGAACCCGGATTCCCCGTGTCAACACGCTCAGCGCGCCGCCCCCAGGCTGCGCTCGGCTTCCGACCGCGGAAAGCGGTCCCCGAACAGCTCGCAGTACAGATCGAGCACGGCCGCGTTCACGACCTCTTTCGAGAACTCTCGCTCGACCAAGGCGCGACCGGCACGTCCGAAGCGCGCCCGCAGGTCCCGATCGAGCAGGAGCTCGGCCAGGGCCGACGCCAGGGCCTCGGGGGCGCCGCTCGCCACGACGCGACCGTTCAGGCCCTCGCGCACGATGTCCCGACAACCCGGCATGTCGGTGCTGACGAGCGCTCGACCCGCGGCCGCGCCCTCGATCAGCGCCAGGGGCACGCCTTCCCGATAGGCGCTGGGCAGGCAGACGACACTGGCCGCGGCCAAGAGCTCGGGCACGTCGTCGCGGCGGCCCAGCCAGATCGCCACGCCCTCCGCGTCCCAACCGCGCAGGACCTCCTCCGGGATCGAGTCCGGATTCGAAGGGTGCGGAGCGCCCGCGAGCAGCAGCCGGTGTTCGACGCCGCGCGCGCGCAGCAGCCGCCCGGCCGCGACGAGGTCGCCGATCCCCTTGCTCCACAGCATGCGGGCGCAGCACAGGATGACGGGTGTGTCGGTCGGCTCCTTGCTCGGCCGAAAGCGCTCGATGTCGACCCCCGAGCCACGCACGATGCGCGTGCGCTCCGGGGCGACGAGGTCGCGCGAACGGAAGAGCTCGAGGTCGTCCTCGTTCTGGAACAAGGCCTGCGCCCCGGGCGCCTTCAGCGCCAGACGATACCCGCGCTCGACGACGCGCCGGACCATGCCCCCTTCGCGCATGAAGAGGTGGCCCAGACCCGTGACGGTGTGGACGGAACGCTCCACGCCGGCCCGGCGCGCGGCCAGGGCTCCGTACAAGATCGGGAGGAAGGAGATGCAGTGGACGAGCTCCGGCCGCACGCTCCGGAAGATGCGCGTGAGGCGCATCACCAGGAGGGCGTTCTTCAGCTGACCCGGCACCGTGCGTCCGAACGAGACCGGATGAATGCGGATCCCCTCGGCCGCGATGCGGGCCGCATGGCTCGCTTCACCCGGCGAGAGACGCGTGACCAGATGCACCTCGAAGCCCGCGTCGCGCACGTCGCGCGCGAGATGCAAGCGGTGCGACCAGAAGAACCAGTCGTCGGTGACGACGAAGAGCACGCGCGGCTTCATCGTGCGCTCCCCAGCCAACGCTCGGCCCAGGCCTGGAAGACCAGGACGTCCCAGAGGTAGTAGGCCCAGTCGCGCTTGTTGTCGACGTGCTCCTGCCAACGCTGGCGAATCGGGCCGGGGACGAAGAATTCCTCCCGCCGCAGACGCGCCTCCGACAGGAGCTCTTCGCACCATGGTCGCAGCGGACCCCGCATCCAGGCCCCGATCGGGATGCCGAAGCCCATCTTGGGTCGCTCGAACAGTTCGCGCGGCACGTAGGTCGCCAGCACCTCGCGCAGCAAGCGCTTGCCGGGTGCCGGACCGATGCGCAGCTCGCGCGGCATGCGCCAGGCCAGCTCGAAGACTTCGTGATCGAGCAACGGCACGCGCGCCTCGAGGCTGGTCGCCATGCTGGCGCGGTCGACCTTGCAGAGGATGTCGTCGGGCAGATACGACAGCGAGTCGAGCAGCATCATGCGCTCGGTCCCGTCGGGGAAGCTGGTCTCGAAGCTCCGGTCGCACAGCACGGTCTCCGGCTCCTCGGCTCCGATCACGAGCGCCGCGGGCTCCTTCCAGTGCGAGATCAACGTGCGATAGAGCGTGCCGCCGTGCGAATGGGTCAAGAGCTCGGCCATGCGGCTCGCGCGGTTGCCCATCCAGCCCGGCTGGATCGGAACGCGCGCGGCGCGCGCCGTGCGCGACAGACCTTCCCAGGCCCGCGGGGACACCGCCTGCAGTGCACTCGCGAGGGCCCTTTTCGACGCGCCGGGTACGAAGCGCAGGTAGCGCTCGAGCTTGCGCGCGAGAGCATAGCGCGGATAGCCGCCGAAGAGCTCGTCCCCACCGTCGCCCGAGAGCGCCACCGTCACGTGCTCGCGCGCCAGCTTGGACACGAGGTAGGTCGGGATTTGCGAGGAGTCCGAAAAGGGCTCGTCCCAGAAGTCGGGCAGCTTCGGAATGACCTCGCGCGCCTCTTCCGGGCGAACGTAGAGCTCGGTGTGGTCCGTCCCGAGGTGCGTCGCGATCGCGCGGGCGTGACCAGCCTCGTCGTAGCCCTCTTCGTCGAAGCCGATCGTGAACGTGCGCACCGGGCGCGTGCTCGCGCGCTGCATCAGGGCCACGACCAGCGAGGAATCGATGCCACCGGACAGGAAGGCACCGAGCGGCACGTCGGCGATCATGCGACGTTCGACGGCGGTGCGCAGCGTCGCGTCGAGTCGCTCGCGCGCCTCGTCGGCCCCGATCGCCAGGGGCTTCTCCGTCCCCGCGCGCGCCACCTCGCGCGCGTCCCAGTACACGCTCTCGGTGACGTCGTCCGCCGCGCGGACCGTGACGATTCGACCCGGCTGGAGCTTCCTCACGTCGCGGTAGATGGCGTGCGGAGCGGGGATGTAGTTGTGGCGCATGTACAGCGCGAGCGCATCGCGATCCAGCTCGACCCGAAAGCTCGGATTCGCGCGCAGAGCCTTGAGCTCGGAGGCGAACAACAGCCGCCCGTCCTGGATGCCCCAGTACAAGGGTTTGATGCCCAGCCGGTCCCGGCCCAGGACCAGCCGACGCTCCTGCGCGTCCCACAGCGCGAAGGCGAACATGCCGGCCATCGCCCGGAGCGTGTCCTCGAGTCCGAAGACGACGATCGACTCCAGGACCGCCTCGGTATCGGATTGGCCGCGCAAACGGACGCCGCGCCCCTCCAACCGAGCCGCCAGCTCGCGGAAGTTGTAGACCTCGCCGTTGTACACGAGGACGTAGCGGCCGTCCGCCGAACGCATGGGCTGATGCCCTTCTTCCGAGAGGTCGAGGATCGAAAGTCGCCGGTGCCCGAGCGCCAGCCCCGCGCGCGAATCCACGAAGGTCCCGCGGTCGTCCGGGCCCCGGTGGACCAAGGCCTCGGTCATCGCCGCGACGTCGCGAGCGAGCGACTCCGGCTCGCCCTCCCGGAAGCTCCAGGTGCCCGTCAGACCGCACATGGTCGGGCCTCCACGAGTTCTTCCCAAGTCGTGGCGTAGCGCTCGGCGACCTCTCCCAGCTCGAAGTGCTCGGCCACGCGTGCACGCGCAGCGCGCGCGCGCTCCTCGCGCTCGGGCGCGGTCGCTTCGAGCGCGAGCGCCGCGAGCGCAGCCGCGACAGCCTCCGGGGTCGCCGTGGCGACGACGCGCCCGGTGTCGCCGATCACCAACGCGCAATCGCCGACGTCGGTCGCGACGCACGGAACGCCGCACGCCATCGCTTCGCCGATCACGTTCGGAAAGCCCTCCGCGCGGCTCGTCGAGAGCAGCACGTCGAAGCCCGGTACCAGTGCTCGGACGTCGTCGCGTTCGCCGAGCGCATGGACGTTGCCGGGCAGGCCGTCGCCGAGGCCCGCGAGTTGTTCGGCGTCCACGCCGACCAGAACGACCTCGATACCGCTCGACTCGAGCCGCCGAGCCGCCGCCAGCGCGAGCCCGTGATCCTTGAGCGGATCGAAGCGCGCGACCATGCCCACGATCCGGGCCGTCGGCGGCAACTCGAGCTGGCGTCGCAGCGCTTCACGCGCACCGGGTACGGGCCGGAAGCGCTCGAGATCGAAGCCGTTGGGCAGGTACAGCCAGCGCGGGGGGCTGTACCCGATCGCCGCGTGGGACGTGCGCCCGAGCGTGGAGTTGTGCAGGACCAGGTCCGCACGCGGAGACAGGCGCGCACAGAGCTTCGGAGCCGTTCGGGCGGACCAGGAGCTCGCGTCGACCGGTTGGTAGGTGCAGCGCACGTTCCAGGCCACCTTCGGGACCCCGGCCCAGCGCGCGGCGAGGGTGCCGACGAGATCGGCATGGTAGAGCCAGGTTTGAACGACGTCCGGGCGAAACTCGCGCAGCCGTCGCCGCAGCCGGACGACCGCACGCGGATCCGGCACGCCCGGACGCATCCCGAGCGCCTCGACCTCGACGCCGGCCGCCTCGAGTCGACGCCGCAGACGCCCGCCTTCGATCAGCGTGAAGACGCGCGGCCGCAAGCGCGCCGGATCGGCCCGCGAGACGAGCTTCTCGAGCATGCGTTGGGCACCGCCGACCTCGAGCGAGGTGATGACGTGGGCGATCCGGATCATCCCTCGCTCCCCGAGACCTCGAGACCGAGGCCGCGTGAAAAGGGAGCGGACGCCGTGAAGCGCCGGGCGAGGTCCACGACCGCGCCGTACTGCGCCAGCGCGAGCAGGAAGACGATCTGGAAGCGGTGTCGCGGCCCCTGCAGCTCCGGTACGCAGGCGTAGAACGCGACGACCACGGCGCCGTAGATCAGGACACAGCGCAGATCGGGCAGGCGCTTCCAGAGCAGCCAGAGCCCGTAGGCGAGCAAGGGCGCCATCAACCAGTGCAGAACCGAGGGCAGGAGCAGGAAGGCGTAGTTGGACGTGATGCCCCACGGTCGCGGCGTGAACAGGAAGCGCACCGTCCCGGTCAGCGCGAGCCCAGGGTGAATCGATCCCGCGTATACCGCGACTGCCGGCCCCAGGAGAAAGCCGACGCAGGCGACGCCGAGCACGGCCTGCCGTCGCCAGCCACGCAGGGCCAGGGCGGCATGAAGACCAGCCGCCACGACGAGCAGCAACGGCACGTAGAAGCGAACGTACGTCAGGCATACGGCGATGGCAGCGAGCGCGAGGGCCGGCCGCAGCCCGGGCTTGCGCTGGAAGCGAATCCAGGACACGAGCATCCAGAGCGTCAGCGCCGCCACCATGCTGTCCTTCAGGTTGAAGCAATTCGACCAGACCAGGACATCCCAGTGCAACGAATAGAAGACGACCGCACCCGTGGCAAAGCGGCGACCGGCACCGACTAGGTCCAGGATCCGGTGCAGTCCCGCCGCAGCCAGCGCCATCAAGACGATGTTGAACGCGACCGGTGCGAAGTAATGGTCGCCGAGCAACGACTGCGCGAGGAGATTCCACCAGAAGTAGGCGACGTGCTGTCCGCCCGAGACGTAGACCAGTTCGACCAGCCCGTGCGCCGTCGTGAGTGCCGACCAGGGCCCGATTCCCTGGGCCAGCATGCGGGCCGCCTCGGCGTGATAGGTCACGTCGTCCATCACGCGCCAGCTGCCGTCGTCCAGGTAGCCGAAGTGGACGAGGAAAAAGAGCGCCTTCACCCCCGCCACGGCCAACGTCCAACCGATCCCGATCCGCCGCACGAGGACGAGGAGGATTCCCAAGAAGACGACCGCTCCGGCGAGGACGAGGTCGGGCGACAGACCCTCGGTCATCGGCCGGGGCCTCCCCCCGCCCGGGGGGTGTGCCGGGCTTCCTGGAGAACGTGCATGGCGGATAGAGGGTAGTGCGGCCCACCTCGCTTCGGCAAACACCGCGATTTCCTTGATACGCCTTCGCCCGCCCTCCGCCGCCGGCCGTGGAGTGCGTGCGAGCGGGCCGCTACCCTCTCGCCATGTCCGCCGTCCGCGTCCTCTACATCGCCGGCTACGGCCGTTCCGGGTCGACCGTGCTGGATACCGTCCTCGGCACGCTGCCGGGCGTGGTCAGCACCGGGGAGCTCGAGAAGCTCGCCGCCGCCCGAGCCGACGACGAGCCCTGCGCCTGCGGCGCCCCGGTCACGGGCTGTGCCTTCTGGCAGGCCGTGACCGCTCGCCTCGCGAGCGCCGGCTTCGACCTGGCGAGCTTCGAGCAGGATCGCAGGCACCTCGAACACCGCCTCGGCGCGCTGCGCCTGCTCGCCCGCCGGAGCGCACGGGCCGACCGCTACGCTGCGGGCACGCGCGCCCTGTTCGCGGCGATCCTGGCCGAGAGCGGGCGCAACGTCATCGTCGATTCCAGCAAGACCCCCGCCCGGGCGGAGGCGCTCGCGCGCGTGGCCGGGCTCGATCTCTTCGTGCTGCATCTCGTCCGCGACGGGCGCGGAGTCGCCTGGTCGCTCGCCAAAGCGCTGGCTCGCGATGCGGCCGGCGGCGTCGCGACCGCCCTGCGGCCGCGCTCGGTCGTGCGAACCGCCCTGTCCTGGCGCTTCACGAACGAGGCGGCGCGACGCCTCTTCGCCGCGCGCCCTGCCGACCGTCGGCTGCTGGTGCGCTACGAGGACTACGTTCGGGCGCTCCCCGTGGCGCTCGCACCGCTCGGCGAATTCCTCGGGCTCACGCCCGCGGAGCTCGGTGCGCGCCTCGTGGACGAGGGCGGCTTTCGACCCGGACACGCCGTCGCGGGCAACCGGCTGCGCTTGCAGCAGAGCGTCCGCCTGACCCCCGACGTCGCCTGGCGCAGCGGTCTGTCGCCCCGGGATCGAGCGCGCTTCCAACGCTTGGCCGGGAGCACGATGCGGGCCTTCGGATACCTCGACGGCGAGGACGCATGAACGCGTTGCGCCACGACCTCGGGTTCGCCGCTCGCGCGACCAGGCTTCGCCTCCCTCCATGCGCATCCTGATTTTCCTGCCCCAGTTGGCCTGCGGCGGAGCCGAGCGCCAGTTCCTGCAGATCGCCGACGGTCTCGCGCAGCGCGACCACGAGGTCCTCTTCGTCACCGTGCGCCCCGACGGCGAGCTCGCGGACGAGCTCCCGGGGACCGTTGCGCACCTGTCCCTCTTCGAGCCCTCGCGCGGGCGCCTGGCAGCCGCGCACCAGCTCGTCTCGGCACCCCGACGGCTCGCGCGCCTGGTCGCCGCGCGTCGACCTGACGTCGTCTACAGCGCGCTCTACCATGCCAACATGCACGCGCATCGCGGCCTCGGGCGCGAGGTGCCCCTCGTCTGGGGCTTCCGCTCGGCCCATCAAGACCTGAACGCGATTCGCGCCCTGGCCTTCCGCTACAACCGGCGCCACTCCGCCGACGTCCCCCACGCCGTCTTCAATTCGCACGCCGGCGAGCGCTTTCACCTCGACGCGGGCTTGCGCTGTGGCGCGAACCACGTCGTCGTCAACGGCATCGACGTCGACCGCTTCCACCCGGACGATGCGCGGCGCGCCGCCCTGCGCTCGGAGCTCGGCTTCGCGTCCGAGGACGTCGTCGTCGGGCACGTCGGGCGCCTGCATCCGCTGAAGGGACACGACGCGTTTCTCGTCGCCGCCGCGCGCCTCGCACCGCGTGCGCCTCAGACGCGCTTTCTCGTCGTCGGCAGCGGGGACCCGGACTATGAACGACGCTTGCAAGAGCGCGCCCGCGCGCTGGGTCTCGCTGAGCGCATGACCTTCACGGGCCTGCGCCGCGACGTCGAAGCCGTCTTCAACGGCCTCGACGTCTTCGTCTCCAGCTCCTTTGGCGAGGGCTTTTCCAACGTCGTCTCCGAGGCGCTCGCCTCCGGTACACCGACGGTCGCGACCGACGTGGGAGACTCTGCCCGGATCGTCGGCGATCCGGCTTGCGTGGTTCCGGCCGGGGCACCCGAGGCCCTGGCCGAAGCGCTCCTGCCATGGATCGAGCTCGAGCCCGGGGAGCGCCGCCGGCGCGGCCTCGACGCGGCCGAACGGATCCGCCGGAATTGGAGCCTCGCGGCCTGCACGCTGGCCACGGAGACGATCCTGCGCACGGCGGCTGGTCTGAGCTGACTCAGCGGGCGAGCAACGACTCGACCAGCTCTTCCCAGAGTCCGATCACCTTCGTCGACCCGAAGCGTTCGGTCACTTCACGCGCATTCGCGCCGACGCGACGACGCTCGACCTCCGACGCCATGGCGCGCTCCAGGGCAGCCGCGAAACCGTCGATGTCGCCCAGCGGGACCAACCAGCCATCGTGACCGTCGCGGACGAGCTCGCTGGCACCGCTCGACGGCCCCCCCGGCGCGGGCGTTTCGAAGGCGACCGACGGCAGACCGGCGGACATGGCTTCGAGCAGCGCGTTGGGAAAGCCCTCGTAGCGGGAAGGGAACGCGAACAGGTCGCTGCGCGCGAACAGCGACCAGGGCTCGGGGGCGCGGCCCGGGAAGTGGACGCTGTCCGCCACGCCGAGCGCCCGGGCACGTGCGCGCAGCGGCTCGGCATCGCCCTCTCCCACGATCAGGCAGTGCCAGCCCGTGCGGTCACGAACGCGTGCCCAGGCTTCCAGCAGGAGGTCGTGACCCTTCTGCGGCACGAGTCGACCGAGCGCCACGATCAAGCGTCCGTCCGGGAGCTCGAACGGGGGGGAACCGATCGCCTCGGGGCGCGGCGGGCTGACGAAGTTCGGGATCCAGCGCACGCGCTGGCTCCCACGTCGACGCTCGTAGTGCGCAGCCACCGAGGCGCTGTTCGCGACCAGCACGTCGGCGCGCGGATAGGCCCAGGCGCGCAAGAGCCGCCAGGGAACACGCTCGCGGTGCAGGCGCGGATCGACGCGCTCGGAGATCGCGACGGGACACCCGGCCGAGCGCGCGGCGAAGGTCGCCACGACGTTGACCTCGGTCAGAAACGAAAGCGCTGCTTCGGCGCCCGTCGAGACCAGCACATCCTTCACCGCCGCGATCCGCGTCCGCAGCCCGCCCAGGGCCCGGATCGGATTCGGCGCAGCGTGATTCACGTCGAGGGCGAAGCGTTCGACTTCGTCCGGCAAGCCGTAGAAATCGTCCGCACGTCCGGCCAGGGTCGCCACGGCCACCCGGTGACCGCGTTCGGCCAGGCCGGTCGCGAGCAGCGAGCCCGCGCGCTCCGCTCCCCCGCAACGCAGGGAACCCAGGACCAGGACGATCCGCCGCGACCTGTCGACGCGTCCCGTCATCGGCGGCGGAAGCTACCAAAGCACCCGGCGGGCTCCAACGTGCGCTTCTTGCAAATCGACCTCGCATGTGATTGCCTGAGATCGAAGCGCGATGCAGAGCTCTTCCCTCCCTTCCGAGCAGGACTCCATCTGGGACTACTACCAGAACGAGGGCGTCGAGGCCTTCTCCGGCTCGACGCCCCGCTTGCGCTTTCTGGTGGAGCACTTGCGACGCGCGACCGCGCCGCGCGCTCCGGGGGAGGTCCGGGTTCTGAACATCGGGGTCGGTGCCGGAACGTTCGAGGAGCTGGCGGCGCAGGCCGGCTTCCGCGTCCACTGCCTCGATCCCAGCGAACGCGCGGTGGCGGAGGTCGGGCGTCGGCTCGAGCTCGGAGACCGCGCCAGGGTCGGCTGCTCGAACCAGCTGCCCTTCGAAGACCGCTCGCTGGACGCGGTGGTCGTCTCGGAAGTGCTCGAGCATCTCGATTCCCAGACGCTCGACGACACGCTGCACGAGATCCGGCGCGTGCTGGCCCCGAACGGGCTCCTGTTGGGCACCGTGCCCGCCCGCGAGGTGCTCGCACAGAATGTCGCAGTCTGTCCTTCGTGCGCGACCCGCTTCCATCGCTGGGGTCACGTGCAGAGCTTCACGCGCGAGCGTCTGGACACCGTCTTGACGGGCTTCGAACGGGTCGCGCTCGACCAGCGCACCTTCCCGGACTGGAGCGGCCTCAACTGGCGCGGCAAGCTCGCGGCCTTCGCCAAGAAGCTCGGCCACCGCTTCGGTGTGCATGGCAGCGGCGAGACCTTCGTCTTCGAAGCGCGCAGCGCCGGCCGTTGACATGACCCGGGCCATCACCGCACTCCGGATGGTCGTGCGCGCGCTCCGCGGCGACGACAGCGCCCGCTACTTCCTGGCCGAAAAGCTCACGCATGCGATCTACCCGGCGTACGTCTTCAGCGAGTACGGCCGGGAATTCCTGCGGGACACGTCGTTCAAGGCGCGCTACGAGAGCCTCGAGGGAACGTCCAACTACCGTTCGCTCGATCGCAAGTACGTCCTGGACCAGCTCGTCCAGCTGGCGTGCCTCGTGGACGGCGATACCGCCGAGTGCGGGGTGTTGCGGGGCACGTCTTCGCTCTTTCTCTGCGAGCGCATCGCGAACAGCGGGAAGGAACACCACGTCTTCGACTCGTTCGAGGGCCTCTCGGAGCCGACCGCCGGCGATGGTTCGTATTGGACGAAGGGCGACTTGGCCGTCGACGAGGCCGCGGTGCGAGCGAACCTCGCGGCCTTCGACTTCGTGCGCTATCACCGCGGCTGGATTCCCGAGCGCTTCGAGGACGTCGCCGACCGCCGCTTCTCGTTCGTGCACGTCGACGTGGACCTCGAGCAGCCCACCCTGGACTCCATCGCGTTCTTCTACCCGCGCCTGAGCTCCGGAGGCATCCTGCTCTGCGACGACTACGGCTTCTCGACGTGCCCGGGAGCAAAGCGCGCCATGGACGAATTCATGGCGGACAAGCCGGAGTCCGTCGTGCACTTGCCCACCGGCCAGGGCTTCGTCATCCGCGCCAGTACGGTGCCCTCAGGCGGTCGCGCCGTCGCCGCGCACGAGCAGCCGCTGCGCTCCCAGCCATAGGGCGACCATTCCGACGAGGTAGACGATCGCCGTCGAGAGCGCGATCCCCGCGACGCCCATGACGGGAATCAGGGCCAGGTTCAGGCCGACGTTCAGGACGAGGTTCAGGCCGGCGATCCAGAACAGGACGTGGTTCGCGCGCAGCGAGGACACGACCTGCGCGCAAAGGACCCCGACCGTATAGAAGGGAATCTGCAGGGCGTAGAACGCGAAGATCCAGCGCACGCCATCGGTGTCCTCGGGACGGAAGGCACCACGCTCGAAGAGCAAGGCCACGAGCGGTCGCGCAAAGAAGATCACGAGCCCCGTCATGGGCAGGGTCGCGGCGAACACGAGCTTCGACATGTGCACGAGATCGCCCCGCATCCGGACGAAGTGACGCTGCGCCGCGAGGTCTGAGAGGTGCGGCAACACCGCCGTCGAAAGCGCCGCAGCCCCGACCCCGAGCAGGGCCGCCACGATCACGTTGGCGTAGTTCAGGGCGGCCAAGCTGCCGGCCGGCAGGTTCGAAGCCATGCTCTGGTCCACGACGATCGTGCTCCGCATCAAGAGCGTGCCGCCGAAGACCGGAAGGTACTGGCCGAGAAGGGCGCCCAGGCGCGCGTCCCGCCGCGGTAGCCCCAGCGCGATCGGCAGTCCGGCGCGGCGCGCGGACCAGGCCACGAACAGGAGCTCGAGGAGGACACCGATCAGGTAGCCGGAGGCGAGCGCGTGAGCCCCCGCGTCCTCTGCGAAACCGACGGCCGCCACCGAGATCGAAAGCGGGATGAGGCCGAGGGCCACGACCGGCGCCAGGAAGCGCTTCTCGGCGTTGAGCCCGGCGCCTGACAGGGCCGCCAGGCCGTGGAGCACGAGGCCCGGAACCAGCAGCCAGAAGAGTCGCGTCGCGAGCAGACGCTCGTCCGCTTCCAGGTTGCCCCCCGCGACGTGCAGGAAGAAGGGCCAGGCTGCCACCAGCAAGGCGGCCGTGGCGAGCAAGACGAGCAGCGCCCAACCCGAGACCGCGCTGAAGAGACGGCGCGCCGCTTCGCGCCCTTCCCTCTCGAGTGCACTGCGGTAGGCCGGTACGAAGGCTGCCGGCAGAGCGTTCGACAACACGCCGACCGAGAAGGTCAGGAGGATCTCGGCGAAGAGAAAACACTCGAGCTCACGACCGACGCCGAACTCGGCCGCGATGACCTGGTTCTTCAGCAGACCCAGCAACCGGACGAGTCCGGTCACCAACCCGATGCCGAGCGCTGCGCGCGCGACGAGGGCCAGGGGTCCGCGGAAGCGGCCGGGCGGCGGCGCTTGCGCTGCGTCGTCCTCCGCCGGCGCGGGGTTCAACGCGAGCTCGTCCCGCCTCGCGTCGCGCTGAGCCCTGCGGGCGAGCGGCCGGCGAACCACTCCACCGTCGTCCGCAGTCCGTCGGCGACGCTGACGTCCGGGTCGAATCCGAGGCCCGCACGCACGCGTTCGAGGTCGGCCAGGCTGTGGCGGATGTCGCCGGCCCGTTCCGGACCGTACTGCGGCTCGAGCTCGCCACAGGCGACCCCGAGGCGCGCCAGCTCGTCGCGCAGGATCCGGAAGAGCTCGTTCAAGCTCGTCCGCTGCCCCATCGCGACGTTGTAGGCGCTGCCGCATCCCTCTGCGTCGGCCAGGGCACCCAGCAGGTTGGCCTGCACGACATTGCGCACCGGGCAGAAGTCGCGCGTCGTTTCGCCGTCACCATTCACGTGCGGCGCCTCGCCACGCATCAAGGTGTCGATCCAACACGGGATGACAGCGGCGTAGGCGCCGGCCGGGTCCTGGCGCGGACCGAAGACGTTGAAGTAGCGGAATCCGACGACGTCCATTCCGTAGTTGCGGCCGTACGTCTCCGCGTAGATCTCGTCGATGCGCTTGGTGGCCGCGTAGGGCGAGAGCGGTTCACCGATGGCTTCCTCGCGCTTGGGCAGCTCGGGTCGATCGCCATAGACGCTCGAGGACGAGGCATACACGAAGCGACGGATACCGCCCGTGCGGGCCGCCTCCAGCATGTTCACGAAGCCGTCGACGTTGGCGCGATGGAAGGCCAAGGGCTCCTCGATCGAACGCGGCACGGAACCCAGCGCGGCCTGGTGAAGCACGACGTCGACTCCTTCCATCGCCGACCGACAGGAGGCCGGATCCACGATGTCCGCCTCCATGAAGCGCAGGCGTTCGGCCGCGGCTCCTGCTCGCGAGCGAACGTCGTCCAGGTTCGCACGGTGTCCGGCCGCGAAGTTGTCCAGACCCACGACGTTCTGTTCGAGGGCGAGCAGGGACTCGACCAGGTGCGAGCCGATGAAGCCGGCCGCTCCGGTCACGAGCCAGGTACGCGGTCGCGCGCTCAGTTCGTCTTCGATTCTCTGCCAGGCACGTTGGGTCATAGTCGCCAGTAGTCGACGGTGGAAGGGAGGTGCGCGGGATCGAGGACACCGAGCACATCCACGAGAACGGACGCGGAACCGCAGAGCTCGGTCGCGAGCTCGGGCAGTCCCACGTGAGGGGTCGCCAGAACGACGGCGTCGAGGAGGTCGAGCTCGCTGCGTTCGACCAGCTCGAGGCCGTACTCCTGCCGGGCATGGGCGGGATCGGCCAGCGGATCGTGAACGAGAACGCGCGCTCCGAAGTCCGCCAGCTCGCGTACGACCAGGGGCACCTGCGAGTTGCGGATGTCGGGGACGTTGGCCTTGAAGGAGAGGCCGAGCACGGCGATCCGCGCGTCGCGGATCCCGCGTCCGGCCCGGGTCAAGAGCTTGATCGTCTTCGTGGCGACGAAGCTCGCCATGCCGTCGTTGATCCGTCGGCCCGCCAGGATCACCTCCGGGTGCAGACCGAGCTCCTCGGCCTTCGCCGTGAGGTAGTATGGATCGACTCCGATGCAGTGTCCGCCGACCAGGCCCGGGTGATAGCGGTGGAAGTTCCACTTCGTCGCCGCGGCGTCGAGCACGCTCTTCGTGTCGATACCCATGCGGTCGAAGATGATCGCGAGCTCGTTCATCAGCGCGATGTTCAGGTCGCGCTGCGTGTTCTCGATGACCTTGGCGGCTTCGGCCACCTTGATCGAAGGCGCGCGGTGCAGGCCGGCCTCCACGACCGCGCCGTAGCTCTCGACCAGCACCTCGAGAGTCTCCGGGTCCTGAGCCGCTACGACCTTCGGAATCGCGACGAACGAATGCTCGTCATCGCCCGGGTTGATGCGCTCCGGCGAATACCCCAGCTTGAAGTCGACCCCGGAACGAAGCCCCGACTCCTCCGCCAGGATCCGGCCGCAGATGTCCTCGGTCACGCCCGGATAGACCGTCGACTCGTAGACGACGACGTCGCCCGGGGACAGAGCCCGCCCGACGAGGCGCGAGGCACTCTTCAGCGCGCTCAGGTCGGGCCGCTTCGAGGCGTCGATCGGCGTCGGGACCGCGACGATATAAAGGTCGGCTCCCGCCAGCTCGAGGGGATCGGCGCTCACCCGCAGGCCCGAGGACAGGAGGTCCGCCGCTGCCACCGTCCCGGTCCGGTCCCGCCCGGCGGCCAGCTCCGCGACCCGCCCGGAATCGATATCGAAACCCAGGGTGTTTGGAAAACGACGGGCGAAGGCGACCGCCACGGGCAGGCCCACATATCCCAATCCGACGACGGCGATGGCACGCATGGTTTTGATCTCGAGATCCGATCTGCCAGGACTATAGCCGCACGCCCGGGGCACGAAAGGACGCTCCTACGATCGGCTGAATCGCCGCGCCCCTGGCCCGCGGATCCGGTTCTTCCCCGACGAAACGGCCCGGGTCCGGTCGGTGCGGACGGTCGCGGAGGCCGTCCCGGGCCTCCGAGGGCGACGCCGTCCGGCGCCCTGGGCATGTCCCGCGTCCCTCGTGCCGCGGAGGGCCTCGTGGCGACTCCGGTCCGGGTCCCACCGCCAGGACCCAAATAGGCGTTCCTTGGCAGAACTCCTCCCATGCACCATTCTCATGCCCGCCACCGGCCCTCCTCCCCGACCTGAGTGCCACCCCGAAAAGCCCCTCTTGTTCGAAGTCGTTTCCACCGATGGAAAGCACCCGGGCCAGACTCCCGGGTGCGCTCGTTCCGCACGGGTACGCGCTACCCGATCGGTGTGGCCGGAATCGGCGACTGCGTTCCAGAGGTCCCCAACCCAGCATGACTGAGACGAGCTCGAAGCAGGGAATCGAACTCGGCCGCTCGGCCGACCTCGCCTTCACCGGCGGGGCGACGGCGGTCGCGCTCAGCGAGCGACCTGCGACCACCGCTGCCAAGCGCAGCGAACCGACCGCGCCCCGACCCCACGAGGAGTTCGAGGCGCTCGCGACCTTCGACTGGGGCGCGCTCGAGCCGCAGGGCTTCTACGCCCGCTGCGGTCGCCGCATCCTGAACGCGGCTCTGCTCGTCGTGACGATGCCCCTGGCCCTCGTGCTCGCCTTCCCGATCGGCCTCGTCAACTGGATGATCTTTCGTAGCGCGCGCCGCATCCTCTTCAAGCAGCCGCGCATCGGTCACCAAGGTCGCGTCTTCTGGATCTACAAGTTCCGGACGATGCGCGAGGCCGCGAACGGCGACTTCAGCTCGTGGAAGAAGGGTCAAGACCGGTTGCGGGTTACCCGCTTCGGACGCTTCCTGCGCAACACGCACCTCGACGAGCTGCCCCAGTTCATCAACATCATCCGTGGGGAAATGGACTTCATCGGTCCGCGCCCGGAGATGATCGAGATCGATCGCTGGGCTTGCGAGCGCATCGAGCGCTTCCGCGAGCGCAACGCTCTCTTGCCGGGCATCACGGGCTACGCCCAGATCACCCAGGGCTACGCCGGCATGGACGAGACGGGCTACGACTGCAAGCTGGTCAAGGACCTGTACTACAAGAACCGGCTGTCCCTGCGACTCGACCTCTTGATCCTCTTTCGGACCCTCGTGTGGATGTTGCGGGGCCGCGGCTGGCAACACCGCCCCGCCGCCGACACGAGAAAGCCCTCCGGCGCCCTCGGGGGCGAATCCTCGGCAGCCTGAAGTCGGGTGGTTCGCGCCGTGGCGCGCGGGGCGTAGGATGGTGGCCCCATGGCGACGACAGGCTTCGTTCAGCACCCGCTCTGCGTCCGGCACGACACGGGGCCCGGACACCCCGAACGACCCGAGCGCTTGCGGGCGATCGAGCGGCGTCTCGAAGGCGCGGGAATCCTTTCCGAGGTCGTCCGGCACGAGGCACGCGAGGCGAGCGCTGCCGAGATCGAGGCCGTGCACGTCGCGGGGACGACCGCACGCTTCGCTGCCCTGTGCGCCGAAGGCCCCAGGAATCTCGATGGGGACACCGCCGTGTCCGTCGACTCCTACGGCGCGCTCTTGCGGGCCGCGGGCGGCGCGCTCGACGCGGTCCAGAAGGTCGCCAGCGGAACCTGGACGAACGCCTTCTGCGCGCTGCGGCCTCCCGGGCACCACGCCGAGGAGGATCACGCCATGGGCTTCTGCCTCGTGAACAACGTCGCGATCGCGGCGCGCTACCTGCAACGCGAGCTCGACTTCGAGCGCATCGCGATCCTCGACTGGGACGTACATCATGGCAACGGCACCCAGCACCTCTTCGAGGACGACGCGAGCGTCTTCTACGCGAGCCTCCACCAGTATCCCCACTACCCCGGGACCGGAGCAGCCGACGAGCGGGGCCGCGAAAACGGGGAAGGCGCCACGCTGAACTGCCCGCTGCCGAGCGGCACGCGCAACGCCGACTGGATCGGCGCCCTCGAAACACACGTGCTGCCCGCCTTCGAAAGCTTCGCACCGCAGTTCGTCCTGATCTCCGCCGGTTTCGACGCGCACCGGCGCGACCCCCTCTCGGGCATCGAACTCGACGAGGAGGGCTTTGCCGTCCTGACCCGGCGCGTGCTCGACTTCGCCTCGTCCACGTGCGGGGGCCGGGTCGTGTCGTTGCTCGAGGGCGGCTACGACTTGGAGGGACTCGCCGGGTCGGTGGAGGCTCACATGCGTGAGCTCCTGGCGGGCTGATGCGACTCACGACCCGTGTTCACGATCGGGACTCGGCCGGGATGGTCTACGTCTATCCGGTGGTCTCCCGCCGTGCAGGCGGCGTCTCGGTCGGGGTGAACTTGAACCCCAACAACGCCTGCAACTGGCGCTGCGCCTACTGCCAGGTCCCGGGCCTCGTTCACGGGAGCGGACCGCGCATCGACCTTGCGCAACTCGAGAGCGAGCTCGACCGCATGCTCACCGCCCTGACCGAGGGCGACTACATGGAGCGCCACGTTCCGCCCGAGGCGCGACGTCTCAACGACGTGGCCTTCTCGGGCAACGGTGAGCCGACGACGTCGCCGCACTTCGCGTCCGCGGTCCGTTCCGTCGTCGAACGCCTGGGCGCGCACGGTTTGCTGGGCGAGATCGATCTCGTCCTCATCACGAACGGCTCGTCGATTCACGCGCGCCGCGTCCAGGATGGCCTGCGCGCGATGGCCGCGCACCGGGGGGTGGCCTGGTTCAAGTTCGACCGTGCGGATCAGGCCGGACAACTGCGCTGGAACGGCAATCGACCGGACCTTACGCGCACGGCCGAGAATCTCGAACGCTGCTGCGAGCTGATCCCGACCTGGATCCAGACCTTGATGGCGGCCTGGGACGGCCAGGAGCCGGGCCAGGCCGAGTGCGACGCCTATCTCGACTGGCTGGCTACGCACGCGGCCGGGCGCGAGGGTCTGGGCGGTGTGCTCCTGTACGGCCTGGCGCGTCCCTCGCACCAGCCCGAGGCGCCGCGTCTGTCCGCGCTGCCGGCGGCTTGGCTCGAAGCCTTCGCCGAGCGCATCCGTGCCCTCGGCCTCGCCGTGCGCGTCAGTCCGTGACCGGTAGCCCGCAGGCCGCGAGCACGCGGCGCGCCACGTCCTCCGGCTCGATTCCGGTCGTGTCGACGGTGTTCTCGCAGCGCTCGTAGAGCGGGGTTCGCGCCTCGAGGATCGCGCGCAGCTCGTCGCGCGCGCGCGGACGGTTTTTCATCGGTCGGCGGTCTCCCTGGGAGAGCACGCGTCGGATGTGCTCGTCGGGGCTGGCCCGCAACCAGACCGTGCGGCAGGTCCGCCGCAGGCGCAGGAAGGTGGCCTCGCGCGTCACGAGCGAGCCGCCGGTCTCGATCACCATGCGGTTCCCGCGTGCCAGCACGTCCTCCAGGGCCTCGGCTTCGAAGCGGTGGAAGGCCTCTTCCCCCGAGAGGTCGAAGAGCTCGCCCAGCCGCATGCCGCTGCGCTCTTCGATGCGCCGGTCGAGCGCGACGAAGGGCACCTCGAGCGCGGCGGCCACCCGCCGCCCCACGGTCGACTTGCCGGCCCCGCGCAGACCGACCAGCGCGATCCGCTCGGGACGCCGGGGGCGCAGCCCTTCGAGCAAGCCCCCCGCCGAGGTGCCGAGGGCCTGGCCGAGACGCACGAGGACCGCCACCGTGGGATTGGCCCGCCCCGCCTCCGCCTCCGTGAGGTAGCGACGGCTGACGAGCGCCTCCTCCGCCAGGGCGGCGACCGAGAGTCCGGCGCCGAGGCGCGCCGTGCGCAGGCGACGGCCCAGTTCGACGAGAAGGGGTTGGACGGCATCCGACATGGGATCTATGATTCCCGCGATGAACCCAGATGGGAACCATAGTTCCCGGGTTTCTCCCTTCCGGATCCGAGCCCAGCGCCGTTGGCCTCGCCCCCATCCAGCCCCGTCCCAGCCCCGAGGATCGACCCGTGAGCGCCACGACCCTCCCCCAGGAGCCCCTCGACTTCGAGACCCATCCGGACCGCTACCGCCACTGGAAGCTCGCGGTCGAGGGCGACATCGCGACCCTCACGATGGCCGTCCAGCAGGACGGCGGGCAGCGGCCGGGCTACGAGCTGAAGCTGAACTCCTACGACCTCGGAGTCGACATCGAGCTGGCCGACGCCACGCGGCGGATCGTGTTCGAGCACCCCGAGGTGCGTTGCGTCGTCGTGACCGGGGGACTCGACCGAGTCTTCTGTGCCGGCGCGAACATCAACATGCTCTCGACGAGCACGCATGCCTTCAAGGTGAACTTCTGCAAGTTCACGAACGAGACGCGCCTCTACCTGGAGGACGCCTCGACGCACTCCGGCACCGCGTGGCTGGCGGCCCTCAACGGGACCGCCTCGGGCGGCGGCTACGAGCTGGCCCTGGCCTGCGACCGGATCCTGCTCGTTGACGATCGCTCGAGCGCAGTTTCGTTTCCCGAGCTGCCGCTGCTCGGGGTCCTGCCGGGGACCGGCGGCCTGACGCGCATCGCCGACAAGCGCAAGATCCGCCGCGACCTGAACGACGTCTTCAGCACGGTCGCCGAGGGCATCAAGGGCAAGCGCGCCGTCCAGTGGAATCTGGTCGACCGCATCGCGCCCCTCTCGCGCTGGGAGGAGGAAGTCGCGTCGATGGCGCGCGAGCTGGCCGACGCACGGCCGGCGCGCGGAACCAAGGGGATCGTCCTCGACCCCATCGCGCCCGAACGCGATGGCGACGTCTCGAAGTACCGCTACGTCACGCTCGAGCTCGATCGCAAGGCGCGTACGGCCGCGCTGACTCTGGCCCTGGCCGGCGACGCCGGTCCGCAAACGCCCGCCGAGGCGCTCGCGGCCGGAAGCGATTGGTGGGTCTTTCGAGCCTTCCGCGAGCTCGACCATGCGCTGCTCGATCTGCGCATGAACCAGTCCGAGATCGGGGTCGTGACCCTGCGCGTCACGGGAGATCCGGGCGTCATGCTGGCGACGGACGAGCTGCTCACGAAGGACGACGACGGTGACGGCGGCTGGTTCGTCCACGAAACGCGCCACTTCGTCAAGCGCGTGCTCAAGCGCCTCGAGAATACGGCCAAGAGCTTCTACGCCGTCCTCGACGGTGGAACCGCGTGCGCCGGAACGACCTTCGAGCTGGCCCTCGCCTGCGACCGCATCTACCTCCTGAACGATCCCGAGACGCCCGTCTCCGTCGGACTCGGCAAGGTGCACGACGGCACCTACCCCATGGCCAATGGCCTGTCGCGTCTGGAGACGCGCTTCTTGGGCGAGCCCGAGGCCCTGGCCCGGGTTCGCGAGCACGCCGGCACGATGCTCGACGCCGAGACCGCGGACGAGCTCGGCCTCGCGACCTTCGCGCCCGACGAGATCGACTGGGAGGACGAGCTGCGCATCGCGCTCGAGGAGCGCGCGTCCTTCTCGCCCGACGCCCTCACGGGAATGGAGTCGAACCTCCGCTTCGCGGGACCCGAGACGCTCGAGACCAAGATCTTCGGGCGTCTGTCCGCGTGGCAGAACTGGATCTTCCAGCGCCCCAACGCCGTCGGCGAACGCGGCGCCCTCAAATGCTACGGCACGCCGCAGCGCCCCGAATTCGACTACAACCGCACCTGAGCCACGAGAGATCACCATGCCCGGAATCGACTACAGCCAGAAGATCCCGAACAACGTCGACCTGAAGTCGGACAAGCGGCTCCAGCGTGCCCTCGAAGCCTGGCAGCCGAACTACATCGACTGGTGGCGCGAGATGGGCCCCAGCGACTTCAACGAGAACGAGATCTACCTCCGGACGGCCGTGGGCGTCGACCGCGAGGGCTGGGCGCACTTCGACTACGTCAAGATGCCCGACTATCGCTGGGGCATCTTCCTGGCCGAACCGGAGCACGAGCGCCGGATCGGTTTCGGGGACCACATGGGCGATCCCGCCTGGCAGCAGGTCCCCGGCGAGTACCGCAACTGGCTGCGGCGCATCATCGTGACCCAGGCCGACACCGAGCCGGCCTCCGTCGAGCAGCAGCGCTTGCTCGGCCACACGGCGCCTTCGCTCTACGACCTGCGCAACCTCTTCCAGGTGAACGTCGAAGAAGGCCGACACCTGTGGGCCATGGTCTATCTCTTGCACGGCTTCTTCGGGCGCGACGGCCGTGAGGAGGCCGAAGAGCTCCTGGAGCGGCGCTCGGGCAACGCCGACCATCCCCGGATCCTGGGCACGTTCAACGAGCCCTGCCAGGACTGGTTGTCCTTCTTCTGCTTCACGACCTACACCGATCGCGACGGCAAGTTCCAGCTCCTCAGCCTGGCCGAGAGCGGCCTCGATCCGCTGTCGCGGACCTGCCGCTTCATGCTGACCGAAGAAGCCCACCACATGTTCGTGGGGCAGACCGGGCTCGGGCGCGTCATCGAGCGCACGTGCCAGCTCATGAAAGAGCACCCGAACAAGGACGTGCGCGAGCTGGGCGGGATTCCGCTCGAGATCATCCAGCGTTACATCAACTTCTGGTGCTCGTCCTCGAACGATCTCTTCGGCGGCGAAGTCTCGTCGAACGCCTCGAACTTCTTCAGTGCCGGCATCAAGGGTCGGGCCAACGAGGCCAAGCTCGACGTCGACCACGGAGCGACCGAGGGCGTCTACGCGCTCGATGTCATGGAAGAAGGCCGCCTCACCAAGAAGGAGGTGCCGCTCCGCAACGCGATGAACGAGATCCTGCGTGACGAATACGTCAGCGACAACGAGAAGGGCATCGTCTACTTCAACAAGATCCTCGACAAGAACGGCGTCGACTTCCGCTTCCGCCTGCCCAACCGCCGCTTCAACCGCAGCATCGGCATCTACTCCGATTTCCACTTCGATCTGCAAGGCAATCCGATCGACGCGGAGACCTGGAATCGCAACTCGCCCGATTGGATCCCGTCGGACGAGGACAAGAGCTACGTCAAGTCCCTGATGGTCCCCTGCCACGAGCAGGGCAAGATCGCCGGCTGGATCGCGCCGCCGGCCAAGGGCATCAACCAAAACGCCTTCGAGTACGAGTACGTCAAGCTCTGACAGCTGACGCCGGTGTGAAGGGAAGGCCTTTCACCCAAGCGCCTGAACGACCTTGCGGGGGGTCCGTCGACGACGGGCCCCCCGCGCTTCTTTCTTCCGTAGCGTCCAGCGCTTCCGTGTAACCGATCTCGAACGCAGGCCGCCTACAGAATCCCCGAGCCAAGGCCCGAGTCATGGCGCGGGAACGGTGGACCTCGGTCCCCGGAAGGTGGCTCATGCGCATTCATGCTCGTATCACACGGGGGAAACTCCGTTCGTGCCTTGTCGCGATTCTATGGGGCACAACGGTGCTCTCGTCCTACGCCTGTGCGCCCTCGAGCGACGGCGATGGAGAGTCGGGCGAGGAGGTCCTCGAGGAGGGCAGCACCGTCGGAAGGCTCAGCATCCGCGTACCGAACTTCGACGAGTTCGTCCTGCGGGGCAACCTTCCGGTGCCACCCGGCACCTTCCCGCGCTCCGACGGCAAGGACCCGTTCGCGGTCCGCGAGTACGACGGCACCCTCGTCCCGGCGCAGACGGAGATCGTCACGCGCTATCCGGGCACCAGCATGGGCGCCGACGTCGTCGAGGTCATTGCCCGCGTCAGGCGCGACCCGGCCACGAGCTCCGGGCAGTTCGGAGAGTACGAGATCGTCCTGTCGCCGCACGGACAGGTCGCCGACGCCGGTCCGACCGTCACCGTGGGCGACCTCCACAACACGACGGAAGACCTGCCACAAGCCGTGCGCGACTTCCTCACGAGCGTCGGCTCGCTTCAGATCCGCTCGAAGGACTGCTTCGGCAACGGCTACACGATGCTCCCGTTGTCCGGCTTCGGCGTCCGCGAGGTCGTGCGCCTCGGACCCACGCTCTCCCAGATCCGCACCTACAGCTCGATGGTGCCGAACACTCCCAGCAACGGGGGTCCCGACGCTTCGTTGCCCCACTTCCTGGGCGTGCACGCCTACATCGGAGTCCTCCAGGGCGAAGAGCTCGTCAGCCTCGACCTGCGCTTCTCGAATGCCCACTCGGGCAACAGCGCGGCGACCGCCCACGACGACCCGCTCGGCCCGCTCTACTTCCGCGACATCGAGGTCGTCCTGCCGCAGGGCTGGAATCTCGACCAGGACGTCGAGGATCCGTATTTCGGCGCGCCCTACTTCGAGGGCGCCAACAAGGTCTATCCCATCGTTCGGCCCAATGCGGACGGGTCGATGCACCTCATCCGCTGGCAAGGACAGTTCCACCGGCGCCTGATGATCTCGACGACGGCCTCGACGCTGCGCGGCTGGTCCTACGTGACGAACGACATGGGGCACGGTCTGTGCGTCCGCGGAACCGACCCGGAGGCCGGGCACAAGTACTGGAGCTGGTGGAACCCCGCCACCGCGCGCTACTTCCCGCAGTGCCACGTGTTGCCGAGCCTCGATCACGTGAACATCTCCGCGCTGCGCAACGACCTGGTCGCGGAGCACAACACGCTTCGCAACTACCTGCTGAACGGTACCGGGCTGGGGGACTACCCGATCCCCACCAACGTGCTGGGCTGGGGTCACCCCTACGGCGTCGCGTACGGCGGCATGACCGGAGGCTCGGAGATCCATCTCTACGACGGGGTCAAGACCGCCGCCGCCGCTTCGCCCGAGGGCTACAAGCGCTTCCAGGTCCTGCACCGCATGCACACCGATCGCATGCCCAGCGCCCTCTACGACGTGGATGGCACTCCCTCCACGGTCGAGGATTGGCTCATCGTCGTGGACGGAGGCGACGGCGACTTCGTGCCCTTCACGCACTTCCTGCGGCCCGAGCTGAACGCCAACGACGCCTTCGGCGTCTACCAGGTGGACGACTACCAGGTGGACTACGTCACGGCCAACGACCTGAAGCCGGGCTACGAGAACGTCTACATGTCGTTCGACCCCCACGACTACCAGCACTTCATCCGCTACACCCGAGCGGCGAAGGTTCTCCTCTGGCTGGGAAACGACCCCATCGCCAAGGACGACCTCTTGATGCAGGCGGAGAACTACAACCTCTCCTACCACCAGTACATGAACTCGTCCTTGGGCTACATCCAGCCCAACGGCCTGCGCGGAGCCATGGGCTTCGTCGACCAGATCCCCGGAGCGGGCTTCGGCTTCGGCCGTGGCGAGGGCTGGGGGCTCGACTGCGTGGTCGCCGCCTATCGCTCGGGGACGCCCGAGTGGCGTGCCCGGAAGAAGCCCTGGCTCGACCTCATCGCCCGCGTTCTCAACGACGGACAAGCGGCCTGCAGCGGCTTCCTCCAGGCGGGCGTCACGCCGAAGTTCATCGACGGGCTCTACCGCGCACGTCAATCGATCGAGCAGTCGATCGCCGAGAACGCCATCCTGGGGATGCTCCAGTCCGTCTACCGCGGCGTGGACCCCGCCCACTCGGCCATGGTCGGATCGGTCCTGCGCGATTCGCTCGTGGCATTCATTTCCGACATGGCCTGGTGGCCGGGCGAGACGGCTCCCTGGACGCACACGGCGGTGGGGCCCCGGGAGTTCAACCTGCCGGTGTGGTGCTCGCTCTCCCAGATCCCGGCGGACGGGTACACGGCGGCTCACGAGACCTACCTGAACTGGTCTTCATTCGCCTATGGCTACGAGTCGACAGGAAATCAGACCTTCCTGAACAAGGCCCTGCTCCAAAAGGGAGGCGCGGACCTCCTGGTCGGGCTGCAGAACGCGGGGGTCGGCAACCTGGAGAACATGGCAGGCCTCCTGGCACTGCTGCAGCAACTCAATGGCGACATCTAGTCCGCTTCTCGAGCCTCGGAAGATCCCTGCCGAGAGCCGCTATCATGGAGCCGGCATGGACGGACAGCCGGAACGAGCACCCAAGAAGGCGCGGGGCGGAGCGGGTGGACTTCTGCTTCGCATCGCCCTCTCCGGTGCGCTCACGTTCGGCCTGATCGAAGGCGCGCTGCGGGTCCGCCAACTCGCGCGCTACGGGACCGTGGGCGACGTCATCGCCCTGACCGATCACGAGAGCGGCCTCGAGATCCCGATTCCCGCGACGGTCCAGGGCGGCATCGTCATCGACTCGCGCGGCTTTCGCAGCCCCGAGCTCACGGTGCCCAAGCCTGCGGGAACGCTGCGGCTGGCCTTCCTCGGCGGTTCGACCACCTACTGCGCGCAGTCCACGAGCAACGCTACGACCTGGCCGAGCCTGCTCGTGGACAAGTTGCGCGAGGAGTTTCCGAACGCCCGGCTCGACTTCGTCAACGCGGGCGTCCCCGGCTACACGACGCGCGAGTCGCTCTTGAACCTGCGCGCGCGTGTCGCCGAGCTCGAACCCGACGTCATCTTCATCTATCACGCGACGAACGACCTGACCCACGACACGCGCCAACTCGCCGAAGAGCTGAACCTGATCGAGTCGGCGCGAGGTTCGGGCCTCGGCCAGACCTGGTCCCTGGCCTGGAACCTCGTCTACAAGAACCTACAGGCCAAGAGGCGCGGCGAAGGTCGCGGCGCCGTCGCGACGCTCGACGTCGATCCGGAGACCTACAGCGGGACCTTCCGCAAGAACCTGCGGGCCCTCATCACAGAAGCCGAGCGCGAGGCCGAGCGGGTCGTGGTCGCATCCTTCAGCCACCGGACGCGCCCGTCCCAGACCGAAGCGGAGCGGCGCGAGGCCAGCAGCTCGAGCCTGTACTACATGCCGTACATGACGCCCGAGGGCATCATCGCGGCCTTCGCCGAATTCAACCGAGTGATTCGCGAGGAAGCCTGGAACTCGCACGTGCTGCTCGTCGAGAGCGAAGACCTGCTCGCGGCCGACAGCACCTGTTTCACCGACTCGGTGCACTTCACGGACGAGGGCTGTCGTCGCATGGCCGAGCGCTTCTTCGACGCACTCGTGCGCGACGAGGCCTTCCGCCAGCTCGTCGGCGCCCCCTAGACGCGGGTCAACGTCCCGTGGGACCGGCTGACGAGCGTCGGGGCCCGCCTTGGCGCAAGACGACCGCGCGCCGCTCGCCGACGACGAGGTCCAACGCCTCGCTCGCGAGCTCACGGCCGGCCAGGAGCAAGCGCACGGTGACGGGTCCGGGAGGAACGGCGAGGGTGACGATTCCCCCCTTCATGACTTGCATGGCTTGCCGCGCGAACGGGACCCCGTTCCAGACGACCTCGACGAGCGCCTCCGCTGCAGCGGTCGGCGCCCAGACGTCCAGGGTGGCACCGCCACCGAGCACGAGCTCGACCCCACGCTCGTCGACGGCACCGCTCAACACTCGGACCGCGAAGCGCCCGTCGTCTGTCTGCGCCGACAGGCCGTACGTGAGTCCGCTGCGGACGACGAAGGAGAATTCCGTGCCGTGGCTGCGCCCCCGCACCGCGTGTTCGGCCGAGACCAGATCCACGCGCGCGGAGGCGTCGGTGCCGTCCGCGTTCTTCACCCGGCCCGCGTACGTGATCTCCGCCGCTCGGTCGACCTGGAGCACGACTCCGACTGCCCCCGCCTCGACGCTGCACCACGGGGAAGCGAAGTCCCCCGACACGGCCTGCAGGTCGTGCAGGCCCGGCGTGAGCTCCGCGAGCCGGAAGTTCCCGCGTCCATCCACGCGGCTGCGATCCTCGCCCCGGGGACCTCGGGAGCGCACGAGAAACGAGGCGGGCCTGCCACCCGCGACGACCACTCGCCCTTCGATCGCGAGGAAAGCCTCGAGCCGGAATTCGAATTCCACCGGCGGCTCGCCGAGCACTTCCGGAACGAGGACTTCGCGGGGCTCCCACCAACCGAAGGCGGACTCGGCGCGGACGCGGTAGCGCCCCGCCGGCAGGACGAGGGCGTAGCGGCCGGCCCGGTCCGCGTTCACCCGACGGGACTCCGGGATCCCGCCCGCTTCGAGGGCCTCGAAGTGCAGCGTGGTCCCGGGAGCCGGCTCGCCATCGGGCTTCAACACGATCCCCTCGATCGACCCGCTCGCAACGAGACGAAACGCCACCTTCTCCCGCACGCCGGTCGCCAGCACGACCGAACTCGGCAGCAGCTGGCGACGCTCGTTCTCGGCTACCACGTGGACGAACAGGCGCTGGCCGGCCGGCAAGGCCTCGAAGGTGGCCCGCCCGGCCCGCAGCGTCTCGGCCAGGACGAAGCCCTCATGCGAGAGCGGCCGCACGGACAGCACGGCCGGCTTGCCATCCGCGAGGCCGACGACGTTGGCCTCGAGGGCGGCGCTCCTGGACAAGGGGATGTCGACGAGCACGTCGGACAGCTCGGGCCAATCGACCCAGCGCGGGGCGTAGCCTCGACCGCCGAGAACGAAGAGCTGCCTCCGCGGGTCGGCGCGGACTTCGACCTCGAGCTCGAAACACCCGTTCGCGTCCGAGCGCGTTCGTGCGGTGACGTCGCGATTCGGTTCTCCGTCTTGGATTCGCACGGGCGGATCGAGAACGAGAACCGGCACGTCGAAGAGCCCCGAGCCACCGGCGGCGTCGACCAGGCGTGCCCGCAGACGCTCGATGGCAGGCGGGGCGAAGCGCAGCTCGACGACGCGCAGCTCGCCCGGTCGCAGGGGCTCGAGCGCCAGTTCGAGCACGGCGGTCTCCACATCCGTTCGCCGGGCCACGAGCCGCAGTGGACGTTGTGCCTCCACCTCGAGCTCGAGCCGGCCCGCGCGACTCGTGAAGCGCAATTCGGGATCGAGGCCCGCCCGCAACAGGCGCTGTTCCCCGTCGGCCATGCGCTCGTCGCTCGGACGTACGACGACGCTCACGCGCCCCAGGGCCACGGCGCTCGCCTCGTCGCTGGCCCGGATCGAGAGCCGCGCCCCCTCGGGGCGCGCGTTGCTACGCCGCCCTTCGACGTCCGGCTCGGACGGCTCCGTCAGTTCGACGGACGGAAGCCGGAGTGTGGGCTCATGCCGGACGGCCTTGTGGAGCTCGTCCGAACCCTCCGCAGGCTCGGGCCGCTGCTCGTCGCCCGAGAGCGCGACGAGCAAGAGCGCTCCGGACAGGGCGAGCGCGAGGACTGTCCGAAGGACGTTCCGCCTCGCCCTGGCCGGCTCCATGACGAACGGGCCTCAGCCGAACTGGATGCCCTGGGCCAAGGGCATGTCCGTCGACCAGTTGACCGTGTTCGTCTGACGACGCATGTAGGCCTTCCAGGCGTCCGAGCCGGACTCGCGGCCGCCGCCAGTCTCCTTCTCGCCGCCGAAGGCGCCCCCGATCTCGGCGCCCGAAGTGCCGATGTTGACGTTGGCGATGCCGCAGTCCGAGCCGGCCGCCGACAGGAAGCGCTCAGCATCGCGCATGTTCAGGGTGAACATCGACGACGACAGCCCTTGCGGCACGGCGTTGTGCTTCGCGATCGCGTCCTCCACGTCCCGGAATCCGACGGTGTAGAGGATCGGAGCGAAGGTCTCTTCTTGAACGACATCCCACTCGTTCTGCGCGCGCACGATCGCGGGCTTCACGAAGTTGCCCTGGCCATCCAGAGTTCCGCCGCCGCACAGGACTTCGCCCCCGAGCTCCTTGGCGCGCTCCAGGGCCTTCTGCATGGACGCGATCGCCTTGGGATTGATCAGCGGCCCGCACAGCGTCTTCGGGTCCGAGGGATCGCCGATCGGAACCTGCTCGTAGGCACGAACGAGCCGCTCTTCGACGTTCGCGCGGATCGCCTCGTGCACCAGGATACGACGCGTCGAGGTGCAACGCTGACCGGCCGTGCCGACGGAACCGAAGACGATGGCGGGGATGGCCATGTCGAGATCGGCGTCTTCCATCAAGACGACGGCGTTGTTGCCACCGAGCTCGAGAATGCTGCGTCCGAAGCGTCCGGCGACGGTGGCTGCCACCTTGCGGCCGACCGCCGAAGAGCCCGTGAAGGACACGAGCGGGAGGCGCGGATCCTCCAGCATCGTCTGCCCGATCGAACCCGGGGGACCGACGACGAGCGGAATCAACGCACCGAAGCCCTCGGCCTCGAATACGCCGCGCACGGCGTTCGTGAGCCCGATCGCGCACAGGGGCGTCTCGCTCGAGGGCTTCCACAGGATCGGGTCGCCGCAGATCAGCGCCAACATCGAGTTCCAGGCCCACACCGCCATCGGGAAGTTGAAGGCCGTGATGCAACCGACCGTCCCCAGCGGGTGCCACTGCTCGCGCATCGCATGACCGGGACGCTCCGAGTGCATCGAAAGTCCGTACAGCATGCGCGACTGGCCCACCGCGAAGTCGGCGATGTCGATCGCCTCCTGCACCTCGCCCCAGCCTTCCTGCAGGATCTTGCCCATCTCGAGCGTGATCAACCGACCGAGCGCATCCTTCTTGTCCCGGATCGCGTTGCCGGCCTTGCGGACGATCTCGCCCCGCGCCGGGGCCGGGGTCGCGCGCCAGCGGAGGAAGGCCTCCTGGGCCGCCCCGAGGCAGGCCTCGTACTCGGCGAGGCTCGCCTGGCGGACCGCGGCGATGACTTCGCCGGTGGCCGGGTTCACGCTCTCCAGCAGCTCGCCGCTGCAGGTGAGCCACTCGCCGTTGTAGGCGCCGGAGTTTTCTTGCTCGATCCCGAGCTCTTTCAGGAAGTCCATCGTGGGCGCTGCCTTCTTTCTCGCTTGCGTGCTTCTGCGGTCGTACGGGGGTGGACGAACGGGCGTCCTCGGGTCCCTGCCGGCTGCGCCACCCTGGAAATCGGGGAGGGGCCGGGCGCGGGACCGCGGGGTGCGCCGCAACCCGACAGCATAGCGGCGGGGACGACCCTGGCCACCCCGCTCCCCGTCGCTATCATGTTTCGCCCATGTCCGAAAAGATCATCTTCCACGTCCAGGACCTCAACAAGTTCTTCGGCCAGCGTCACGTCCTCAAGGGCATCACGCTGGCGTTCCTCGAGGGCGCCAACATCGGCATGATCGGGGCCAATGGCGCCGGCAAGTCGACGCTCCTGCGCATACTCGCCGGAGCGGACACCGACTTCGAAGGCACCGCCAAGCCCGCGAACGGCGTCACGGTCGGCTACTTGCCCCAGGAGCCTCCGCTCAACGAGGACAAGGACGTCCAGGGCAACCTGGACGAAGCCGTCCAACCGGTCCGTGACCTGATCGACCGCTACAACGACGTGGCCGAGAAGATGGGCACGTGCGCGGACGACGACGAGCTGATGGCGCTGTCCGAGACGATGGCCAAGCTGGACGAAGAGATCCAGCACAAGGAGGCCTGGGAGCTCGACAGCCGGCTCGAGCAGGCCGCCACGGCCCTGTGTCTGCCGCCGATGGATGCGGACGTGAAGAAGCTCTCCGGCGGGGAGCGACGGCGCGTGGCGCTCGCACAACTCTTGATGTCGCACCCCGACATGCTGCTCCTGGACGAGCCCACCAACCATCTCGACGCCGAGACGATCGAGTGGCTCGAAGAGCATCTCAAGAACTACTCCGGCACCGTCATCCTGATCACCCACGACCGCTACTTCCTCGACAACGTCGTCGAGTGGATGCTCGAGATCGAGCGCGGCAAGGGCATCCCGTACAAGGGCAACTACTCGGCCTACCTCGGGCAGAAGTCCAAGGCCCTCGACGTCAAGCGGCAGGCGGACTCGAAGCTGAACAAGACGATCGAGCGCGAGCGCGAGTGGCTCTCGCGGACGCCCAAGGCGCGCACGACCCAATCGAAGTCGCGCATCCAGCGCTACAAGGAGATGATCTCCCAGCGCGCGGAGGACCAGCTCGACGAAGTCGACCTGCGCATCCCGCCCGGCGCGCGCCTGGGTGACAAGGTCATCGAGTTCAGCGGCGTCACGAAGGCCTACGGCGACCGGACGCTCATCAAGGAGCTCTCCTTCGATCTGCCGGCCGGAGCCATCCTCGGTGTCGTCGGTGCCAACGGCATGGGCAAGACCACGATGCTGCGCATGATCCTGGGCAAGGAGACGCCGGACGAGGGACGCGTCACGATCGGCCCCACGGTCCAGCTCACCTATCTGGACCAGTCGCGCGCCATCCTCGACGACGAGAAGAGCGTCTATGCCAACATCACCGAGGGCAACGACCTGATTCCGTTCGGGAACAAGACCCTCGATGCGCGCGCCTACGTGGCCCGTTTCAACTTCAAGGGCGAAGACCAGCAGCGCCTCCTGGGCGAGTGCTCGGGCGGGATGCGCAACCGCGTCTTGCTGGCACGGATGCTCAAGGGCGGCGCGAACGTGATCATGCTCGACGAGCCGACGAACGACCTCGACCTGGACACGTTGCGCGTCCTCGAGGAGGCCATCTCGGAGTTCCCGGGCTCGGCCATCGTCGTCTCCCACGATCGCTACTTCCTGAACCGCACGGTGTCGCACATCCTCGCCTTCGAGGGTGACAGCCTGGTGAACTTCCACCACGGCACGTACGAGGACTATGCGGAGTGGCGCAAGGGCTGGCGCGAGCGCATGGGCTTCGGGCCCGAGTCGCGCGCGGGTCGTTACCGCAAGCTCCTGCGGAAGTGACGGCGTGCGCTTCCTCCCCGAGGAGGACGAGCGGCTGGCCTGGAATCCCGATCCGGCCGTCGCCCTCCAGACTCTGAGGGACTACGTTCCTGCCGACGACACTCAGGCGGCCGAGCGTGTCCGCATGATCCGCTTCGTGCTCGAGCACGACGACGCGCTCCAGCGCTCGTGTATCCCGGGACACCTGACGGCGTCCGCGCTGGTCCTGCACGCGGACGGCGAACGCGCGCTGTTCACCCTCCACGCCAAGCTCGGACGCTGGCTGCAGCTGGGTGGCCACTGCGACGGCGACGCGAACCTGGCGGGAGTCGCGCTGCGCGAGGCCCGTGAGGAGAGCGGTATCGTCGACCTGCGCGTCGATCCGACGCCGATCGACCTCGACATCCACACGATTCCGGCTCGGCCGGCCGCCGGCGAGCCCGAGCACCTGCATCTCGACACGCGCTTCTTCATCCGGGCCCCCGAGGATGCACGGCCCGTGAAGACCTCCGAATCGAAGGAGCTCGCCTGGTTCACGCCCGACGAGATCGCGGAGCGCGAGACCGACGACTCCGTCTTACGCCTGGTCCGTCTGGCCTTCGAGGCCGACCGGTAGCGGGCAGAGCACATCCTCCGCCGCACGCTTCATCTCCGCCACCTGGTCCGGATCTCCTGCCACGATCAAGAGGTCACCGTGCCGCATCAGCTCGGAACCGGGCGGGGGCACCCGTACGGTCCCGTCGACGTGCTCGAGAGCGACGAAGGAGATGTGCGAGCCCTCGCGGCGCCCGTAGTCCGAGAGCGCGCGACCGACCAACGGCGAGCCGGGCACGATCCGGATGTCGGCCAGCACGACGCCGCTCTCTCCCTGGTGCGTCCGGGCCAAGAAGTCCGACACGCAGGGGCGCAGGATCGCATTGGCGATGTCGCGCCCACCGCTCTGGAAGGGCGAGACGACGCGGGTCGCGCCGGCACGGACGAGCTTGCGCCGACCCTCGGCGCCCTCCGCGCGCGAGATGATCGTGAGATCGCGGCGCAGGTCCCGGGCCGACAGCGTGACCAGCACGTTCTCTGCCTCGTCATCGAGCGAGGACACCAGGTACGCCGCACGTCGCAACCCGGCCTCCAGCAGCACGTCGTCCTCGCAGGGCGAGCCGTGGACCGCCAGGTGCCCCGCTTCGAGCGCCGCCTTGAAGGCCTCCGCGTTCGCCTCCACCACGACGAGCTTGGATCCGGCTTCGAGCAGCGGCTCGCAGACGCTGCGGCCCATGCGGCCAAAGCCGCAGACGATGACGTGGTTCGAGCACTTGCCGATTTTGGCTTGCATGCGTTCTCTCCAGGCGAACTGGCGCGCGACGGTGGCTTGCATCACCAGCGTGAGCGTGTAGGAGGCGACCCCGATTCCGCCGACGAGGAGGAGGATCGCGAACTTGCGACCGGACTCCGAGAGGCCTTCGTCTCCGTAGCCGACGGTCGTGATCGTGATCAACGTGAAGTAGAACGACCTCCAGAGATCCCAGCCCTCGATCCGAGTGAGGCCAGCCGTTCCGCCCACCACGACCAACGTGAAGAGCAGGAGGGCCTGCGTCAGCTGACGCTTGGAAACAGAGGCGCCGAGCCCCTGGGGCAGGGCTGACGGGCGGGGACCGTGAGTCGGGGGCACGCCAGGCCTATCGGCCGCCCCGGTGTCCCGCTGGGTGTCTAGCCGCGGTTTTTTCCGTGGTAGAGGATCCGCGAGCCACCCTCGAGCTCCTCGCGGCGCACGATCTCGAAGCGACGGACCAGCTCGGCCTCGAACGAAGGCGGATCGTAGTCGCGGTACTGGTCTTCCTTGTTGAGCAGCAGCTTCTTCACCATCGGGTCGTCCTTCGTCACGAATTCGATGACGAGGTCCGTACCGAGGTCCGCCAGCCAGTCCAAGAACTCCCCCATCGGGACGTTCGCGCTGATGACGACATGGTGGATCAGGGCCAGGCAGAGGGTGAGCTCGGGCGTTCCTCGTGCGTCGATCGCGCGTCGCTCGCGCCCGCGCCAGCCGCGGTTGGGTGACACGTCCGCCAGGTTCATGACGAGCGGAAGGATCTTCTCGCCAATCGATTCGGACCGCAGGGCCAGGTAGAGCCGCTCGATCGCGAGCTGGTCCGCGTCCATCGAGACGACGAAGTCCGCGCCCTCCGCCGCGATCCGCGAGTAGTCGCCGGTGTTGCAGCCCAGGTCCCAGATCAGTCGATGTCGCTTGGCCGTCGCCGCCGTCCGAACGAACTCCGCCTTACGACTGCGGTTGTCCTCGTCGTAGGTGTTGTGGTCCGCGTACTCCGACCATTCCGAGCTGGATTGCTTCCACTCGAGCCCGGCAACGAGCTTCGAGAGGCGCTTCACGTTCGCGATGATGAGCTCCTTCTTGAAGCCCAGCTCGCGCAGCTCGCGTTTGACGTCCTTCTTCGTATCCGCGTGCTTGTCCAGCATCCGCGCGAGCAAGCTGACGTGCAGCAGGACCCCGGGGCGGAAGCGATCCCGCATCGAGAAGATCGAAGCCATCTCCTGGGCCGGAAGGCCCTCGAGCGAGCCTCGCAGCCACGGCTGGAAGGAGACGTTCTTGTAGGCCTGCAGCAGGAGCGGGTTCAGGAACAGCTCGCAGAACTGGCGGTAGCCGGACCAGGTGTCGCCGTCCGCGAGCGCGATGAAGGAGGGCACGTCGATGAAGACCGGACGGGTTCCCTTCCATTGAACGTTGTAGGGCGTCGCGTCCTTGAGGGACATGTCCTCTTCGAGCGCACGCGCCAGGACCTCGAGCTGCAGGGTGGCCGCGTCCTTCAACATGGAGAAGGACCACTCGTAGGGATAGGAGACGAAGGGAAGCCGCTCGTGCTTCAGAACCCCCGTCCATTCCGTACCCGGCGGCAGGGGCACGCTGTCGACCGCAAGCTCCTCCGTCGCGACCAGACGTCCGGCCTCGGTCAGCTGCCCGAAGAAGCGCTTGCCGGCCAGGAGGTGCCACTGCGCCAGGGCCTCCGCCGTCAGGGCCCGATAGACCTCGCCGTCGCGATAGAAGACCCGGCCCTCCCGATCCCGGAAGGAGCCTTGCTCGAGCTGCGCCCCACCGACGTCGTGGGTCTCGTGCGCGCGCGTTTGCCGCGGTTCCAAGGGCGCGCTCAGGAATCGTCCGAGGAGGAATTCTCTTCCTTCCGAAACCCGAACAACGCCAAGAGCCGGCGTCCCTGGTACTTCAGGAAGAGCACGGCTCCGGCGATGCCACCCAGAACCAACTGGACGAAGAGGCCGCCGGCGAGGGGATCGATGTAGGAGAGAAACACGGGAGGAAAAGCTCTGGCTGTCGGTCGAGGGGTCGACCCGGTCCGAACGGGAACACGGGCTCGCAGACAGTGTACCCCGCCCTCGCTTTCCGGCAAGCTGAGGAGAACTTCATGGCCCCCGAGGTAAAGGAAGGCGCCGTTTCCGCGGGCGCCGCCGTGGTCCATCTCGCGGCTGCCGCGAGCTTTGCCCTCGGGCAGCCGCTGCTCGAGGTGTTGGGGCGCGATGCGCCCTTCTTCGTCGTGCGCCGGACGGCCCCGGTGGACCTCGCCCTGTTCCTCTCGGCACTCTTCCTCCTGCCGCCGCTGTTCGCGGCTCTCTCGGTCCTCGCGCTCGGCCGGCTCCGACCGGCCCTCGGTCGGGCGGCACTCGTCACCTGGATCGGGAGCTTCGCGACCTTGGCGGCGGCTCCGGTCGTGGCACGCGCGGGTGACCTCGCTCCCGTCGCGGCGGTTCTTCTGTCCCTTCTCGCGGGAGTCCTCTGCGCTTGGGCCTACGCGCGGCGACCGGCGGTGCGCTCGCTCTTCGGGCTGCTCGGCGTCGCTCCGCTCGTCTTCAGCGCCCTCTTTCTCCTGAGGCCGGGGATCGCGCGGATCGCCTTTCATTCCGATCCCGACCTCGAACCGATCCAGGGTCTCGACACGCGGACGGAGCTCGTCTTCGTCATCCTCGACGAACTCTCGCTCGGCAGCCTGATCGACGAGCGCTTCGAGATCGACGCAGACCTCTTTCCGAATTTCGCGCGCCTCGCCGGCGAGAGCGTCTGGTTTCGCAACGCGACGACGGTGCACGGCAACACGATCCTGGCCGTACCCTCGCTCTTGACCGGGAGTCTGTCCGACGACCTGGAGGCGCTGCCGAACTTCCGCGACCACCCGCGCTCGCTCTTCACGCTGTTCGGTGCTTCGCATCGGATGAACGTGACGGAAACGGTCACGCGCCTTTGTCCGCCCGAGTTGATGGCCGGGGGTGTACCTGCGCCGGGCCTGCTCCAGCGTCTGCGGTCGCTCGTGAGCGACACGACGATCGTCCTGGGGCACGTCTTGATCCCGCGTGCTTGGGCCCGTGGGCTTCCGCCCGTGACGCGCACCTGGTCGAACTTCGGCCAACAGAAGCACAACCCCTACACGGACCGGCGCGCCATCCTGGACGCCTTCCTCGCAGCGCTCGGCGACGCACGGCGGGTCGCCGATCCCCGTCCACGGCTCTCGTTCTTACACCTCGCGCTGCCGCACGTGCCGTGGGTCTTTCTCCCCGACGGGCGCCGCTACGTCACTACGAACCAGCGCGAGTTGCCCGGTGTCGAGGACGAGGTCTGGGTCGGCGAGCCCTGGCTGACGTCCTTCGGGCTGCAGCGCCACCTGCTGCAGGCGGGCTACGCGGATCGCTGCCTGGGCGAGCTCCTCGACCGGCTCGACGCGGTCGACTTCGATGGCGTCCTGGTCGTCGTCGCCGACCACGGGCTGGCCTTCGAACCGGGCTTCCACCGGCGCGATCCCGCACCCGAGACGGCACGCGACATCGCGCACGTCCCGCTCTTCGTTCGGCGGCCCGACCGGCTCGGCCGGATCGACGACCGCAACGTCGAGTCGACCGATCTCCTGCCCACGATCGCCGAAGCCCTCTCGGTCGCGGTCCCCTGGGAGATCCAGGGACGATCGGCCTTCGCGTCCGACCCGCCGACGCGCCCCTTCAAATCGCTCCTGACCTACGCCGGTGAGCGGCTCGAACTCGATCCGCTCCGCCCCGCCTCCCTGCCCCTGGTCGAACGCAAGCGCGCGTTGTTCGCACCGCTCGCGTCCTTCGAAGACGTCTATGCTCCCGTTTCCGCGCGCGCGCTGGTCGGCCGCCCGGTCGAGGTGCTCGCGGCCGGCCTGCCGCTCCCGGGCCGACTCGTGCTCGAAGGGGGCAGCCGGCGCGGCCCGGTGCGCGCGGACGACGAGCTCGTCCCGGCCTTCCTCGAAGGGACCTTCGACGGAGTCGCGCCGGAGTTCCTGGCGGTGGCGGTCAACGGTACGGTCCAGGCCGTCGTCGAGACCTTCGAACGCGACGACGCTTCGGCCAGCTTCGTCGCCGTCGTCGACCCGACGGCCTACCGCGACGGACCCAATCGCATCGACCTCTTCGGACGCGATCCCGCCGGCGACTGGCGACCGCTCGCCGCCGACCGCTTCCGCCCCGTCCTGGAGGCCGACGGACGCCTGCGCGCCTTCGAGCGCAGCGACGGCCTCGCGGGTGGCGACGCCGAGCCCATTTCCATCGTGCGCGGGACCGAACGCGGCACCCTCGCCAGGGCCGAGCGAGACGGGAACAACATCAGCCTCTCCGGTTGGGCGCTTGCGCCGGAACGGGACGAGCCGGCCGAGTCCGTCCTGCTCTGGGTGCGCGGTTCCGCGGAGGTCTTCGTGGGCTCCCTCGGCGTCCATCGCCCCCTGCTGGAGAAGCTCTCCCCCGCCGCGGCCTGGAGTGGCTTTCGCTACGAACTGCCGGCCTCCTTCCTCGGCCCCGAGCCCGCGGCCTCCCTGCGCGCCTTCGGCCTCCACGGCGACGAAGCACATGAGCTCGTCTTCGCCAAGAAGGCGCTCTGGCTCCACGCCACGGACTGAGTCGCTCCGACTTCCAGGAGCCGGGTCAGTCGCGCACCATGAGTTCCCACGCCCGCAGGAAACCCCAGCGCTCGCCCATCGAGATCAGCGCGTCGTCGTTGTGCTCGGTGCGACCCGCCAGTCGGGTCACGCCCCGCGTCGCGAGCCGTCGGCGCACCTCCTCGACCAGCGCGCGCGCCACGCCGTGGTGGCGCACCGTGGAGTCGACGTAGAGCGCCACGATCAGCGCTGATGCTTCGCCCGTGAGCGGATCCTCGAAGCGCGCCGTCGCGCACAGACCGAAGGGGGTCGCGCGCCCTTCTCCTTCAGCCACCACGAGGAGCGCCTCACGCTGGTCGAAGCGCTCGCGCAGGAAGCGCTCCGCGAGACCGGGGGCGAGGTCGTCCTCACGGAAGGAGCGCGTCGACTCGTCCGCCGCATGCTGCAAGGCGTCGGCGAAGCCGAGCGCCTCGTCGAGCGTTTCGATCGCGCGCAGCCGAAGGTTCATGCGAGGGTCTCTTCCACCCGACTGCCGGCGCTCGGTTCGCGGCCGCGCAGGAGACCGGCCAGGGTCGTTCGCGGCGAGCGCAGGACCGCCAGCCCGTCGTAGAAGGCCGCGTAGAAACACGGCACCACGACCAGCACCAGGAAGGTCGAGACCCCGAGACCGAAGAAGATGGTGATCGCCATGGGTTGCAGGAAGCGCGCCTGCCCGCTGGCGAAGAAGGTCAGCGGCGTCAGGCCGAGCATCGTCGTGACGGACGTCAACAGGATCGGTCGGAAGCGCTGGTGTCCGGCGGCGACGAGCGCCTCGATGAGCGGCGCATCCTGGCGGCGACGATTCACGAAGTCCAACAGGATCAGCGAATCGTTCACCACGATCCCCGTCAGCGCTACGAAGCCGATCAACGACATGAAGGACAGCGGACGATCCATCAACGCGTGCCCGAGCACCATGCCGACGCCGGCGAAGGGAATCGCCGACATGATGACGAGCGGCTGCCCGAACGAACGGAACAGGCTGCCCAGGATCAGGTAGATCAGAAAGAGCGCGAAGAGCAGCGACGTGCGCAGGCCGGCGAACGACTCCGTGGCGTCCTCTTGCTCACCCTTGAACTCCATCGAATAGCCGGGATAGCGCGCGTCGAGGTCAGCGAATCCGTCCTCCAGAGCCGCGACGATTGCGGCGGCGTTGCCCTCCTGCTTGTTCACGTCCGCGACGATGCGCAACGAGCGTTCGCCGCCGTCGCGCGTGATCACCGCCGGGCTCTCTCTCTCCAGCAGCTCGGCGATCGAGGCCAGGGGCACCGGCAAAGCTCCCTCCCGTCCGACGGGCAGGCTGGCCAGGACACCCCGCTCGAGCCGCATCTCTTCCGGCAGCTTGACCGTCACTTCGACTTCGTCGCGGCCGCGCCGAACGCTGGCCGCCCGCACACCCTCGAAGGCCGAGCGCAGCTCGCGCCCCAGCGAAGCTTCCGTGAAGCCCAGGAGCCTGCCGCGCTCGGTCAGGCGCACGCGCACCTCGCGCTTGCCGCCGCGCGAGTTGTCGTGCACGTCGCGGACACCCCGGAACGAACGCAGGCGCTCCTGGATCTCGCCCGAGATGAGCTCCAGCACCTCCAGCTCGGGCCCGCGCACGGCGATGTCGATCGCCTTGCCGGTCGGGCCGGCCTGGGGTTGGTTGATCTCGACGCTCTCGATGCCGACCGGGGGCGGGTCGAGCTTCGCACGCAGCTCATCGAAGATCTCGGCGGTCGAGCGGCGCCCTTCCGTCTCGCGCAGCTCGACCCAGACCTGGCCGAGGTTCTGCCCGATCTCGAAGCGCGAGGCGTCTTGATAGGAAACGCCCGCGACGACGTTCGTGCTCTCCACTTCACTCGCCGGCAGCTCCCGAACCCGCTCTTCGACGGCGGCGGCGATCCGGTCCGTATCCTCGACCGAGGTCTCGGGCGTCGCGCGCAGGTCGATGGAGAAGACCTTCGACTCGAAGTCGTCGAAGAGCACGAACGGGAGACGGTTCATGCCGTAACCGAGCGCGAGCAACCCGATCGTCGTGGCCAGCACGATCGTCACATAGCGCCGACGCAGCGCTCGTTCGAGCAGGCGCACGTAGCCGCGGCGCAGGGGGTCGTACCAACGGGTCCGCGGCTCGGGCCTCGAGTCGGGGATCCGGTTCGCGGCGCCGGCTCGCCCGAAGTGCGCCAGGTGCGAGGGCAGCACGAAGAGCGCCTCCGCCAGCGACGCGAGCAGACAGAACGTGACGATCAGCGGAAGCGGCCGCATGAAGTTGCCCATCGTCCCGCCGATCAGGAGCGCCGGCAGGAAGGCCGCGATCGTCGTCAGGATCGTCGCAGTGACCGGCTTGCCGACCTCGGCGGTGCCCTGGATGGCCGCCTCGGCCGGCGAGAGCCCTTCCTCCATCAGGCGGAAGACGTTCTCCCCCACCACGATCGCATCGTCCACGATCATGCCCAGCACGACGATCAGCGCGAACATGGTCATCATGTTCATCGAGATCCCGAACAGGGCCGCGATCAGGATGCCGCCCAGGAACGAGACCGGGATCCCGAGCGCCGTCAAGGCGGCCACTCGCAGGTTCAGGAAGAGGACGAGCGAGATCAGGACGAGCACGCCGCCCAGGATGGCCGAGTCGCGCATGACCCGCAGGCGGTTCTCGATGTACACCGAGAGGTCGGAGTTCGTCCCCAGCTCGATCCCCGGCGGCAGGTGGGGCCGCGCGCGCTCCACGTGCGCGTAGACCGCCCGCGAGATCGCGATCGCGTCACCGGTCGAACCCTTGTTGACCCGCAGCGAGATCGAAGGCTGACCGTTGAAGCGCGCACGCACGCTGCGGCGCTCGTAGGTGTCGTGAATGCGGCCCACTTCGGCAAGCCGCACCACCGTCCCGTCCGTGCGCGCGATCAGCGGGAGGCTTCGCAGGTCTTCGGCGCGCACCACGTCCGCATCCACGCGCAGGAGGTAGTCGCCCGACGCGGTCTGCAGACTGCCCGAGGGCACGTCGTTCGCCCGCGCCGCGATCGCCGCCCTCACGGCGCCGAGCGAGAGCGAGTGCCGCTCGAGCGCGCGCGGATCGACCTCGACCCAGATGCGCGGTTCGCGCGCCCCCTGGACGAGAACGCGCGCGACGCCGTCGATCTGTTCGAGCTCGCGGCGTTGTTCCTCGGCGATGCGCCGCAGCTCGGCCTCGTCGGCATGGCCGTAGACGTAGAAACCGATCACCGGAAACTCGCTCTTCACCTCGCGGACGACGGGATCGTCCACGTCCGGGGGCAGCTCGAGGTCCCCGCTCTGCACCGCCGCCCGGACGTCGTCCAGGAAGCGGCCCTCGTCGACTCCGCGCTGCAGCTTCAGCGTGATCGTCGACACGCCTTCCTGGGAGAGCGACGTCTCGTCGTCCAGGCCGTCGAGGCCCTCGAGCCGCTCTTCGATCGGCAGCGTGACCAGGCGCTCGACGTCTTCGGGTGCCGCCCCCGGAAAGAACGTGGTGACGGTCACCGTTCCGAGCGAAAACTCCGGGAAGACCTCGCGCGGCATGCCGAAGTAGGCCGCCAGTCCACTGACGACGACGAGCAAGGTCGCGAGGTGGACGGCGACCGAGTTCGAGACCGACAGGCGGGCGAAGGCGCGAAACATCAGGGCCGCTCCGCACGCTCGACGACAACGCACGGGGTTGCGTCCCGCAGGCGCTCGAGCGGCTCCAACGCGAGCACGTCGCCGGCAGCGAGCCCGCGGCGGACCACGAAGCCCTCTCCGTGCTCCGGTCCGAACTCGAGTTCACGTCGCTCGACGTGCGTGCCCACGACGACGAAGGCGACCGGCACACCGCCGCGCCAGACGAACTCCCGGCGCGCGATCCAGAGCGCGTCCTCATGGCGTCCGAGCTCGAGCTCGGCCTCGGCGAAGCTCCCCACCGCGAGCGCCTGCACCGCGGGCGCCGCTCCCTCCGTCCGGACGCCGTCGCGCACCTCGATCTCGACCACGACCCGGCGCGAGACGGGATCGCTGCGCGGATCGATCCCGACGAGCACCCCGCGCGCGGTCGCGGCCAGCGACCCCTGGCCCGCGAGACGGCCCCCGAGACGGATCGTCGCCGACTGACCGATCGCCAGCTCGCCCAGGCGCTCCTCGGGAACCCGCGCGGCGAGCGACCAGACCTCGAAATCGACGAGCGCGCCCAGGACCTCGCCCGGCGCGACCTCGCGCCCGCGGGTCGGTGCGAGCCCCGCCAGTGTCCCAGCAAACGGTGCGGTGATCCGGGCGCGCTCGAGCCGGTAGCGGGCCTCGGCGAGGGCGCTCTCCGCCCGCGCGATGCGCGCCCGGCCGCCCGCCAGCCGCGCCGTCGCGGCGGCGAGCGCGGCGCGCGCCGTTTCCTGCCTCAGCTCGGCCTCGATCCGCGCCTGCTCGGCCGTGTCCCGGGCGCTCGTGCTGCTCGCCCCCGAGCGCGCGAGCTCGCGCACGCGCGCGGCCTCGCGCTGTGCGAGATCCAGGCTTTCGCCGGCCCTGGTCGTCCCCGCACGGTCCCGCTCGAGCTCGGCTTCGGCCTGTGCGAGGTGCGCCCGCTCCTCGGCCAGCGCGGCCTCGGCTGCGGCGAGCGCGATCCGATAGGGCCGCTCCTCGAGGGCCAGAAGCGCTTCCCCCGCCTCGATCCGGCGTCCCGGTCGCCATTCCGGGTGAACGAAGCCGAGCGCGCCCCCGGCCTCGAAGCGCAGTTCGAGCTCGCGGCGCGGACGAACCTGGCCGTAGACGTCCAGGACGAGTTCCAGCGTGGACGCCTCCACGAGACGGGTCCGCACCGGAACCGGCCCGAGATCACGGGGCGGAACGAGCGGCGGTTCCGGGCGCCGGGACACCACGGTGACCCACAGGACGGCGCCAGCGACCAGGATCGCAACGATGGCGGAGAGGCTCTGGAGAGAATGCTTCACGGACTCGCAGGCGCTGGCGCTCGACGGCGCAAGAGGAACGCACGGGGGGCGGAGACCCCGAAGGATAGGCGCGGAGGTGGACGATCCGGTGCCGGAACGGCAACATTCGGGGTTCGCCCTCTGCCGGCGAAGGCCCACATCCACGACTCCCCGGCCCCACTCCGCCGCCCATCCCATGGCTGCCAAGCCCCACGACGACCACGCGCATCCCGGATTCGACGTCGAGGTCGAGCACAAGGACGCGACCCGCGCCACCGTCCGCTTCACCATCAGCCCCGACGAGTTCGCCAAGACCCGCCAGCTCGGGCTCAAGAACATCGCCCGGCGGACGCGCATGAAGGGCTTTCGGCCGGGCAAGACCCCGCTGCACGTCGTCGAGAAGCAGTACGGCCCCCAGGTCCAGCAGGAGGCGCTCCAGCACTTCTTGAACCACGCCTACGAGATCGCGGTTCAGCGCGAGAAGCTGCGGCCGGCGGCGACGCCGCGGGTCGACCTCGATGGCGTTCAGGTCGAGGCCGACAAGCCCTTCACGCACGAGTTCGAGGTCCTGCTGCGCCCCGAGATCGAGCTCGGGACCTACAAGGGTCTGAAGGTCGAAGGCGAACCCCTGACCGTCGGCGACTCGGAGATCGACGAGGCCTACGCCGAGCTCGAGCGCCAGCACTCGCGCCCCGAGCCCACCGAGGAAGGTCTCGAGGCGGACGGGATGGCGATGTGCAAGGTCGTCTTCCTGCACGAGGGAGAGGAGGTCTTCGAGCGCGAAGGCATCCGACTTTCGCCCAAGAGCACACCGTCCGGGATCGATGCCGCCGCCTGGGAAGAGGCCATGATCGGCGCCAAGAAGGACGACGAACGCGAGCTCGAGATGGTCTTCCCCGAAGAGTTCCCGACCGAAGCCGCGCGCGGCAAGGCAGGGACGTGCAAGGTGCATTTGACGGAGGTCCTGCGCATCGTTCCGCCCACGAAGGAGGAGTTCTTCAAGGCCTTCGAGGTCGAGGACGAGGACGGACTGCGCGCGGCGATGAAGGCGCGGCTCGTCAGCGCCAAGGAGAACAACGAGCGCAACCGCATCGAGGCCCGCCTGCTCGACATGCTGCTCGAGGCCCACCCCGTGGAGGTCGCGGAGCAACTCATCAAGAACCAGGCCGACGCCAAGGTGAGCGAGCTGAAGAAGTCCCTCGAGGAGTCGGGACTGCCGGAAGCCGAGCTCCAAGAGCGCTTGGACCAAGAGTACCAATCCGCCAGCACGGCCTCCGAGCGGGCGCTGCGCGCGATCTACATCATGGAGGAGATCGCAAAGGCGGAGGAGATCCAGGTGTCGCAGGACGACATGAAAGCGGAGCTCGAGAGCATCGCCGAGCGCAACAACGCCAAGCTCGACGAGGTGCGAAAGTATTACCAGGAGGAGGGCCTCTTCCAGCAGCTCGCTTTCGAGCTTCTCGAACGGAAGGTGCGCAATCTCCTGCGAGAGTCTGCCGATATCCAGATCCAGGGTTGAGCACGCATCCAGGATGGGTGGACGGAGCGCCGCGCGGCGTTGAATCCACCCCTTCCATCGTTTACAGAGAGCGCTCGACCGCCGTCCACGACACCGCTTACCGGCCTGAACCCAGCGACCCCGCCATCGGCATGATTCAGAACAACATCCCCTACGTCATCGAACGGACCGGGCGCGGCGAGCGCTCGATGGACATCTACTCGCGTCTCCTCGAGGAGCGCATCGTGTTCATCGGAACCGAGATCAACGACTACATCGCCAACGCGGTGATGGCCCAGCTGCTCTTCCTGGACAAGTCGAACCGTTCGCAGGATGTCAGCATCTACATCAACTCGCCCGGCGGTTCGGTCACGGCGGGACTCGCGATCTACGACACGATGCAGTTCATCCAGCCCGAAGTGGCCACGTACTGTCTCGGACAGGCGGCTTCGATGGGTGCCGTTCTTCTCGCGGGAGGCACGAGCGGAAAGCGTTTCGCCCTGCCGAACGCGCGCGTCATGATCCACCAGCCCTGGGGTGGAGCGCGCGGTACCGCCAAGGACATGGAGATCCAAGTCGGCGAGATCCTCAAGATGAAGAAGCGCCTCGAGGAGCTCTTGGGACACCACTGCGGCAAGAATGCGAAAGAGATTGCCAAGGCGACCGACCGCGACAACTTCTTGTCCCCCGAAGAGGCCAAAGAATTCGGCTTGATCGACCACATCATCACCAAGCTCGAGCCAAAGGGCTAAGATTGGCGGGTGCGCGGTTCGGACCATCCCCCTTCCGAATCCCTCTCCCCCATGATCAGCACCCAAATCTCCCAAGCTCTTCCCCTTCCTGACAGGAGGTCCTCGCGATGACCCGTTCCTCCGGACGAGGACGCCACGTAGAACGCTGCACATTCTGCGAAAAGATGCGTCACCACGTCGATTCCCTCATCGCGGGCCCCCCCGGTGTCTACATCTGCAACGAGTGCATCGAAATCTGCAACTCGATCCTCCAAGAGGAGCAGAGACGCGGGAATCGCACCACCGGCGACGCCAAGGAGCGTCGTCGCAACGATTCCCCGCGTGAAGCCGGACGCATGGTCGCCGGTCGCGCGCTGCCGACCCCGATCGAGATCTGCCGCTCTCTTGACGAGTACGTCATCGGACAAGAGCGCGCCAAGAAGGTCCTCTCGGTCGCCGTCTACAACCACTACAAGCGACTCCGTCATGGTCGCGGCGGCCCTTCGGTGGACGAGAAGAAGGAGAGCGATGTCGAGATCGAGAAGTCGAACGTCCTCTTGATCGGCCCGACGGGCTCCGGCAAGACGCTCCTGGCCAGGACGCTCGCCAAGATGCTGGACGTGCCCTTCGCGATCGCCGACGCCACCACGTTGACCGAGGCGGGCTACGTCGGTGAGGACGTCGAGAACATCCTCCTGAAGCTGCTCCAAGGCGCCGACTTCGACAAGGAGCGGGCCCAACAGGGCATCATCTACATCGACGAGATCGACAAGATCGGTCGCACGACCTCGAACGTGTCGATCACGCGCGACGTCTCCGGTGAAGGCGTCCAGCAAGCTCTGCTCAAGATCCTCGAAGGCACGGTCGCCAACGTTCCGCCCCAGGGCGGTCGCAAGCACCCCGAGCAGGCCTACATCCAGGTCGACACCTCCAACATCCTCTTTATCTGCGGCGGGACGTTCAGCGACATCCAGGAGATCATCTCCAAGCGGATCGGTCGCGACGTCATCGGCTTCAGCCGCGGGTCGTCCCCTACGGACGAGGACGCCGAGCAAGGCGGGCCCTGGAAGGTGCCGACCGGCGACCTCTCGTCGGACGAGCTCCTGCAGTACTCGACTCCGAAGGACCTGGTCGAGTTCGGGATGATCCCCGAGTTCGTCGGCCGCCTGCCCGTCATGGTCACGCTGAACCAGCTGCGCCGCGACGATCTCGTCCGCATTTTGACCGAGCCGAAGAACGCCCTCGTGAAGCAGTTCGTCGAACTCTTCGCGATGGAGGACTCCAAGCTCCTCTTCGAGCGCGACGGCCTCGAGGCCATCGCCGAGATCGCCATCGATCGCGAGACCGGCGTGCGCGCCCTGCGCTCCATCATGGAGAGCATCCTGCTCGACGTCCTCTACGAGCTCCCGAACCGCACCGACGAGAAGGTGTTCGTCATCGACGCGGACGTCGTGCATGGCCGCAGACAGCTCGCGATCGGACTCTCTCCCAGCAACCTGCCCGAACGACCTGCCGAAGAGGCGACGGCTCCGGTCGCCGAGGAAGGTCTCGACGGCGAGAAGCGCGAGAGCGCGTGACGCCCGACGGCGACCGGTCTCGGCCCCGCGCCGGATCGGTCGCCCGTACGCGCCGGCAGGTCTCGGATGAGTTTCCGGCGAGTGCCGGATGAATCCTGAGGGGGCGCGTCGATCGGCCGTCAAGGTGCCGGAACCAGGAAGCAAGCCGCGTTCCTAGGTTCCGACCGCGCCTCCGGGGTATGCTCCGAGACATGCCCCCGACGCACACCCTGACCATCCACTATCACCGCGACTTCGACGGGATGGTCTCGGCCGCCGTTCTCGCCTGCGTCCTTCGGGACCGCTTCGACGAGGCTCCTGCCTGGCGCAGCGTCAACTACGACCAGCGCAAGGATTGGGAGAACTTCGAGCGCGGGCGTCGCTTCGCGATCGTCGACTTCCACTTTCATCAGCGCGCGGAGTATTGGTTCGACCACCACCCCACGACGTTTCTGACTCCCGAGCTGCGCGCGGCCTACGAGCCCTCCGACCGCTGGAATTGGGACGAGACCTCCCCGTCCTGCCCGCCGATCATCCTCGAGCACGCTCGCGAGCGCTGGGGCTACGAGATTCCGGAACGCTTTCGCGCCATGTCGCACTGGTCCGACATCGTCGACGCCGCGCTCTACAAGGACGTCGAGCAAGCCCTGTTCGATGACCATCCCGCGCTGCGCATCTCGCGCGCCCTGGCTGCCTCGCCCGACGCCGACTGGACGGACACGCTGGTCGGTGCCATGACGGACGGCACGCTCGAGTCCGTCGCCCAGCGCGCCGACGTCGAGCGCTCCTGGCAACGCGCCGTTCGCAATCGCGACAAGGCCCTTCGTCAGTTTCCTCCGACGGTGCTCTCGACGGACAACAACGTCGTGCTGTACGACGCGTCCTCGAACAAGATTCGGCGCGAGCGCTTCGCTCCCTTCTTCCATCACCCCGACTCGCGCTACAGCGTCGGGGTGATCCCCACGCGCTCGGGGTTCCACGTCACCGCCGGTCAGAATCCGTGGAACCAGCCGCCGAAGATCGTCCACATCGGCGAGGTCATGGCAGCGTACGGCGGAGGCGGACATCGCGCGGTCGGCGGCTCGAACGCCCCTTCGCTCACCGACGCGCGTCGCATCGCCGCGGAGGTCGCTCAGATTCTCCGGCAGCGCCTCGCCGAGACCGCCTGAAGCGCGGGAGCCCGTTGAACGAGACATCCGGCTCCCCGACCACGTTTCTGGCTCTGTCGCAGGCCGAGCGCAGGTCCGCCGTCACCGCGCTGGGTGGACGCTCCTTCCATGCCGACGTGATCGAGCGCGAGCTGTTCCAGAACGGCCGGCTCGCCTACGACGCCATGAGCGGGCTTTCGAAGGCCTTGCGCGCAGCGCTCGCGCGCGAGCTGCCCCTGTTGGCTGGCGAGGAGGTCGAGCGCAGCGAAGCGCGCGACGGCACCGTCAAGCTCTTGCTGGCTTTCGAGGGCAACGCGCGCGTCGAAACCGTCTTCATGCCGGGCCTCGGCGCCAAGAAGGACCTCGGCGCGACCCTGTGTGTCTCGACCCAGGTCGGCTGTGCCGTCGGCTGCCCCTTCTGCGCCTCGGGTCTCTTCGGACTTCAGCGCAACCTCGCTGCGCACGAGATCGTCGAACAGTACGTCCGTGGCCGGGCACTCGGACCGCTGCGGCGGAGCGTGGTGATGGGTATCGGCGAGCCGCTGCTGAACTACACCGCCGTCGACGCCGCGCTGGTCTGCGTCCGCTCGGACTTCGGGCTGGGCGCGCGCAAGATCACCGTCTCGACGGTCGGCTTCCCCGAACGCCTGCGACGCATCGCCCCCCTGCGGCCGGGCTTCCAGCTTGCCATCTCGCTTCACAGTCCCGACGACGACGAACGTGGTCGCCTCGTCCCCGCCATGGCCGGCATCCCTGTCGAGGAGGTGCTCGCGGCGGGTGACTTCTGGTTCGAGCAGACCGGGCGTGAGGTGACCTACGAATACGTTCTGCTCGCCGGCACCAACGACGACGAACCGCACGCCCGCCGTCTCGCCGAGCGCCTCGCTCGGCGACGTGCGACCGTCAACCTGATCCCCTACAACCCGGTCGCGACGACGGGCGAACGCCGTCCCAGCGCCGAGAGCGCGGCGACCTTCCAGCGGATCCTGTCGGAGGCCGGCGTCGTCGCCACCGTGCGCTGGTCGCGCGGCGTCGAGACGGACGCCGCCTGCGGGCAGCTACGCATCGCGGCCGGCGCCGCACGTTGAGCGCTCGGACCAGGAGCCCGTTGAGCAAGTCGTTCGGCGCCAGCGCGTCGGCATCCGAAGAACGTGTTCAACGGATTCCTACGAACGAACCGGCTGGGACGATTCGACGCGGCTGAGGGCGGTGTCGATCTCGTCCGCGCTCATCAGGAAAGGCATCCGGAAACGGATCGAAGCCTCGCCCGAAGGCAGCGCGAGCAACCTGTTGTCGAAGAGTCTGCGGAGCATCCGGTTGCGTTCCTCACGGCTCTCGAGGGTGAAGGCCAGCAACGAGCCACAGCCGCGAACGTTCGACCAGCCACCGCTCTCCTTCGCCATCGCACGCAGGCCGGCCAGCATGCGCTCGCCGTTCTCGGCCACGCGCGCCTGCAGACCCTCGGCCTCGATGATCTCGATGAAGCGTCGGCAGCGCACCATGTCGACGAGGTTGCCGCCCCAGGTCGAGTTGATCCGACTGGAGAGCTGGAAGACGTTGTTTTCGACCTCGTCGATCCGCTTCGAGGCGTACAGGCCACAGATCTGCGTCTTCTTCCCGAAGCAGACGACGTCCGGGCGGACGTCGTGGTGCTGCCAGTACCAGGGCTTGCCCGAGCCGAAGAATCCGGTCTGGACCTCGTCGAAGACGAGGAGCGCCTCGTTCTCGTCGGCCAGACGCCGCAGTTCGCGGAAGAACTCGGCGCGGAAGTGGTTGTCGCCGCCTTCCCCCTGCATCGGCTCGAGGAGGATCGCAGCGATCTTCTTGCCGTGTTTCGCGAAGGCCGCTTCGATCTCCTGGATCGAGCGCCGCTCCTCGGCTTCGATGTCGTTCTCGATCTTGCCGTCCAGATCGAAGCGGATGGCGGGATTGTGTACGCGCGGCCAATCGAACTTGGGAAACAGACCGATCTTGTCCGGAACCGTGTTCGTGACGCTCATCGTGTAGCCGGTGCGTCCATGAAAGGCCTGGCGGAAGTGCAGGACGACGAGGTCGTTGACATCCGCGTCGAAGGCCGTGCGGCCGAGCTTGCGCGCCTTCCAGTCGAAGGCGGTCTTGAGCGCGTTCTCGACGGCGAGGGCCCCACCGGAGACCCAGAAGTGATGCGGAAAGCCGGGCGGCGTCACCTTCGATCCGAAGGCCTCGACGAAGGCGGCCATCTCGGTCGTGTACAGGTCGGAGTTGGCGAGCTTGTTCTTGGCGGCCCGCAGGAGCTCGCGCTCGAATTCGTCCCCCCCGAGGCCCGGCGGGTTGTAGCCGAGCGGCATCGAGGCGAAGCACGTGAAGCAATCGAGGAACTCTCGCCCGCCCTGCGAATCCACGAGCCAGGAGCCGTGCGAGCGCTCCAGATCGACGACGAGGTCGTAGCCATCCACGAGCTGGTAGTTGCCGAGGGTCGAGCGGACGTTCTTCGGATCGATCATGGGCGCTTCGTTGGGGTCGGGACGCGCCCTCTGGGCACAGGCGCGTCGGCTCAGCGGACGGCGGATTGCCTCTATCGGAGTTCTCGACAGGGCGCTGGAGTCCGTCGTGGACCGCGCATTCTAGCCTAGCAGCCGGCAGCGCAAGTCATTCGGCGCCTTGACGTCGTCCTCCACGGGGGGCGACACCCGCAAGCCTCGCCGAATCGGCGCTTCGCCTGCGATTCCAGTTCCCTCTCCGAGGGGGAGGCCGAGCCCAGGGCGCGCAGCCCTCCCGGCTCCGGGGCCCTGCTCCGACGGGGGCTCAGCCCCCCATGCCCGGCCCCTCGCGCACGCGCAACAGCGCGAGCAGCGGGAGCGGCTCGATCCGGCGCGCGCAGGCCATCTCGGGCAGAACGTTCGTGAACACGGCCGGATGCCAGACCGGGCGCGTCCCGTCGCCGGGGTCTCCGAAAATCAGGGTCGCGCCCTCGTCGAGCCCCGCGACGCAAGCCGCGTGAGCCCCGGCGGTCGCGTCGCGATCGAGCGCCGGCAGGGGAGGCCAGCGCTCCCCGCCAGGCTCGTCGAGCACACTCAAGAGCGCCTCCGTGAAGCTCGAGAACACGGCCTCCGCGCAGTACACCCGCCCCACCATGTCATGGGCCTGTCCCGAGAGCGTCGCGACCCGACCGAAGGCCTCGCGTGCGACGCGCCGCGCCTGGACCTCCAGCTCGTCGTCCTCGAGCCCGGCGTCGATCTCCATCGCGCGCATGCGCAGGACCTGCAGGCGTTCCTCGCGCGGCGCTGTCGCCAACGCGCTGGCTCGCAAGGCCGCGATGCGCGCGAGCGACCCGGAGGCGGAGACGGCCTGCCAGCCAGCGGGCTGCGCTTCGAGCGCGTGTGCGAGCTGGCGCGTGTCGACGGCGTGCACCGTCGAGAGCACGCCGCGCGGTAGGTCGGCCTGGTCGAAGGCCGCACGCAGCACGGCGCCCACGGGCAGGAGCCGCGCGTCGGCCGCGTGCACGACGCAGCGACCGCGCACGAGCTCGGACGCGATGCGTTCGAAGGCGCGCGCGAGCACCTCGCTCGCATCGGGAGCCACGAGCGTCACACCGCTGGCGTCGGGACGTTCCCCGATCGGCGCGCCGGTGACCAGGGTGCGCCCGAGCTCGGCCGGCGTGAAGCCCACGGCGCGGCCGACGAGGTGCAGGCCGTCGGCATCCTCCGCCAGGGCCCGCCACGCGGCATCGACCACGCGTCGGCGCTCTTCACGGCCCACCCGTCCCCAATCGGCCACGACCGTGTTCGCAGCCTGTCGGGCGGCCAGGAGGTCCGAGGCATCCGAGCGCGGCCAACGACCGAGCTCCTCGAAGGGCTCCGTCGCCGCGCGCACGTCCTCGAGCCCCGCCTGCGACAGGCACTCCTCGGCTCCGATCCAATTGGGCCAGGTGCGCGGGGAGGGGCTCGCCATCGGCGCCGATTGTGGGGACCGCGCGCCCTGAGCCAAGGGCTCGAGGGGCGGATTCGGACGCCGAGAGCCGATTCCTCCCGCCCGAGATGGCCTCCAGGCCCGGGCGGATGGTTAGATTTACGTATGCCGAGCGCCGCCCCAGCCGCACCTGCCGTCCTCTTGACGGCTCTCTTGGTCCTCGGCGCGGCCTGCGAAACCGAACCCGAGACGACGGGAGCCGGCGTCGGCGGTCCGCCGGCGCTCGAGGACGCGAGCCGGGCCCACCCCGCGGTCCGCGCCAGGATCGAGGCGCTGCGTGCGACGATTCTCGAAGCTCCCGAAGACGCGCGGGCGCGCTTCGAGCTGGCGCAGGTCTTCGATGCGAACGACCTTTACGATCTGGCCTGGCGCGCCTACCAGGACGCCGTGCAGTGCGCTCCCGACGACGCGCGCGCTTGGTACCACCTCGGGCGCATCGAAGCCGAGCTCGGGATGCAGGAGAGCGCGGTGCGACGCTTCGCGCGTGCGAGCGAGCTCGCAGACTACGCGCCGGCGTACTGGCGCGCGGGACTCGCCTTCCTCGAGCTCGATCGCCTCGACGAGGCGGAGGTGTGCTTTCGCAGAGCCTTCGAGGGCGCCCCGCACGACGTCTCGGGAGCCCTCGGACTGGCGCGTGTCGCCCTCCAGCGCGGCGACGTCGATGCGGCGGTCGAGTTCCTGGCCGGCATCCTCGCTCGCGTCCCGAACGACGGCCAGGCGAATCGACTCGCGGCCCGCGCCTACCGTGCGCTCGGCCGCGAGACCGAGGCCGTGCAAGCACTCTCCTTCGTCGAGTCGCCGAGTGCCGCCTGGCGTGATCCCTGGTTGCTGGAAACGATGCGGCACGCCACCGGTGATCGCGAGGCCATCGCGCGCGCCCAAGCGCTCTTGGCCGCTGGTCAGACGCAGCGCGCGCTCGATGTCCTGCTGCCGCTGGTCGAGGCTCACCCCGAGGAGGTAACACTCCACAACATGGTGGCCTCCGCTCACATCGCCACGCGTGACTTCCGCGCAGCGCTGGAGGCGATCGACCGGGCGCTCGAGCATCACCCCGAGCACTTTCAGCCGTCCCTGAATCGGGGCGTCGTCCTGCACCTGCAGGGCCGGCTCTCGGAGTCCGTGATCGAGCTCGAGCGCGCCGTCGAGCTGCATCCCGCCCACGGCCCGACCCACTTCTACCTCGGAAGGGTCTTGCTCCAGCGCGGGGACGCAGCGGCCGCCGTGCGAGAGTTCGAGATCGCCATCTCGCTCGGACACGATCCGGGCGAGCTGGACGAACTCCTGACCGTGGCCCGTGCGGAGGCCGGACGATGAAGCGGGTCGCGATCGCCTTGCTCGCGAGCGCCTGCGGGTCGGACGTCGAAACGTCCCCACCGGCGGGCACGCCCTGGTTCGTCGAAGAGGCCGCCGTGCGCGGGCTCCGCTTCGAGCACGTCTCGGGACAGGCGGACACGTTCTACATGCCGGAAATCATGACCGGCGGCGCCGCGCTCTTCGATGCGGATCAGGACGGCGACCTCGACGCATACCTGGTCCAGGGCGGTCAGATCATCGCCCGCGATGACCGCACGCCGCCCTCCAACAGCCTGTTCGAAAACGACGGCACGGGACACTTCGAGGACCGCACGGAAGCCTCCGGGACCCGGGACGCGGGTTACGGAATGGGCGTCGCCTGTGCCGACATCGACGGCGACGGCCGGGTCGACCTTTACGTCACGAACTTCGGACCGAACGTCCTCTTCCGCAACCGAGGCGGGCTGCGCTTCCAGCGTGCGACGGACACGGCGCTCGAACACGCGGCGGCCCATGCGGGCTGGAGCACGAGCGCGGGCTTCTTCGACGCCGACCGCGACGGCGACCTGGACCTCTACGTCTGCAATTATCTGAACTGGACGACACGCTCCGAGCTCCCCTGCAAGAACAACTCGAGCATGCCGGATTATTGCAGTCCACGCGTCTACGAAAGCCCGGCCAACGACGCCTACTACGAGAACAGCGGCGACGGAACCTTCGCGGATCGCAGCGCGGAAAGCGGCATCGGGGCCTCGTTCGGAACCGGACTCGGCCTCGGTTGCGGAGACTTCGATGACGACGGGTGGATCGACGTGTTCGTGGCGAACGACGGCATGGACGATTTCTTGTGGACCAACCTCGGGGACGGACGCTTCCGTGACGATGCGGCCCTCGCCGGGTGCGCGGTCGACATGAACGGCATCAAAAAGGCCGGCATGGGCGTCGCACTCGGTGATCTCGACCACGACCTCGATCTCGACATCGTCGTCTGCAACCTGTCGCGCGAGAGCGACTCGCTCTACCTCAACGTAGGCGGGCACTTCCTCGACCGGACCTCACGCGCCGGCCTCGCCGTCACGAGCAAGGCCTACACGCGCTTCGGACTCGGCCTGCTCGACTTCGATGCGGACAGCATGCTCGACCTCTACCAGGCCAACGGTCGCGTCAGCCGCCAGTCGAAGCCCTTGACCGACGACCCCTATGCCGAGGACAACCTCGTGTTTCGCAGCCGCAACGAGGACGGGCACGTCGTCTTCGAAGAGGTCCTGCCCCGCGGAGGCGTCGCGACGCCCGTGCGCGCGACCAGTCGGGCGGCGGCCTTCGGCGACGTCGACGGCGACGCCTTTCCAGACGTGCTCGTCGTCAATCGGGACGGTCCCGCCCACCTGTTCCTGAATCGCGTCGCCAGGCGCGGAGCATGGGTCCAGGTCGCCTTGCTCGAAGCCGGCGGCGGGCCAGCCGAGGGCGCGCAGCTCGAGGGTGAGATCGCCGGCCGACCCTTCGTCAGCTCCGCCCGCGCGGCCTACAGCTACCAGGCCAGCAACGACCCGCGCCTCTTCCTCGGCTTGGACACGGCGACAGGCGTGGACGAGCCCGTCGTGACCTGGAGCGATGGCACGCGCGAAGCCTTCGACGCTCTGGCGGCCGGCTCGCGCGCCAGCCTGCGACGCGGGACCGGCCGGTCCCTCCCCGCCGCTGGGAAGGACGAGCGCTGAGATCGAACCGGGGGAGGCCGCACGCGGTCGGATCCGAGGGGAAGCCCGGACAGGAAACCCGGACCGGGCTCGAAAACCGCTACGCTGCGCCCGTGAGCGCCCCCGGATCCCGACCCGAGCCCGACCTGGCGGCCCCGTGCGGGCACCGTCCCTTTCCACGCACCGCGCGCATGCGCAGTCGTGGCGATTTTCAACGCGCCTATTCGCGCGGCAACCGCGCGAAGGACGAGCGTCTGACGGTCGTCGTGTGCGCGAACGGTCTCGAGCACACCCGGCTCGGCCTCTCGGTCGGCAAGCGCTGCTGGAAGAGCGCGGTTCGTCGCAATCGGGTGCGGCGGGTCTTCCGCGACGCCTTTCGGCTAGCGCTGCCCGAGCTGCCGCACGGTCTCGACGTCGTGCTCGTCGCGAGCACGCCCAAGCTCGAGCCTGACACGCGTGACGTGCTGCCGGCCCTCGTGCGGCTCGTGCACAAGGCGCACCGTCGCTATCTCGAGAAGCTCACGCGCGTTCAGGAGAGCTCCGGATGACCGAACGGCGCTCGCTTCGCAGCGCCTGCCGGACCGGGGCCAGACGCGCCTTCGTGCTCCCGATTCGCTTCTACCAGCGCTTCCTGTCGCCGCTCAAGCCCCCGACGTGTCGCTTCCACCCGAGCTGCAGCGAGTACGGCCTGCGCGCGGTGCTGGCGCACGGCATCGTGAAGGGCTCGCTCTTGACGACCTGGCGCATCCTGCGCTGCCAGCCCTTCTGCGACGGCGGGTTCGATCCCGTCCCTGCGCGCGGACACTGGAAGGCCGATCCCACGGGGCACGAAGCGGGCGAGCGCGCGACTCCGCTCGGCGGGGATTGTACCGGCGACGAGGATTGCTAAGGTCCCGGGGGTCCCCGCCGGTCGCACGCGTTGCCCGGCCGTATCCGTCGCCCACACGCGGCGCACAGCCCTCTCCTGACCGCATGACCCGCGCCGCACTCGCACTGCTCCTGTTCGCACTCTCGTCCTGTGCTTCCGCTCCACCGTTGCCCGGTGCGGTCCCGGCCGACGACTGGATCCTGCCCGGCGAAACGCACTTCGCACGGCTCTGGAAGCTGACCGAAGGCGGTGAGAACGCCGAGGGCTACTGGAGCTTCGCCGGCGATCGCATCGTCTTCCAGCGGCGCCATCCCCAGAGCGGTGTCGACTGCGATCAGATCTACCTGCTGCGTCCCGGCGACGAGCCCGAGTTGGTCTCCACGGGCCAGGGCGTCACGACCTGCGCCTACTTCATGCCGGGCGACCGCAGCGTCGTCTTCGCTTCGACTCACGCGCGGATGGAGGGCTGTCCGCCGCCGGTCGACTTCAGCGAAGGCTACGTCTGGGCCATCCGTCCCGAGTACGACCTCTGGACGCGCGACCTGGACACCGGCGCGTTGACGCGCCTCACCGACACGTGGGGCTACGACGCCGAGGCGACGGTCTCCCCACGCGGTGACCGGATGGTCTTCACGTCCACGCGCTCCGGAGACCTCGAGCTGTGGACGTGCGCCCTCGACGGCAGCGACCCGGTCCAGGTCACGGACGCGATCGGCTATGACGGTGGAGCCTTCTTCAGCCACGACGGCAAGTCGCTGGTCTTCCGTTCGACCGCCTTCACTCCTGGAGCAGAAGCCCAGGAACAGGCCACTTACCGCGACTTGCTCTCGAACTGGAAGGTGCGCCCGCACTCGATGGAGATCATGCTGATCGATGTCGACGGGACCAACCGACGCCAGCTGACCCGGCTCGGGCGCGCCTCGTTCGCGCCCTTCTTCCATCCCGACGACTCGAAGGTCATTTTCTCGAGCAACTTCCACGAGGAAGCGGCGCGGAACTTCGACCTGTTCTCGATTCCTGTCACGGGCGGCGAGCCCGAACGGATCACGACTTACGAAGGCTTCGACAGCTTCCCGATGTTCAGCCCGGACGGACGCTACCTCGTCTTCGCTTCCAACCGTGCGGGGGCCGAGCCGGGGGAGACGAACCTGTTCGTCGCCGAGTGGCAGTAGCCGGGACCGGCAAGAGTCCGTCGTCGGCCACCCGGGGGCGCGCGCTGATCCGCCTTCCACGACTCCCGTTTTCCAAGAAGTCGATCCATGGCTTAGGATGCCCCACGGCCATGACGTCCCAAGAACCCGAGACCTGGATGTGGGAACGCGCACGCGCGCTGCTCGAGCGCGCCGACCGCGTCCAACGCCAGTTCTTTCAGCCGGGTCGGCCAGGCGCACGGCGCCCGAACTGGGAGCCCCCGGTCGACGTCTTCGAGACTCCCACCGAACTCTGGGTCCAGGTCGCCCTGCCGGGCGTCGAGGCCAACGGAATGCGCGTCGAGATCCAGGGCAACGGACTGGTCGTCTACGGCGAACGGCCCCTTCCGCACGCCTTCCGCAATGCCGCCGTCCTTCGGCTCGAAATCCCCCACGGGCGCTTCGAGCGCACGGTCGAGCTCCCTGCCGGACGTTACGAGCTCGTTCGGAGCGAGCTCGTCAATGGATGCCTCTTCTTGAATCTCGCCAAGCTCGATCAATAGAGGGTGATGACACCTACGAATCCCGAGGCCGATGAGCGCGCCGCCAAGCCCCGCCGAACCGCGCCCAAGAACGGGAGCGAGCCCGAATCGCCCGCGCGACCGCGTCGACGCAAGACGGCGAAGCGCACGACCAAGAAGGCTGCCAAGCGCGCCACGAAGAAGACGGCCCGCAAGACCAAAGCGACGAAGAAGGCCGCCAAGAAGCGCGCGCCCACGCCGCTGGAGACGGTCCCCGCCGCTCCCGATGACGAGCTCATCCTGATCCCCGCCCGGGGCATGCTGCTCTTCCCGCGCGTCGTCCTGCCGATCGTCGTGGGCCGCGACAAGTCCGTCCGAGCGATCCAGGCAGCAGTCCAATCGGACCGCCCCATCGGCGTCCTCTTGCAACGCGACCAGGACGACGAGGATCCCGCGCCCGACGCCCTGTACCGCGTGGGAACCAGCGCGGCCGTGGTCCGTTACATCACCGCGCCCGACGGCAGCCATCACGTCATCGCCCAGGGCACCGTGCGCTTTCGCATTCTCGAGTTCCTGCAGACCGAGCCCTATCTCGTCGCCAAGGTCGAGGAGATCGAGGAGTCCGAGGTCGCGGACGAGGACACGGAGATCCAGGCGCGGGCCGTCAACCTGAAGGGCCAGGCGCACAACGCGCTATCGCTCCTTCCCCAGAAACCCGAGGACCTCGACCAGGCCATCGAGAATGCCCAGTCGCCGTCCGGCCTCACCGATCTGATCGCGACCTTTATGGACGTGCCGGTCGAGGAGAAGCAGGAGATCCTCGAGACCTTCGACCTCACCAAGCGCATGGACCTCGTGTCCGAGAAGCTCGCGCACGTCATCGAGGTGCTGACGCTCTCGCAGGAGATCCGCGATCGAACGCAGGGCAAGATGGAGAAGGCCCAGCGCGAGTATTACCTGCGCGAGCAGCTGCGGCAGATCCAGAAGGAGCTGGGCGAGGGCCAGAGCGTCGAGGTCCAGGACCTCGCGCGCGCCATCGAGAAGGCCAAGTTGCCGCCCAGCGTCAAGAAGGAGGCCCGCCGCGAACTCACGCGCCTCGAGCGCATGCCGGAGGCCGCCGCCGAGTACGGCATGCTGCGCACCTACCTCGAGTGCTTGATCGAGCTACCGTGGAAGAAGTCGACCAAGGATGCGCTGGACATCGCGGCCGCGCGCAAGATCCTCGACGAGGATCACTACGGACTCGAGAAGATCAAGAAACGCATCCTCGAGTTCCTGGCCGTCCGCAAGCTGAAGCCGGACGGCAAGAGCCCGATCCTGTGCTTCGTGGGGCCGCCGGGCGTCGGCAAGACCTCGCTCGGGCGTTCGATCGCCCGCGCCATGTCGCGCAAGTTCGTCCGCATGAGCCTCGGTGGAGTGCACGACGAGTCGGAGATCCGCGGACACCGGCGCACCTACGTCGGTGCCATGCCCGGCAACGTGATCCAACACATCCGCAAGGCTGCCAGCAACAACCCGGTCTTCATGCTCGACGAGATGGACAAGCTCGGCCGCAGCATGCACGGCGACCCCTCGGCCGCCTTGCTGGAGGTGCTGGACCCCGAGCAGAACAAGAACTTCGTCGATCACTACCTCAACGTTCCGTTCGATCTGTCGCGGGTCATGTTCGTCGGTACGGCCAACGTGCTCGATCAGATTCCGGGCCCGCTACGGGACCGCTGCGAGGTGATCGAGCTCTCCGGCTACACCGAGGAAGAGAAGCTCGAAATCGCCAAGCGCTACCTCGTGAAACGCCGCATGGAGGAGAACGGCCTCGGCGAGGGGCAATTTGCGATCGACGACGATGCCTTGCGTACGATCATCCACTCGTACACGCGCGAGGCCGGCTGCCGCAACCTCGAGCGTGAGATCGGCGCCGTCGCGCGCAACGTCGCAACGCGTATCGCCTCCGACGAGATCGAGGGAGCCGAGATCGTCGTCGGGGACCTGAAGAAGATCCTCGGCGCCCCGCGCTTCGAGAGCGAAGTCGCGCTGCGGACGTCCCAACCCGGCGTTGCGACCGGGCTCGCCTGGACGCCCGTCGGCGGCGACATCCTCTTCATCGAAGCGACGCGCATGCCGGGTCGCGGCGAGCTCATCCTGACGGGACAGCTCGGCGACGTCATGAAGGAGAGTGCGCGCGCCGCCATCAGCCTCGTGAAGACGCGCCTCGAGGATCTCGGAATTCCCACGGACATCTTCAAGGACTCGGATCTGCACATCCACGTGCCCGCCGGCGCCATCCCCAAGGACGGCCCGTCCGCGGGCGTCGCGATCTACACGGCCCTCGTCTCGCTCTTGACCGGTCGCACCGTTCGCAGCGACGTCGCGATGACCGGTGAGATCAGCCTGCGCGGCCTCGCCCTGCCGGTGGGCGGCATCAAAGAGAAGGTGCTCGCGGCCCACCGGGCCGGCATCAAGCGCGTGTTGCTGCCCGCTCGCAATCGCAAGGACGAGGAAGACATCCCCGCGGGGGCCCGCAACGAGCTCGAGTTCGTCTGGCTCGAGAACGTCGACCAGGCCCTCGAAGCCGCGCTCGACGCCTCCGGCTCGGCCACCGCGAGCGGTCGACGGGACGCGGGTTCCGGCGAACGTCTCTCCGCCTCCGGTCAGCGCAAGGACAACCGAGACCTACGGTGACGGGGCACGCCGAGCGCTGCCCGGCCTGCGGCGCCGGTCTCGCTTCGCCCTTCGCATCCGGTTCACCCGCTTCCATCGAGCGCGGCCCCACGCCACCGCTCGTCACCTGCTCCGCCTGTGCCGCGCGCTTTCTCGTGCTGCCTTCCGACGACGAGGACGGCCGCGCCGAGCTCGTTCCGGCGCCCGCCCGCTCCGTCGTGGACGATCCCCGTCGACGCCAGCTCGCGCGCTCGCTTCGCGTGCTCGTCCACGCCGCCTTCGCACTCGCCGGCCTGGTCGCCGTGACGCTCCTCACCTGGTTCATCCCCGCCCTGCGGCCCGCCTTTGCGCTGGCCTACGCGCTCTGGCAAGTCTTGATCGCCGCCGCGGTGCTCGCGCCGCTCGCGCTCCTCGTCGCCTGGCTCTTCGTCCCGGGCACCGAACGCAAGGTCATCCGCTCCGGGCTCGCGCTTCTCACCGGGAGCCTCTTGCTCTTTTTCGTCCCAGCCCTCTTGCTGGCCTCGTTCGGCTTGTTCGGCAGCGGTGAAGCGGGACCCACGCCCGCCTCCTCCCCGAGCCTGCTCTTCGCGCTCTTCTTCGCGAGCGCGGTCGGCTCCGGCTGGCTGACCGCGCGCATCGCCGAGCAGCGTCCTTATCGACATGCGCTCGGCGTTGCGCTCACGGCTCTCGTCGCCATCGCGCTGCTCGTGCTCCTGTCCGGCTCGCTCCGCGGCCTGCACGTCGCACTCGCTCCAGCCGCGGTCGTGCCGGCCCTGCTGCTCGGCGCCTGGCTACGCGACCGCGACGCGCTCACTCCGCCCACACCCAGTCGGTGAGATCGAAGACCTCGAAGGCCAGGCCCGGTTCGGAGGCCGCGTGTTCGAAGTGTCGTTCGGAGGGCGCGACGCGACGCAAGAAGGCGTAGAGCGGATTGGCCAGCAGCGCGGGGTAGTACGGCGACGACTCTCCTACGTCGAAGTAGTAGAAGAAGAGAAAGCGTGTGCCGCGCGGCATCTTGCGGTACTGCGCTTCGCGCCGCGCCTGGAGCGGTCCGGGCGCGTTGACGCGACACTGCACGGGCGCGCGGGCGTAGTAGGCCAGCGCCCAGGGCCCGACCCCCATGATCACGACGGTCTGCTCGTCCGCCAGGAGCGGTGTGGCCCACGAATCACGCGCGAAGGCCTCGAGGTCGTCGCTCCCGAAGCGCTCCTCGTACGCGAGCATGCCGCGCGTGCCCAGCGCGGCGCTGGCGACGAGCACCACGGCTCCCAGCGTGCGCGCGACGCGCGCGTTCCGGGCCACGAGCCAGCGATACCAGGTCAAGAGCTCGAGCGCGATCGAGATGGCGAAGTAGCCGAACGACAGCTTCACGAGGAAGTCGTGGGTCATGCCGCGGAATCGGAACGTCCAGAGGTAGATCGGGCCGGGCAGCAAGAGGGCGAACAGGAGCCCTTCCTCACCACGCAACGTCCCGCGCGCGAATCGGACGAGCTGACGTAGCACGGCGATCCCGGCGACCACGAGCAGCGGAACGGTCAAGCCGGCGCCGGTGTACTCGAGCTGCTTCGCCAGGTAGGTGCCTGCCGTGTCCGTGAGCTCGAGGGAGCGCTCGACCGTGTTCGACGTTTCGTGCAGGACCCGCTCCCAGGGCATGATGAGGAGCATGTGCACGAAGTGCACGGCCACGGCGAGGAGCGCGGCCGCGGGCAGGAGCAGCGTCTTTAGCAACTCGCGAAGGCCGCCCCCCGAGCGCAGGCAGTGCACGAGCGCGTGTAGCCCGATGCCGGGCAGGATGAAGAAGGTCGTCCATTCGACGAGCCCTCCGAAGAAGCACCAGGCCGCCGCCCAGCCGAGCTCGGCGCCCGCCTTCGTCCGCAACCACCGGACGTAGCGCCAGAGGACTCCACCGTAGACGAAGGTGATCGCGCCGCTCTCGACCCAGCAGTAGTTCCCGTAGTACGCCGTCAGCGGAAAGATCGCGTAGAGGAAGGCCGCGAGCAGCGCGGCGCGCGGCCCCCACACGAGCCGGAAGAAGCGCCACAACGACGCGATCGCCGCCAGAGAAAACAGCAGCCACGGCAAGCGCGTCGCCTCCTCCGACAGGCCGAAGACCTTCACCGACAGCCCCGTCAAGACCGCGTACCAGGCCGGGTGATGGTGGTAGTACTCGAACTCCTTCTTCCCGTCGGCGAACTCGAGCCGCCAGCGATACGGCATGAAGCCGCCGTCGACGAAGCCGTGCTGGTCGAAGTTCTTCGCGAAGCAGGCCGTCCCCCAGCACCCGATCACGCTCTTGTGACCGAGGCCGCTGTAGGGTTCACGAAAGTCCGAAAGCCGCAGGAGGAGCGCGACCAGGAGCACCAGGGCGAACAACGTCCGCTCGCGGGCGACGCAGCGTTCACGGTCCGGCCCGGCGAGTCCGCGGGGTTCGCTCACGCTCGCTTCCTCACTCGACCGCGACGCGTCGAGCGAGCAGCGTCATGCGCACGGCTTCTTCCCGGCCGTCGCGCAGGTAACGAGTCAGGACCACATCCCCCGGCTTGTAGTGGTTCAGGGCGTAGACCAGGTCGTAGATGCTCTCGAGCTCGATGTCCCCGATCCCGATGACGATGTCGCCGGCCAGCAGGCCCGCGCGTTCGGCCGGGCTACCTTCCGAGGTACCCGAGAGCAGCACGCCGGGGCCCTCGAAGGTGTACTCCGGAACGCTGCCGAACCAGACGTTGAACCCCCCGCCGGCGCGGCTGGCGCCCGCCTCGCCTTCCGGCGCCTCGTACGCCACGAAATCGAGCTCGCGCGCCGAACCGATCCGCAGGACGAGCTCATGGGCCAAGCGCGCCACCCGTGCCGCGCCGTCCGGTTCAAAGCGTTCGATGTCGTCGCTCGCGCGGTGGTAGTCCGTGTGCACTCCGCTGAAGAAGTGCAGTGCGGGAATGCTCGCGCCGAGGAAGCTCTGATGGTCGCTGCCGCCCATCCCTTGCCCCGAGAGGCTGACGTCGAGCTCGAGTCTGGCCAGGCTGCCGGCTTCGGCCAGCTGGCCTTCGAAGACCGCACTGCTCCCGGCACCGAGGACGGAGATCCGGCCCGCACCCGCGCGCCCGACCATGTCGAAGTTCAAGTTGGCGAGCACGCTCTCGCGCGGAAACGTCGGCCGCGCGATCCACTGCTTGCTGCCGATGAGACCGAGCTCTTCGCCGCTCCACAGCGCGAAGACCACGTCGCACGGCGGCGTTGGTTCGGAGACCAGGATGCGCGCGAGCTCGAGCACCACCGCCGTTCCGCTGGCGTTGTCGTCGGCGCCGTTGTGGATCGCACCGGCGTTCGTGCGCTCGAGCGAGCCGACGTCCCCGCGACCCAGGTGGTCGAAGTGGGCGCCCAGCACGATGACCCGACTCGAGTCCTCGCCCTGCAGGCGCGCCAGGACGTTGCGCGCGAGCCCTCGCTCGCGTTCCACGTCGGCCACGACCTCGACCCGCTCGACCGCCAGGCCTGGGCGGCCCGGTGGTTTCGCATCGATCGCCCGCACGGCGGCCGCGAAGTCGCCCGCGAGAACCTCGGCCAGGGAGCTCGCGATCATGAGCGCCGGGATGCCCGCCTGGGCGGTCTGGCCGGCATCGAAAGCCAGCAGGCCTTGGTCTTCGCGCAGCGGGTGGTTGGCCACGAGGACCGCGACCGCGCCGCGCCGCTTGGCTTCCATCACCTTGTGGAAGATCCCGGCCGTGCTGCCCCAGTCCGCGACGTGGGCGTTGACGGAGGCGTCCGCGGCCGCACCATGACTTTCTGACCCTGTGACGAGCTCCGCCGTGGCGCTGGTCGCGGCCTCGATCGTCCGCGGGGTCCCCCGCAGGATCAGCACGACCTTGCCGTCGACGTCGAGCTCGGCGTAGTCGTTCCAGTCGCGCTCGGGTCGCTCGATGCCATAGCCGGCGAAGACCAAATCGCCTTGGACCGTCGTTCCCGCGGAACAAAAGAGCGGCGCGACCCGCTCCGCTCCGTCGTACAGGTGCCGAACCGTCCCGCGGCCGAGCACGACGACAGCCGACTTGCCTCCGTCGCGCACCGGCAGGGCGACCTCGAATTCCTGGAACCAACCGTCCTCGCCGGCGGGCTCGAGCGCCAGCGTTTGGAAGCGCCGGGCGATGAACTCCGCCGCAGCACGCTCGCCGGGCGTTCCCGCGCGGCGTCCGGCGCGGGCGTCGTCGGCCAGCCAGGCCACGTCCTCCCAGAGGCGCGCGGAGGAGGGCTCCTGGCTCGGCGGAATCCAGGGCGGACCGGCGGCTCGGCAGGCCAGCACCGGGAGGAGCAACAGCGCAAGCGGGCGACGAACGGCGTTCATGCCCGCATGGTAGGTGGCCGCCCGCATCCGGACCAGCGTGGCGCGCGGCCCGAAGCCCCCGCCTCCGTTCTCCCGCGGCACGTCGACTCCGGGACAACCGGCCGGGCCCCAAGGCGCAACGAGCGGCCGCTTCGACGAGCTCCTCCGTGAGCCGAGCCGCTCGGGGCGGTAAGCTCCCGCGATGGCGGATCACGAGTCCAGGGAGATCGGCGGGAAACCGCTCAGCCCGTCCCGCTGGGCTCTGCTCCTGGCCCTGGCGCCGGCACTCCTGTTTCTGCCGTTTCTCGCGCGCGGCGAGCGCCTCCTGCCCTACCTGCCCGTGGGCAACGTGCCCCTGGCGGCCGAGCATCCGGATCGGGCCGCGGTGGCCTTCGAGCACGCGAACTGGGCCCTGGCCGATCGGATCTATCCGATCCTGTCCGACCAGCTCGCGCTGCGGGCCGAGCTGGGGCGCGGTCACCTGCCGACCTGGGAGCCGAACGTGAACTTCGGGGCGCCGCTCTTCGCCCACACGCTGAGCGGGCCGCTGTACCCGCCCAACGCCCTGGCACTCCTCGCGGGTCCGCTCGACCCGTCCGACTCCGGAGCCCCGCTGGCCTTCGTGAGCTTCCTCTTGGCCGGGCTCGGGCTCTTCCTCTTCCTGCGCCGTCTGGCGCTCGAACCCGGGGCCGCCTTCATCGGTGCCCTGGCCTTCCAGTTGGGCGGATTCGCGGTCGGGCACATCTTCTACTTCATGAAGGTGGACGCCGCGCTCTACCTGCCCTGGATGCTGTGGGCCCTGGAAGGGATCGCCCGACAAAAGAAACTGTCGGGCTTCGCGCTGACTCTGAGCGTGTGCCTCTCGCTTCTGGCGGGCTTTCCTCCGATCAGCTTCTTCTGCCTGACCCTGGCCGGTCTGTACGCCCTCGTGCGGGCCACGCCGTTCGCGCCCTGGCTGCGGGGCACGGTTGCGGCGGCGACGCCGGGACTGTTGCGGCGGCTGTGGCTCGCGAGCGCGGTCTTCGTTGCTCTCGGGGTCCTCGGCGCCGCACTCCAGGTCGTGCCGATGTTCGAGGCCAGCCGCAACTCGCTTCGCCAGGACAAGAGCCCGGAGGCGATCGCCGAGGAGGGCCTCCCGGTCGCGAGCCTGCTCGGAACCGTCGTCCCCGACCTCACGGGTTCGCCGACCGATCCGCCCGCGACAAGCCTGCCGGTGGCCTGGTGGCTGACCCCCGCCGAGCACTGGATCCGGGCCCAGAACGCGAACGCCGCCGAGTGGAACACCTTCGTCGGGGGGCTGGTGGTGGCGCTGGCGCTCGTGGCCTTGGTCACGGTCCCGCGCCGGGCGGCCTTTCCTGCCGTCGCCCTCCTCGGGTGCTACGGCTTCGCGCAAGCCTGGCCGCTCGTGCGCCTCGCCTATCATCTGCCCGCCTACAACATCGGCGCCCCAGCGCGGGTCCTCTCCGTCGCCTGGATGCTGTGGCCCTGGCTCGCGGCGCTCGGTGCCCAGGCGTTGCTCGACGGGCGCCGGCGCGCGCTGGCCACGCTCTTCGCCGGCTCCGCGCTCCTCGCCCTCTTCGGGTTCGCCTACTGGACCCGGCTCGAGCCGGAGATCTTCGCCACGCGGCTCGAAGAGATCCTGCGGGCCCGCTATCCGGGCGAGAGCCTCGAGCGGATCCGAGCCGCGGTTCCGCCCGAGCTGGCACGCCGCGCAGGGGAACGGTTGGTCGGGGCCGCCGCCCACGTCTTCGCCGCCGGTGCCGCAGGGCTCGCGGCGGCCTTCGCCCTGCTCTCGTCCGGGCGTCCACGCGAGCGCTTCGGCACGGTCGCGTCCCTGCCCCTGACCGTGGCCCTCTGGGGCGGTGTGATCGCGCTCGGCCTCCTGCCGGTCGTGGCGCGCGGCTTTCCCCACGCGACGACGATGGACCCGCGCTGGGCCGTCCCGCTCGGAGCCGTCCTCCTGGGCACGCTCGCCTGGCGCAAGCGCTTTCAGTCGGACACGGCGCAGTGGGTCCCGCTCGCGCTCGCGATCCTGTGCGAGGGGCTCGTCGCCTCGGTCGGGCACCTGCCCGGCTTCGCGCGGGAGCACGGCCCTGTCTTTCCGCCATCGCCCGCGCTCGAGGTCCTGCGCGAAGCCACTGGCGACGGTCGCGTCGTGCGCATCGACACGAGCGCTTCCGGTGCCGACGAGGTGCTCGGGCTCGCACGCCCCAACATGCTGCAGGTCTACGGCGTCGGCGACATGTCGACGCACGCGATCTTCACGCCCAAGACGTTCATCGATCTGTGCGTGGCGGTCGACCCCCAGATGTTGTTCCGCAACTCGGGCATTTCGCGCCTTTCGGATCCCGCGCTGCTCGGCCATCCGATCCTGGACCTGTTGCGGGTCACTTCCGTCCTCTCGGTCCGTCCGCTCGAGCATCCGCGCCTCGAAGAGGTGCTCGCACGACCGGGATTCCACGTCTATCGCCGCACGGCGGTGCCAGCGCTCGCGCGGATCGTCCCCCGCGCCGTTCGCGCGGTCAGCGACGAAGAGGTCCTCGAACGCTGGAAGAGCGGCTCGACGGACCCGACCCGTGAGACGCTGCTCGCTCCCGAAGCCGAGATCGGAGACGCCTTGCTGGAGACGGAAGCGCGGGGCAATTTCGCACCCGGTCAGATCGAGTCCATCGAACGTCCTTCCAAGCGCAGCCTGCGGCTCGAGATCTGGGGCTCTTCCGGCGGTTGGCTGGTCGTGCACGAACAATACGCGGAGGGTTGGATCGCGCGGGTGAATGGCGAACCTGCACCGCTCGTGCGCGCCGACCACGCCTGCCGCGCGATCCCGATTCCCAAGGGCGAGAGCCTCGTCGAGCTCGAATACGCACCGGACTTTCTGGGCACGTCCCTCGCCGTCTCGCTCGCGAGCCTGCTCGTCGCGGCCCTCCTGTCGACACGCTTCAAGATCTGAACGCGACGGCCCGTCCCCTCCTCGATCGACGTCCCTCCGAAAGCATGAAGGTCCAAGTCCTCGCCAGCGGCTCCCAGGGCAACTGCACGCTCGTGCGCGCGGGGGAAACGACCCTCCTGGTCGACGCGGGGCTGACGGTCCGCGACCTTTGCGCACGGCTGGACGGGGTTCGAGTTCCGCACCTCGCGATCGATCACATCGCGCTGACCCATGGGCACCTGGACCATTGCCGGGGTGCCGGGGCCCTGGCGCGGCGCTGTCAGGCGCGGGTGCACTGCCCGGAGCGCATCGCCACTCAGAAGTCCGTGCGACGGGCGCGCGAGCTCTCTTGCTACACGATCGGGCGGGACACGGTGCTCGGCACCGCGGACGATCCGCTGCGCTTGCGTCCGATTCGGATCCCGCACGATGCGGATCCGACCGTGGCCTTTCGCATCGAGCACCGCGGACGCCGCTTGGTTCTGATCACGGACATGGGACACCCCGTCGAGAGCGTGGCGAAGGAGCTCGGAAACCCGCACATGCTCGTCCTCGAGTTCAATCACGACGCGACGATGCTCGCGAACGGCACCTACAAGGACGCGCTCAAGCGCCGCATCCTCGGACATCAGGGACACCTCTCGAACGACGAGGCAGCCTGGATGCTCCAACGCCTGGCCGGGCCCGACCTGCACACGCTGGTCCTGGCACACCTTTCGGCCAACAACAACACGCCCGAGCTGGCGCTCTCCGCGGCCCGAGCCGTGCTCGGAGAACTCGGACGCGACGACGTGCAGGTCGTCGTCGCTCTCCAGGACGAACCACTGCCGGCCTTTTCCGTATGAACAACGGAAGCCACAGCGGTTCGTCCGACCGAAGGCGCGCTCTGTTCAGAAGTCGGAGAAGGTCGTCAGCTCCAGGTTGCTGAGCCGTAGCGAGGTGCCCAGCAGCGCTTGCCAGTAGAGCGTCCGGCCGGTCAAGCTCGGATCGTTGGGCACGGGCACGGTCAGACGGGTGAGACCGCTCGCTGCGATCGAGCCGAAGTTCGAGACGGAGAGTCCGGCAGGATGCAGTTGCAACAGTCCGGAGCTGGTAGGAACGGACACGCGCGCCGTCGACACCGCGAGGATCCAAGGCTCCTGCTCGGGACCGTAGAGCTCGAGGCGCAGCCCGCGGCCGATCCGGGGGAGACCCCGTCGCGCTAGCTGGCGACCGAGGCCAAAGCGCAACTCGTCTGTTCCCGAGCGAGGAACGAAGACGTCGACGTCCCCGTCGCGATCGAAGTCGGCGTGGGCCCCCGCGACGTCCGTGAGCACGGGGCGCCATCGGAATGCCGGGCCAACGAACTCGAGGTAGGCGTCCCGTCCGCAGAGATCGAGGTCTCCGTCCTGATCCAGGTCGCTGAGTTGATAGGCCGAGCCAGAGGAGTCGACGAGCACCTGCGGGACATGTCCGACCAGGTTGGTGAAGGTACCGCTGCCGTTGTTACGGGAAAAGATGTTCTGCCTCAGGCCTGCGCTCGACAGCTCGCAGACCACGTCGGGGTCCCCGTCTTGATCCACGTCTCCGACGTCGATCCAGCGCGCATGGGTCGTGCTGCCGGGGCCCGACGGCAGGCTCGACGAAACCAGGGCGAACTGGCCTGTGCCCTGGTTTTCGTAAAGCAGAACGCCGCCCGTGAAGGGCAGGGTCCCGCTCACCTGAGAACCCGCCGTGACGACGTCCAAGTCGCCATCGCCCTCCACGTCGGCCACACGCAACGGTCCGAGCCCCGGTCCGAACGAGTCGATCGTGGGTGAGAGGTCCTCGAACACTCCGCCGTTGTTGCGGTAGAGACAGAGACCGCCTCCTTGTCCATCGTTGTCGTCGACGCCCGTGTAGCCGAGATCCTGGTCGCCATCCCCGTCGAGATCGAAGAACGCCGCTTCACGGAAGTACCCGCGATGCTCGGGGGAATGATCGACGAGCAGATGCGTCGCGTCGGTCAGGTTGCCGGCGCCATCGTTCGAGAACAGGAGGTTGTCCTGGGCCGAAGGGCCTTCGATCTCACGCGTAACGAAGACGTCCAGAATGCCGTCGCCCTGGACGTCGCCGAGTGCCGCAGACGTCGTGCGTCCGCGCTCCTCCGGGAACGGCAGCGCGACCTCGGTGAACTCTCCATTGCCAATCCCGAAGAGCACGGCGCCGCGTGCCTGCTCGAACACGTTCTGCTGGTTGCGTGGCACCGCGAGGTCCAAGATCCCGTCGAGATTCAGATCGCCCACCGCGACGCGTGCCGTTGCTTGCTGGCTGAAGGGCATCCCATCGTCGTCGAAGACGAACCCGCCGGCTCCGTCGTTCAACGCCAGAAGCGCACGCGGTGAGCTGGGGAAGAACAGGTCAGGAGTCCCGTTGCCGTCGAAGTCCTCGACGGCGACGGAAACGCTCAGTCCGCGCGCTTCGAGCCTCGCCGGGGCCGGCTGGAAGAATCCGCTGCCATCGTTCTCGAACAGCTCGTTGGAAGCGAAGAACGGGAAGTACGGATCGCCGGTCACCGAAGTCGTCTTGAGCAACTCGAGCTGACCGTCCGCATCCAGGTCCACCAGGGTCAGGCTGCTGGTCTGATCCGGGACGATCGGAAAGGCTCCGAGCAGCTCCGTGAAGACCCCACTCCCGTCGTTGAGCAAGACCCGTTTGCTTCCGGACGCCGAGCCGAAGACGAAATCCACGTCGCCGTCCCCATCTACGTCACCCGCAGCTGCCACGACTCCGGAGCCGGTCGGCAACTGTCCGCTGGCATCCGTGAACGTGAGCGCCGGGCCTTGTAGGTAGAGCAGCAGCGAGCCCCCCACGCCGAAGAGGTCCAGATCCCCATCACCGTCGACGTCCGCCACCGCCCCCTGTCCGGCCGGCGCGCCGAGCGGAATTTCTTGGAAGACGAGTCCACCGAAATTCACGAGCACGCGATCGATCAAGAGCAGGTCGATGTCCCCGTCTCCTTCCAGGTCCAGCGCTTTCTGGAGCATGGGCTGACCGTCGAACAGCGCAGGAGTCGCTTCGGAAAACCGGCCCGTGCCGTCGTTCATCAGGAGCTGCAAGCCACTCGTCACACGGCGGACCACATCCAAGTCCCCGTCACCGTCGAAATCCTCCAGGGCCCCCGCTCCCGTGACGAGCGGGTCGTTCGGCAGGCGCGAGGCGACCTGGAAGACGCCGTCTCCGCGGTTGCGCAGGATCGAGGCGCCTCCGTCGAGAAAAATGACGTCGCTGTCACCATCGCCATCGATGTCGCCACTCACGACACGCTCTCCCTGAGCGTCCACCGCTCGGCGCAGGGGAGCGAAGGTCAGATCGAGCTCCGGGGTTTGAGGAGTTTGAATCGCAACGAGGGCAGGCACGAGCAGGAGGAGCATGACGAATCCTGGGCAAGGGTCGCGCTGAATCGGTCGGCGTGATGGCGCCGAACCGCCCCCCGATCGTAGCTCGATTTCTTGCGCACGGACCTTTGGCAACCCATTTCGAGCTGCCTCGGCGCCTCTCGATCACGCCGCCTCTGAGGCGCTCGTCTCGGGCAGGCCCGGAGCGCCGGAGCGCCGACGAGCGCGTGGGGCGGGAGGCCGGGTCCGATCCCCCGACCCCCGATCCACGAGGTCACCGGGGGAGCTGGACCGCACCGTGTGCGAGACGAGCGGCCGAAAGGCCTTGCAGGGGCCGGCCTCGCGCGCCACAACACGGCGACGGTGGCCTGTTGCGTCGCGCGCCACCGAGTGCGCTCGCATGCGCTGACGTCCGCCGTCTTTGCAAGGGCACGCTGACCACCCACCACCTCACGCGCTCATGTCGAATCCTGTCCTCGCAACGATGTCCGCCCACCGCACGGTCCGCGCCTTCCGCAGCGACCCCGTCCCCGAGGACCACGTTCGCTCGGCGGTCGCGGCGGCCCAGATGGCGTCGACCTCGAGCAACGTCCAGGCCTACGGCCTCCTGCGCGTGCGCACAACCGAGACGCGGACAGCATTGGCCGAGCTCTGCGGTGGACAACGCCAGGTGGCCGACGCGGGAGCCTTCTTCGTCGTCTTCGCGGAAGAGCGGCGGCACGTCCTCGTGGCCGAGGCCGAAGGTCGCGCGTACGAGGCCAATCTCGAAACGCTGCTCGTGTCCGTGATCGACGCGTCGCTCTTCGCACAGAACCTGGCGCTCGCCTTCGAGTCCCAGGGCTACGGCATTGGCTTCATCGGCGGCTTGCGCAACCGCTTGCCGGAGGTCGACGCGCTGCTCGAGCTGCCGCACGGCGTGTTCCCGCTCTACGGCCTGTGTGTCGGCGTCCCCCAGGCCCTACCGAGCCATCGCCCGCGCCTTCCCATCGAGTCGGTCCTGCACGAAGAGCGCTATCGCGACGACGCCTCCGTGCGCGCCGCGCTCGCGGACTATGACCGGACGACGCAGCGCTACTACGAAGAGCGCGGCAAGCCGGGTTGGACCTGGTCCGGCGCGGTCAGCCGCAAGTTCCAGCGTCCGACCCGCGAACACCTGCACGCGTTCTACACGAGCAAGGGCGCCCGCTTCCGCTGAGGCTCAGAGCGGCAGCAAGCTCCAGCGCAGGATGGCCCAGACGGCCCAGATGCCGTCCCGCGCCCGGATCTTCTTGCCCTCGGAGAAATCCCGGCCGGCGTAGCTGACCGGAACTTCGTACACGCGCGCCTTCATGCGTGCGACCTTGCACGTGATCTCCGGCTCGACCGCGAAGCCCGTCGAGCGGACGTCCAGCCGCCGTGCCACGTCCGCCTTGAAGACCTTGTAGCAGGTCTCCATGTCGGTCAGGTTCAGGTTGGTGAAGACGTTGGAGAGCGTCGTCAGGCAGCGGTTCGCGACGTAGTGCCAATACAGATGTGCGCGGCCGTAGGTTCCGCCCAAGAAGCGGCTCCCGAAGACCACGTCAGCCTTGCCGTCTTCGATCGGCTTCAGGAGCGCGTCGTAATCGCCCGGATCGTATTCGAGGTCCGCGTCCTGGATCAGGGCGATGTCGCCGGTGAACTCGCGCAGGGCCGTCGCGAGGGCGGCTCCCTTGCCTCGGTTCGTCTCGTGCCGGAAGAGCCGGATGTTGTCGTAGCGTTCGGCCAGCTGCTTCAGGATCTCGGGCGTGCGGTCCTGCGAGCAGTCGTCGACCATCACGAGCTCTTTCTCGTGCGGCGTCGCTTGGACGCGCGCCACGATCTCCTCGAGGGTCGCCTCTTCGTTGTAGACCGGGATCAGTACAGAGAGCTTCATCGGTCCGGGGGAATCCTATCGGCAGAACGGGGACGAAGCTTTCGTCAGGCGGCTTTCGGGCGCGAACTCAGCACCAGCCAGGCGGCGACCAGGGCGACGGCCAGGGCCGTCAATCCGGTCTGGAGCGCGCCCGGCCCCAAGAGGGTCGGCAGTACGATTTCCCTGGCCTTCGGAATCGCGATCAGGACACCGGCGATCGCCTCTCCGGCGATCAGGCCCGACGCGATGAGCGTGCCCCGCTCGAGGCCGCTGCGCTTGGCCTCGGACGGGGCGGGGCCGCGCGAGGCGATCCAGCTCAGGAACCCGCCGACGAAGATCGCGGCGGTCAAGCCGAAGGGCAGGTACATCCCCACCGCCAGCGGCATGACGTGCATCCGGAACTTCGACCGCCGGGGCTTCAGGACCAGCTGATCGATCAGGATGATCACGAGCCCGATGCCGCAACCGGCGGCGATCAGGTCCCAGGGCAGCTCCGCGTCGCCGAAGAAGCCGTTCATCAGCGAGGCGAACAGGCCGGCCTGCGGAGCTTCGAGCGCCTTGCCCTGGAGCTCGAGCGGCAGGTGGGCGTCGGTCGAGATCCCGTAGCCCTCGTGCAAGAGCTTCAGGACGGGCTGCATGACGAAGGAAGCCGTGATGACACCGAGGACCTCGACCCACTGCTGGCGGTACGGAGTGGCCTGCACGAGCGAGCCGGTCTTCAGGTCCTGGCAGACGTCGCCCGAAGTGCAGGTCGCACAGCACACGACCCCGGCGACTCCTAGCGTCACCAGGATGGCCGTGTCGCCGCTGTAGCCGAACAATGCGATGAAGGCCGACGTGAACAGCACGCTGCAGATCGTCATCCCGCTGACCGGGCTGTTGCTCGAACCGACCAACCCCACGATGTACGCCGCCACGGCGACGAAGAAGAACGAGCTGATGGTCATCAGCACCGTGGCGAGCGTCGACTCGAGGATGTCGCCCGTCAGGTGGTGGTAGAGCGCGAGGATCACGAGCATCGTCGCGGCGACGAGGAGCAGGATCCAGCGCCGCTCCATGTCCTGTTCGGTTCGCGGAACGCTCTGCCCGCCCGGGAGCGAGCGCTTGTAGCCGCTGATCGTCTCGCGCAAGCCGGCCACGATGCCGTTGCGGATCATCAGGATCGACCACAGTCCTCCGACGACCATCGCCCCCACGCCCAAGAAGCGCAGGTTGGTCTTGACCGCCCCCTCGAGCCCGGGATCGGCGACGTCGAGTCCACCGAAACCGGTCGCGATCATGAAGGGCCCGGCCAGGGCCCACGAGATCAAGCCGCCGAGGAAGACCAGGACCCCGATGTTCAGCCCCACGATGAAGCCCACGCCGATCAGGGCCGGAGCCGCGTCGAGTCCCAGGAAGAAGCGCGCCTTGCCGGCCGCGAAGACGCCGTGCAGGGCTCCCGAAAGCACGCCGAAGGCGCTGATCAGCACCTTGATGAGGGCGCCGATCCCCAGGGCCGTGAACACCATCGCGATGCTGCTGCCGCCCCGCTCGCCCGCTTCGAGCACCTTCGCGCAGGCGACGCCCTCCGGATAGACGAGCTCGTCGTCGTCGACGATCATCGGCTTGCGCAGCGGGATCATGAACAGGACCCCGAGGAGACCGCCCGTCATCGCGACCAGAGTCACGACCCAGAAGTCGAAGTCCGTCCAGATGCCCGTGATTACGAGCGCCGGCATGGTGAAGATGATCCCGGCCGCGAGCGACTCGCCCGCTGACGCGATCGTCTGGACGATGTTGTTCTCCTGGATCGTCCCGTGCGAGAGCATGCCGCGCAGGATCCCCATCGAGATCACCGCCGCGGGGATCGAGGCGCTGACCGTCATGCCGGCGAACAGCCCCAGGTACACGTTCGCGACGCCCATGACGGCGCCGATCAGGACGCCGAGAACGAGGGCGCGGAGGGTGACTTCCCTGGGCTCCGGGACCGTGAACGCGGTGGCATCGCTCATGGGGGCGGGATCCTAGCAGGAAGGCCGCTCCGGGACGACCCACCAGCGCTTCCCTACCTGCGGCAGCTCGCTCCGCAACCGCTCCGGTGCCCCGCTGCGGGTGACGGTCCCGAGCGGAACCGGTCGCCGCGTCAGGAGCCCGAGGAGAGCCTCATCCGGTGCCAGGACAACGTCATCCGACGCCTGCAAGCCGGCCCCTGCGCTTCCAGGCGCTTCACCCCGGCGGATGCCGGCACCCTGTCCTCGAAGCACGCCTTCGACGGATTCCTAGGGAACGATCCGGTAGAGGTTCCCGACCGCGCCGGTCCACTCGAGGACATAGAGCGTTCCGCTGCCTCCGATCGTGAGCGAGAACGTCCCGTCGTTGGCGAAGCTGCCCTGGGCTGCCGCGGCCGCATCACAATCGACGAAGTACGGACAATCCGCGTCGGCCGCACCGGGTTGAAGCCGGCGCAGGATGCCCAAGGTCGCATCGACCCAATAGATTTCGCCGTCCATCGTCGCCACGGGCGAGCTCGGCCGGGCGGCACTGCCCATTCCCGAGGCTTCGGTCCCATCTCCCACGAGGGTCTCGGCTGTCCCGAGAAAGCCCGGGTTCAAGGGGTCGGGGCCGCCGATCGACAAGCTGCGCAGGCGGTGGCCGGTCGAGAGTCCGTTTCCACCGAGCTCGGTCACCAAGAGCCGGTTCGCGCAGCTCATGACCAGCCCCGTCGGCGTATCGAACACGGCGTCGGCGAGATTCCCATCTTGGTCTCCGGGAGCCCCGCTGCCCGCGATGGTGAACACCTGGGACACGCTGCTCCCCAGGAAGATCACACGGATCTGATGGCTGCCCCAATCCGCGACGAAGATCCGGCCGTCATCCGAAGGGCAGAGCTCGGTCGGGGGGACGATCCCCATCGACGAGGAAAAGGCGAACCTCGCCGAGGTTCCAGGCCCGTCTGCCGAATTGGGATCGACCGACGGCCGCCCGGCCAAGATGTCGACATCCAGCGTCTGGAGGTTGACGCGCAGCACGGTGTTCGAGGTGTGGTCGATCGCTGCGAGCAGGGAAGGCTGGTAGACGGCCAGGCCGGAAAGCTGCGCCGGAAGGCCGATCCCCTTGGAGGCGAGCAACATGTCGAAGACGGAAGCGTCCACGATCGGAGTCACGACCGGAGCCGGACCGCCACCCGTCAAGTCGAGCTCGTAGAGGCTGCCGTCCGCTCCGCTCAGGTAGAGGATCTCGTCCCCCTGGATGGCTGCGATCGCGCTCATCGGCCCGAGGATCGGGTCGCTCAGGATGAGCTCTGGAGCGGTCCCGAAGGCAAGGTCGGTGCCGTTGCAGCCTTCGCTGCCGAACGGATTCGGCGCCAGGGTCACGGTGGTCCCCGCGTTGTCGCTGCCCTCGCGACAGCTCGAAAAGCCCAAGACCAGAAGGAAGACGAACCGCAGAGGAACTCGTGACATGCGGGGAGTTTCGCCTAGGGGGGCGAGTCCTCGCAAGCACGGGCTCTGTAAGCGGCCTTCGCATCCCCGATCGAGGAGCCCACTGGGTCGTCATCCGGGGCCAGGCGCGACGTCCTCCACCGCGCTGCGGCGCCTGAACCTGGCCGTAACCACGCTTCGCCTGCACTTCCAGGTAGCTCACCTCGGAGCTTGCCGGCGCCCCGGCCTCCGAAGGCCAGGCTCAGCGGATTCCTAGTCGTTCTCGGAGCCCGCTTCGGGGCCGCAGACTTCTTCCGCTTCGCGCGTATCGAGCACCGTGACTTCGCCGCCGCTCGCGACCAGGCGCCGGCCCTGCTTTTCGAGCAGGGTCAAGAGGTGCACCGGGCGGCGCCACAACGCCTCCAGGTTGCGCAAGGTCTCCTTGGCGCGGGCGACGAGCAGGTCCCGACCGTCGTGGTGATGCACCAGCAAGAGCTCGTTCTCGCCGCCGGCGCCGACTTCGACCAGCTCGATCTGCGGCAGTCCGCCCCAGGACAGTTGGTGCAGGAGCCAACGCTTCAGCTCGACCCAGTCGATCTCGCTCTCGCGGCCTTCGACGCTGACTCCGGGGCGCTTCACGATCGGCAGGATCTCGCGCAGGGCGAACTCCTCGTCGACCAGCTTGTGGACCATGCTCACGTCGTTGTGGATGCGGCGCAGCTGGAAGATGTCTTCGCCCTGCGCTTCGGCATGGCGCAAGAGTTCGATGCCCAGCTTGTACGGATTGACCTGCCCGTGCGACACCATCGTCGCGCTCGAGTGGCAGTCGGCGAAGTCCAGGATCTCGGAAGGATCGCAGATTCCGCTCGTGAGCAAGCGCGAGTGCCAGAACGAAGCCCAGCCCTCGTTCATGATCTTCGTCATCCGCTGCGGGACGAAGTAATAGGCCTCCGCGCGGACGATGTGGAGGATGTCGCGCTGCCAAGCCTCGAGGCTCGCGTTCTGTTCGAGGAAGCCCAGGATGTCGTAGGTCGGGAGCGACCGCACGCGCGGGCGGATCACGACGTCTTCGGCAGGTTCCGTCAGGGGCGACATCGACAGCGCGTCGAGGGTCCGCAGCGCGCGCTCCGAGGCGGGCGTGTGCACGGTCTGGCGCTCACGCGGATGGGCGTGCTCGCGCAGGGGCAGATAGGGATCGACGAGTGTGTCCACCGACAGGCACAGATCGACGAAGCGTTCGACCTCCTCCTGGCCGAAGACGTCGATGTAGCGACGGATCCGGACCGAATGGTTGCCCATCGTGTCGAGCATCTTCCGGTCCGTAGGGGCGAACCAGAGGTTGTTCTTGAAGAAGTCGGCGTGGCCATAGACGTGAGCCATGACCAGCTTCTGCTCGAGCATCGAGTTCGAGCGCACCAGGTAGGCGTAGGTCGGGTCGTTGTTGATGACCAGCTCGTAGATCTTGGACAGGCCCCAGCGCCGCCCCTTCTCGAGCCGTTCGAACTCCATGCCGAAGCGCCACGAGGGATAGCGCACCGGGAAGCCGCCGTACGAGGCGACGCCGTTCACGTCCTTGGCCTCGAGGAGCTCGAAGACGACGTCGAAGAAGTCCAGCCCCGCGTCGCGCGCGGCGCTCTCCACGATGACCGCCTGGTACTTCAGAGCCGTCGGGAGATCGGTCTTGAGCTTCACCGTCCGCTCCCCAGGAAGGACCGGATCGCCTCGGGCACGTCCGCCCGGTCGTTGACGCTGGACGTCACGATGCGCTCTTCCTCGCCCAACGCGTTGTCCAGGTCCTTCTTGAACTGACCCGAGCCGTGGGCCGACTTGACCTGGCCATAGCAGAACTGGTTCACGCGCGGAAGGATCTCGTCCCGCAGCATCGAGATGCACAGCTCCGTGTCACGTGCCGACCAATTGTCGCCGTCGGAGTAATGGAACGGGTAGATGTTCCAGTCGTCGGGCCGGAAGCGCTCGGTGATCTGCTTCAAGCACAGGTCGTAGGCCGAAGAGATCTTCGTGCCGCCCGACTCGCGCAGGTGGAAGAAGGTGTGCTGGTCGACGATACGCGCGACGGCGTCGTGAACGATGTACACGACCTCCAGGTTCTTGTACTGGCTGCGCAACCACGTATCGATCCAGAAGGCCTTGATCCGCACGATCTCCTTCTGCTCGCGACCCATCGATCCGGACACGTCCATCATGTGGAAGACGACCGCCGAGGAATCGGGCTGCGGACAGCTCTTGCGCATGCGGTAGCGGAAGTCCTCGCGGATCGGCACGACCTTGGGGCGCTGCGGGTCGTAGATCCCGCTCGCGATCGAACGCTTCAAGGCGTTGCGAAACGAGCGTCGGAACTGCCGGAGCGAGTCCGGCCCCGACATGCGCACCCCGTTGTAGCGACCACCGTCGCTCGAGAGCTCCCGCACGCCGCGCGGTTGGATGTTCGGAAGCTGCAGCTCGTCGCCCAGCATCTCCGCCAGCTCCTCGATATCGACTTCGACCTCGAGGATGTGTGAGCCCTCTCCCTCGCCGGCGCCGCCGCTACCCTCGCCTTCCGTCGGCTCGGCGTCGCTCGGATCACCGCTCTCGCCTTCCCCCGTGCCTCCCTGCCCCTTCGGGTTCTGCCCGAAGACGAAGCGCGGAAGCTCGATCTGCGGCAACGGAATCGAGACCGTGCGATCGCCGGCGCGTCCGATCAACTCGCCCGTGGAGAGGTACTTGCGCAGGTCCTGGCGGATCCGTCCTCGGACGATCTCCCGGAAGCGTGCGCGGTCGGCTTCGATGCGGAACACGGGTCTGGACCGTCAGGCGGCCTCTGTCTTCGATTCCTTGGCTTCGCCGCGGGCAAAGAGCGCCGCGACGTACTGCAGGACCTGCTCGGCACTGCGTTCGTCGTAGTGGAACTGGTCGATCAGGCGGTCACGGATGACAGCGATCTTGGCGCGCGTCTCGGGATCGATGACCGTGGAAACCAGGCTCGTCAATTGAATCGTGTCGCGACGGTCCTCGAAGAGCTTGAGCTCGAGGGCACGCGTCAGGCGCTTGTTCTGCCGGTAATCGAAGGTCTTGCCTTCGATGTGCAGCGCCGCGATGTAATTCATCATCTCGTGCCGGAAGTCGTCCTTGCGGGACTCCGGAATGTCGATCTTGGTCTCGATCGAGCGCATCAGGCGCTCGTCGGGGTCGCGCTCCTGCCCCTGGGGATCGATGACCTTCTCGCGCGTCGTGTAGGCCTTGACGTTGTCGATGTACTTGGAGCAGAGACGATCGACGGCCTCCCCGTCAGCGGCGACGGCGACCTGGACCTCGTGCTTGACGATCTCCTCGTACTCCTCCCGAGCGTGGGAGAGCAGCTGCTCGTACTTCTTGCGCACCTCTTCGTTGGAGATGAGGCTGTGGTGGCGCAGTCCGTTGCCCAGGGCCTGAAGCAGGTCGAGCGGTCCGACGCAGTCCTTGTCCGAGACCAGTACGGCCGCGATGCGATCCTGCACGTAGCGCGGGCTGATGCCGTACATGCCCTCACGCTCGGAGTTGTCACGCATCTCACGCACGTGCTCGCTGCTGAAGCCCTGCACCTCTTCGCCGCTGTAGAGCTTGGCCTTCTGAGTGATCGTGAGGTTGGGGTGCATCGGGTCGTCCAGGCGCGTCAGGACGGACCAGAAGGCCGCGATGTCCATCGTGTGCGGTGCGATCGCCTTCGTCTTGAAGCTCTGGCGGTCGAACTGGCGCCGGTAGATCCGCACCTCGTCCTCGAAGGACAGGTTGTACGGAATGTCGATCTTGATCGTCCGGTCCCGGAAGGCCTCCATCAGCTCGTTGTTCTGGAGCTTGCGGTACTCGGGCTCGTTCGTGTGCCCGATGATCACTTCGTCGATGTGAGTCTGGGCGAACTTCTTGGGCTTGATCGCGTGCTCTTGGCTGGCCCCCAGCAGGTCGTACAAGAAGGCGACGTCGAGCTTGAGCACTTCGACGAACTCGAGGAGACCGCGGTTCGAGACGTTGAATTCCCCGTCGAAGTTGAAGGCGCGCGGATCCGAATCGCTGCCGTACTCTGCGATTCGACGGTAGTTGACATCACCCGTGAGTTCGGTCGAGTCCTGGTTCTTCTCGTCCTTCGGTTGGAAGGTGCCGATGCCGACACGGTCCTTCTCCGAGAGGACGAAGCGGCGAACGCGCACGTGCTCGTAGACCTTGTCCACGTCCCCTGCATGGCGCTCCATCAGTTCGTTGAACCAGAAGCGGCTGACGGGATCGAGCTCGCCTCGGATCTCGATCCGGTACTCGCGGCCCAGGTTCGCGTTGAGGCGATCATCGACGGCCGAACGCGCCTCCTCGGGGATCAGCATCAGGGGGTCCTGATGCATCGGTGACGGGATGCTCTCGCCGTCGATCTCCCAGGAGAACGTGTAGAGCGCACCGGCTTCGGTCTTGCTGTAGCTCTCGAGGCCCTGCTTCAGGAGACGGACGATCGTGCTCTTGGCCGAGCCGACCGGACCGTGGAGCAGGATCACGCGCTTCTCCGGTCCGAGGCCCTGGGCTCCTGCACGGAAGATCTGCACGAGCTGGTTCAGGGGCTCGTCCAGGCCGTACACCGCGTCTCGACCACGGTCGAAGGGGTCGTCGAAGATGGTCCAGCGCCTGGGCTTCGAACGATCGGCCGGTGCCTCGAAGCCGTAGGACGTGACCATGTCCAGGAGGCGCTGCCAGGCGTTGCGAGCAACGGCGGGGTTCTCCTCGGCGAGGGCCAGGTAGTCCTGAAAACTGCCTTCCCACTTCAAGGCCGCGAACTTCTCCGCGGACGAGTGCTCGTGGACCAAGTCCAAGAGCGACGACTTCGGCTGATTCATGCGGTCGACTCCGTGTGGCGCCTGCCCGAGGGGGAATCGGCGGGCTGCAGGAGCACTCTTCGGTCGTTCCAGAGTCTGACTGGAGCTTCGGAGCGTCTTGCTGGCCGCCGAGACAGCGAGCGAAACGACCCCTGGACCGTGCGAGAGAGCCCGGACCGCGCGTCGACGACGCGCACGCGCATCGTGACTCGATCTCGGACTGGTCCCACGAACGGGGAGAGGGATCTGACATGCTCATGAGAGAGGACGCATGCCCTTCGGTTCGTGTCCCGATCGGATCGGCTTCCCTCCGGAGCGAGGATTGGCGCCGGAGCGAACCTCTCCCTAGGATGGATGCCAACCTGCGTCGATTCGATGATCATTTTTTCCACATCAGGGGTCGCTGCCGCGCTGTTCTTGCGCTCGAGGACGTTCGTCTTTGCCGCCTTGGTCGGGCTCTGTGTGGCCTGCGGAAGCGGTGGCGCGGCACCGGCCGCCGGAGCGAACCTGCCCGCCTTCGATGCGGCGCGCGCCTGGAAGCACCTCGAACGGGTGGTCGCCTTCGGTTCACGCACTTCAGGCAGTGCCAGCCTCGAACGCCTGCGCGTCTATCTGGACACCGAGCTCACGAGCTACGGTCTCACTCCTCGGCGCGAGGTCTTCACCGACCGCACCCCCGTCGGTGACGTCGTTTTCCAGAACGTCATCGTCGACATCCCCGGGGCCGCTGGAGAGGCAGGTGACCCTGCGCCGATCTTCGTCCTGGCCGGCCACATCGACACGAAGCGGCTCCCCTTCGAGTTCGTCGGCGCCAACGACGCTGGCTCCAGCACCGCCGTCTTGCTCGAGCTGGCGCGCGTGCTCGCTTCCCAGACCGGAAAGCGGCCCGTCACGTACCGCCTGGCCTTTTTCGACGGCGAGGAGGCGGTACGCCCCTACTGGGCCGGCGTGGACAACACCTACGGCTCGCGTCATCACGTCGCCGAGTTGCAGCGTCGCGGTGAGCTCGAGCACGTCCGAGCCTGCGTCCTGATCGACATGGTCGGCGACAAGGACTTGGTCCTGACGACGGAACTGAACTCGGATCGCGAGCTTCTGGCGCTCTTCTTCGAGGCGGCCCGCGACATCGGCCTGGGCGCGCACGTCGGTGGTTCTGCGCGCGAGCTCTACGACGATCACCTGCCGTTCCGCGCGGTTGGCATCCGCTCGGTGGACCTCATCGACTTCGACTACGGCGGTCCCGACAACCCCTTCTGGCACAAGGCCGAGGACACCCTCGACAAGTGCTCCCAGAAGAGCCTCGGCGTCATCGGCCGCATCGTGCTCGCGGGTCTGCCGCGGCTCGAAACGCTGCTCGGCCCCTGACGGCGCCCGGGGCCCTCAAGGAACGCTACGGCGCAGTTCGAAGGGTCGTACCCACGGGGCCGCGCCCCGCAGCCGCACTTCGACGCCGGCAGCGGTCTCGAACACGAACCGCAACGTACGACTCTCCCCACCTTCGAGATGGGGCGCCTCGACGCCGAACCCCTTCGGGAGCGCTCGAACGGGAACGGCCACGAAGTCGCGCGCACCGGACTCGCGGCGCGCGGCGGCGACCAGTCGCGCGCCTTCCAAGGTCACACGCAGGTCGTCGCATCGGTGCAGGGCTCGGGCCGTCGCGCTCAGGCTCGGAAGCGCGCCGCGATTCTCGAGCGCCACGTCCAGCTGCCAGAGGTTGGTCGCCAGACGTTCGAAGCCCACCTCGCGCCACGAGACGCGCGGCAGCTCCTCGCCGAGTCGCCGCACCTCGCGACCCACGCCGTCGAACCAGCTCCCCAAGGCCTCGCCTTCGAGCGCGTCCGGCTGGACCAAGCCGAACGGGAACAGACCGCAGGCGACATAGGCGTAGTCGAAGATCCCGCCGCCTGCGCTCCGAATCGCGCTCCAACCGACGAGCCGCGCACTCTCTGCGCCATCCGCATGGGTCAGGGCCCGGAAGACGATCCGATCCGTGACCGCAATACGGGGATCCGAGGCCTCCGCGGCCTGCAGGCGCTCCTCAGAGAGCACTTCCAGGGCGACGACGAGGTTCTCGTGGGACAGCAGGAACTGCACGACCGCCATGCACTCGGGCTTGTCGAGCGGGACATCGCCCGCCCCCGGGCGCAGGGACGATGGCCGCCACCCGACGGGGAAGTTCCTGTCGAAGACCGTGCGGCGGCGGCGCGCCGCGTCGGCGGCGGGGCCTTCGCGTGCACTGCGCGCGTCGGGATCGAGCGCGGGAGCAAGGTAGACGGTCACGTCGCCGAGCAGCGTTCGCAGAGAAGCATCCGTCCCCAGGGCCGCCAATAGGTCGCGCGCCAGATCCAGGATAGCCTCGCCTCCGCGTCCGTCGGGATTCACGCCGACGTCGAAGAAGAACAGCCCGGGGCGCTCTCCGGCCGGTCCGCTCGGCTCGGCGATCACGAGCAATCCGAGCTCGCGGCCCTCGCGGCTCGTTCCCAGACTCTCGTACTTCGCCCAACCCTGTGAGCTCGCAGCCAGCTCGCGGGTGCGCAGCTGCAGCTCTTCGGTCGTGAGCGCGCCCGTCACCGTCCAGCCCGCAGCGGTCGGGAAACCGAATTCGTCCGACGAGCCCGCATCCAGCGCAGGAGCAGGCTCCGACGTCGGCGCAGGCGCAACGGCTCGAGTTTCCCCTTGCCCGTCGGCCGGCTTGGCCGCCTCGCCCTCTGCAGGGATCTCTCCCCCCTCCTCCTGGCGGACCGGTTCGACCTTCTTCGTCTCCTCGGCCTGCTTCTCGCCTGCGCCTTGCGCCTCCTCGACTTGCTCGGCTGTCGCGACCTCGCCCTGTTCGGACGTCGCCGGAGCCGGCGACTCCTCGGCTTCGTCCTGGAGCCCGAGCGCGAGGAGCACGAAGAGCGAGACGACGAGCGCACTCACGGGCGCACCTCGAGTCGGCGGGGCACGCGTTCGGGTGCCGTCAGACGCAGGTGCACCGTTTCGCCTTCAGGCAAGACGAACACCCAATGGACTTCGGGGCTCACTCCACGCCCAGCCAGGAACGACCAACGCGTCTCCGGTTGACCGGCCACGAGCCGCGCCGACTCCGGCAGTTCCAGCGCGAGCCCGACCCCGCGCTGGGCCGAACGTGGCCCGACACCGAGCGCCAGCGCCGTCGGGTTTTGCACGCGCGCACGCAGGCTGACGACACGACCGTCGCGGGCCACCTCCAGGAGGTCGATCTCCGGTCGCGCCAGTTCCTTCGCAAGCGCGAGGACGTACTCCCCGAGCCCACCGAGCGCGGCTCCGAGGATCTCCTCCGGCGGGTTGAAGCACGTCCGCGGCATCCAGCCGCCGACGTACCCGAATTCGCCCTTGCCCAGGTTGACCGGCTGCCAATCGACGAACCCCATTCCGCCGCGCGTGTCGTCGAGCCAGCGTGCCCAATCCGCGGAAAAGACCCCGAGCCCGGGGCCGCTCATCGCGAGCGCCGAAGCCTCGTCGGCCTCCGGACGGCCCGCCGTACGGGAGCGCACGTGGATGGTCGGTCCCCAGATCCCGACTTCGAGCGCAATGGCGCCGAGCGAAGCATAGAGCCAGTCGATCGCTGCCCCGGGGTACTCGCCACCGCGCGCGTCGTAGAGAGTCGGAGCCGCTTCCGCCCGGGCCCGACCGGTCACCTCGGAGAAGCGCCGCGCGAGGCGCTCGAAGAGCACCCGGTCACCGTCGAACGGCAGCTCGAGCGCACCCGGCACCCGACTGCCACCGGGCGTTGCGAGCCCGCCGTGGCTGCCTTGGAAGACGAGTGCGACCGCCGTCTTGCGCGCCATGGCCAGGTCGGCGATCGCGCGTGCGCAGGGTTCCGACAGAGGCCAGCTCCCTGCAGGGAACCCGCTCCAAGCGCCCTGCCAGTTCACGGGGAAGTTGTGGTCGAGCACGACCCCGCCCGGAGGATCTTCGTTGTAGCGACCGTCGCCGTCGTCGTCGCGGCCTTCCGTCATGTGAAGGTAGCGCCGCATGTCGCCCTCGCGCGCCGGGCGCAAGAAGCGTCCGTCGTCCGCCTTGGCGACGGTACCGTTCTCGTCCTCGATCAAGAGCTCGAGCACGAGCCCGTCCGAGTCCATGTCGTCGGGCCCGTCCTCGTCGATGGCGCCGTCGCCGTCGTCGTCGATCGCACGATCGTTGCGGCCCCCGCCACAGCCCGTCGCGTACCAGCGCGCGAGCCCGTCCGGATTGGCCCAGGGAATGGCGATGAACGTCACGTCCGAGGGCAGCGCATCCGGGCGCAGGAGCAGGTGCTCCGTCACCGTCAGAACCGCCTCGGACCCGGCGATCGACACCCCGTCCAGGCCGCCGAGCAACAGGAAGGTGGTGCGTTCCGCGAGCGGCGTCGCCCCACCGGCTCCGAACTGGATCCCGAACAGCTCGCGACCACCGGCGCTCACGCCGAGCTCGAGCTTTTCGGCCAAACCGCTGCCCATCCAGCCGGCGAAGAGCTTCTCCGCCTGTGTGGACTCGCGGTAGCGGGGTCCGGTCGCCTTCGGCTCGGTCGGCGCCTCGGTCTGCGCATCAGCGTCGGTCTGAGACCGCGCCGGCGGAGCCAGAGACACGGCGACAAGGGGCGCCAACACGAACGCCGACGTCAAGAGCTCGTGCAAGAAGGACCTCGTTCGCATTCGGCTACGCCTGGTCCCGGAGCTGCCCGGACCCGACGAGCCCCCATCATCGGTCGGCCGTCGGCGGAGAGACAAGCGCTTCTTCGGTTTCGACCTCGTCCTCGTCCGCCTCGCCTTGCGTCCCGCGCCGGGCTTGCGGAGTGAGCACGACGACCGCTTCCCCCTCTTCGGTCGGCTCCGTATCCGCTTCTTGCGACGACTCCTGCGCACTCGCTGGAAGCTGCGCCTTCCCGGCCGCCTGGGGCACGAAGTCGTCCACGTCGGCCAACTCGACCGAGACCACCTTGGACACGCCCTTCACCGCCATCGTCACGCCGTACAGCATGTCGCAGGCTCCCATCGTGCCCTTGTTGTGGGTGACGATGATGAATTGTGTGTGCGTGTTGATCTCGTCGATGAGCGACAGGAAACGCCCGATGTTCGCGTCGTCGAGCGCGGCGTCGACCTCGTCGAGGATGCAAAACGGGCTCGGGCGCGCCTGGAACACCGAAAACAGGATTGCCAGCGCGGTCAGCGTGCGTTGACCGCCGGAGAGCAGGGTGATGGGCAACATCTCGCGACCGGGCGGACGCGCGAGGATCTCGATCCCGGCCTCGAGCACATCCTCGCCATCGGCCAGGCTCATGTCCGCCTTGCCGCCCCCGAAGAGCTTGCGGAAGATCCGCTGGAAGTTCGTTCGCACCTCCTCGAAGGTCTCCAGGAACAGGCGTTCGCTCTCGACGTTCAAGGTGCGCAGGGTGCCTTCCAGGGAACGTCGAGCGCTCTCGAGGTCCGTACGTTGGGTCGTGAGGAAGTTCAGCCGCTCTGCCACCTCGTCGAGTTCCTCGACCGCTTCGAGGTTCACCGGGCCGAGCTTCTCGAGCGAGCGCTTGAGCTCCATGACGCGCGCTTCGAGCTCGGCCAAGGCCTCCGCTGTGGCCAACGCCTCCTCCGGCTCGAAATCCGCCAGGAGCTCCTCGGGCGTGAGCGCAAAGTCCTCGTTCGAACGCCGCTCCAGGTCGTCGCGTGCAAGCTCGCGCTTCTGCAGCGAGAGTCTTCGTTTCGAGATGTCGTCCAGCAGTACTTCGAGCTCCCCCGTGATCGCATCTCCGCGCCGACGCAGAGCCTCGACCGCCTCGCGTCCTTGACGCTCGAGCTGCCGAAGCTCGACCAGGCGCTCTTCCAGTTCGCCCCGACGGGACAACAGGGCGACGCGCCGCTCCTCCAGCTCGTGATTCTCCTTCTCGCCGGCCTCGGCCGCTTCGCGGTGTTCACGGCACAGCCGGCGCGTCCGCTCCAGCTCGAAACGGACCTCGTCCACCGTCCGCGCGAGGTCGCGCAGGCGGTTCGCGAGCGCCTCGGCGCGCTCGAAGACACCCCGTGCCTCGATGCGGGCATGGCCCTCGTCCTCCGCGACGCGTTCGCGTACCTCTTCGAGCTCGGTACGCTGTCCTTCGAGCGCCGCCAGCTCGCGCTCGCGCTCGATCTGGGAGAGCTTCTGGCTCTCGAGATCCGCGCGCGCTTCCTCGAGCGCCGTACGCACGCGCGCCAGCTCTTCGCGCAGCTCGATCTCCTCGCGCTCGCACAGCTCCAACGCCAGCTCGAGATCCTCGAGCCGCGCGCGCGCCGTTTCCAGCACACCACGCGCGCGCGCCCGCTCCTCGGTCGCGGCCTCGAGCGCTTCGCGCAGACGCTCGAGCACGGTGCGCGAACGCTCGCGTTCGCCCGCCAACTCGCGTCGTTCGGCGCGCAGGGTTTCGAGCTCGCTCGCTTTGGCCTGGCGCTCGCGCTCGAGGTCGGCCGCGAAGGCACGCCTTCCGACCGGCCCCTGGGCGACTTCCGTGTGGCCGCCGGCGATGAGCGGGCCGCCGACCAGATCGCCATCCAGCGTGACGAAGCGCGCACCTGCGTGACGGCGCGCGAGGTCCTGCGCGGCGGCCAGGTCGCGCGCGACGTAGACGTCGTGCAAGAGCTCGTCAGCCAGCGCTTCGCAGCCTTCGGTCGCACGGCAGAGAGCGGCCAACGGCGCTTCGACACCCGCTTCGCCCACGACCTCGGGTCGCGCCGGTGCCCCCGGACGCACGGCGCTCGGCAGGACGAAGCGCGCGCGCCCGCGCTTTTCGCGTCGCAGCCAGGCCAGGGCGCGCGCGGCATCCGCGCGCGCATTCTCGCCGAGCAAGACCAGCGCCCGCGCGCGCTCGCCGAGGACCGCGTCCAGGGCCCGCGCGTTGCGCGTATCGGTGCGCAGGACGTCGGCCGCCAGTCCGCCGATCTTCGACGTGAACCCCTCGCGGGCCTCGGGATCCTCGAGGAAGGCGCGGGCGCCCTGTTCGAGGCTCTCGTTCTCTCGCTCGCGATCGAGCAGGGACTCGATGCGGCTCGCGAGCCGGGCCCCTTCCAGCTCGAGCTCGTTGCCGACGACCTCGAGCTCGTTCCAACGACGCTCCTGCTGCGCGAATACCTCGGCGCGCTCGGCGCGCTCGGTCTCCATCTCGTCGACCGAGCTCTCGCGCTGCGCCCACTCTTCCTGCGCACGCGACTCGGCCTCGCGCGCCGCTTCCAGGCCCTCGCGCGCCTCGCTGGTCTTGGCATGAGCCCGCTCGACGCGGCCCTCGAGGGCGGTCGCGGTCTCCTTCAGGTGGTGCGTGCGGTTCTCCGCCGATGTACGGCGTGAAACGGCGGCGAGCACCTCTTCGTTCTTCGTCTCGAGCGCGCGCACGGCGGCGCGCGAGTTCTCCGTTGCCGTCCGCAGCTCGTTCGCCAGGCGCTCGAGGCGCGTCTTCATCGCCTCGCCTTCCGCGTCCAGGTCGGTCTTCTCCTGCGTCAGTCCGGCCTGCTCGGCCTCCCGCTCCGCGAGCTTCGTGGCGAGCTCCTCCGAACGGACCGCCTCGTCCTCGGAGGCGTGACGCCAGGCGTTGATCCGGGCGGCGAGCTGGTTGCGGCGTTCGTCGAGCGCGCGCAGCTCGGCGGCCTCCTCGGCCGCCTCGGCCGAGACCCGCGCGACCTCGGCGACGAGCGCCTCGAGCTCGTTGTCCCGCGTACGCACGTCCTCCTCCGCTACGCCCCGCAGGCGCCGGTGCTCCTCGGCCCGCTCTTCGAGCCCCGTCAGCTCGTTGCCACGGTGGGCGATGTCGCGACGCAGCTCGGAGAGCTTGTGCCGCAGGTAGCGCAGACCGTCGACACGCCAGGCCTCGCGCGCCTCGAGAAAGCGCTGGGCCTTCCCGGCCTGGATCTTCAGCGAACGCTCACGCTTGGCCAGCTCGCCGAGGACGTCATCCAGGCGCAGGACGTCGGCGCCCACGCGCTTCAAGCGAGACTCGACCTCCTTCTTGCGCTGGCGGTAGCGGCTGATGCCTGCCGCTTCCTCGAAGATCCCGCGCCGTTCGAGCGGGTTGGCCGAGAGCACTGCGTCGATCTTGCCCTGCTCGAGCACCGCGTAGCCGCGGCTGCCGAGCCCCGTGCCGAAGAGCATCTCGCGCACGTCCTTGAGCCGTACGCGATCGCCGTCGAGCAGGTACTCCCCTTCGCCGCTCTTGAAGACGCGGCGCGTGACGCTGACCTCGTCACCGCGCTCTTCGATCGTGCCGCTCGAGTTGTCGAGGACCATCGTCACCTCGGCCACTCCCAGCGCCGGTCGTGACGTCGAGCCCTTGAAGATGACGTCGATCATCTCCCCGCCGCGCATCGACTTCGCGCGCTGCTCGCCGAGTACCCAGCGCACGGCGTCGACGACGTTGCTCTTGCCGCAACCGTTGGGCCCGACGATTCCCACCAGGCTCTGGGGAAACCCCAGGGCAGAGCGATCGGCGAAGGACTTGAATCCGAAGAGTTCGAGGCGTTTCAGTCGCATGGTGTAGAGCTCAGACGAGCGGACGAAGGGGCCGGTCGGGAGCCTCCGGGCTCCCCTCCCCTTCGGTGTCCTCCGTCGACGCATCGTCGGAGGGTCGCGCCCCACGGTCATCCCCATGGCGCGCGGAAGGATTCGAGAAGAGTTCGAGGGACAGTTCGCCCGTGTGCGCGCGACGCAGGACTTCGAAGCGGCGCCAGGCGGAGAGCCAGGGCAGATCGTCGCCGGCGAGCGGACGCAGCTCGGGCGAGGGCTGCAGAGCGCTCGCGAGCGGAAGAGCTCCGGCGACGAGGGTCCGCAGGCACTCGGCTTCCGAACGACCGGCCACGTGCCGGCCGACGGGCTGCAGCAAGAAGCCTTGCGTGTAGGGCTGCGGCGCTTCCTCGTCGAGCGCGTCGGCGAACAAGGCGCGTTGGCGCGGAGCGCGCGAGCGCAGGCGCGCATCGAGGATCGCGAAGCGGCGTGCTGCGGTCGCGCCGAAGAAGGGACAGGGCGCGACGACCGCGGCCGAGGTCGTCGCGAAGCGGCCGGCCGCCTCGCGCAGGAGTCCGAAGATCCGAGCGCCCTGATCGGTGTCGATCTCGCCGTCACCGAGGTGGCGCAAGGCCTCACGCAAACCCACCGGAACGAGCGCGTAGGAACGTCGCGTCCGCAGGCCTCGAGGACGCTCGGGGCGCAAGCCCTTCTGATGGCGCTCGAGGTCCGCGATCGCCTCGTTGGCCGCCTGCACGAGGTCCGCCACGCCGGCCAGCACGAGGTCCTCGCGCCACGGCCCCGCACGACGCGCGAGGCGCGGGAGATTCAGGGCCACGGCCCCGGCGCAGGCGATCGCGCCGCGCTCTCCGTACAGTCGGTGGCAACCCGGGCCGACGCACTGCTCGTCGCGCTCGCCCCAGCTCGGCACGAGGCGCCCTTCCGACAGGAGTCGATCCAAGAGGCGCTCGAGCCGCGGTTCGCGCTCGAGCAGAGCCTCGAACTCGTGCCCCTCGAGCCAGAGCGCGGGACCGTGCGGTGACGGGGTCAGCTCGCCCAGTTCCTCGACCAGGCGCGCGGTCAACGCGATCGCGCGCGCTCCCGGGGAGCCGATCTCGATCCGGATCCCGGCGGCGGACCCGATGCCTTCGAGGGACGCGAGCCAGCCTCCCAGTCCATGGGCCGCGCCCGGGCGCGTGGACCGCACGAGTCCGCTCAGGACGGCTGCCGGGCGCTCGAGCACGAGGCGTTCGCCGACGTCGCGCGCGAGTTCCCCGAGCGGACCGAGCAGGTGGAATGCACGTCCGGCGGCCGCCGGGGCCACGAGCTCGAGTTCGACCGCCACGGTCAGGGGCCGATCGGCGCGCCCCAGAGCCTCGACGTGCAGGTCGCCGGCGCGGTGCAACTCGGCGACACCCTCCGAGAGGATGTCCTCGAGCCCGAAGCGTGCCAGCACCTCGCTTCCGACCCGTTCGGGAAGGGGTTCCGTTGCGCCTTCGCGCGGCTCGATTGCATTCAGGTGGGCCGGGCGCGAGCGTCGATCCCAGCTGCGCAGGGGCGTGTCCTGGAAGAGCCGCAGGAGATCGGTACGCGCGAGTCCGTGCAGGCTCTGGCGGGCCAGCGCGCGCATGTAGCCGCGATCGACCAACTCGCCGGCGACGAGCTCGCGCACGAGCGCGGTCGAGATGCGACGCAAGCCGGAGGCGAACACGCGCTTCTCGACGGCCGCGGCCACCTCCTCGGACTGCGACCGGGAGAGTTCGGCCTCGTCCATGAGCGCGGCCACGATGCGGCCCTTGCTCCAGCGGCTGGTTCCTTCCGCTTCGCGCACGCGCAGGCTCGCGGGCGTGACGCGCCCGAGCGGGGCTTCGTGGACCGAGAGCGCTTCGCGCACGCGCGCACGTCGATCCCTGTAGAGAATGTAGGCCTTGGCGACGGCGGGACAGCCGAGCTCCATCAAGCCGTGCTCGACCAGGTCCTGGATCGTCTCGATGTGCGGAGCCCGCGCCTGCTCGGCCCCCGACTGCACGCGCTCGCGCTCCAGCCGATCGGCGAGTGCCAGCTCGACCACGCTCGCGACTTCGTCGGCGAAGCCCTCGCGTGCGGCTCCGCGGCTCTCTTCGCCCGTCGCGCCGATCGCGGCCGAAACGGCGTCGCTGATCTTCTTCGCTTCGAACGGCACCTCGCGCCCATCGCGCTTGATGACGCGCGGGATGTGAGGCGTCCAGACGGCATCGCCGCGCGCCCCCGCCTCGGCGCCACCGCTCGCACGTCGGCGGCCACGTCCGGCCTCGCGCTTTTCCTCGTCGTTGCTCATCCGTGCCCCGCGCCCGCTCACTGGCCGGCGTTCTTACCTTCGAGGATGGGCTTCAGCTCGTCGAGGAATTGGCTCACGTCCTTGAACTCGCGATAGACGCTCGCAAAGCGCACGTAGGCGACCTGATTGAGCTCGCGCAGCTCTTCCATCACGAGGTTGCCGATGACCGCGCTGGGCACTTCGCGGTCGTATTCTTCGTGACAGCGGACCTCGATCCGCGAGGTGGCGTCCTCGAGGTCCTTGATCGGGACATTCAGCTTCTCGCAGGCCCGCACCATGCCCGCCAGGATGCGCTCGCGGTCGAAGCGCACGCGCTCTCCGCTCTTCTTCACGACCCGCAGGGGGGTGTTCTCGATCCGCTCGTAGGTCGTGAAGCGCAGGAAGCACTCCAGGCACTCGCGCCGGCGCCGGATCGCGGCTCCGTCACCGGAGGTGCGCGAATCGACTACGCGGTCCTTGTCCGCCTTGCAACGAGGGCATCTCATGGGATTGGTGCAGGGGCGACCGCTCGGGAGCCCGCCTCCCTTCCGACGGGCGCCCGGAGCAACCGTGGAAAGGACCGTCGGGGCCGACACCCCTGCGCGCTCGAGCGGGTCGAAGGGGTGAAGCGGCGCTCCCCCCCCGAAGCGGCCCAGGAGACCACTCTACATGTTGTGTGTCAACGTCGAAGGGGGGCCGAACAACGCCAGAGATGGGGGGTGTCCGAGCCCGGGGACGGACCCCACTCCGGGCCGCCAGGCCCCCGGTTCTTCCGCCGCCAGGGCCCTGGGCGAGCCTCCCCGCCGCTCGCCAGACCCCGCCCCCGGCCCTTGCCGGGGCTCCGAGCCCAGGCTCATTTGCCCAGACAGAAGCGCGCGAAGATGCGGTCCAGGAGGTCCTCGGGCAGCGTCCGCCCGAAGATCCCGTCCAGGGCCCGCACGACGTCCCGCAGCTCCTCCGCGCAGAGGTCGAGGGCCTGGCCCGCGGCCAGGGCCTGCGAGGCGCTCGCGAGGGCCTGCGCGGCCTCTTCCAGACTGCGTCGGTGACGCACGAAGAGCTCGCGCGCCAGGCCGGCGGAGGGGGTCTCGCTCTCGCCCGCTCCGAAGAGCACGTTCAGGATCGCCCCCCGCAGGGCCTCCAGCCCCTGCGCCGCCTGCCCCGGAGCCAGGGCCAGCTCGACCCGACCGGCCAGCGACCAACGCAGCATCCAGGCTCCTCGTGCGCCGAGCTCGACGGCGTCGACCCGGTCGGTCTGGTTCCACACCAAGACGACCGGCGTCGGCCGCGTCAGGAACTGGCGCTCTCGATCGAGCTCGTCCGCAACGACGCCACGACGCGCGTCGACGACCCACAGGACGAGGTCAGCCGAGCGTCGGGCGTCCGCCGCGAGTTCCTGCGCGCGCACGTCGGCCACGCCACTCCCCGGCTCGAGCCCCGGGGCGTCGGCGAGCAGGACCTCGCGTCCACCCCCCAGCGCGAGCAGAGCGTGCAGGGAGTCGCGGGTCGTTCCCGCCAGCGGGTTGACGATGGCCGCCGAGCTGCAGCCCGCGCCCGCGGCGAGAGCGTTGAAGAGCGAGCTCTTGCCCGCATTCGGAGCGCCGAACAGCTGCACGCGCGGTGCGACACCCGGAGGCTGGCGCGCGACCTCCCAGCCGAGGGCAGCCGCGAGCTCCTGCGTACGATCGCGCGCGAGTCCGAGCAGCTCATCGGTCGCGACGTCCTGGGTATCGGCCTCGTCGAAGTCGAGGCTGGCCTCGCACAGCGCCGCCAGGTCCTCCAAGCCCGCGCGCAGGTGGGCGACGCGACGGGCGAGTCCGCCGTCGAGCAACCGCGCGCCGGCGCGGCATTCGGCTTCCTGTGCGGCCTCGACGAAGGCCAGGAGGCCCTCGGCCTGGGAGAGGTCGATGCGTCCGTTCTCGAAGGCCCGGCGCGTGAATTCACCCGGACGCGCCAGGCGTACCCCGGTGCGCAACACGGCCGTCAGAACGGCGTTCAGGAGGGCCGGGTGTCCGGGCACGTGCAGCTCGGCCACGTCCTCGCGTGTGAAGCTCCGGGGCGCGGGCATCCAGACGACGAGCGCGGGTTGCGTGCCGCGGCCATCGTCCACGCGGCCGGACCAGAGGCCCCGTTCGCCGGAGAGCTCACCCGCTTCGGCCTGGAACAACTGGCCCAGGCAGAACCGTGCCGCGGGGCCGGAGATGCGGACGATCCCGCGTTCCGCCGGTCCCGGCGGCGAAGCGATCGCGGCAATCGTGTCGGCACCGTTCGGAGCACGCATGGGCGTCTCCGCGCGGTTCAGCGCTTGCGCTTCTTCTGCTTGCGCGCGCCCTGCGACTGCTGTTGGCGCTTCATCTCTTCCACGCGCTTGACCTGTGCGCGCTGCTTCTCCGCCAGGTTCTCGAGCATGCCGCTGAAGGGTCCACAGCCCGCACGCTTCTTGACCTCGGGCTCGTTGTCGTCGATCGGCCACATCTTCTTGATGAAGCGCTGCTCGACGATGCCGAGGCCCGACTGCGTGATCATGTAGAGCGAAAGTCCTGCCGCGTAGTTGTAGAGCAGGAAGCCGAACATGATCGGCATGAACATCATCATCTTCTGCATGCGCGCGGCCTGCTCGTCGGCCGGTGCGGGCATCCCCTTCTGCTGGAGGATCCAGAGCACGACCATCAAGAGCGGCAAGATGTTCAGGTACGTGAGATCCAAGGTCGTGATCAGGAGCGGGATCTCGAGGTCGAGCTGCAGCAGGTGATCCGGACGCGACAGGTCATGGATCCAGCCCAGGAAGGGCGCCTGGCGGAGGTCGAAGCTGGTGCGCAGTGCGGCGAAGAGGCCGAAGAAAATGGGGATCTGCAGCAGGACCGGCATGCAGCCACCGAGCGGCGGAAAGGCGCGCTCTTCCTGCATGATGCGGGCCTGGGCCTCCCGCTGCTTCTGCGGGTCGTTCTTGAAGCGCTCCTTGATCTCGTTCAGCTTCGGCTGGACGCGCTTCATCTTCTTCTGATAGCGCGCCATCGCCGTCTGCGAACGACGGTTCAGCGGGAACAACACCGCGCGCACGCAGATCGTCAAGAGGATGATCGAGATGCCCCAGTTCCCGGTCACGGCGTGGAACAACCCGAGAATGAACAGCAGGCCACGCCCGATCACGGAGAAGATCGTCCAGCCGGACAGGTCCGCGTCGAGCACCACCTCGTGGCCTTCGAAGTCCGCGATCATCGACTCGCGCGACTTGGGGCCGACATACGCGAGGTACTCGTACCTCTCCGTCTCGCCGGGCGACGGGATCGTGAGGTTGAGCTGCACCGCCGTTTGAATCAGCGGCCCCGGGCCCTTCTCGCCGGGCGGCGGCGGCAAGGGCTCGACCGGCCGATAGCGCGCCCCGACCATCGTGGCCCGGCTCGCGCCGTCGGTACCCCGTAGAAGGAACGCGAAGTACTTGTTGTGGACGCCCGCCAGAGAGATGGGCAGCGGCAACTGGAAGGCCTCGCCCGGCGGTTTGGCACTCTGCGCGTCCTTGTCCTCGAATTCGTAGCGCTCGTCGTCCTTGTCCCAACCGACGGCGACCGAACGCGGCTCGGGATAGAAGCTGTCCCCGAGTTCCTCGGGCATGCAGCCTGCGGGCACGAGCGAGAACTCGGCCTTGCGCGACTTGCCTTCGAAGCCGGTGTTCTCGAGCGTGAGGACCAGGCGGACGTGGTACGTGTCCTGCGGAAAGGTGATCTCCTTCGTGAAGACGACACCGGTGCCCGGTCCATAGCGAAAGCGCATGCCCGGCTCCGCGCCCTTGATCTCCTCCCACTCCCAGAGGACGTCGTCGAGGCCGCCCGGTGCAAGCGCGCGGGCCGAAGTGCCCGGCTCGAAGAGCATGGACGCGGTCGCACCCGAGGCCGTCTCGTAGGACTTCACGGCCGGCATCCAGAAGGACGTGTCGGCGCGCTCTTGGGCCGAGAGCCCGAGCACCGTGTAGTAGCTTCCGAAGGAGAGCTCGCGTAGCACCCCGCCCCGGTTCGAGAAGACCGCGAGGTAGTGTCCGGGCCGCGTCTGCACGCCGTTCGGGCGGCCGACCTCGAGAACGATCTCCTTTTCCTCGCTGGCGGCTACCGTGGCGGCGGGCCGTGCCTCGCCCTCCGCCGCGCTCGGCGCCACGCTGTTCCCGCCCCCTTCCGCCACGGCGGCAGAGGCTTGCTCCACGCTCCCGGCCGGTTCCACCGGCACCTCCGGCGGCGGAGGCTGGAGCGAGAACCAGACGAAGAGGACGACCAGCGACAGGAAGAAGGCCAGCGCGAAACGCCTATCCACGAGATACCTCGGTCGGGGGGATCACCGGCCGACCGCCAGACGATCGGCCAAGTAGTCGGGGAGCTCGGAGACCGCCCGAATGGCGCGTTGTGCCGTCTCGATGTCGTAGGCGAGTCGAATGAACGTGATGTTGCGGCCGTCGAAGAGCACGTACGAGAGACGGTTGTCGCCGTCGCGCGGCTGTCCGACCGAGCCCACGTTGATGATGACCCGGACGGCCGGAGTCTGGCCGAGATCGTAGGGGCCTTCGGTGTCGCGCGGGCGGTACAGGCGGCGGTCTTCGTAGTAGACCGCAGGAACGTGACTGTGGCCCACGAAGCAGATCGGCGAGGTCATCCGCTCGAAGCACGCGCTCATCTTCGCCTCGTCCTGGATGTCGCGCGGGACGAGGTACTCGCGCACGGGATCGCGCGGCGAGCCGTGGGCGAACATCGCGACGCCGTCGTCGGCCGAGGGCTGCAGCTCGCCCAAGAAGTCCCAGTAGGCGTACGTGCGGTCACGATCTTCGCCCTCGTTGAGCGCGTCACGCGTCCACTGGATGGCGGCGCGGGCCTTCGGATTGAAGTCCTCGGCGCTGTTCAGGAGCGCGTACTCGTGATTGCCCTGCAGACAGAGCCCGGGCTCGACCGGGCCTTCGCCGGCGTGCGGTTGCGGCGTGGGCACGCAGAGCCGCATGACGAGATCGAGGTTGTGCCGCGGCCGTGCGCCGTATCCGACGACGTCCCCCAGGCAGACGTAACGACGAGCGCCGCGGTCGCGGGCGTCGGCAAGGGCCGTCTCCAGTGCCGGCTCGTTGCCGTGCAGGTCGGAGATGATGGCGGTCAGGGGGTAGCTCAAGGCGAGTCACGCGCTCCACCCCGTCCGGAAACGGGCGGGACATTATTCGGAGCCGAGCGACGAGGAGCAAGGACGGGCAGCGTTCCGAACCCGGGAAGGCGCGGATCAGCCGCGTGCGGGCACCCGCAGGGGCTCGGACAGGGTCAGGAGTGCGAGGTAGGCGGCAACGCTCGCTCCGAAGCCACACGCGATCACGATCGGACCGTCGCCGGCTCGCGCGACGGCCAGGCACGCGGGCGCCGTCGCCAGGACCAGTCCGACGACGATACGCCCGCTCCCCCAACCCCGACGCTGCAGACCGTGGGCGAGGTGCCGGCGGTCTCCGATCCACGGCCGGCTGCCGGCGCGCAAGCGGACGGAGACGAGCCGGGCGAGGTCGATGGCGGGCAAGAAGAGCGCGGCCCACCCTCCGGTCACGAGCACGAGCAGGGTGCCCAGGAGGTGGCTGCCTCCGTCTCCCAGGTAGGCCGTCGGCACTGCCCGCGGGCCGCGGCCACCGTTCAGGTTCCAGGGCAGAAAGCCCAGCACGCAGCCGGCCACCGCCGGCGCGCCGATCCAGAGCCCGAGACAAGCCACGCTCCCGAGGACGCCGTCGGCGTGGTCGAAGGTGTTGGCGAGATTCTGGGCCGCGACGAGTGCCAGCAGGACGGCCAGGCCGTAGGTCAGGGCTCCCGCTTCGGCGCCGGTCGCCAGTCCAACGGCGAGCGGCGCGGCGGCGAGGACCTGCAGCACGAGCTTCGCGCGCGGCCGCCGGACGAGGCCGATGTCGTCCAAAAAGCCCGCCAGGAAGGCCCCAGCCAGCGTGCACGCGGCCGCGCTCGCATGCGCGGCGAGGGGCGCGGCCAGGGCACCGACCAAGCGCTCGGGTGCGGGCCCGCCCGCCCCCACCAGGGCCAGGACGAGGGCCAGGCCGCCAACCGGAGGCACGCCCGCGGCCTGGAGCTTGCGCGCGGCCTCGGGGCCCGCCGCACGATCGAGCAACGCCAAGCGCCGCGCGGCGCGCGCCAGAAGCGGCGTCGCCAGCGCGCTGATGGCGAAGAGGGTTGCGAAGAGGTCCATGGGTTCCTTCGGCCGAGGTCCGACCAGGAGACCGTTGATCAAGTGCTTCGGATGCCCGGGCGTCGGCAGCCGCTTTCGTGCGACAACAAAAAGCGCAGGCGATTCCGCAGCTTCGGCGAGCCTTGCGGGAGCCGCACGACAGGGGAAGTGCTCGTCATCACGCCCCTAGCAGCCTGATGGAAAAGTGCTTCGGATGCGATGCATGTGACCGGGAGGCCCGGAAGGTGCGCGAGAACAGAGGCGAATCGGTCGATTCGGCGAGGCTCTCGTGTGCCGGCCGGGCTTTCCGGACGCGTGCAGCGCGCCGGATGACTTTTCATCAGGCTGCTAGGCGCCACCATAGAGGCCGCGCGAACGGGCGTATTCCCACACGGCCCGGGAAACATGGGAAGGGCGCACCCCGGCTGCGAGCTCAGCGCGCACTTCGGTCGCCGTGGCGGGGTGCGCGGCGCTCTCGAGGAAGCCCGCGGCGAGCCGCTCAGCCAGTTCGGGATCGAAGCCGGACGGGACGGCGAGCTCGGCCCCCGGCCGCGCGACGACGAGCGGCGCAGCCTCCGCGAGCAAGGCGCCGGCTTCCTTCCAGGCCCCGAGGCCGGCCAGGTTGTCGCTCCCGAGGATCCAGAAGAACGCGGGACCGTCCGCGCCGCAGAGCCGCCGGAGCTCGCGAACGGTGTCGATCGAGTACGACGGTCCCGGGCGCTCGAGCTCGCCTTCGTAGAGCAACACGTCGTCGGCCTCCGCGAACGCGAGCCGCAACATCGCCACGCGGTCGTGCGCGGCCGAGACCTTCGAGCCTCGCTTGTGCGGAGGTCGCGCGGCCGGGATCACCAGCACGTGGTCGAGCTCGGCGCCGCGTCGGGCGACCTCGAGCACGTGGAGGTGTCCGGCATGGGGAGGATCGAATGTGCCCCCGTAGAGGCCGAGTCGACGTGTCCCCGACCTGCGCAGCACCTCTGGACGAAAGTCCTTCACCCGACTGGACCGGGCGGCCCCGGAGCGAGCCGGGCGGCGACGTCCCGCACGACTTCGTCCCGTGCGATCTCCTGTTGGGCCTGCGCGTCGAGGTCCTTGAGCTGCACGCTGCCGCGCTCGAGCTCCTCCGGCCCCACCACGAGCGCGAAGCGGTGCCCGCCCTTGCCGGCCAGCTTCATCTGGGCCTTGAGCGCCTTCGCTTCGACGTCGTAGACGGCCGAGACACCGGCGGATCGCAGCTCCTCCGCCAGGCGAAAGACCTCGCGCTCGAGACCTTCTCCCGCGGCCGCGACGTAGCAGCTCGCCGACTCCTGCGGGATCGCGGACAGCAGACCGAGCTCTTCCAGGGCGATCAGCGTCCCGGAAAATCCGATCGCGAAGCCGACCGCCGGCAGATCCGGCCCGCCGAGATCGCGCACGAGGTGGTCGTAGCGTCCACCCCCGCAGATCGCGCTGCGGGCCCCGAGGGCCGGGGCGTGCACCTCGAAGACCGTGCGCGTGTAGTAGTCGAGTCCGCGCACGAGACCGGCATCGGGGATCGTCTTCAGCCCGAGGTCGGCGAGGTGTCCGCGCACGGCGTCGAAGTGCGCGGCGTTCTCCGCGGTCAGATGTTCCAGGATGGACGGCGCGCCGTCGTGCAGGGCGCGGCAGCTCGGGTTCTTGCAGTCGAGCACGCGCAACACGTTGCGCTGGAAGCGGCTCTGACACAGCTCGCAGTGTTCGGCGATGCGCGGGGCCAAGAAAGCACGCACGGCTTCGCGGTAGCGATCGCGATCGGCCCCGTCCCCCATCGAGTTCAAACGCACCTCGAGCCCCTCGAGACCGAGCGCCTCGAAGAAGGCCGTCGCCAGGCGGATGACCTCGGCATCGACGCGCGGATCGAGGCTGCCGATGGCCTCGACGTCGAACTGAGTGAACATCCGCTCGCGTCCCTTTTGCGGGCGCTCGTAGCGGAACATCGGGCCGACGTGGAAGAAGCGCTGCACGGGCGCCCGCTTGGCATAGCCAGCCTGGAGGTAGGCCCGGACGATCCCGGCCGTGCCCTCGGGCCGCAGCGTGTAGGAGCTGTCCCCGCGCTCGAGCGTGAACATCTCCTTCTCGACGATGTCCGTTACCTCGCCGACCGAGCGGGTAAAGAGAGCGGTCTCCTCGAGGAGCGTCGGACGGATCTCCTGGAAGCCCCGTAGGCCGGCCAAACGGCCAGCCGTGGCCTCCAGGTGCTTCCAGACCGCGACGTCCTCGGGGAGGATGTCGCGCATCCCCCGGGGTGCGCGGAACGTGTTCTGTGTCATCGCCACGTCGTTCAAGCTTCGTCGTTCAGGTCGCTCGCCCCGAATCCGGGCATCCGCGGGCCTTCCGGGCGGCGTCCCGGGCTCCGCGGGAGCCCTCGGCGCCGCGACGGATCGCCAGGCTGGCCCGCTCGGCCCACCCCGCTCCAAGGCCGGGGGGGGACGCCTCGGGCACGATTGACCGGGTAGCGTAGCGGAACTAGACTCCCCTGCAATCCAGGTCCCCTGCTGCGACTCCGGCGGCGGGATCCAGCCACCCCCCTTCGCAACGTGCCCGACCGGCGCCTCTGGCCAGACACGGCACCCCCCGACCTCCCATGAAGACCCGCCTTCGCTTCACCTGCGCCGCGTCGCTCGTCCTGGCCGTCTCCTGCCAGTCGGCTCCGAGCCAGGAGTCGAGCCACTGGAACCTGAATTCGGTCATCCCGCGCGCCAGCTACAACTTCCTCGGCTACCGGGAGGATCTCTCCGATTCCTACCGCGACCAACTCTGGGAAGACAAGCAGTCGATCAACCTGACGGTGAAGCGCCACTTCATGAACGTCAACCCGGAGAACCCCTTCCAGGCCAACTGGGCCTACGACGGGCCGCGTCCGCCGCACAGCCTCCTGCCCAACCCCTGGAACTACATGCACGCCGAGTCGCTCGTGATCGGCGGCGTCCTGGCGGCTTGGACCGGAACCTTCCTTCCGATTCCGGTGGGTTCGTTGATCGGCACGCTGCTTCCCGGGGGCTTCGCCGAGTTCGGTGAGGGCATCGGCAACACGCTCAGCGGCAGCTTCCGCGCGAAGATCGACGAACCGCCGGCGGTCGCCGATTTCCGCGTCCGCAGCAACTGAGAATCGCCAGGAAGACTCAGCTCCAACCGAAGCGCGCGACCAGGTCGCGCGCTTCGGTCGTTTCTGCCGGCAGCCAGACGATCTCCTGGAAGCGCCGGAACCAGGTTCGCTGCCGCAGGGAGAAGCGGCGCGTCTTGCGCACGATGCTTTCGACGAGTTCGCCTTCGTCCAGCTCACCGTCGGCGAACCGAAGCACCTCGGCGTAGCCCAGGGCCTGGCACGAGGTCGGGCCGAAGCCCGGATCCGCCCGGATGCGCACGGCCTCCTCGACCCAGCCGGCCGCCAGCATGGCGCGCGTGCGACGCTCGATGCGGGCTTCGAGATCCGCCGGCGGCCGTTCGAGGCCCACGAGTCGGACGCGCCGCGCCCCCTCGCCCAGGGCCGCGGCCTCCCACTGTCCCTGCAGCTCCGACAGGGGTCGGCCGGTCTGCGCGAAGACCTCGAGGGCGCGCACGACCCGTTTCCTGTCGTTCGGATGGAGGCGGCGCGCACTCGCGGGATCCACCGCTTCGAGCTCGGCGTGCAGCGCCGCCCCGCCCTCGCGGTCCGACCGGGCCATGAAGGCGGCCCGCAACTTGAGATCGACCGGCGGACCCTCGAACAGCCCGTGCACGAGGGCCTTCAGATACAGCCCCGTGCCCCCGACGACGAGCGCCCGGCGTCCCCGCCTGCGGATCGCGTCCAGCGCGGCCTCCGCGTCCGCCAACCAGCGTTGCAGGTCATAGCGCTCGGACGGGTCGACGAGGTCGATCCCGTGGTGCGGAACGCGGGCTTGCTCAGCGGGGCTCGGCTTGGCCGTCCCGACGTCCATCCCCCGATAGACCAGCATCGAGTCCATCGACACGATCTCGGCACCCGCCGCCTCGCAGGCAGCCAGGGCGCCTTGGGTCTTGCCCGTGGCCGTGGCTCCGAGAAGCACGACCAGCTCGTGTTCGACTTTGGGGACGACCATCTGTCTGCCCTGGCGACGCACACGCGCGAGGCGTACGCTCAGCGCCAGTGTGCGGATTCCGCGCCTGGACGCCAGCCGCGGCCCGTGATCCGCGCGGCCGGGCCAGCCACCCAGCCGCCTTCGGGAGTCCGCGCCCCGTCCACGATGCACTCCTTCTCTTCCACCTTCCTTCTTCTCGCTTCCCTCGGCCTCGGCAGGCCCGGCGAAGCCTCGGACTTCCAGCAGTCGGAGACCCCCGCGGACGGCGGCAACGCCGAGGCGCGCTCGCTCTGGAGCGAGGTCTGCGCGGCGGCCCGGCCGCAGGACTCGGCCCGCGATCCCATCGTGGACTTCGTCTTGCGCGCGGACGTGCTCTTGCGCAAGGAGTCGCAGTCGAACGACCTCGTCGTCGACTACCGCTACAAGAGCCCCGACCTGATCCGCTTCAAGCTCCCGAGTGGACGCGAAACCGGCAAGACCGCCGGCACGGCCCGCAGCGCCTACTGGTTGCGCGACGGCGACGAGCTCGTGCGCCTGACCGGCCGGGAGAACGCCGAGGATCGTCGCCAGGTCGACGAGATGGTCTCCGTCGCCCACAACTTCCTCGCGCTCTCCCAGCCCGAGAAGATCGAACTCACGAAGCTCGACCGCAAGCTGGAGCCTCCGCGCTGGCTGCCGAAGTGCTACGAGAAGGAAGGCGCCTCGCTCTCGTGGCTCGTTCTGGTCAGCACCGACTTCGCGCTGCTTCCGGAAGAGGGCGCCCAGAAGACGCCGCTCTACACCGTCGAACTCGGGATCGGTCCGAAGGACCGGCTCCCGAAGCTCGCGATCATCCACCCCACGACGCGCCAGGTTTCGCTCGTGCCGCCTCGCAACGCGGTCCTGATCAAGCTGGACAACTATCGCGATCAGGCAGGCTTTCGCATCCCGTTCACGCTGCTCGTGCACCGCCTCGATCTGCAGCGCTCTCCCCCGGCCTTCAGCGAGAAGCCGGACCAGGAGATCTGGGTCAAGGAAGCACGGCTCAATCCCGGTCTCACGCCGCGGGACTTCGAGCCTGAGTGAATGGGCCCCGCGTCCCTCGCTCTCTTCCTGGTCGCCCTGGGCCCCGCGCTCGTCACACAGGAGGCTGTCACCTACGGTACCTGGCACCTCTCCGGTCCGTACGAGGCTCCGCTGGGAGCGCAGGACGTCGACACGTTCCAGCTTCCCAAGCGCTTCCTGAACGCTTGTCGCAACCGAGCGGACGTCCCCGAGCTCGGCGGTTGGACAGCGCTCGACGACGTCGATCAGGAGCCCATCGACCTCGTCGCGCGCTTCGGCGGAGCAGCGCGCAAGTTGCAAGCCGCCTACCTGTATCGGACGCTCGAAGCTGAGCGCGACACCGAGGTCACGCTGTGCTTGGGGAGCGACGACGGCCTGCGGATCTGGCTCGACGGTGAGACGCTGCTGCGCGTCCCCGAAGCGCGCTCCAGCCGCGTGGGCCAGAATCGCGTTCGTGTGCCGTTGAGTGCCGGCCGTCATCACCTGCTCGCGCTCGTGACCCAACAGGAAGGCGCCTGGGTCTTCCAGCTCGTGCACGACCAGGAGCGGGTCCAGGCTCTGGCGGCCGACTTCGAGCCTGCCCGACAGAAGGCGGTCGAGCGCGGCGTCGAGTTCCTGCTCGGACTGCAACGCGCCGACGGCTCGTTCGGTTCGTTCGCGGAGGACTATCGCAACGGCGCCACCGCACTGGCGGCGTACACGCTCCTCGGAGCCGGCTTGTCGGGCGAGCATCGCGCCATTCGTCGCGCCATGCTCTTCCTGGAGGAGCCTCCGGTCCGCACCTATTCCGCCGGCTGCCAGCTCCTGGCCTACGCACAGGTGAACGATCCCGCCTACGACGACCGCATGCGCGCCATCGTCGACGATGTCGAGGATTGGTGGCGCGACGGCTGGTCCTATCCGGACGGCGCGACCGACCTCTCGAACATGCAGTACGCCGTCCTCGGGCTCTGGGCCGCTTCGAAGCGCGGACTCGAGGCCCCCCCCAAGGTCTGGCAGAACGTGCTTCGTCGGGTCAGGAGCTACCAAGACGACGAGGGCGGCTTCTCCTACCGAGGGGACGGGAAGGCCACGGGCTCCATGACCTCGGCCGGACTCACGGTCCTGGCCTTGACGCGCGGAGCCCTCGAGCGCGCGGGGGCTCTCAACTCACGGTCCGAGCGACAGATCGACGAGGACCTCGAGCGCGGGATCGACTGGATGACCCGCCACTTCGACGTCTCGAAGAACCCGATGCCCCACGGGAGCGATGGAGGAGAAAACCGCTGGTTCTACTACTGGTTGTACGGAATGGAGCGCGTCGGCGGACTCGTCGGCCGCGAACGCTTCGGCCCACGCGATTGGCACTGGGAAGGCAGCCAAGCTCTGCTCCGGCTGCAAGGAGCCGAAGGCGGCTGGGCTACCGCCTACGGAGAGACCCTCCCGAACACCTGCTTCGCGATCCTCTTCCTGCAGCGCGCCACGAAGACGCTGTCCGGACCGAACGCCAAGCCGACGGTTGCGACCTGGGGCCAGGACGACCCGACTCGCGACGTCAGCCTGCGCGCCTCGGGAGACACCCCCTTGAAGGTCTGGGTGTCGTCGTACGGCACGGACTTTCTCGAGCACTACGTGCACGTCGACGAGCGCAACGGAGAACGCTCGCTCGACATCGCTGCCGTCGAGTACGTCGCGGGCGACGAGCTCGTCCATCGCATCGAACCGGCCGGAACCGTCGCGGTCGACGACAAGCTCGCTGCCGAGCTCGCCTTCTCCTCGGGCGGCGCGAAGGAGCTTTCCGTCACGCTCGTGATCTGGCCCCCGGGTGCGCGGGCAGCGGGCCAGGGCCCGGATCGGGTCTCGTCCGAGGTCGTGCTGGTGATGATCCAGGAGACGCTGTCGGAAGACGAACGCCGCGACACGCTCGCCTGGCGCGACAACGCCCTGCTCGGAGCCGACTTCCGTGTCACGTCGAGCTCGAACCTGAACGATACGCGTCGCGCGGCCTATGCCGTGGACGGCAAACAGAGCACGCAGTGGATCAGCGCGAACGAGGATCAGCAGCACGAGCTCACGATCGACATCGAGCGCGCCATCCGTGCCGACCGGCTCGTGATCTCCCCCGCCGTTTCCGAGCTCTGGAAGCCCCGCGCGCACGCTCGGCCCAAGACGATCGAGGTCCGCGTCAACAAGAGGAGCTGGACGCTGGAGCTCGCCGATGACCCGCGCCGCAGGACCTTGCTCGAGTTCGAGCGCACCGAACGCGTGAAGACGATCGTCCTGCGGATGCTCGAGCGCTATCCCGGCGAAACCGAGGTCCACGCCGCGGGCTTCGCGGAGGTCGAGCTCCAGCTCGACGCGAAGCGCAGCAAACGCTGACGCGCGCCGGACTCAGCGGCGATGGAAGGCCTTCTCGAGGTCCGCCAAGCGAAAGCGCACGCGCGTTGGGCGTCCGTGCGGACACGTCTGGTCGCTCTCCAGGACGGAAGCGCGGGAGAGCAACGCACGGATCTCGTCCTGCGTCAGCGGATCCCCGGCCATCACGGACGAGCGGCAGGCCGCACTGTGCAGGACTTCCTCGACCAGTTCGAAGGGCCGCGGTGCCTTGCCCGTCCGCTCCAGGGCGGCGACCGCATCGCGCACGATCGCTTCGGGATCCGGCCGGCGCAGGAGCGCGGGTAGGCCCTGCACGGCAATCGTCGTCGGGGAGAACACCGACAGTTCGATCCCGCTTGCCGACAGGGCTTCGAGCTGGGCCTCGACGGCTTTGACCTCGGCTCGCGAGAGTTCGACCAGATCCGGGATCAAGCGTCGCTGCACCTCGACCTGCCCCTCTTCGACCTGACGCTTCAGGCCTTCGAAGGTCAACCGTTCGTGCAGAGCGTGCTGATCGATGATCTCGAAGCCGTCCGGCAGGCGCCGCAAGAGATAGGTGTTCGCGATCTGCAGGTACGGCCCTTCGAAGGCGTCCTGTGCGCCCCATTCGCCGGCTGCGCCGAGCGCCCCGGCGACGTCGAAGGTCCCGGAGGTCTCTCCGACACCAGGAGCCCGGGGCCCCGCGGCCGGGACGAGGAGGTCGCGCTCCGAGGCCGCGGCCGTCCCCTCACGCGCACGGAACGAGCCGGGGTCCACGGTCCCGCCCCGCAGCGGCTCGAGCGCGCCCGGGTTCGGCAGATAGCCCTGGGGCGCCTCGCGCTCGCTGCGCCTCCAGGCCGTGCGCAGGAGGTCTTCGCCGGGAGTCGCGAGGTCGGCCTCGCTCAGCGCCCGCCGCAGCACCGCGACCAGAAACGAGAACAGTCGCCTGTCCTCGCGAAAGCGCACCTCGGACTTCGTCGGGTGCACGTTGACGTCCACGAGCGCGGGGTCCATCGACAACGAGAGGAAGGCGACCGGATGTCGCGCTTCGACTTGAAAGCCGTGGAAAGCCTGCTTCAGCACGCGCACCAGGACCTTGTCGCGCAGGGGACGTCCGTTCAGGAACCACATCTGACGGGACGTATCGCGCCGTGCGAACCGCGGCGGCGCGAGCAACCCTTCGACCCGCACCGTGCCGTCGACGCCGCTGACCGCAACGAGCGAATCGGCCAGGTCAGCCCCGAAGGTCCGCCGAACCCGTCCGGCGAGATCCATCGTCCGTTCGACGTCGTAGACTCGCTTTCCGTCGTGCGTGACGACGAAGCCCGCCTCCAGCTGCGCCAGGGCGAGGCGTTGAACGACGTCGAGCACGCGCGCGAGCTCCGTCTGGGTCCGCTTCAAGAAGCGCCGCCGCGCGGGAGTGTTGTAGAACAGGTCGCGGATCTCGATCGTCGTCCCGCGTGCTCCGCCCGCTTCGAGCACAGGGCCGATCTCCCCACCACGGTTCTCGATGCGATGCCCCATCGCCTCGTCCGTCGTGCGCGAGACGATGCTGGCGCGCGATACGGAACCGATCGACGCCAAGGCCTCTCCGCGAAAGCCCAGACTCGCGATGTGGTCCAGGTCCGCGACCTCGCGCAGCTTGGAGGTCGCGTGCGGGCAGAAGGCCATGAGCAAGTCCTCCGGCCCCATGCCGCAGCCGTCGTCGATCACCCGCACGAGCTTGACGCCACCCTCTTCGAGGTCGATGCGGATCTCGTGCGCGCCGGCGTCCAGGGCGTTTTCGACCAGCTCCTTCACCACCGAAGCGGGTCGCTCGACGACCTCGCCCGCCGCGATCTGGTTCTTGACCGCCTCGGGCAGCTCGACGATGTGACTCGCCGTCTGCGGGCGTGGTTCTCCTGGCTTCGAAGTCATCGGGACCGGTTCGTTTCCTCGGATCTCGGCGCCGATTCTACGCAGGGGCCGGCGAGACTCAACGCGCGGACGCCGCGTGCTTCTTGTTCCAACGCAGGGTCAGCTTCACGAAGTCCTCGCCATCGACGATTCCGCCGCTCTTCAAGCGTCGCTCGAGCGCGAGCACGTCCTCGAAGCGCCGGCGCCAATCGGCCAGCGGCACGCTGCGCACGGCCTTGACGGTCGCTTCGACAGCCTGTGGGCGTCCACCGACGAGCGCGGCCAGGTCGCGGTCCGAGGCCCGCGCGGCCAAGGCCTCGGCCACGTGCTGGGCCTGGCGCACGCCTCGCATCAGGGCCGCGATGAGCATGTTCGCGAGCGCGGCGGCATCGACGAGCCGCCGGCCGCTCTTCTCCTGGAACCCGCCGCTGAACAGGGACTCCGTGCCGGCGACGGCCTTGCTCCATTCGCCGGCAACGAAGCGATCCGCGACGGTCCACGGCGCGGCGCTCGCGTCCCAACCGACGATCGAGCGCAGGGCATCGCCCGGTGCGTTCTTGATCCGTTCCAGCTGGTCGTCGAGAGCAGCCAGGTCGTTGCCGGTGGCCGCGCAGACGTAGACGGCCTGGGCAGCATCGAGCCGCACTCCTTTCGCGCGCGCGCGTCCGAGGAACCACTGGACGAGCTCCGTTTGTCGCGGGTCCGGCTTCCAAGGCGGCGGGCTGTCCCACAGCTTGCGCAACGACAGCACGGGGCCACCGGCCGCGACGATCGCCTTGGCCGCGGCGTGATCCAGCCGCAACGAACCGCAGGCCAAGACCACCGTACCCGAACCGTGCTCGACGAAGCTCTTCACGGCGCGCGTCAATGGACTGGCGTCGTTGCCCGTCTTCTTCAGCGGCTCATCGGCGTTGCGCACGATCACGCAGCGCTCGGAGGCGAAGAGCCCACTGCCGGACAAGTCGTCCAGCAACGTGGAGAGCGTGAAGTCCGGGTTCCCGCGACGTCCGTCGTGGGTCGTGATCTCGTGACCGGCTTCCTTCGCGCGCGCCACGATCCGATCCAACGCCCGGGCCAAGAACCAGGGTTCGTCCCCGCGCAGGACGTAACCCTTCGCGAGCCCTTCCCGTTCGAGCTCAGCGCCCAGAGTGGCCAGCGCCTCGGGCGGGCTCGCCTCGCGTTTCTTGCGTTGTGCCATCAGGCTGCGATGCCTCCGTCCCAGAAGAGATCCAAGGCCGTGCCGCAGAAGAGTCCCACGCCGACCCAGCCGTTCAGAGTGAAGAATGCCATGTCGACGCGCGACAGATCACGCGGCGAGACGATCGAGTGCTGCCAGACGAGGAGCAACAAGGCCGCTGCGAAGGCCACCCAGAAGATCCACCCTAGTTCCGCACGCCAGGCGAAGGCGAAGAAGAGCAGGGCGGTCAGCGCGTGGAGCGTGCTCGAAGCCTTGAGCGCCAGCGGAACCCCGAAGCGCGCCGGTACGGAGTGCAGCCCCGTACGGCGGTCGAAGTCGGCATCCTGACAGGCATAGATGAGGTCGAAGCCGGCGACCCAGGTCAGAACGGCTCCCGCCAGAAACAGCGGAATCTCGATCGGCCCCGCGAATGATCCCGTCACCGCGATCCAGGCCCCGAGCGGCGCCAGGGCCAGCGAGAGTCCCAACACGAAGTGGGCGAGGAAGCTCACACGCTTCATCGCGCTATAGCCCAACAGGACGAGAAGAACCGGCAGCGACAACCCACCGGCCAAGGGGTTGAGGGCGAAGGCCCCCGCCACGAAGACGACCGCGCTGAGGACGACGAAGACGAGCACCGCGCGCGCTCCCAACTGGCCGGAGGGCAACTCGCGTCCCGCCGTCCGCGGGTTCGCGGCATCGATGTCCCGGTCGAGGTAACGGTTGAAGCCCATGGCAGCCGAACGTGCGGCGACCGCGCAGACGACGATCCACAGGAGCACGCGCGGCGCGGGCATGCCCCCCGCCGCGAGCCAGGCACTGATCAGCGCAAACGGCAAGGCGAAGATCGAATGGCTGAACTTCACGAGCGAGAACCAAGGGCCGAGCTTCATCGCTTCACACCCTCCTTCGTGGTCTCGGGTGCGGCGCTCGGGGTCGCTGCCGGTCGTTCGATCCCGGCCTCGTGCGGCGGCTCGAGCTCGCCGGTCCAGCGTGCTCCGACATCGTGCTCGATCCCTAGCGTGTCCAGGATCTTGCCGACGACGTGATCGACGAGATCGGCCACCGAGCTCGGCCGATGATAGAAGCCGGGCGCCGCCGGGAGGACGACCGCCCCCATGCGGACGAGCCGCAGTTGGTTCTCGAGGTGAATCGCGGACAGTGGGGTCTCGCGCGGAACCAGGATCAGGCACCGCCGCTCTTTCAGGGCCACGTCCGCCGCACGCTCGACAAGATTCGAGCTGAAGCCGACGGAGACGCGCGCCAACGTGCCCATGCTGCACGGACAGAGTACGACCGCGCGGACTCCGGCGGTGCCGGACGAAGCCGGCGCTTCGACCGCGTCCTCGGCGTACAAGCGCACAGCCTCGGCGACTTCGTCCCCGAGCCAAGCGCGCAGCGCGCGCGGGCGCGACTCGAACGGCGGCGGCGGCAATTCCACCCCCAGCTCGTGACGAAGCACCTTGCGTCCGGCCCCGGTCGCACACAGCTCGACACCGCGACCCGCGGCGACGAGCGCCCGCACGAGGCGTTCCGCGTAGAGATGACCGCTCGCTCCGGTGAGCCCCAGAAAGATCCGCTCCATGCAGAGAGGATAGACCGCGAAACCGACCTCACCACCCGCGAGGGCGAGGATCGAGCGAGGAAACGGACGGACGCCGAGGTTCGCCGTGTGCCGCCCGGCGGCGAGCGGCCGGCGCCGGCCGGTCGAGCCGGAAGGGGGCGCGAGCTCAGGATGGCTACGGACTACCCGAGGACCCCCGGGGAGGCTCCCAAGAGCAGCCCCAGGTTGAAGAGCCCGTGTGCCCAGGCCGCCGTCCCCAGTCCCCGCCAGCGGAAGAGCGCCGCGAGAAAGAGCCCGGCCAGGATCCGCCAGAGAAACGGGAACGACTCGAACGGCTGCCCGCCCACGCCCAGGTGGCGGGTGAAGACGTCGAGGTGGTAGGCCGCGAACAAGACGGAGGAGATCAACATGGCCGCGAGCTCGGCCAGGACGACGGCGACTCTTCCCGGAAGCGCGAAGAAGCGCAGCACCCGCACGGCGCCGAGGAAGACGATGCCGTAGGCGCCAACACGAAAGACCAGCTCCTCCCAGGCGGCCGACCCGAAGAGCGAGAGACCGAGCGTCAGGGTCGGCCCGGCCCCGCTCGGGCGTGCAAGTCGCGCCGCGGGAACACGCGCGAGGTCGGAAGCGGAGACCTCGGCCAATCCCACCGTCGCGAACAAGAGCGGACCGAAGCAGAGCGCGGCAACGAGCCCCCAGAAGAGGTCGCGTCGCATGGCCCTCGGTACGTCGTCCTCTTTGCCGAGCACACGCCAGAGCGCCACGAGCGCCAGGGCTCCGAGCAGCGCCAAGCGTAGCCACGGCGCCCCTGGCGCGGCCAGGTCGAGCAAGCGCGTGACGAGCACCTCGGCCGTGTTGCGCGCCGCCGAGAAGCCGGCATCCTGCGCGTGGAAGCGGCCCCACTCGTAGGCGAGAAAGAGCGGCAAGGCCACGAGGAAGCCGCGACTGACCGCGCCCCATTCCCCGGGAGTCGCGTCGTCGCCTTCGTGCGCGTCGCTGCGGTCGTCGATGGTGCTCATGTCGACGGGGTCGTTGCTCGCGGTACGGTTCCGAAGCTCAGGCAGGCGATGCCGCCCGTCAAGAGACGAAAGCCGCAGTCGACGAGACCGACCGCTTCCATTTCCCGCTGGAAGGTCCGCGGATCGGGCCAGGCCAGGACCGTGTCGGGCAGGTAGCGGTAGGCCGCACGGTCTCCGGAGACGAAGCCTCCGACGAACGGGAGGATGCGCGTGAAGTACAGCCGATAGAGCGCACCCGAGATGCGTCCCGGAGGCAGCGTGAACTCGAGCACGAGGACGCGTCCGCCCGGACGAGCGACGCGCGCGAGCTCGGCCAGTCCCTGAGCGCGATCGGCGACGTTGCGGATCCCGAAGGCGATCGTCACGGCGTCCGCGCAGGCCGTGCGCACGGGGAGTGCAAGTGCGTCTCCGCGAACAAAGCGACCGGAACGCGCCGCGTCCTTCGCCGCCGCGAGCAAGAGCATCTCCGGCGTGAAGTCGATCCCGACGACGTCCGCTCCAGCGGCCTGGAAGGTGAAGGCCACGTCCCCCGTGCCACAACAGACGTCGACGACGCGTGCGCCCTCCATCTGCCCCGCCGTGCGCAGCATGGTCCGCCTCCAACCCCGATCGATGCCCATGGAGAGCAAGCGGTTCAGGAAGTCGTAGCGGCGCGCGATGCGCCCGAACATGGAGCGGACCTGGACGGGATCGGGCATGGAGCGGCCCGCTCTCTCGCCTGCGTTGCTTGCCTGTGAGAGGGCGGGCCGAACAGTTTGCGCAAGGAGCGCTCGTCGCTCCAGAGCGCTTCGTGACTACTGGCGGATGTAGTCGGACAGGCCGATGACCCCCGTGGCGGGAATGGACTGGACCCCGTTCTGGAAGGGGTCCGTGTCGAAGCGCTGGAAGCCGGCGGCGAGGTTGATGACGTCGATCACGCCCGGCCCCTCGAGCGAATTGGGCACCGCCAGGAACATGAACTGGGGCGCCGAGACGGGCACGATCACGTTGCCGTTCGACTTGACCAGACTCTTGCCGTTGATGGACAGCGGAAAGCCGGCCGAGTATTGGGTGGACCAGTTCGTCAGACTCGTCTGCATCACCTGGTTGTCGAAGGCGATGTCGACGGGCACCCCCGTCAGCTGATCCGGGCCGATCGACGCCAGGACCTGGAAACCGAGGTCGCGTACCGAGGGGTTCACGAACGAACCCGGATCGAGCGGAACGATGCCGATCAAGCCGCTCGTGAGGGCCACGTGCGACACGGCGCCGCCCCCCACTCCCAGCGGTTGTCCGTCGCTGCCGAGCGGGTCCTCGTGCACGATCCAGACCCCGGAGTTCAGGTTCGAGACATCCGCGGCGATCGCCTTCGGGTTCGCGAATCGGAACGTGGGAGTTCCGATCACGTCGTCGAAGCCCCAGCCATTGACTCCGTTGGGGCCCGACTCGAAGAGCGCGAGAGAGCCGTTCCCGTTGAGGATGTAGGCGAAGTAGACGCCGCGCTGGAAGCCGAACCCCATCTGGCGCGGCGTGATCGCGACGTCGATCGGCGCCGTGATCTGGCTCCGGAGAGTCTTGCGCACCTCCAGCGTGAAGGCAGACAGGATCGAAACGCTGCTGTCTCGCTGGTTGCACACGAAGATGTCTTCGTTGCCCGGCTCCCATGCGATTCCCGTCGGCCCAGCACCGACCCTCACGGTCTTCGTCACGCTATGAAAGCCCGCCGAGGCGGGGTTCACGTCGATGAAGGTCACGACGTCGGCGGACTCGTTGGTCACGGCCAGCATCTCGAGGTTGGGCGACATCGCCAACGACGTCGGGTCGGGTACGGGAATGCGCTCGATCACCGTCATGCGGTTCGAGTTGAGGACGACGATCTGGGCCGCGACGCGATCCACCACGTACAAGAACTGCCCCACCTGCTGGCGCATCATGTAGGACACGCAGGACGAGATGTTCTGTTGTGGCGGCGTCGGACCTTCGAAGAACGTGTTCAGCTCGCGCGCAAGCAGCCCTTGCGGCGGGATGTTGTCCGCCGGGCGTCCGAGCGGCAGCGAACCAGGTGCGAGCAGGTTGCCGACGGGCGACGCGATCGAGGTGGGCTCGACCGAACCGATCAAGGGCGAGAGGCACAGCGGCGGGAAGGTCAGGGGCGGCGGGTTGGGATGCGGTGCCCACGACACCAGGTTCTCGGTCCCGACCACCGTCTTGATCGGCGCCACCGTCGACAGCGTCGACGGTATCTGCGAATTCGGCCCGCCGGGCGAGATGGCGACGATCTTGAGACCGCTCGCCGCACAGATGTTGCCGCCTCCCGACTGACATCCGAACGGCAGCGCGTTGTTGAACGTGTTGTCCAGAGCGTGGCCCAGAGCCACGTCGCCGACGGACTCCAGGATCGGAGACGAAGCCAAGAGGTCTCGAAGGGCGCTGTCCTTCGTCAAGGTGAAGACGCCGGCTGAGCCGCCGTCCACCGTGCAGGTTCCCCGTGTCAGCGGCGGAATCAGGAGCGAGCCCTGGAGCGCCTTGTTCGGGTTGTTCGGCGCGTTGCTGTTGCCCTTGACGATCGGGAAGAGCGGGTCGTAGCTCGGGTTCCCGGTCGAGTCGCCGTACCCGTTGAGGTCGACGACCGAGAGGCCCGGCCGACTGCCCCCCCGTGCCACGTAGAGCGCGTCGGGGGTCACCGGAGCGTTGACGAGCCCCGGCCCCTCGCCGGTCGTGAAGCTCGTCTCGGCCGAGATGGAATTCATGTTCGGGATCGTCGCCAGGTCGGCGACCTGACCGGAGTTGACGAAGATCCGGATCGTGCTGAAGTTGCCGCAGCTGTCCCCGGCTTCGGGCCCCGAGCCCGGGAAGGGATAGGCAGGCATCAACTCCAAGCGTGCCAGATCGTAGGGTGAGAAGGGGCGCGCGTGGAACGGGACCGTCACCGTGCTCGACGAGGGTCCGAACTGAACGAGGATCGCCGCGCTCAAGGTCGGCGGTCGTCCATCTGGCATCTTGCCGATGGTGGGAAGCTGGATGGGTTCGGTGAACTCCACGACGATGTTCGTTTCGGGATCGACGTCGAGGTCACCGTTGCCGGGCGTGATCACCGGGACGTTCGTCGCACCGGAGACCAGAACCTCCGGCCGCACGAGGTCTTGACCGACCGTCGCGGACGCGAGCCCCTCCTGCTCGAGCTGCCCTCCGTTCTTGGCGCGCACTCCCGTCGTCATGCGCATGCGGACCTGTACCCCGGTCGGGAAGGTCTCGTAGGTCGAGAGATCACCGTCCTCGTCCGGAACGAAGACGAAGGTCGCGGAAGACACCAGGTCGGCCGCCCCTGCGAAGGCGCCCCCTTCCGTTCCGGGAAAGCCGAGCCCCGGGCGCTCTCCGTTGATCTCGAGCGCTACAGGACGCCCCCCCTCGATGCCGATCCAGCGCTCGAGGACGAGCTTCGTCGGGTCGTTCGAATCGACGCCACCGAAGGTCTGTCCGCCGATGAAGGCGCGGCCGCGAATCTTGGTGATCGCACCGGTCGCGGCGTTCACGGCCAGAATCGAAATGGCCCCGCGCAGGTGGCTGTCCAGGCTCGCTCCCGAAGCTCCGTCGAGGACGGAGTCGACATCGATGGGTTGCTGGAAGCGCGTGTAGAGGAAGTGGTTCCCGGCCGTTCCATCCGGGAGCAGCGCGGTGTCCGGCCAAGCCGTGGGTGGAAAGAGCGGATTCGTCAAGGTGACGTTGGCCGCGAGGTCGCTCAGCGAACGGATGTCCACGACGTCATCGGTCGGGAGTCCTTGTGCATCGGCGACGCGCACGCGGTGTGGGAGGATTTGTCCGAATCCGTTCGAGGATTCGACGATCGTCATTCGGGCTGCCGACCCGCCGCTGCTGCTGCCCCCGCCACAGGCGGGAAGCAAGAGTGCGCCCGAGATGGCCGCTGCCATCGACCAGTACTTCATGTTCGACCCAGGGGAAAGAGTGTGGCGCTCGTCGCGACGGCTCGGGCTTCCGTCGCACTCGCGCAAGGTTCGGTGCGGCTACCGGGACAACTCGTCGCGGTCGCCATGGTCGAGGTCGCGCGGACCGCGCGTCCTCACCCTGGGTAGTCGGTCCCTTTCCGCCCCGTTGCAGCGAATTCCGCAGATCCCAGCGAGCTTTACCGTCACCCGCACACCTCTGTTCGAGTCCGAACACCCCATGTGCGGAAGCGGAACGGGCAGGGTGCGCTTCAACGCACAATCCCCCGTGAAGCGCTCGGCCTCACGGGGGATTGTCGAGTTTGGCTCCCTTCCGGGAGCTCGTCAGGCGGCTCTTACTGCCGGATGAAGTCGCACAGGCCGTTCGCACCCGGCGCCGGAATCGACTGGACGCCGGGGAGGAAGGGATCGGTGTCGAAGCGTCCGAAGCCCGAGCCCAGATTGAAGACGTCCACGACGCCCGGCCCTTCGCTCGAGTTCGGAACCGCGAGGAACATGAACTGCGGCGCGCTGACCGCGGCGAAGGCCGCGTTGACCGGCTTGACGACGCTCTTGCCGTTGATCGAGAGCGGGAAGCCCGCCGAGAACTGCGTCGAGTAGTTCGTCAGCGAGGTTCCGTTGCGCTGGTTGTCGAAGGCGATGTCGACCGGCACTCCCGTCAACTGATTGCCTCCGATCGTGGAGACGACCGAGAAGCCCAGGTCCCGGATGGACGGGCTGACGAAGGCACCCGGATCGAGCGGAATGATGCCGAACAAGCCGCTGGTCAAGGCCAGGTTGGCCGCCGCACCGCCGGTCTCGCCCGTGGGCAAGCCGTTCAGTCCGATCTGGTTCTCGTGCACGATCCAGACCGCGGAATTCAGGTTGGCGAGGTCCACCTGAATCGTCTTCGGGTTGTCGAAGCGGAACGAGGGCTGCCCGATGACATCGTCGAAGCCCCAGCCGTTGACCCCGTTGGGACCGGACTCGAACAGGGCGACGCTGCCGTCTCCGTTCAACACGTAGGCGAAGTAGACGCCCCGCAGGAACCCGAAGCCGAGCTGACGCGGGGTGATCGCGACCTCGATCGGGTTGTTGATCTGGTTGCGGAGGAACTTGCGCGGCTCGAGCGTGAAGGCCGAGATGATCGTCACGCTGTCTTCACCCTGGTTGCAGACGAAGATGTCCTCGTTGCCCGGCTCCCAGGCGATGCCCGTCGGACCACGGCCCACGTTGATCGACTTGGTGACCTGGTGGAACGAGGCCGAGACCGGGTTCGTATCGATGATCGACACGATGTCGGCGTTCTGGTTCGTGACCGCGATGAACTCGAGGTTCGGGGACATCGCCATGGACGTCGGATCGGGCAGCGAGATGCGCTCGATGACCGTGAAGCGGTTCGAGTTCAGGACGACGATCTGGGACGCGACCCGGTCGATCACGTACAGGAACTGGCCAACCTGCTGGCGCATCATGAAGGTGAAGCACGCCGCGATGTTCTGCTGCGGGGGCGAGGGGCCCACGAAGAAGCCGTTCTGCTCGGGGCTCAAGAGCCCCTGCGGCGGCTGATTGGCGGCCGGGTTGCCGAGCGGCAGCGGTCCGGGCGTCAGGAGGTTGTTCAGCGGCGTGTCGATCGAGGTCGGCTCCAGAGCGCCGATCAAGGGCGAAAGGCACAGCGGCGGGAACGTGAGCGGCGGCGGGTTGGGCTGCGGAGCCCAGGACACGAGGTTCTCCGCACCGCTCACGGTCTTGATCGGGAAGGTCGACACGGTCGACGGCGCCTGGGTGTTGGCTCCACCGGCCGCGATCTGGACGAGCTTGAGACCCGTCGAGGCGCAGATGTTGCCCCCACCCGACTGGCACCCGAACGGCAGCGCGTTGTTGAAGGTGTTGTCGAGCGAGTGACCGAGAGCCATGTCGCCGACCGACTCGAGGATCGGCGACGTTGCCAACAGATCGGAGAGGGCGCTGTCCTTCGCCAGGGAGAACACTCCGGCCGAGCCCCCATCCACCGTGCAGGTGCCGCGCTGGATCGGCGGCAGCAAGCTGGAGCCCTGGAGAGCCAGGTTGGGGTTGTTCGGGAAGTTCGAGTTGCCCTTGACGATCGGGTTCTGGTCGTCATAGGTCGGGTTGCCGGTGCCCCCGCCGAACCCGTTGAGGTCGATGACGGAGATGCCGGGCTTGCTGCCGCCGCGGGCCACATAGATCGCGTCCGGCAGAACGGGAGCGTTCACGAGTCCCGCGCCCTCCCCCGTCGTGAAGTTGGTGTTGGCCGACAGCGTGTTCACGTTCGGCACCGAAGCGAGGTCGCTGAACTGTCCCGCGTTGACGATGATCCGGACGGTGCTGAAGCTGCCGCAGCTGAGGCCCTGATCGACCGGACCGGAGCCCGGGAAGTTGTAGGCCGGGATCAACTCGAGTCGGGAGAGGTCGTAGACGGAGAGCGGCCGGGCCGCGAACGGAACCGTCACGACGTTCGAGGAGGGACCGAACTGCAGCAGCACCGCGGCGGAGAGCGGCGGCGGTGCATTGTCGGGCAGCTCACCGATCGTCCGGATCTGCACCGGCTCGGTGAACTCGACCAGGATGTTCGTCTCCGGGTCGACGTCGAGGTCGCCGTTGCCCGGAATGATGATCGGGTCGTTGTCCGCTCCGGCCACCGAGATCTCCGGCGGAATCGAGTCCAGGCCCACCGTCGTCGACGCCAAGCCGGCCTGCTCGAGCAGACCGCCGGCCTTCGAACGCACCTCGCGCGTCATGCGCATGCGGATCTGAACGCCCGCCGGGAAGGTCTCGATCGTCGACAGGTCACCGTCGGCGTCCGGAATGAAGACGAACGTGTTCGGGCTGACGAGGTCGGCTGCGCCGGCGAAGCCGGCGGCGCTCTGGGTCCCCGGGAAGCCGTCACCCTCGGGCGTCAGGGCGACGGGCTGGCCACCCTCCAGGCCGATCCACTTCTCGAGCAGGAGCTCGGTCGAGTTGTCGGGATTGACGGCGCCGTAGGTTTGACCGCCGATGAAGGCGCGCCCGACGATGTTGGTCGTGATGCCGGTCGAAGCGTTGACCGCCAGGATGCTGATCGGACCGCGCAGGTTGCTGTCCGCCGCGGCCCCAGCCGAGGCATCCATCACCGAGTCGATGTCGATCGGCTGCTGGAAGCGGGCGTAGATGAAGTGATTGCCCGCATCGCCGTTCGGGAGCTGGGCCGCCACGGGCCACTCGACCGGAGCGAAAATCGGGTTGTTCAGGGTGGCGTTGCGGAGGTCGTCGAGGCGCCGGATCTCCACGACCTCGGCGGTGGGCAAGCCCTGGGGGTCGGCCCGGAACACCCGGTGCGGCAGGAGCAATCCGAAGCCGTTCGACACCTCGAGAATCGTCATCCGGGCGGACGAGCCACCGGAGGATCCGGAGTTGCATGCGAACATGCCGAGGAGCAACGACGAGGATGCGGCGAGAGCGAAGAGTCGTCTCTGCATGGGGGAAGGGCCTGAGTCAGGGGTTCGAAACCGTTCGGTGCGCGCGAGGGAGGAGCGATTCAACGGGAGGCAGCGGAGAAGGGGCACCGAGGGAACGGAGGTTCGGGAACCGATCCGGATCCCGTGGTGGCTTTCTTGGTTCAAGACACGTGCCGAGCCGCTGGACGACGTCCACGACAGCGTGCCTCTCACCCTCTTATTCGGTCCTGAGCAACGGGTTACGCATTCCCGGCACATCCGGCTCGACTCCCCTGCCAACGCACGTCGAGCGCCCCCGCCCGGTCACATCGAGCAGATGTGCTCGCGGCCCGCAGGGGTGCGCGACCGCGCACAGGGTGCGGAAGCGCCCGGAACCCGATTCCGGAGGGCCGCCAGTGTGGGCAGCCCCCCGTGAGGTGTCAAGCGCAGGCGGCCTGTCCCCTCGCCGGGTGTCGACACCCGAATTCCCGGGATGGGTGAACGCCTCCCGGGGAGCGCGATCTTCGGCAAGCCGCGGGCCGGGGCGGGCGGAATTCTCGCCGGGGCGCCAGCCCGAGGAGTTCTCCCTCAGCCCGAAGACCAAGCCTCTCCCCCGGCCACCATCCGCGCCGAGCCGGCGTCGGGCGCGAGGTCGAGCCGGTCGGCTAGGCGATCGGATCCCCCACCCGTGTCGGCCTGGGGTCCCGACCGGCTCGCCCCCCGCCGACCCCGACCCTGCGAGCCTCGCTCCCCGTCGAGCTCTCGACGCGGCTCCGCCGTAGGAGACCGACCGGCCCTGCGCTATCCTCCCACAGCCGCAGCCGCGCACCGCACCATGGTTCGAAACGACAGGGCCCCCTCGGACCGGATCGAGAATCCCGACGCCTTCGCCCCCCCCGATCCGGGCGGGCTCCCGGACAGCGACGCCACGCAGTGGACGCGCCCGGTCGCGCAGGGGCGCGAGCAGGACTTCGAGAACGTCCTGCGCCCGCGGCTCTTCTCGGAGTTCGTGGGCCAGTCCCGCGTCGTCAGCAACCTCCGCATCGCCCTGGAGGCCGCCCGCGCACGCGGCGAGTCGCTCGACCACGTGCTGCTCTCCGGACCGCCCGGATTGGGCAAGACGTCCCTGGCCCGCATCATCGGTGCCGAGCTCGGCACCCAAGTGCACGCCACCTCCGGGCCCGCGCTGGAACGCCCCCGCGACCTCGTCGGCATCCTGACCCAGCTCTCGCGCGGCGACCTGTTCTTCATCGACGAGGTTCACCGCATTCCACCCTCGGTCGAGGAGTTCCTCTACACCGCGATGGAGGACTTCAGCGTGGATTTCACGCTCGACCAAGGCCCCAACGCGCGCATCCTGCCGCTGACCCTGGCGCCCTTCACGTTGGTCGGTGCGACGACGCGCGAGGGCCTCTTGAGCGCCGCGTTCCGCGGGCGCTTCGGCTTGCTGGAACGCCTCGTCCCCTATCCCGATGACGAGCTCGCGACGATCCTCCTGCGCTCGGCCAGCATCCTCGAGGTCGAGCTCGACCCTGCCGCCGCGCAACTCATCGCGGGCCGCAGCCGCGGAACACCCCGCGTCGCGAACCGCTTCCTGCGGCGCGTTCGCGACCTGGCCCAGGTCAAGAAGCTCGAGCGGATCGACACCGAGGTCGCTTCCGACGCGCTGGCTCGGATCGGCGTCGACGAGCGTGGGCTCGAGGACATCGACCGTCGGCTCCTGAACATCCTGGCGGACGCGCGTGGCGAACCGATCGGCCTGAAGACCTTGGCGGCGAGCCTGGACGAAGCCGAGGACACGATCGAGGACGTGGTCGAACCCCACCTCCTGCGCAGCGGCCTGCTGCAGAAGACGGCCCGTGGTCGGGTCCTCACGCGCAACGGACGACGCGCCCTGGGACTTCCCCCGGACGAAACCGGACCCGGCGCGATCCCGGACCTCTTCGACTGAGCGATGGCCTCCCCCTTCGGTTTCCGCCTCGAAGCGAGGAGCCGGGAGTGCCAAGCCCGCGCCGGCGTCTTCCGCACCCCCCACGGCGACGTCCCGACGCCCTTCTTCATGCCGGTAGGCACGCGCGGCTCGGTGAAGGGGATCCATGCCGAGGACCTCGCGCGGGTCGGAACGCGGGTCGTGCTCGCGAACACCTACCACCTGCACCTGCGACCGGGGCACGAGACGGTGCGCGAGCTCGGGGGCCTGCACGCCTTCATGGGTTGGAACGGCCCGATCCTCACCGACTCGGGCGGCTATCAGCTCTTCTCCCTGCGCGAGGTGACGTCCATCGACGAGGGCGGCGCCACCGTCAAGTCGATCGTCGACGGCACCCCGATTCGTCTCACGCCCGAGTCGGTCGTCGACATCCAATTGGCCCTCGGACCCGATGTCCTGATGGCCTTCGACCACTGCCCCGCCGATCCGAGCGCGGAGTCCGAGGTTCAGGCGGCGACGGAGCGCACGCATCGCTGGCTCGAACGGTGCGTACGGCGCTGGCGCGAGCAGGGAGGCGAGAGCGACGGCCACGCGCTCTTTGGCATCGTTCAAGGGGGCGGCTTTCCCGAGCTGCGCAAGCGCTCCGTCGAGGCCGTGTTGACCCATGACCTGCCCGGCTACGCGGTGGGCGGCGTCAGCGTCGGCGAGGACCAGCGCACGATGCAACGCGCGGTCGCGGCCGCCACCCCTCTCCTGCCCGAGGATCGGCCGCGCTACCTGATGGGTGTGGGGCTTCCACGCGACTTCTTGGCCGCGATCGCGCTCGGCATCGACATGTTCGACTGCGTGACGCCCACGCGTCACGGACGCACCCACCAGGCCTTCACATCGCGCGGCCGCATCAACTTGCGCAACCGGATCTGGGCGCGCGACGACTCACCGCTCGACCCCTCCTGCGACTGCCCGACCTGCAGCGGCTATTCGAAGGGCTACTTGCGCCATCTGGCGAAGGCAGGGGAGATGCTGGCCGCCATCCTGCTCACGCTCCACAACCTGCGCTTCTTCCACATGCTGATGGAACAGACGCGCGCCGCGATCCTCGCCGACCGCTTCGAAGCCTGGCGAGCGGAGGTGGAGGAGATGGATCCGGTGCGCGGCGACGTCCCGGCCTAGGAGCCCGCAGAAGCAAGCATCCGGCGCGCTGTCGTCGCGCAGGTTCGCCAAGGCAGGCCGCGCCGCTTCACTTCAACTTGTAGTCCGGACAGCGCATCGCGTTCGGACGCTCGGGCCGCTTGCAAACGTTGCCGTAGTCATAGCGGCACGTGTCGCAGAGCGGACGCGTGCGCGGAACGAGTCCCCGGAAGAAGTTGAGGATTCGTCCGAGCCAGGACATGAAACTCTCCGGCGCGATCAGCGACGCGCGAGGACTTCGAGCCGCGCCACTTCGAACAACGGGGCTTCACCGTCGTGCTGGCCGAGTTCCTTGCCCTGGACGCCGACCTCGTAGCCAGCAAAGACGTCGAAGTCATAGCGCCCACCGGGGCAGACCACCTCGCACTGTGTCGCACCCGCGAAGCGCAGGAAGTAGTGCGGCGTGCCGTCCGTCGTGACCTTGCGTACCAGCACTCCACGCGAGGCGAAGACGTGCCCGAAGGGATCCTTGGCGCGACTCCTTTCGAGGATCTCAGCGCGCTTCTCGGCGATCACACCACCGCTCGAGTTCTTCGCGCGCTCGAGTTCGCTCCGCAGCCGCGCGGCCTCCTCGTGGAAGGCGACGAGTTCGAGCTGGTGGCGGGCCTCGATCGCCACGGGGCCGGTCGACTCCTTCTGCAGCAACGCCTCGAGCGCCTTGCGCACGCCGCCGAACTCGGGCTTGGGTCGCGCGATCTCCCGATCCAGGAGCACGCGCGCCTCTTCGAGCTGCGCGCGCACCGCAGTCGGGGAACCGGCCTCCTTGGCCTCCGCCTCGCGGACCGCGCTGGCCTCGACCGCGGATCCACCGACCGAACCGGACTTCGGCATGTTCTGCGTCGGCGGACGGCGTCCGCCGAGGTCACGGCAGGCTTCCTTCCACAACGCCGCGCCGTCCGCCTCTGCGGCCAGCGGCGTCGTTTGCGCCGCCCGCAGGTAGGCACAGACGCCGGGCGGAGACCAGATCCGCACCCAGGTCTCCTGCAGCGCCTTGTCCGCTTCCATCTTCTGGATCAGGCGCACCCGATCGCCCGCGTGCAAGCGCTGCGGCAAGGGAAAGCTGTTCACGTCGCTCTTCGGGAGCGGGCGCATGTTGACGGCGTTGCGGGTGACTTCGAGGATGTCCGCCTCGTTCGTCTCGGCCAGGTACTTGCCGTAGACCCAGACCGCGTAGCCGCCCGGCACCTCGACCTCGAGCCAGTCGGGGAGCTCGCGATAGACCGCCACGAGGCCGCCCTCCTCGGGACGGAGCAGCTCGACGCCGTTGTCGCTCGCGAGGTTCTTCACGCTCGCTTTCCCGCCCACGCGGGCATAGCGCAAGGGGCCTTCCTGCGGCGAAGTCACACTCACCGCGAGCGTTGCCGCCTGCGCGGCCCCCGCGCCCGCACTGCACGCCAAGAGCGTCCCTGCCAACCAGCCCGCCAATCTCGTCGTCTTGCCCGCCACGTGTGTCGTCCTCATCGGTGCTCTGCCTGTGGTCCGACCCGTGAAGCCTGCCTCCCGGGCCCGCGACCTGATCCTAGCCCTGGCCCCGACCGGGCTCCAGCGCACGGTCGGATTCGAACCCGTCACGGGCGACGGCCGGGAGCCTTCCTGCCTTCGAACACTCCTGCAAAGGCCAAGCTCGGGTGGCCGCAGGGCCCGGTCGTGTGCAGGAACGCGGGCGAACCGGCGGATTCGGCGCGATTCTCCGGGTCCGAATCCGCCTTGCGGACGCTCGCCGAGGGGCCGAAGGACGTCCGGCTCGGGCTAGGAGCCAGTTCGTCGCGCCTGCCCCTGACGCCCAGGATAGATTTCGTGCGGTGGAAGGTCGCGTCGAGCGAACTTCTGCCGCGGACCGCCGAGCCCCCCCCTCGATGGCGGTCCGGCTCCGCGCCTCCGGCACGAAAACGAGCCGTGGCGCGGCGGCCTCCGGGAGGACTCCTCGGGCCGACGGGCCCGGGGAGCACCTCCCCTTTCTTTCGTTCCAGGCCCTCTACCCAGAGCTGCGGCGGTCGAGCGCGCTGCGAGACGCGGCGCTGCCGCCAGCGCGCCCCGGTGCACTCCGAGCACTCCGAGCGAGCTCGCGGGCCTGTTCCGCCAGAGCGCGGATCGAACGACCGCTGGAGCGCGCCACGCGGGCCAGATCCTCGTACTCCGGCGAGAGCTCGCGTACGCCTCCCCGCTCGCTGACCTTGACCCTCACGCGCTCCCCCTCGAGCTCGACCTCGAGCTCGTGCCGCGGAAGCTCCCGTCGCTCGACGCCCGTGCAGCGGATGCCCAGCGTGGAGCTGTGCGCGAAGGCCACCTCGAGCAGAGCCTCCTTCGTTTGCGGGCGCGCGAGAAAGGCAACGACCACGCCAGGCCGCCCCTTCTTCATCTGGCAAGCGCTGGTCCAAACGTCGAGCGCGCCCGCGCCCTCCAGGGCCTCGCGCAAGAAGCCCAGCTCTTCTCCGGTCGCATCGTCGACCTGGAACTCCATCAAGACGACGTCGTGGGCACGGCTCGGCACGCCTCGCGGCTCGAGCCCCGCTTCCGCATCGCCGAGCTGCACGCGCACCAGGTTGGGCGGGCCCTCGTGCGGCTCGCGCGTTCCCGCTCCGTATCCGAGCGCTCGGGCGCAAAAATCCGTCGGCGCCTGCTCCTCGAGGAAGCGGTCGACGAACCCGACCAAGAGCGCCGCCCCGGTCGGCGTGACGCGCTCGCCTCCCGGTCCGAAGCGCTGGGGGACATCACGCAAGAGCTCGGCCGTTCCGGGAGCCGGCACGGGCATCGTCCCGTGGGCGCACACGACCGTCCCGCCGCCGACGTACGGTGCGCTCGACCAAACCTGCTCGACGCCGAGTCGCGCCAGCGCCAGGGTCGCTCCGCACACGTCGATCAACGTGTCCACGGCACCGACTTCATGGAAGTGGACGCGCTCCGGTGCGATCCCGTGCACACGGCCTTCGGCCTCCGCGATGCGCCGCAGTACGGTGAGCGCGCGGGACTTCTCACGCGCCCCGAAGCCTTCGATCGTCAGACCCTCGATGCGTGCTTCGAGCTCGGCCAGGTGCCGGTGCGGCGGATGCGCCGACTCGGGCGTCGTCACGGCCAGGTGGCTCGCCGTGAGCGAAGCGCGTGTCACGGTGTTCAGGGCGAGGCGCGCCTCCCCGGGAACGAGCGCTTCCGCCAGGGACGTGAGCTCCGAGAGCCCGAAGGCCTCCTCACCCAGATCGAGCAGAGCCGCCAAGAACATGTCCCCGGCGAGTCCGCCGAAGGGTTCGATCAGGAGCGTTTTCACGCGCAGAGCATGGATCCGGCCCTCGCCCTGCGCAATGCCGCGCACCCAACGACTCACGCTCCGCCCGGGAATCCGGCCGCCTCGACGAGGTTCGGCGGCCCGGGTGAAGCGCGGGCAGCACGTCCGATGCAGACGACGTCGACGGCCGTCGCACCCGCCCGCACGAGCTCGCGCGCGCAAGCGTCGACCGTCGCCGCCGAGGTCACGACGTCGTCCACGAGCCAGACCACGCGTCCGGCGAGACGTCCGGCGGCGCCACGCCGCACGGCGAAGGCACCCCGGACGTTTGCGCGCCGTGAACGCGCACCCGCCTTGCCTTGGGGTGGCGTCCATCGCACGCGTCGCAGAAGGCGCCGAGCGCGCGCCGGAGGCAAGGCGCGAGCCAGCTCGCTCGCGAGCAGCCCGGCCGGATCGTGGCCGCGCTCCAACGTGCGCAACGGATGGCTCGGTACCGGCACGAACAGCCCCCCGCTCGCGGCGCCGAGCTCCGGCACGCGGGCCGCCAGGAGCTCGGCCAGCGGTCGCGCGAGGTCCCGCCGGTCTCCGTGCTTCAGGGCCAGGATCCAGTCGGCGAAGCGCTCCTCGCCCGGATACTCGCCCAGGGCCCACAAGCGACGGAAGGCGGGCGAGGAACGACGGCAGCGAACGCACAGGGAGCCGGCGGGCAGCGCGTCCGCGATCCGGTCGGCGCAGCGACGACAGCGGCGGCCCGGACACCCGCTGACGATCGCATGTTCGCCGCAGATCGCGCTGCGCCCAGCCCCGCAGACCAGACAGCGCTCGGGGAATAGGGCCCCGTTCCATTCGCGCAGGAAGCGCGCCACGGAAAGCCAGCAGCGGTGCATGAGGTCTGGACCTCACCCGTCCGAAAACGTCACCGTCGTTCTCTTGGCTTATTCAGCGAGTTGCCGAGTTCGTCGAGCTCGGGCGTCGGTTGCCGCGGGGGCGCCGGATGACCCTTTGCGACGGGCCCTCAGGCCAACTCTTCTTCCGGCTCGCCCAGCACGAAGGGGCGGTTGCCGCGTTCCGGCACCACCGGCAGACCGATCTTGTGACGGATCTTCGCGAGGTAGGACTGGACCGTGTCGTCGCCGGCCGAGCTCACGCTGAAGAGCTCCCCCAGCTCGCGCGCGAGCCGCATGTCGGTTTCGAGCGAGGGCGGATGTTCGAGAAAGTACGCGCGCACGTACCGCTGAAACAACCAGCGTGACAGGAACCAGCCCGCGATCTCGAGCCCGACGACGGCCAGGAGCACGGCTCCGATCCAGTTCGTCGGGAAGGCCTCCGACACGGCTTCGGGCGGCAGCGGCCGCCAGTGCCCGTAGAGCTGGAGCCCGAAACCGACCAGGAGGAAGAAGAACCCGAGGTGCACCTGCACCCGATGGAAGATGTACTCGCGGATCGTCGCCAGACGACCGGTCCGCTCGCCGAAGTGCTCCTCGACCAGGGTCCGCGGATGGCGGAACAGGATCGAGTTCGCGAGCAGAAAACCCCCGACGATCGCCAGGACGATGCCGACTGCCAACCAATCGGTGGGCGGGTCGAGGAAGGGCAAGCTCGCGAGGACCATCGACGCCACGGTAGGATCGCGGAACGGTGGGTGCAAGCGCGCCGGACGTGGCGGCCCCCGGCCGGCCCCGCCGGCTCCCGAGCGTCGCGCGCCCGAGCCCCGAGACCACGCCGTGGAACGAGACCAACCCCTGGACCCGCGGCTCGTGCGCCGGATTGCCGGCCTCGCGCGCCTGAAGCTGGAAGCCTCCGAGCTGGAGCGCCTCACGCCCCATCTCGCTCGCATCCTGGCGGCCTTGCGCGCCATCGAGGCGCTGGACGTCGACGACGAAGAGCCCGTCCGCCGCGTCGCCGGCCCGGCCCTGGAGCTGCGCGCGGACGAGCCACGCGCGTCCCTCGCGACCGCGCGCCTGCTCGCCAACGCGCCCGATCGACTGGACGACTTCTTTCGAGTTCCGAAAACGATCGGAGGAGCCGAATGAGCCTGTCCCAGCTCGCCCGAGCGCTCGCCGACGGGACCCGCAGCGCGCGCTCGACCGTTCAAGCGACGCTCGCGTCGTGTGAGCGAGCGAATCCACGCCTCGCGGCGTTTCAGGCCCTCGCGGCGACGGACGCGCTCGCGTGCGCCGAGCGCCTGGACGCGGCCCTGGCTGCGGGCGCCGAGCCGGGTCCGCTCGCCGGCGTCCCCTTCGCGACCAAGGCCAACCTGTGCATCGCGGAACGCGAGACGAATTGCGGCAGCGCCCTCTTGGCCGGCTATCGCCCGCCCTACACCGCGACCGCCGTCGAACGGCTCGTCGCGGCCGGTGCGATTCCGATCGGCACGACCAACATGGACGAGTTCGGCATGGGGTCCTCGGGCGAGAACACGTGCTATGGCATCGCACGCAACCCTTGGGACCTCGGCCGCACGCCCGGCGGATCGTCGAGCGGCTCCGCGGTCAGCGTGGCGGCCGGACTCGTTCCCTTCGCGTTGGGCTCCGACACGGGAGGTTCCGTCCGCCAGCCCGCGGCTCTTTCGGGCGTCTTCGGGCTGAAGCCGAGCTACGGTGCGGTCTCGCGCTACGGCCTCGTCGCCTTCGCCTCCTCGCTCGACGTCGTCGGTGTGCTCGCCGCGGAGGCCACCGATCTCGCCACGCTGCTCGCAGTCCTGGCCGGCCCGGATCCGCTGGATGCCACCACGGTCCGGATCGAGGGCCCCGGAAACGAAGCGGATCGTGAACTCGACGGTCTCGTCGTCGGAGTCGCGCGCGAGACCTTCGGTCCGGGCCTCGACCCGCGCGTGGAGGCGCGCACGAACGAGGCGCTCGCCGCGCTCGAGCGCGCGGGCTGTGTCCTGCGCGAGGTGTCGCTACCGCTCGCCGGCCAGGCCGTTCCGATCTACTACGTCATCGCGACCGGAGAGGCCTCGAGCAACCTCGCGCGCTACGACGGCGTTCGCTACGGCAGGCGCGTACAAGGCGACGACCCGAGCCTCGATGCGATGTTCGAAGCCACGCGCGCCGCCGGCTTCGGCGACGAGGTGAAGCGCCGCATCCTGCTCGGAACCTACGTTCTTTCCGCCGGCTATGCCCAGCACTGGTACACGAAGGCGCTGCGCGCGCGACGGCGACTCGTGCACGAGTTCGATGCGGCCTTTCGCGAGGTCGACGTCCTGCTCGGCCCGACGACACCTACGCCGGCCTTCCATCTCGGCGAGCGCGTCGACGACCCGCTCGCGATGTACGCCTGCGACCACCTGACGGTCCCCGCCAGCCTCGCGGGCCTGCCGGCGGTGAGCGCGCCCGTGGGGACCGTCGACGACCCCGCCGGAGGTGCGACCTTGCCCGTGGGCTTGCAGTGGGTCGGCCCGCGCGGCAGCGACGCGCGCCTCTGCGCCTTGGTGGCGGCCGCCGACCGACTCGGCGCTCCCTTCACGAGCGCGCTCGCGCCGGAGGTCTCGGCGTGACGAACGCTGACTACGCGGCGGTCATCGGGCTCGAGGTCCACTGCCAGCTCGGCACCCGCACGAAGCTCTTCTGCGGCTGCCGCAACACGTTTGGCGAGCCGCCGAACACGCACGTCTGTCCGGTCTGCAGCGGCCAGCCCGGCGCCTTGCCCGTGCTCAACGAGGCCGCGGTTCGGCTCGCGGTCCGAGCGGCGCTCGCGGTCGAAGGCACGATCCGCGCGACGAGCGATTTCGACCGCAAGAACTACTTTTATTGCGACCTCCCCAAGGGCTACCAGATCACGCAGTTCGATGCGCCCTACTGCCAGGGCGGTGGCGTACGGCTCGCGTCGGGCCGCACCGTTCGGTTGCGCCGTATTCACCTCGAAGAAGACGCCGGCAAGGCCATTCACGACCGCGGTGACGCGACCCTCGTCGATCTCAACCGCGCCGGCGTCCCGCTGATCGAGGCCGTCACCGAAGCCGACTTGCAGACCGCGGACGAGGCCCACGAGTTCCTGACCGCGTTGAAGGAGATGCTGCGTTTCGCGGGCGTTTCGGACTGCGACATGGAGAAGGGCAGCCTGCGGTGCGACGTGAACGTCTCGCTGCACAGGCCCGGCGAACCCTGGGGAACGAAGGTCGAGCTCAAGAACCTGAATTCGTTCCGCTTCGTGCGGGACTCGCTCGAGCACGAGATCGCGCGTCAGTCGGGCCTGCTCGAGCGTGGCGCGGGACACGAGATCCGCCAGGAAACACGGCTCTGGGACGCCGATCGAGCGGAAACCCGGGTCATGCGCTCGAAAGAGGACGCGGACGACTACCGCTACTTCCCGGAGCCCGACCTTCCGGCCCTCGTGATCCCCGCCACGCTCATCGAGGCGGAGCGCGCCGCCTTGCCCGAGCTACCGGCGGCCAAGCGCGCGCGCTACACGGAGACCCTCGGACTGTCCGCCTACGACGCCGACCTCTTGAGTTCGGACCCCGTCGTGGCGCACCTGTTCGAGGCGGCGCTCGAAACAGCGGCCTCCCCCAAGTCGCTCGCCAATCTGATCGCCAACGAGGTCGTACCGGCACTGGCGGAGCCCGCCGTGCGCGCACGGGCCGAACACGGTCACCCCGTGGCGCCCGCCGACCTGGCGCGCGTCACGCGCGAGGTCGAGTCGGGTGCGATCCACGCCAACGGAGGCAGGCGCGTCCTCGAGCTGCTCGTGCGCGGGGACGAACGCGACGTCGACCGCATCTTGCAAGAGGAGCACCTCCTGCTCGTCACCGACGAAGCGGCTCTCGAGCGTTGGTGTCGTCAGGCCCTCGTCGGGCGCGAAGACGTCGCGCGCGAAGTGCGCGCGGGCAAGACCAAGGCGATCGGAGCGCTCATGGGCGCCGTCATGAAGGCCTCGCACGGCCAGGCCGCCCCCGAACGTGTTCGTGCTCTGCTCCAACGGATGATCGACGAGAGCGAGGCATGAACGAGCATCGAGACGGGGACCCCGAGGGGCGGGGAACGCCCCAGCGTCGGCTCCCGCTCGAAGAGCTCGTCGACCTCACGGCGCTCGAGCGCGCCAAGGGTGCCCCGCTCACCCCGGCCGAGCTACGCCGCGCCCTTCCACGCGGCTGGGCGCTCGAGGACGATCTCCGCCACGCCCACCGCGACCTGCGCCTGTTCTTTCGCGAAGGTTGGATCCTCGCCGTCGGACTCCTCGCCTTCGGCAGTGTCGGACTCGCCTTTCTCTGGGGTGCGATGCCGCGCGGCTGGCGTGGCTTCGGACGTCTCGCCGCCCTCGTGCTGGTGCTCGTCCTGCTCGGCGGATTCGTCGGTCCCTGGATCACGCGCACGCTGAATCGACGCGCCTGAGCCCGCCGTCAGTCGTGGGTCTCGGCGCGTGCGTCGCGGGCGAAGTCGATCGCGAACGTGGCCCGCCCGGTGAGCTCGATCCCGAGCGGAATCACATCGAGGTCGAACTCGAGGATGATCTCGCCCGCCCCCTCCATCTCGAAGGACTCGAAGCGGCCCTCGGAGAGGTTCCAGCGACAGCGCCCGGAGAGATCGCTCTTGATTCCCGCCATCAAGCTCGAGACCTCGATGTCTTCGCTGGAGCGGTCTCGGAAGAAGAGCTCGGGGTCGAGCGCCACGTCGGCGCGCACTTGCCCCTCGAATCCGATGATCCCGTGCTCGCTGCCGCCTTCCTCGTAACCTTCGTAGCGACAGGTGGCGCGGGCCGAACGGAGCGCCTCGCGCAACGCCGCAGCCAACTCGTCGGGGATCGTCCCCAAGAAGTCGTGTTCGTCCTCGAGAGCCCGCTCGAAATCGAGACCGGGGACGAGCACGCTCGCGAGCGTCTCCCCCTCGACCACCCAGGTCTCGCCCTCTTCGACCTCGTTCGCCGGCAGCAGCGCGCGCAGGTCCAGATCTTCGTCCATCTCCGCGAGCTGCGTCGGGGTTCCCTTGTCGCCGACATACGAACGGCGGTAGGTCTTCGCACGCTCGTCCCAGACGTAGCGGATCGTCTTGCCGATCAGGCCGTCCCCGGTCCGGCGCGTCTCGTAGCCTTCGTCGCTCTCGACCCAGAAGCCGAGGCCGGCAAAGGTCCGCAGCAGCTCGGTCGGTCGGCCCGGCACGATCTCCTTGTACTCGTCGCGCGACGCGAGCTCGTAACCGAAGCGGAACAGCGCCTCCCCGTCGAGGCCGAACATGGCCGGGTCGCAGACGGTGCCGTCGTACTCCAGCTCGAGCCCGACCAGCCGTAGGTCCCCCTTCGTCATAAAGTGCTTGTCGAGCGCGCTCCCGGCCGCGGGCTGAAAGCGGAACGCCTCCGAACGGTGCGGCCCCGAGGGGGCAACGAGCGAAGCGCAGACGACGAGATAGGCCAGGGGCTTCATGAGAGGGGTGCGCTCCGGAACCGGCCCGGTGCACGAGCGTAGCGGATGGAATCGGTTCGGAGACCGGCCTGACGCGAGTGCATTCGCCCGATCTCCGCTCCGGCCCGCCGGCCCGACCCGGAAAGCGCTTCGAAGCAGACGGCCGGCGAACCCTGGGGGTTCACCGTTTTTCTCCATCAGGGCCCGACGGAGCGCCCTGGGAGCCCGCCGCAGGCGGCTCTCGTTCCTCTTCGTCGCCTCCCACGTAGCCCAAGCCCTGCAGGTGCTCGCGGGCTGCTTCGCTCGAGAGGTAGGCCCCCTCGCCGCTGTGGAAGGCGTCGACGAGTCGTTCTCGATAGGCCTTGGCGCGGCTCGCGAGAGCGGCGTGCCGGGGATCGTTCGGGTCGTAGAGGTCGCGCCGCTCCTCACGGTCCGAGGCCAGATCGAACACCTGCTCGATCCAACGGTCGCCCCCTTCGTGGCGCAGCTTCAGGACCAGATCGCCCGAGCGCACGCGCACCTGGCTCCAGCGAGCGTCCTCGGTCGGGTTGCGGTCGATGACCTCGTGCCAGTCCTGAAAGAGGGCCAGCAGGTTGGGGCCGAGGGTCGTCGTGTGCGAAAAGGCCACGAGCTCGGGCTCCTTGGCCCGGCCTCGCACCGCGTCCGCCAGGCTGACGCCCTCGATGCCGTCCGGCAACGAGATGCCCGAGAGCTCCGCCAAGGTCGGGTACACGTCGATCGAACGCGTCACCGAGCCGTAGCGTCCGGGTCGGATGCCTTTTCCGCGCAGGAGCCAGGCCACGTCGAGCACCTCGGGGGCGAGCTGCAACCCGTGCGTGTACTGGTACAAGGCGTTGTCCCGGTACAGCACCTCGCCGTGGTCCGACGTGAACGCGATCAGGGAATCGTCCCGCAGACCGGCCGCGTCGATCGAGTCGACGAACTCCCCGAATTTCTTGTCGAGGAAGTACATGCAGGCCCGGTAGGCGAGCTCGAGTGTCGCGTGCAGGTCACGCTCGTCGACCTCCGTCAAGCCGAGCTTCGCCACCGTCTTCTCGTAGTCCCACTGCAAGGCCAGGCGGTGCGTGTCGTAGATCCGGATCATCCGGTTGTAGACTTCGGGCTTCAGTGCCCCGACGCGACGCGGATACAGCCTGAAGAATTCGTCGATCACCTCCGGCCTCGCGTAGGCGTGATAGGGCGAATGCGAAACCGTGAGGTTGATCAGAACGAAGGCCTTCGCCTTCGGATCCGCCTGCAGCCGCTCCAGGATCCCGGCGAAACGAGCATCGGTCGCGGTGTACTCGTCGACCTTCATGAACGCGGTTTGGATGGCTTGATCCGGTGGCACGCCTTGGCCGTAGTTCAGTTCGATCGACCCCATCCGGTGGCCGTTGTAGAACCACGTGTCGTAGCCCGCGTCCGCGTAGGCCTCCGTGATGAGCCACAGGTCGTCCGGGATCCGGATCGGATGGCGGTAGGCGCGGTGGACCGGGGCGTGAACGCCGGAGAAGAGCGACGCGAAGGAAATCCCGGACTGCCCGGCCTCCGTCACGTGACGCTCGAAGGTGACGCCTTCGGACGCGAACTTCGCGAAGGCCGGCGTGAAGTCCACGTCGTCGTCGTAGGGCGAGAGATAGCTCTTGTTCACCGTACAAGCCGCGTAGAGGACGACGAGCCGAGGCGGCTCGACACCACCGCCACACGAGACGGCCCCGACCGACGTGGCGAGGGCGAGAACGAGGGCAGCTAGTGACCGCTGTTGCATGGTGCAGATGCTATCGAAACGGAGGGGACGGGCTGAGTGACTTGACGGGAGGGATCGGAGCACCCGGTCGACGGCTGCGTCATGGGATACGGCGGCCTACCGAATACGTTGGAACAGGTGGTGCCCTGGCGGTAGGGCCCGCTGTGCGATTCGCCGGAAATCCGTCTCCAGTCGCTCCCATACACGCGGGGCGGTGTTGCGGAGCAGGAGCTCGCTCGTGATGGCGGAATCGATCACGAGTACGAAATCGACCCTGTTGCGATCGAAGTCGCCGAGCAGGCTCGCTTGCTGCTCCTCGTTCAGGCGCCACAGGACGTAGGACCACCACACGGGCGGACGACGGCCGAGCAACGGGTAGAAGGCGGGAAACCCGGGCAGGACCGCAAGGGTCGCATCGGGCCGCACGAAATGCTCGAGCAGACGGCACATGCCCTGCGTGTAGTCCGCGCTGACGAAGTCCGCCTGGATCTCGTCCTCTCCCGCGCGGAACGTGAACGGGGCGCGGTCGGGAGCCGGAGCCTCGCTTCCGATCCGCATCGAGGCATAGGACGTTTCGATCGCCGGCGGTCCGGCGACCGCCAAGGCGACCAGTCCCGAGAAAGCGAGCGCGACCGCCAGATTGCGCGCGAGTCCCGAGCGCAGCGCACAGGGCAGGACGAACGCCGCGAGCAAGACGGGGTGCAGCCCCTGCGCGAGATGGGGCGCATCGGAACGCACGCCGTACTGATGGGAATAGAAGAGCCCGACCAAGCCGCAGGCGAAGAGTACTCGCCCCAGAGCGCCGCGTCGCTCCGCGTCCTGCGTCGCGGCAGGGGCCGGGTTCTCGGTCTCGAAGGACGTGCGCGCCGGACGGCGACACCCCCACCGCGCACCGACCAGCCCCGCCAGCGGCAGGAGCAGCGGAGGCAGGGCGAAGGCGACGAGCCAGGCCAGGCGCTCGTGCGCGAGCAGATGTCCGTACCCGAACGACCACGGCCAAGGATAGGGCAGCGGCTGGTTCGAACCCTGCTCGGCATAGAAGGCGATCGAGCGCGCGAGCGCCGCTGCGAAGCCGTCCACGAACACGAGGGCGAGGAGCATCGGCGCGTAGCCGAGCGCGATGCCGCCGCTCCAGGCTGCGAGCTTTCGTAGCGGGTCCGTTCGGTTCAGACAGGCGTACGCGTACAGGCCAGCGCAGAGCTGAGCCAGGACGTTGTACAACCCGTGGTTGCGCCCGAAGCAGGCGGCCACGCCGGCGAAGACGCCGACGAGCAGGTGCCGCCGCGCGCTTGGCCGCTCGAGCAACGACACGATCGCGAACACACCCGCAAGCGCCAGCGCCGGTTCGAAGAGCTTGTGGCGCGGAATGGCCCAAGCGCACAACACGAAGGCCGCGACGGGCAGGAGGACCAGCGGCAGGACCCGCGCCAGGACGAGCAATCCAGCCGCGAGCCCGAGCCCGAAGAACACCGCGGCCGCGAGTCGAACGTCCAGAAGCCCGCCGCCGAACAGCGCACCCACGAGATAGCGGCCGGGCTCGTAGGACTGGAAGTCGCGCAGGGGGACCGCTCCCGCCAAGACCTCGCGGACTCCCAGCCACAGAAAGCCCTCGTCCGCGAGATTGATCCCGACGTCGCCGAACAGCGCGTAGCGTCCCAGCGACGCGGACAGCGCGAGCACGAGGAGTGCCACCACGGTCCACCGCCCGCGGCGGCCGGGGACCGAGGAGACGTCCCCCTCTACTCCCATTCGATCGTGCCGGGCGGCTTCGTGCTGATGTCGAGCACGACGCGGTTGATCCCACGCACCTCGTTGATGATGCGATTCGAGATGCGCGCCAGGAGTTCCTTCGGAAGCTGAACCCAGTCGGCGGTCATGGCATCCTCGGATTGCACGATCCGCAGGGCGCAGGCCTCTTCGTACGTGCGCGCATCCCCCATCACGCCCACCGAGCGCACCGGCAGGAGCACGGCGAAGTACTGCCACAGTCCCTCGTGGGCACCGGCCGCTTCGATCTCCGAGGTGACGATGTGGTCGGCTTCCCGCAGGACGGCAAGGCGCTCCGGCGTGATCTCACCCAGGCAGCGAACGGCGAGGCCCGGGCCGGGGAAGGGCTGGCGATCGACGACGGCGGAAGCGAGCCCCATGTGGCGCCCGATGACGCGAACTTCATCCTTGAAGAGCTCGCGCAGCGGCTCCACGAGCTCCATTTCGAGGTCGTCGGGCAGTCCGCCGACGTTGTGATGGCTCTTGATGACGGCCGTGCTGCCGCCGTGTGCCGCCACCGACTCGATCACGTCGGGGTAGAGCGTGCCCTGCCCGAGGAAATCGGCCCGCTGGAAGCGCTTGGCCTCGCGTCGGAAGACCTCGACGAACTCGTGCCCGATGATCTTGCGTTTGGCCTCGGGCTCCGTGATGCCGGCGAGCCGCTCGAGGAAGCGTTCGGACGCGTCGACGACGGTCAGGTCCATGTGGAAGTGATCGCCGAAGAGCAAGCGCACCGCATCTCGCTCGCCTTTGCGCAGGAGGCCGTTGTCGACAAAGATGCAGTGCAGTCGATCGCCGATCGCCTTGTGCACGATCACGGCCGCGACCGAGCTGTCGACACCTCCCGAAAGCCCCATCACCACCTCGCCTTGGGGCCCCACGATCTCGTGCACGCGCTCGATCTCGCGCTCGATGATCGAGCCGGCGTTCCAGTCGCCTGGCAGCTCGCAGACACGCCAGACGAAGTTCTGGATCAGCTCGCGCCCGCGTACCGTGTGCGTCACTTCGGGATGGAACTGGACGCCGAAGAAACCCTTCTCGGGCTGCCCGATCGCGGCAAATGGACACGTTTCCGAGTGCGCGTACGGAACGAAGCCGGCCGGCAGCTTCTCGACCTGGTCGCCGTGGCTCATCCACACGACGGTCCTGCCGTCGACGCCATCGAAGAGGTCCGTCGTCCGGGCAACCGTGATCGATGTCCGCCCGAATTCCCGCTTCGAAGCATTCGAGACGGTCCCGCCGAGGGCCTGCACCATCCACTGCAGCCCGTAGCAGATCCCCAGAACGGGCACCCCCAGCTCCAGCAGCTCTTTCGGAACTTCGGGCGCGTCTTCGGCGTAGACCGAGGCCGGGCCACCCGAAAGGATGATGCCGCCCAGATTCATCTCGCGCGCCGCTTCCAGCGCGAGTGCGGGCGGCGTGATCTTCGACCAGACGTTCGTCTCGCGCACGCGCCGAGCGATCAGCTGTGCGTATTGGGCGCCGAGATCGACGACGAGGATGCCCTTCGGTTCGGAGCTCATTCCTGGAAGTAGTTCGGGGATTCCTTGGTGATCGTGACGTCGTGCGGGTGTCCCTCACGGTGTCCCGCGGCCGTCACGCGAACGAAGCGTGCGTCACGCCAGAGCTCGGGAATGGTCTCGGCCCCGCAGTACCCCATGCCGGCGCGCACGCCCCCGACGAGTTGGTAGACGAACCTCGAGAGCGGACCCTTGTAGGGGACCATGCCCTCGATGCCCTCGGGAACGAGCTTGTCGACCTCGGTCACGTGGCCCTGGCGGTAGCGTTCCTTCCCGCCTTCGACCATCGCGCCGAGTGATCCCATGCCCCGGACGGCCTTGAAGGTCCGCCCCTTGTACAGGATCGTTTCCCCGGGGCTCTCCTCGACGCCTGCGAAGAGGCTGCCGATCATCGCGCAGGACGCACCCGCGGCCAGGGCCTTGACGATGTCTCCCGAGAAGCGGATGCCCCCGTCGGAGATCAGCGGAACGTCGTTCGCATCCAGCTCGCGCGCGATCGAATGCACGGCGGTGAACTGCGGAACGCCCACGCCCGCGACGACGCGCGTGGTGCAGATCGAACCGGGTCCGATCCCGATCTTGATGCCGTCGACCCCCGCATCGACCAGCTCGACGGCTGCTTGCGGCGTGGCGATGTTGCCGGCGACGACGTCGACGCCGTGCCGCTTCTTCAGCTCGCGTACGGTGTCGATCACGTTCTTGCTGTGACCGTGGGCGGTGTCGACGACGAGCACGTCGACGTCCGCGTCGACCAGCCCTGCGGCCCGGTCGTAGTCGTGCACGCCTACCGCGGCGCCCACGCGCAGCCGACCACGCTCATCCGTGGCCGAATTGGGGAAGGCCTCGAGCATGTCGAGGTCCTTCATCGTGATCAGACCGCAGAGTCGGTTCTCGTCGTCCGCGATGATCAGCTTCTCGACCTTGTTCTTGAACAGGAGTCGGCGGGCGACATCGAGCGAGGTGCCGGGGGGCGCTGCCACGAGCCCCGACGAGGTCATCACCTCCGCGACAGGCGTGTCGTCCGAGGTCTCGAAGCGGCAATCGCGACGGGTCAGAATGCCGACGACCGTCTCGCCCTCGACGATCGGCAGCCCGGAGATGTTCTGGCGCAGCATGATCGCGCGCGCCTCGGACATGGTCGCGCTGGGTGGGAGCGTCACGGGATCGCGGATGACCCCGTTGGCCGAGCGCTTGACCTTGTCCACCTCGGCCACCTGGCTTTCGATCGAGAGGTTGCGGTGAATGACTCCGAGCCCTCCCTCGCGCGCCAAGGTCACCGCGAGCTTCCACTCGGTCACGGTGTCCATCGCCGCGGACGTGATCGGGATCTTGAGCGGGACGTTCCGCGAAAAGCGCGACGTGATCTCCACGTCGCGTGGAAGCAGGTCGGAGCGCTGCGGGACGAGCAGCACGTCGTCGAAGGTCAGCCCCTCGAAGACGGTCTCGAGGGAGTCGCGGTTCTGGGGTCGAGTCATGGGCGAAAGGATGCGAAGTCGGGACCGCGGCACTCGCCAGACGGGATGGACGCCTTCGGTGCGGCTCCACGCGGCCGGTCGAAGGACGATCCCGCCGTAGCGAGACTCGCCCCGATGGCCGCGGTCCCCGGGGATCGGAGCGATCCAGGAGGGCGCGTGACGGGGCGATCCGTGGCGAAAGTGACCTCCGCCGGGGGACGCCAGGGTGCGCGTCTTGCCCGGTTCGGGTGGAAAGAGCCGATCCTAGCTCAGCCCCGGGGCCCCTCCAACAACGGCCACCGATAATGCCGTGGTCGGGCAGGAGCCCCGGCACGGCGTCCCCCTGCACCCGCCCGCAAGCCCGCTTCGGGGGGCCTGACGGGCCGGGACCTGCCTCGCGAGGGCGAGGAGGGCCGGGTGCCCTCCCAGATTCCCAAAAGATCCTTCGGGAACCAGGACGATAGAGCTGCCATCTCCTCCTTCTTGGGCCCGATTCCTATCCTTCGGGAGCGGTTTCGGGCCCGTTTTCATCCAGCAGGCCGGCTGAGACGTTCATCCGGCGTACCGCGCTCCCGGCGAGCCCTGGCCCCCATCGCATCCGAACCAGGTCTTGCTCGGACCGCCAGCCCCGACCGCCTATCCCGTGACGGCTCAGACCGAAACCCCACCACGTTCGCGCGTGAGCGAAGCTCCCCGCCCCGCCCCTGCCCGTCCGACGCGCGTCGCGCTCGTAGGGGCCGGCTACATCGCCGACTTCCATCTGGCGATCCTGCAGGACACGCCCGGCGTCGAGGTCGTCGCGATCTGCGACCGGGACCGGGAACGGGCCGCCAAGCTGGCGGCACGCTACGGGATCGAGCACGTCGAGACCGAGATCGGAGCGCTCGCCGCTCACGAGGTCCGGGTCGCGCACGTTCTGGTTCCGCCGGACCTGCACGCTCTCGTCGGGCGCCAGCTGCTCGAAGCGAACATCGGGGTCTTCATCGAGAAGCCCGTCGCGCCGACGCTGGCCGAAGCGTGCGAGCTCGAGGGTCTGGCACGCGACAAGGGCCTGCCCTTCGGCGTCAATCACAACGCAGCCTTCGTTCCCGTTTTCCAGCGCCTGCGGGACAGCCTGGCCAAGGGCGAGATCGGCAAGCTCGAGCACGTCCAGCTCACGCTTTCCGTCCCCCTGCGTCAGCTCGATGCGCAGGACTTTTCGCATTGGATGTTTCGCGAGCCGCGCAACATCGTGTTCGAGCAGGCGCCCCATCCGTTTTCGCAGCTCTTCGAGCTCCTCGGTCGGCTCGAGAAGATGGACGTGAGCGTCCTGTCGAAGCGCGAGCTCGCGCCCGGACAACCCTTCTACGATCGCTGGCACCTGGCCGCGCGCGCGGAGCGTGGCACCGCGGACGTGCACCTCGCCTTCGGACCGAGCTTCACGCGCAACACGATCACCGCCATCGGTTCGGACGGCTGCATCGAGATCGATCTGATTCACGGGCTCTTCGCCATCGAACGCAAGACGCCGTGGCTCGACTTCTGGAACTCGTTCCTGGCGGGCTGGCGCCGGGGCGGCTCCATGCGCCGTGGCGCGCTGCGCGGACTCTTCCTCTGGACGCGCCAGACGCTCGGACTGGGCCGCCGCGAGGACGCCTTCTTCGCCGGGATGCGCGCCTCGATTCGCGATTTCCATGCCGCGCTCCTGGCCGGCACGAAGCCCCAGGGCGACGGCGAGCAGGCCCTGGCGGTACTCGAATGGTGCGAGGCGGCGGTTCTCGACGTCGAGCAAGCGCAACCCGTGGTCGAGCTCGCCCCGACGACGGCGGCTCCACGCAAGGGCGAAGTCTGCGTCCTCGGTGGAACCGGCTTCATCGGCCGCCCGACCCTGCGCGCTCTGCACGAGCGCGGCTTGCCCACGACGGCGGTCGTCCGTCGCACGACGGGCCTCCCCCCGATCGTGGTCGAGGGAGTACGGGCGGGCCACCTGCACCTGCGTCTCGCGAGCCTCGAGCGGACGGAAAGCCTCCGGGAAGCGGTCCGCGGCGCTCGCGTCGTGTTGCACCTCGCCACCGGCGGCGGCAACAGCTGGGAGGAGATCGAGCGCGCCATGGTCCAAGGCACGCGCGCCCTGGCCGAGGCCTGCGCCGACGAAGAGGTCGAGCGCTTGATCTACGTGTCGTCCACGGCCGCGCTCTACCTCGGCCAGGAAGCCGGCGAGTCGATCGGCGACGACGTCGGTCCCGATCCGCACGCCTCCGAGCGCGCGCTCTATGCCCGAGGCAAGGTGGCGGCCGAGCACGCGCTGCTCGCGGTTGCCGCGGCCCGCGGTTTGCGGGTCACGATCGTCCGTCCCGCTGTCGTCGTCGGAGCCGAAGCACCGCTCCAACACTCGGGCCTCGGACTCTGGACACGCGACAACCACTGCGTCGGCTGGGGTCGGGGGGATCGCCCGGTCCCGCTGGTCGACGTCGACGACGTGGCCGATTTGCTCGCGCGGCTCGTCGCGCACGACGGGACCGAACTCGACGGGAAGGCTCTGAACGTCGCCGCACGCACAGGACTCACCTCGGCCCAGGTCGTGCGCGCCTTCCGCACGAGGACCGGCCGCGACTTCCGCTTCCATCCGCGCTCGCTGCTCCTCTCGCAGACGATGGAGATCGGCAAGTGGATCGTGAAGAAGGTCGGTGGGCGCAAGGACGCCGAGTTCCCGAGCTACCGCGACCTGAAGAGTCGCTCGCTCCACCCGATCATCCTCTCGCCCTTGTCACGCGAGGTGCTCGGCTGGAAGCCGGTCGACGACGGCCTCGAGATCCTGCGTCGCGTCCTTGCAGGCCGCACGCCGTGAAGCCGCACCTGCTCCACGTCTTCTCCACTTTCGCCCCCGGCGGGCCCCAGGTCCGCACCGTCCAGCTGATCGAGGCCCTGCGCCCGGAGTTTCGCCACTCCATCGTCGCGATGGACGGCGACACGCGCGCCCACTCCCTGTTCGAATCGGACGACGACGTCCGCCTCGTACCCTCACCCCCCAAAAGCGGGACGCTGCGCACGGTCTCGAGCTTGCGAGCGCTCTTCCGCGAGGTGCGACCGGACCTTCTGTGTACGTACAACTGGGGTGCCATCGAGGCCGTCCTCGCGAACGTCGTGCGCCGGATCCCCGCCTGCCTTCATCACGAGGACGGCTTCCGCCCGGACGAGCTCGGAGGCTTCAAGGCGCGCCGCACTTGGACGCGCCGCCTGGCACTGCCCGGCGTCCAGGGCATCGTCGTTCCGTCGCAGAACCTCGCCCGCATCGCCCGCGACATCTGGCGCCAGCCCGAGGCGCGCGTGCACTGGGTCCCGAACGGCATCCTTCCCGAGCGCTTTCCACCCCGCGACGGTGGTCGCGAACTGCGCCGCGAGCTGGGACTGCCCGAGGACGCCTTCGTCATCGGATACTGCGGGCACCTGCGCGGGGAGAAGAACCCTGTTCGCTTCATCGAGGCCCTGGGTGCGATGCAGAGCGAAAAGGCCTGCGCCCTCATGCTCGGCGACGGACCGCAACGTCCGGCCGTCGAAGCGGCGATCGACCGACTCGGACTCGCAGACCGTGTCGTGCTCGCCGGTCATGTCGAGGATCCGCGCGCCCACTACCGGGCCATGGACGCCTTCTGTCTGAGCTCCGATACCGAGCAGATGCCCGTCGCCCAGCTCGAGGCCATGGCGACAGGCCTGCCGGTCTGCAGCACCGACGTCGGAGACGTCGCCCGGATGCTGCCGAGCTCGAGCGACGCCGCCGCCCTCGTCGTCCCCCTCACCGGCGGCGCCCCCGCCCTCGCGCTGGCCCTGGACCGCCTCGACCACGACCGCGCGCTCGCCCGACGCCTCGGCGACGCCAACCGCGACCACGTCACCGCGACCTTCGCTTTCGCCACCATGGTCGAGCGCTACCGCGAGCTGTACCACGCCGCCCTCGCCCACGGCGCCCGCCGGGCGAGCGTCGGCTGAGACGACCCGCGCGCCCGAAAGGCTCGAGAAATCCCGCCACCGGACGCCCCCCGGCGGGGTCCGGCCCCCTGCCCCGGGTGGGTGGGGGCTCGGGATGGATGGCGCGGGTCGGGGCTCGACAGGCGCGGGACGGCAGGGGGAGCGTGGCCCCCGACCGAGTGTCAAGGCGACGTTAGAATCGCCCCTCGCGGACCTGCGCGCGGCGCTCGGGGCCCGATTCGCGCTACCGGGATTCCTACGCCGTCCTACATTGTGAGGTTCGCCCTGGGGGGCATCTTGGCGCCAAGCTAGGATCGCGGGCCGGTGAGGTCCGACGGGGCCTCCACGCTCCGTGAGCCACTCCGGGGCGGTTCACGCCACCCTTCCTCCCGGGTCTCCTCCCGTCCTGGCTCCTGCCCGGGTCGCGATCGCTTTGAACATGTCTACCGCCACGATGACCTCCGTCGACACGGCCCTCTTGAACCGCATCGCGGAGCGCGCCTTCGCCCAGATGGTCCACATGATCTGGGAGGCGAACAACCGCAAGGACAAGCTCCCCGGGGATCCCAAGGTCGGCGGGCACCCGGCGGCCTGCGCGAGCTCCTTGCACATCCTCGGTGCGTTGCACCTCGCGGTGCGCGAGATCAACGATTACGTGTGCTGCAAGCCGCACGCGGCGCCGATGGACCACGCCTACCATCACTTGCTCGGAACGTTCGGCCGCGAGGACGGCTCTTGGTTGACCGAGGACGAGGCCAAGGCGGCCATGTCGCGGCTGCGGAAGTTCGCTGAACCCGGGGCGACCGAAGTCTTCCAGAGCTACCACGCGCGCACGGATCCCGACTCGTTCCACTTCCTTCCGTCGGGCTCGGTCGGCATTCCGCCGGTCGTCTCCGTGTACCTCGCGCTCGCGCACCGGTACATGCAGGACCACGGCAAGGACGTGCCGAAGAACGCCCACTTCTGGTCGCTCATCGGCGACTCCGAATTCCGTGAGGGATCCTTGCTCGAGGCGATGCCCGACGCGGCCGAGCGGATGCTCGGCAACGTGACCTGGATCATCGACTACAACCGTCAAAACCTCGACGGCTCTCGTATTCCCAACGAGAAGGGTCTGCATTCGCGCGACTGCGACCGCATCCAGCACACGGCCGAGGCCAACGGTTGGAAGGTGATCCAGGTTCGCCACGGTGCGTTTCGCGAGGAGCTCTTCGCGCGCAAGGGTGGCGAGGCCTTGCGGGCGCTCTTCGAGACCGGGCTTTCGGACTACGAGTTCCAGCTCGCGCTCTTCAAGCGCGACACCGACCTCTATCGCTCGCTCGTCAAGCAACACTCCAAGAAGGCGCAGACCTTCGTCGCGAAGCTCTCGGACGAAGAGCTGGACCGCGCCTTCACCGATGTAGGCGGACACGATCTCGGCCACCTGATCGAAGCCCTCAGCGCCGCACGCAAAGAGCCGGACGAGCCCTATCTCGTCATCGTGCACACGATCAAGGGCTGGAGCATGGAGAGCTTCGCCAATCCGTCGAACCACTCCACGGTGCCCGGCAAGAAGGAGGTCGAGGAGCTTCTTCGAGCCCGCGGGCTCGAGCCGACCGATCCCTACGCTCTGTTCCCGGCGGACACGGACGAGCGCGCCTACCTCGACGCGCGCGGCAAGGCGTTTCGGGAAGGCATCGCCCGCCACCGCAGCATTCGCAAGGAGAAGCGGGAGGCGGCACGCCGGGCCGTCGAGGACGCGGGTGGACTGCCCGACTCGCTCGACATCGACCTCTCGCTCTACCCGTCGGTCCACACGCAGTGGATGTGGGGCCAGATCGCGGCCAAGCTGGTGAGGATCAGCACGCACGACAAGGACGGGCCGACTCTCGGCGGGCAGGCCAAGGACCTCACGCCGGACGAGAAGCGCTGGGCGTCGGTCGCGGACTTCGTCTTGACCATGTCGCCGGACGTCGGAACGAGCACGAACATCGCTCCGATCCTCGACAACCGCGTCTACGGACCTGGTTCGGGCCGTGGCGACGAAGAGCGGATCCAGTTCGAAGCGCGCCACCCGGAACTCGTGTCGCACACACATCCGTGGACGCGCCACATCCGGTTCGAGATCGCGGAAGCGAACTGCATGTCGGCGGCGGGATCGTTCGGACGAATGGCCCACTACACGGGCAATCCGAGCTTCCCGATCATGACCGTGTACGACTTCTTCATCAAGCGGGCGCTCGACCAGCTCTACTACAACCTCTACTGGGGTTCCGAGTTCGTCATCATCGGAACGCCCAGCGGCGTGACCCTGTCCGCCGAAGGAGCACAGCACAGCTGGAAGTCGGACATCCAGATTCCGAACCTGATCACGTGGGAGCCGTTCTACGCCATCGAGATGGATTGGATCCTCTCGGACGCGATCAAGCGCCACATGATCGACCAGAACGACGGGCGTCGTGGCGTCTTGATCCGCGCCGTCACCCGCGCGATCAACCAGAAGGACCTGTTCGAGCACCTGCGCCGCCACGCGGCACACAAGTCCGACCTTCCTGCCGGCGCCTCCTTGAAGCCGGCAGGTGCGGGCGACGCGTGGCCGCAGGAGGCCGTCGACGAGAGCACGCTGACCCCGGTCGATGACGCGACGCTGCTCGCCACGATGCGCGAAAACGTCCTCGCGGGAGCCTACTACCTGATCGATTGGCGAGGGTACGCGGGCTACGAGCCCGGCGACAACGTCGTGAACCTGTTCTCGATGGGTTCGGTCACGACCGAAGCCATCGCGGCCGCGGAGCGCCTGCTGGAGCGCGGCATCTACGCCAACGTGATCCACATCAGCTCCCCGGAGCTGCTCATCGGCATCCTCGGTCATCAAGACGACTACCGACACCTGCGCGAGAACCTCGGCGTCACGGGAGACCTGCATGCGATCGCGGGCAGCGAGACCGAAGCGGGCCTCGTCAGCTTGGCTGGGCGACGCGTGCCCTGCGTCGCGGTCTGCGACGGCGAGGCCGGACTGCTCGACAACATCGGCTCCGTCGTCGGCGTGAAGCAAATCACCTTGGCGGTGCGCAAGTTCTCGAAGTGCGGGCGCCCCGACCAGGTGTACCGTTACCAGCACCTCGATCCCGAATCGATCGAAGCGGCCTGCGGACGTGTCCTTTCGGAGACCGCCTTCGAGGATCTGGTCGTCCCCGCCGACCTTCTCGAGCGAGCCGCGGCACGAACGGCAGGCGACCGTCGACGCGACTGGCGCGAGCTCTGGCCCGAAGCGGCCGGCGAGAACGGCTCCGCGTGAGCACGTCGCCCCCGCCGAACCCGCCCCCCTTCGACCCGTTTCCCATCCGCTCCAGCGAGCGCATCTACGACTCGCCGTGGTGTGGGTTGAGACGTGACGTCGTCGAGTTGGCGGACGGCGCGCTCCAGGAGTATCACGTCTTCGAGATCTCCGATGCCGTCGCGGTCGTTCCGGTCCTGCCCGATGGCTCGATCGTGATGCTCTGGCAGTTTCGCCACCCGCACGGGCGCTCCCACTGGGAGATCCCGGCCGGGCGTATCGACGCAGGCGAGACCCCCGAGCGCGCCGCGGAACGCGAGCTCCTGGAAGAGACCGGCTACCGCCCGGGCCGGTTGGAGCGCGTCGGCGGCTTCTATCCCTCGAACGGCATCAGCGCGCATTTCGCACACGTCTTCATCGCCCACGACTGCATCCAAGAAGACGCTCCCCAGCCGGACGCCGCGGAGCGCTTCTTCCCGCGCGTCCTCGCTGCCGAGGACGTACGCCAGCGCCTCGTCGCCGCCGAGTTCGAGGACGGCTTCACGACCATCGCGCTCTACCACCACTTCGCGCGCCGGAGCTGATCAGCGCGCGGCGCTCACGATCGCACGCGCGGCGTCCAGCAGGCGCTGCACCGCTGCACCCGGCAGCGCCAGGCTCCACGCTTCGCCCAGGACGGGGTTCGTGGCCCAGATCTGCTCGGCCGTGGCAACGAGACGCAGTCCCGAGCTCTCCCCACCCTCGAGTACGAAGCGGACGTCCAGGAGCACCTCGCCAGTCGGTGCGCCGAGGACCACGTCAGCACCGTAGCTGCCGTTGGCCGCCCGCAAGAGCCGGTCGACCTCGGCTCCAGCGACGCTCACGGTCCCCTCTCCTGTCTCCCAGCGTCCCGCAGAACCGCGCTCGAGTTCGAGACGCGCCGCGGCATCCGCCACGGTGAGGGTGACGCCACGCAGCGCGCTCGGATCGACCTGTACCAGGCGCGTGTCCCAGAACGAACTCGGTTCGGTCGAGACCAGCGCCAAGCCCGTAGCCCGAACGACGTCGTCCGTTCCGCTGGCACGCAGGAAGCTGGAGCCAGGATCGGTCTCGCCTTGCAAGAGATCGAGCAGAACGACGCCCCCCTCTCCTTCGACTCGGATTCTCCGCGGCGGCCGTTCGCCCACACCCAGGCTTTCGTGCGACGAAGCGTCCCGGCTCACGACGTCGCGCTCGCGCAAGCCGGCGAGGCGAACCAGGATGCGATCGACCGCGGCCGGAACCACCGGGAAGTTGTCCAGCTCTTCGAGTCCCCAACCGCTCTCCGTTCGCGAGAGTGCGAGCGCGTCCGACTCCGTTGCGATCACGAGCCGCTGCACGTCATCCCGACGGAAGTCGGCGAAGAAGGGCCCATCGAGCCCATCGGTGACATCCGGCTCGCGCAACACCAGCTCGAGAGCCAGCAACGTCACGAGAACCCCTCCCAGAACCAGGTTGCGGCGTTCGAGCATCATGGTCGGGTCAGGAGAGCACGAAAGGCGAACAACGCCACGAATGCGGCCGCGAGGCCTCCCCCCGTCCCCGCCGCCATGTGCAACCAGCGCCGCCGCCGCGCCGCATCGGCAGCCTCCGCTTCGAGGGAGGACAAGAGCTCGCTGGTCTCGCTCGAGCCTTGGATCTCGACCAGGGTCGCGAGTCCGCGCGAGAGGCGCTCCGCCTCGAGGAAGTCGTCGATCTTGCGGTCGACGGGCAAGCGCGAACGCAAGGCCAGGAGCTCGTCCTCCTGGGCCAACCAGTCGACCAGGTTCTGGAAGAGCAGCTCGTTGCGCGTCGTGAAGAACTTCCCGTCGGACACCCAGTCGGAGTCACCCACGACCACGACCTGAGTCTCGCTCGTTCCATCCCCGAAAGCCGAGGGCAAGGGACCGCGCAGAGCGACCGCGAGCGGGTAGCTCCGTTCGCCGCCCTGCGCGAGCAAGGCGACGCCCTTGGACGAGAGCACGTTCGGATCCACGATCGCCGCACCGACCGCGGAGACGAGCCACGTCTGCGGCGAGCTCTCGAGCAGCGTCGTGCATTCGAGCCCAGCGACCGGTCCGTTGGCTTTCAGGACCGCATGACTCCAAAAGAGATCACAGCCCGGAACGCGCGCGGTCGCCGGCAGCTCGCGTTGCACCCCATCCTGGTCGACGTGGACCCAATAGGGAAACTGCACGCGCACTTCGCGCGTGCCATCGGTCGTCGTGAGAGCCGTGCGGATCGTGTTCGAGCGCAACTGATCCCAGGCCAGCTTCTCGGACAACGCGAGTCCCCAGGCCTCGAACAGAGCGCTGCAGCCGTCCTCGATCTCCGTCAGGGCACCTCGGGCCAGATCGACGACCGTACGGTCGCAGAGAAAGAGCGCACGGCCCCCGCCTTGCAGGTAGCGATCGACCGCCGCGGCGGAGCGCGCAGCGAGGCGCGGGCGCGCGACGACAAGCACGTCGAGCGACGGCGGCACGTCCTCTCCGCGATCGAGGTCCAGCACCTCCAGCACCGTGAACCGATCGGTCAGGAGTCGCCGCGCCTGTTGAAACGGATCGTCGGCCTTCCCCGTTCCATCGTCGACGAGAAAGCCGACGACGCCCCGCGTCGGCCGTGTGAGGTCCGAGAGCGCCGACAGGAAGACGAACTCGAACTCCTGTGGCAGCACGAACGGGATGACGCGCTCGCGCTCGCGGTAGCGCAGGACGAGCCCGAGATAGACGTCCTGCGACACGAGCGAAGTGCCCTGCACCGCCTTCAGGGGCACGGGCCGGATCCCGAAGCGGTCCGCCGAGACACGCGCCTCGGACGAAGCGTTGGGATCCTCGAACACGAGCTCGATCCGGCCGCGCGCGTCGTCCCGCAGTTCCTCGAGCTGGTCCGTCAGGCGCCGCTTGGCGATCTGCACCGGACCCAGTCGGACCTCGCCGCTGAAGAAGGCCTCGACTCTCAGATGATCCTCGAGTCCCTCGACCAGGCGCTTCCCGACCGGGCTCGGCGTATAGAGTCCGTCCTCCGAACAGTCCACGCGCCAGGCGAGGTGTTCGCGCGCCAAGCCGTTCGCAACGACCAGGATCGCGAGCAAGAGCGCTGCACTGAGCCAGGCGTTGAAGCGCCAGCTCGTTCGTCCCCTGCTCATCGCCAGCGCCTCCCAACCAGCACGACGCCGTTCAAGACGAGCGCTGCTCCTACCGCCAGCGCGGCGTGAACGACGTCGCGCAGGTCGAACAGCCCGCGTGCGCCGCCCTCGAGAAAGTGCAGGCTCGGGCTCGCGTACCAGAGCGCCTCGGCCCAGGTCGGAGGCAGGACGCGAACGAACAGACCCGCGGCCCAGAGGATCAAGAGAACGATCGACCCGAGCAGGAACGCGACCAACTCTTCCTGCCCGACGGCCGAGGCCAAGAGCCCGACGGCGACATGGATGGCCGCCAGCGCGAGCGCGCCCGCCAGACCGCCCCAGACCGTGCCCCAGTCCAACGGTCCGACCGAGGCGACGACGAGCGCCGCCGACAGGATCGCGACGAGGCTCATCGCGCCCAGCAGGGCGAAGGAGGCGGCGAACTTGCCCGCGACCAATGCGCGGATCGTCACGGGCTGGGTCAAGAGGAGCTCGTCGGTGCCTTCGCGGAACTCGCGCGCCCAGGAGCCCATCGTCAGGGCCGGCGCGAGGATCGCGTAGATCGGTGGCAACCACACGAACAGCGCGTCGAGCGAGGCGAGGCCTCCCGCCCAGAAGCCGGGCAGGCGTTGATCGCCGATCGGATAGCCGAGGAAGAAGAACAGGACGTGCAGACCGACCACGAAGAGTACGGTCCCGGCCCACGCCACCGGGGAGTCCAGCGCTCCACCGAGCTCGCGCCGAAACACGGCTGCCACGGCGCTCACGCCGGCCCCTCCCGCTCGTCGAAGGCCTCGACGAGCTGCAGGAAGACGCGCTCCAGGCTCGGCCCCTCGTGCCGCAGCTCGAGGATCGTCCAGGCGAAGTGGCGAGCTCGGTCGGAGATGCCTGCGGCCGCCGTCTCGCGCTCGCTCACGCGCAGCAGAAACGACGCGCGTCCCGCCGTAGCCGGCGCGGCGTCGACGCGGACGATGCCCTCGACACCGGGCAGGGCCCCGAGCTCGGCTTCAACGCGGGCGTCGTGAGCCAGTCCGGACAGGGTCAGGCCGAGCTCGCTCGAACCCGCCCCGCCGAGCTGATCTCCCAGGCTGCGCAGAGGACCGTCCGCCAGCACTCGACCCCGGGCCAGGATGATCGCGCGTTGGCAAACGGCCTGCACTTCGGACAGGACGTGCGTCGAGAGCAAAACGGTCTTCGTGCGGCCCAGCTCGCGAACGAGGTCGCGGATCCGACCACGTTCCTGGGGATCGAGCCCGCTCGTCGGCTCGTCGAGGATCAGAACCTCGGGATCCGAGACGAGCGCCTGGGCCAGCCCCACGCGCTGGCGATAGCCCTTGGACAGCGTCCGGATCCGCTTCCGCGTCCAGGCCGCGAGCCCGCAGGCTTCGACCACGCGCTCCAGGGCTCCGCGGCGTTCGGCCGGTGTCATTCCTCGTAGGCGCGCGACGGAGTCCAGGGACTCGGTCACGCGCATGCGACGGACGAGCGGCGTGCTCTCGGGGAGATAGCCGATCCGTCGCTTCACCTCGATGGCATCCGGGTCGACACGCGCGTCCCCGATCCAGGCCGCCCCGCCGTCCGCCTGGAGGAAGCCCGTGAGAATACGCATCGTGGTCGACTTGCCGGCCCCGTTGGGGCCCAGGAAACCGACGACTTCACCGCGCTCCACCGTGAAGGAGACGCGGTCGACCGCAGCCGTTTCGCCGTAGCGCTTCGTGAGCTCTTCGACCCGGATCATCGAGCGTTGCGGGGACTGGGTCCCGGCCTGCAAGCGTCCTCGACCGCGCGGAGCGGCCCAGGAGATCGCGAGAGGTTACGCCAAGTCGCGCGGACCTCCAATGACCGTGAACTTCCACCGCGGAGCGACGCCGTCCGTGAAGCTGCGGTTTCGAGCAACCCTCGCTGGCCGACGTCGAAAGGGCGCACCTCGAATGCCAGGGCGTCGGCATCCGTGAGCGCGAAGGGAGGCGCAGGTGACCCCGTGAACTCGACGCAGCTTGGCTGGTGCCGCACCGCCGTGGAGGACGTCGTCAGGGCGCCGGACGACGCTCCCAAGGGATTCTCAGGCCTCCGGGTCGACCTCGAAGCGATTGAGGAAGTCGTCGGTCCGTTCGACGTCGCACAGCTTCGAGATCAGGAGCTCCATGGCCTCGGCGAAATGCATCCGCAGGAGTACGCGACGCAGGGTGTTGATCAACTTCAGACGCTGGCTCGAGATGAGCTTCTCGTCCTTGCGCGTGCCCGACTTCTGAATGTCGATCGCCGGGAAGATGCGCCGGTCGGCCAGCTTGCGAGACAAGACCAGCTCCATGTTCCCGGTGCCCTTGAACTCCTCGAAGATCACCTGGTCCATGCGGCTACCGGTCTCGATCAGGGTCGTGCCCAAGATCGTGAGTGAGCCGGCGGTCTCGGTGTTGCGAGCCGAACCGAAGAACTGCTTGGGGCGCTCCAGCGCACGGGTGTCGATACCGCCCGACATCGTCTTGCCACTGTTGCCCTTCACGTTGTTGTAGGCCCGTCCGAGGCGCGTGATCGAGTCCAGGAGGAGGATCACGTCCTTGCCTAGCTCGACCAGGCGCTGGCAACGTTTCCAGACCACCTCGGCCAGCTCGACGTGACGCTTGGCCATTTCATCGTTCGTGCTGACAAAGACCTGGCCCTTCGTCGAGCGCTTCCACTCGGTCGCCTCTTCCGGTCGTTCGTCGATCAGCAGGACCATGAGCTCGACCTCCGGGTAGATCGTCTCGATCGCCTTGGCGAACTGCTGCATCAGGATCGTCTTGCCCGTGCGCGGAGGCGCGACGATCAATCCGCGTTGCCCACGACCCACGGGGCAGATGAGATCCAGCACCCGTAGGGAGACTTCTCCGCTACCGTCGCCGACCGCATAGTGGAAGTCGGGGTCGATGCTCGTGAGCTGTTTGAAGCGCGTTACGTGGCGAGACTCGGAGGGATCCTCTCCGTCGACGGAAGTCAGCTCGTGGAGTTCCCACTTGTGCCGTCCTTGTCCACGGCGTGCGCGACCGCGCAAGAGCGCGCCTTCGCCCAGCATGTACTTCTGAACGAGCCGCGGCGGCACGTGCACGTCATCCTTCTTCGGAAGGTAGTCGTTGTCCGCGCTGCGCAGGTGACCGTGGTTGGCCTTCTCGACCAGCAGGATGCCTTCGACCTCTTGGTCGCTACGCGCCTTGTTGACAGGGCGCTTGTCTCGCATGGGCTCCGACCGGGGCCCACCGCTGCGCTCGCGCGCTTCCGGGCTCGTCGCCGGTGCGCCGCCCGAGCCCTGGCCCCGCGGAGCCACGCGGCCATCGCCCCGCGCGTCCGGCCGGTTGTCGCCCCGGTTGTCGCCCGGGCCGCCGCCTTCCTGTCCGCGGCCCTTGCGGCGCTTGCGGCGGGTGCGCCGGTCCTGCCAGCGACGTCGGCGTCCTTCGCGTCGTGAGACCGAGCCCTCCGACGAGCCTTCGCCTGACGCCGGTGCGCCACCTTCCGAGCGGCCGCCGTCACGCGAGCTGGACTCGTCACGATCCTTCGAGTCGTTGCGTGGAGCGTGGTCGTTGCGCGGAGCGCGGGCTTGCGCCGGCTCGCGGCGTCCTTCGCTCGGTGCATCGTGGGACTCGCGCGGAGTCTTGTCCGAAGCCTGTGCCGGCGCCTCGACCGAGGAAGCCTGTCGAGCCGGAGAACGGCGCACGGTCTTCTTCTGGATCGGCTTGGCGGGCGCTGCTGCGTCGTCCGCGGGCTCGGCAGTTCGCTTGCGTGTGGCCTTTGTAGCCTTCTTGCGAACGCTCGCTTTCGTCTTGGAGGGAGACTCTTCGGCTTCGACCGTCTTCTTGGCCTTCTTGGCCTTCGACGTCTTGCCGGGCGGGGAGGCCACGTCCGTGCCTTCGACGGCACCGGCGCCGAACGGCAGGCTCCCCTGGGACTTGGTGGTCTTCTTCGATGCCAAGTTTGCTCCAGCCGGGCCGCTGGGCCCGCGTGAAATGGGACAAGGTCGCGCCCGAAGGCGACTTCGGAAGCGGAGCCCGAGAGAGGGTGGTCGCGTCCCGTAGGGAGCGGATCCCGGGTCCGGAAGCAGCGAGTCACTGCGTCGCTCGCTAGCGAGCGAAACGGCCGAAGGGTCGGCCCGTGCGTCCGGAGGCCCTCGATCGAGGCACTGGGTCGGCTTCCTGCGAACCCCCGCAAAAGCGCGAAGCATTCGATCGGAGCCCTGGTTTCTGCCCGGGGGGCGTCAGGACGACCCGTGCAAGGATGCACGATCAGGTCGGGCAACGCGACAGGAAATCGACGATTCCAAGCCCGGCCCGGCCCCCCTTCGAGACTCTCTTATCGGCCGGCTTCGGTCCCGACCCCAAGGCCCGAAAGGCAGGAAATCCGTTCCGGCTTCAGTCGCGGGACGGACCGCGCTGGCTACCGGCCACGGCGGTCGCACCGCCCCACGTGCGCCGGTAGTCCCGCATGCGGTCCGCAAGCTCGGCGGTGAGAACGACGCTTCCGTCCACCGCACGGCCTTCGAGGTGATCGATCACGTCCTCGATCGTCACGATGGCGCCCGTCGCGAAGGCGAACTCCTCGGCCAGTTCGTCCAGGGCGTTCTTCTCCCCTTGGCCGCGCTCCATCCGATCGACCGAAACGATCAGTCCGGCGAGCTCGACGTCGGCCGCCGAGCGCAGGATCGGAACGGTTTCTCGAATGCTCGTCCCCGCCGTCGTCACATCCTCGACGATCAGGACGCGCTCTCCGTCGCCGAGCGCATGCCCGACCAGCACACCGCCCTCCCCGTGGTCCTTCGCTTCCTTGCGATTGAAGGCGTAGGCGACGTCGCGGCCGTACGTCCGCTCGAGCTCCATCGCGATCCCGACGACCAGGGGGATGCCCTTGTAGGCCGGCCCGAAGAGGACGTCGAAACCGTCACCGAAGCGTTCTTGAATCGCCTCGGCGTAGAAGGCCGACAGCCGGTTGAGCTGCCCGCCAGTCCGGTACCGACCGGTGTTCACGAAGAACGGTGTCTTGCGCCCGCTCTTCGTCGTGAAGTCCCCGAAGGTCAGGACTTCGGAGCGCACCATGAAATCGATGAAGCGTCGTTGGTAGTCCTGCATGCAGGCCTTTCTCTACCAGACACGTTCTCCCCGGGCGAGCCTCCGCGCCCGAATTCCGCCGAGCATACGACGTCAGGACGCCTTGCGTCGCGAACGGTGGACCCAGGCCTCGACGACCTCCTGGATCCGGGCCGACTTCACCGGCTTCGTGACGTAATCGTCCATGCCGGCGTCGAGGCATGCCGTTCGATCGCCTGGAAGCGCGTTGGCGGTCATGGCGACGATCGGGACGTGAGCGCCGGTCTCCTGCTCCTTCTCGCGGATCCGGCGCGTGGCTTCGAAGCCGTCCATCTCCGGCATCTGACAATCCATCAGCACGAGATCGAACTCGCGCGCGTCCAGGGCTTCGAGCGCCTCCTGGCCGTTGGCCGCGACTTCGCAGACGTGGCCCCAACGCTGGAGCATGCTGGAGGTCACGCGCTGGTTCACCACGTTGTCTTCGACGACGAGCACGCGGATGCGCTCTCCCTTCGGCTGGGACAGCTCGGAACCGCGTTGTCCGTCTCCCTCGTCCTCGAAGCCGCGCGCTACGGCCAAGGCGTGAAAGAGGCGCTCGACCCTGATCGGCTTCGAGACGTACTGGATGCCGGCCGCCAGCAGAGTCCGCAGACCCAGGACCCGCTCCAACGACGTCATCAGGATCACCTGATCGATCGCGGGACCGGTGGTGCGCTTCTTGAGCCTGTTGAGGAAAGCCTTCGCGTCGAAGTCCGGCATGCGGTCGTCCAGAACCAGCATGTCGAAACCCCGCTCCTCCTCCGGTTTCGACATGACTTCCTCCAGCTCGTCCCCACCGGCGATCGGCACGCAACGTGCGCCCCAGCCCTCGAGGTAACGAACAAGGAGGTCGCGGCAGGACTTGTTGTCGTCGACCACGGCGATCCCCACGTCTTCGAGCCACGGTCGACGTGCGACGACATGGGGAGAAGGCTCGTCCGCTTCGTTCGAGTCGATGACCTGCAGCCGGACCGTGAACCAGAAGCTCGAGCCTTCACCTTCACGGCTCTCGACACCGACCGTCCCCCCCATCAGGTTGGAGAGCTGCTTGGCGATCGAGAGTCCCAGACCGGTCCCGCCATAGCGCCGCGTCATGCTCGCATCGACCTGGGAGAACGAGTGAAACAGACGCGAGAGCCGGTCCTGCGGAATGCCGATGCCCGTGTCGCGAACGGAGACGCGCAGGATGACTTGTTGCGCCTCATTGGATTCGAGCTCGGCCTCGACCGCGACCTCGCCCACTTCCGTGAACTTGATCGCGTTGCTGACGAGGTTCAACAGTACCTGACGCACACGTCCCGGATCCCCGCGCAGGTGCAGCGGAATGTCGGCGGAGACCGTGTGCAGAAGCTCGATGCCCTTGCGCTCCGCCTCCTGGACGAGCAGGTCGCACGTCTCTTCGATGACCGAGTGCAGCTCGAAGTCGATCTCCTCCAGCTCGAGCTTGCCCGCCTCGATCTTCGAGAAGTCGAGAATGTCGTTGATCAGGGTCAGGAGGTTCTCGGCGCTGTCTCGGACCGTCTCGGAGATCTCGCGCTGCTGCGCCGTGAGACGCGTATCCAACAAGAGCCCGTTCATTCCCAGCACGCCGTTCAGCGGCGTTCGGATCTCGTGGCTCATGTTGGCCAGGAACTGGCTCTTGGCTTCGCTCGCGGCCTCCAGGCGCAGGGCCTGCTTGCGCATCTCCTCTTGCGAGCTCTCGAGCATCTCGTTCACGCGCTGCAACTCGAGCGTCTTCGAGCGCTGGCGGTAGAACGAGTAGCTCACGACCGCGACGACGAGCACGGCAGCACTGGAAACCAACCAGAGGAACAGGGAGCGCAGGACGGCGATCTCTCCGAACAGCGACTCGTGACTCTCGGAGAAGACCACGCTGAACGGCGTTGCGTCGATCGCCGGCGGAAGGGCGAAGCTGACGGATCGACAGACTTCTCCCCGCCCGTCGGCCACGAGCGACGTGTTGTACTCGAGCGGGGCTTGGTCGCGAACGAGGTCGCCGCGCTGAGCCAAGGTCCGACCCTGGCCGTCGACCAGCCCGACCCAGCGCGCTTGCACCGGTGGCAGGAGCGCCTCGAAGCGCACGCGTGCTCGCAGCGCACCGATCACTTGAACTCCGGTGTACTCCCACTGGATCGGCACCCAGACGACGAAGTCCCCTTCACTCACTTCCAGTCGCGCCCGCAACCCCTTGCGAAAGCGGTCCAAGAGAAGGTCGAGTCCTTGCGGCGCGAAGGCGGCGGCCTCCGAGGTCGAGGCGACCACGTTCCCCTCCAGATCGGTTGCAACCAGCTCGAGGAGCGAAGCTTGGCGCAACACTTCGTCGTTCAAGAACTCGGTGATCGCCCCGTCCGGGTCTCCCTGCAACAGATTGACCGCGGTCACGTCGCGGCGCGCGAGCCCTTCGAGGTCTTCGACCATCTCCCCCAAGGCTGCTTCGGTCTCGCGCCGCACGAGCGAGGTCTTGTAGTCGAACTGTGCGACCACGTTGGCCCGGAGCGCTTCCGAGCTTCCGCGAAAGATGGTCAAGCCCGCCAAGGCGAATACGCCCAGGATCAGGGACAAGAGCGGGATCAGCAGGCTCAGGGACTGGATCTGTCCCGCGGGCGCTCGTCCGGATTCGCTCGAGCGCATCACCGAAGGATGCTCCAGATCCGACTCCCTCGTCGGCTTCTCGAGCGCGGCTCCTCGGTTCGAGCGGTCGCGTGGACGGCGTTCCCCCGCGTCGCGCTTGAAACGCGATCGATCACGTGCATCCGGTTGTCGCACACGGGAACGGACATGCCGAGGAGACGGGGGGTGACTCGCGGACCCCGTGGGACCCGCTTCGAGAGGGACTCGTCTCGTATCGTCTTCCACGGACAGCCCCTTGAGGGGGCTCGCAGGTCCGTCCGAAGACCGGCGTGGGCACCCGGAAGGGAATTCCGGAGCAGGGGCTCGGAGGGCCGTGACGGCGAAGATCCGGCCGCGGCGGCAAGGGCTCGGCCGGGGCCGGGGGGCTCGCGCGAGCCAGTGGCCGAAGCGGGAGAGGCCACTCAGGGAAGTTGGTCGGGGTGAGAGGATTTGAACCTCCGACCTCTGCGTCCCGAACGCAGCGCTCTACCAAGCTGAGCCACACCCCGTCGTCGAGAGCGGAACAGGGTAGGACCGGCCCCGGGGGCCGTCAAGCTCCTGCTTCAGCGGCCCAAGTCGACGAAGACGCCTCCGTTTTCCTCGGCCAGGCGTCGCATGAAGTCCTTCTGGAACTCGCCCAGGGCGATCGAGTGGATCACGACCTTGCGGAGGGCGTTCGACTCCCGCACGGCATGGAGGATGTCCTCGGGCTCGATCAGGAGGCCATGGGAAGGCCGGCCGTCCGAGAGGAAGAAGATCGTGTCCACGTCCACCTCGTAGTCCTTGTCTTCCTTGCCGCCCTGAGCGATCCGCAGCGCGGCCTCGAGCGCCCCGAAGGTGTTCGTCTTGCCCGCTTCGAGATTCGCGGCTCCCGTGAGTCCGACGGCAGCCAGCTCCTCCTTCGAGCTACCCCCGATCGCCTCGAGTCGCCCGACCCACGTCTTCGCGCTCGACTTGTTCAGGACGTTGGCCGTCACGAGGTCCTTCTTCCAGCGGTCGACCTCCGTCGCAAAGGCCAGGATGTTGAAGCGCACGTAAGGCTCGAGCGCTTCGATCGTTCGCGCCAGCTCCGTCTTGACGATGTCCATTCGCTTGAACGAAGGATAGTTGCCATCGGCGAAGTTCTGACGCTCGACGACTTCCTGCTCCATCGAACCCGAGACATCGATGACGAAGAGAATCGAACGGCTCGGAGTTTCGACGCCGTGGAAGCTCGTGCCTTCACCGGGCCGGTATTCCGCTTCGCGCTCCTTCTGCTTCTCGCGGAGCCGCGCGAGCTCCTCGTCGGTCGGCAAGACGAAGCGCTCGCGGTAGAGGTCCCAGAAGCGCTTCCAGCCGTCGATTCGTTCCCCGAAGTCGCGCCCCGTCAAGGCCGCCAACGCGAGACCGATGTCCCGCACGAGCCGCCCTTCCTCGATCTCCATGCGTGCCAGCAAGGGGTCGATCGAGTCACGGTCCCGGACGAGCGCCAGCGCCCCGATCGCGCTCGCGCGTACCTGCCAGGCTTCGTCGGCGAGCGCGACGCGCGCGGGCGCGAGCACGAGCTCGCTCTTCATGTTCGCGAGGCCGTCCAACGCGGCGCATCGAACGGCCACCTCGCTGTCTTCGCACAGGGGAACGAGCGCCGCGGCGAGCTCCGGATCCGGCTTCAGCGCCAGGGCCTGGATCGCCCGTCGTCGGAGCTCCCAGGACGACTCCTCGAGCAACTCGAGGAGCACCTCTCGGTCGCCCGTATGCCCACCGTCCCGGATCGCGCGCAAGAGACCGATGCGCGTCTCCTCCTTCCTCTCTTCGGCGAGCTGGACGAAGAGCTCGGCCACCGCCTTCTCGTCCGCCAGGCTCGCGAGGACGCGCACCGCCGCGTCCACCACCGCCGCGTCCTTGTTCTTCAGGACCGGTACGAGGGCTTGAACGACCGAGGGCGTGTCCGCCCCTTCCAGAGCGAGCACCGCCTCGACGCGTGTCGCCGTGTCCTTGTACTGGCGGAAGTAGCGCTTGAACTCCTTGACGATCTCCTCGTCGGAGGGGGTCGCTATCCGCGCCGACGGCGCCTCCCCGCCGGATCGAGCCGACAGGAGCGCGGGAACCGAGAGACAAAGCCCGCCGACGATCGCTCCTCGAACGAGGACGCGGCCGCAGGGGACGAGGAGAGCGAGGACGTGCATGACGGGCGGGTGGAGGAGGAGCCCGCCGGGGCGGCGGGCGGAAGGGCTCAGACCCTCTGCCCGCAGTTTAGCCCGCATCCGTCCCAAGCTCGCCTGACCTTTCGGCCTGGCCGGCCGACTTCGCCGCGGCCTCTCGCCGCCTGTCGTCACCTTGCGAAGATCGGCGTCCTCGACGCCCCGCCGAGGGGCACCTGCGGGGCCGCTGGCCGCGAGGTGCCGACAAACGGCGAGTTGGCCCGAACGTCCGCCTCGGATGCGTGGTCAAGGGCCAGAAGGCCTGGCCGCGGTGCGCGACAGCGCTGGCGCGGTCCGAGCATGGACTCGCCCGGTCGCCGATCCCTCTGTGGAGGTCGCCGACCGGGCGAGTTCCCGACCGCGGTGATCGCTCAGTTGCGGACGACGAAGGCCCGCGTCGAGCCGACCTTCTCCACCGCCGCATCCCGCACGGTGACCTTGCCGCCGTCGTCGGTGACCAGCGTCACCTGCCCGTCTCGGATCGAGTGGACCCGGCCGTAGATGAAGCCGCCCGGCAGGGCGACCTTGACCCGGTTGCCGGTCGCGAGTGGCGTCGTCGCGAACGCCACGCTGCTCCCGTAATCTTCCAGGTGTTCGATCCGCTTCACTCCGGTGCCGTCGAGTCCGAGGCGGCCGGGGCTCGCGTCGAGCCAGAGACGCTCTTGCCCCATGGCATAGAGCCGCCCTTCGAAGACCTCGCCCGACTTCATGTAGACGCGGACGTTGCCGACGCGCGGCATCATCACCGGGGCGGGAGCCGAGAGGGCTTCCATGGGAATGTCGACCCCACGCCAGACGACGTCGAGATCCTCGCCGCTGGCCCAGTTCATCTCTTCCACGAGGCTCGGAAAGCCCGTGAATTCCGCGCCCTGGATGCCGGTCGTCGGATCCGTTTCGACGGCACCGAAGCCCGAGCCGGAGGAGGAGAACGGATCGATCGTCCCCGTGGTCGTCGTCCCGGTCGGTCCGCCCTCGGTTCCACCGAGGAGTCCCTCGAAGATCGAGCCGAGGCCACCGTCCGTTTCCGCCTCACCGCCACCCGAGGTTGTCGCGGTCGACCCGCTCTCGCCGAACGGGTCGGTCGCGACAGGATCCGTGCTCGTGCTCGGATCACCGGTCGCACCTTGGGTCTCGCTGCCCGTCGCCGTCACGGTCGTTCCGGTCGCCGTCACGGCTGCCGTGCCCTTCGGCGTCTTGCTGCCTTTCGGCGTCTTCGAGGTCTTCTGCGTATTGGCGGGGCCGCGCGCGACCTCGGTCGACGAGCCGAAGTACTTCCCGAGGCCGAGCTTGCCGACGACGTCGTACTTCTCGTTCAGTTGCGGGCCGAACTTCCATCCGGCCGCTCCGAGCCCACCGAGCAGGACCATCACGAAGAGCAGTGGAACGAGTCCCGAGCGCTTGGATCCGCCCGCGGCGAGGATCGCTTCCTCGAGGTCGTCGGTCGCGTACGGATCATCGTCGAACTCCTCCTCGAGGTCGTCTTCGTAGTAGTCCTCTTCGACGTGGTCCACCGGACCGGGCTGAACATGCGTCGTCGCCGGTTCGTGTTCCGGATCGGCGAGGGCGATGTCGTCCTCTTCGTACTGCAGCTCGTAGTCACCCGCGACATCCAACGAATCTCCGGGCGCCACGCCCGCCTGATCCGGATCGAACTCCCGATCGAGCCCGAGGAAGTCCCCGGCGTTTTCGCCTTGAAAGCCCTGAGACAAGATCTCTCCGGGCGTCGCATGCCGGGCACCGGCCGCCGGACGGTTCCCTCCCTGATCGAGGTCCAGATCGAACTCCTGGGTGACGTCATCGTCGTCTCCGAAGGGATCGATGCTGGGAAACGTGTCGTCGGTGGGGTTCGTGTCCATGGTGATCTAGCCGCTGGTTCCGTCTGAAGAGAGAGCGCCCGTGGTTCGGCGCACGGTCTTGTTCCGCCCTGGGGACAGGGCCAGGCCCCCTATCGGAAGGAACCCCTGCACGACCCGAGCTTCCTTTGGGAAGAATGGCCTATCCTGGAGCCTCGCCGCGGCCGCCTCTCTCCCCCCCTCCCCCATGAATTCCTTTCCGTCCGGTGGCACGGACACGAGCGAGCCTGCGCGCTCGCCTCACTCGGTGCCGGCGGCGCTCCCTCCGCCCCGTCGGCGTATGGCGGCCGCCCTGCCCTTCACGGGCATCGCCCTGGCGCTCGGAGCCGGGGTGGCCTTCCTTTTCATGTGGTTCGGAGCCGACCCGCACGACGCGCAGGCTGCCCCCCAACCGACGTCGGACGGTTTTCCCCGCTTCCTGACCGGCGCCGACGACGTCCGCGTCCGGATTCCGCACCCCCCGCAACGGGTCTTGCCGGCCAACACCGCGATCGTCGACGTCCTGCTCGAGATCTTGCCGCGCGAACGGTTCGCAGGACTGCCGGCGGAGTCCCAGACCTATTCGGCCCTCGCCGGGGTCTACGCGGACCGCGCCGCCGACTGGGGCGGACTTCCACAGCTCGCCACGTACAAGACCGAGAGCGTTCTCGTTCTGCGGCCGGACCTCGTGCTCTGTCACGAGTGGCAGGGGGCGGACACGACCAGCCTCCTGCGTGCGAACGGGGTCTCGGTCCTGGTCCTCTCCTCTCCGAACCGTTGGGACGACGTCCTCAGCACGATCGAGATCGCGGGGACGGCTCTGGGGACCGAAGAGCGGGCGCAGGAGTTGCTCCTCGCTCTGGACGAACGCCTGGACCGCCTGCGACAACGTGCGCGCACGCTCCCAGTGCAGCGCGCGCTCTCCTACTCCAACCTGGGCGCGGAAGGATCCGCGGCGGGTCGAGGAACGACGGCGGACGTCATCTTCGAGCTCCTCTCCTGGACGAACGCCGCGGCCGAGGCCGACCTCGTCGGACACACGACGGTCGACATGGAGACTCTGCTCGTCCTCGATCCCGATTGGATCGTGGTCGGCACGATGACTGCGGACGTCGGCTCGACGCCGTCGGAGGAGTTCTTGCGCTCGCGCAGGGAACTCTCCCAGCTGCGCGCGGTCCGTGAGAACCGCATCATCACCCTGCCCCAAGAGCTCTTCACGACGGCGTCGCAGGAACTCCTGAGCGCCGCCGAGCTCTTGCTCGAGCGCGCGCTAGCAGACCGTTGAACAAGTCGTCCGGCGCCAGGGCGACGTCTTCCCCTGCCGAGTGCCATCACCCCGGCAACGGACTCCTGCAGAGCGACGCTCAGCGCTGACGCAGGACTCGATGCCCGCCCTGGCGGATCGTGAGTCCCTGGGCGTCGAAGTACTCGAGCAACGGAATCAGGAACTTGCGCGACGTCTGGAGTCCGTCACGGAGCTCCGGGATCTCGAGCTTCCCGTTGCGCTGGCAGTTCTCGACGATGCGCGCCCGCGCGTCGTCGAGGATCGTCCGAGCGAGGTGCAGTTCGCCCCCGACACGATCGACGCGTTCGCTGTCGCGCAAGTACTCCAGCGCACGCTCGACGTCCTCGGAAGAACGCCCGTGAAGACTCGCGAGTTCGGCCGGGCTCGGCGGCTGGAAGCGCGCCTCTTCCAGGGCTGCTGCGATCGTGCCGGCGAAGGCCTCGAACTCCGCATCGGGGCCGCCCTTCCTCTGCGCCGGACGAACGCGACCGCCCGGCAGGAGCTCGATGTCCCCGGCTACGACCATCGCGTCCAGGATCGCGCCCAACAGAGCGGCGTCGACCGTGAGCGCCTTGCGCAGCTCGATCACCTCGATCAGGGTCCGATGCGAGCGCGCCTCGAACCAGCGCGCCAAGGCTGCCTTCACCTTCTCGATCCAGGCCGCCAGGGCTTCTTCGTGGATCCAACGCTCGTCCTTCAGGGCGCGAACACGACCCTCGTCTTCCAGGCGCGCGAGCAGGCCGCGGACCTCTTCCTTCGACCACTTCACGAGCACCGCGACCTCTTCGGTCGAGTGCCAGGTCTCGCCCCGCCGGCGCAACTCCGACTCGAGCAGGGCCGCGGGGGACGCCAAGCTCTCCTCCTGATGCGAGAGTTCCTCGAGCACGAAGCCCTTGAAGCGCTTCAGGCGATGGCGGCTCTCCTCGAGGATCGCGCCGCCACCCAGGGTGATGACAGGAGAGAGCTGCCGTAGCACGAAGCGGTCGCCCGGAGCGCAGACGACCGGGTCCTTGAGACGCAGCTGCACCAGGCCCGACTCCCCGGGGGGGATCGACTCACGATCGAGCAGGATCACCTCGCCCGGCGGATCGCTCGTACCGGTGTGCAGCCGGATCGGCATGCGGTTCTGAATCGGTCGGTCGAGGTCGCGCAACGCGAACAGCCGCGCGGCCACGAGAACCCGCGGCTGGAAGAAGCCCGGCGTCGCGACGACGTTTCCGCGCTCGACCTCGTTGTAGTCGATGTCGGACAGGTTGAGCGCGGACGAGTGCCCGGCGCGCACCGTCAGCGCCTTCTCCTTGTAGGCGTTGAGTCCACGCACCTTGGCCTTCTTGCCGAGCGGCAAGACCTCGAGGCTGTCGCCGGGTCGCGCCACTCCGCTCACGGGAATGCCGGTGACCACCGTCCCGAAGCCCGGCCGGGAGAAGACGCGCTGAATCGGCATGCGGAAGACACCTTCGGCGGAGCGCGGTTCGGCGCGCCCGGCTGCCTCGAACAGGGCCGCACGGAAGGCATCCAGTCCGGCGCCCGAGATGGCGGAGACGCGGAAGAGCGGTGCCTCGGCCAAGAAGGTCCCTGCCACACCCGCCCGAACGTCCTCGGCGGCGAGCTCGACCAGCTCGGGATCCACGGCGTCGACCTTCGTCAGGGCGATCAGCCCCTGCTGCACACCGAGCAACTCCATGATCTGCAGGTGCTCGCGGGTCTGGGGCATCATCCCGTCGTCGGCGGCGACGACGAGGACGACGAGATCGATTCCCGTCGCGCCGGCCACCATGTTGCGGATGAAACGCTCGTGCCCGGGAACGTCCACGATCCCCACCACCCGGCCGTCGGGCAGCTCGAGGGGCGCGAAGCCGAGGTCGATCGTGAGACCACGCTGCTTCTCTTCCTTGAGTCGGTCCGGATCGATCCCGGTCAGGGCCCGAACCAGGGTCGACTTGCCGTGGTCGATGTGCCCGGCGGTCCCGATGACGATCGGCTGAATCTCCATGGAGCACGTATGTTAGCCTCCGACGCCCACAGAGGCGCTTCGCGAACTCGCGGCTCCCACCATGCGTTTCCGCACGCTCCGTCCCTACCTCATCGAGACCTTCGGTCGACCGGTTCACCGGGTCGCGCTGGATGCGGGCTCGGACTGTCCCAACCGCGACGGGACGCGCGGCCGGGGCGGCTGTTTTTACTGCGACGTCGAAGGCTCTGGCACCGGCGCTCTCGCGCGCGGACTCGAGCTCGAAGAGCAGCTCGCGGCCGGGCTGCGGCGAGTCGCACGCCGTGACCCGGGTTGCGGAGTGATCGCCTACCTGCAGTCCTACTCGAACACCTATGTCTCCGAGGACCGCCTGGACGAAGTGCTGGGCGTGATCGAACGTCGGATCGGGGACCCCGTCGTCTGCGTGGCGGTGGCGACGCGGCCGGACACCCTGCCTGACCGCTCGTTGGACCGCCTGGCGCAGCTCGCGCGACGGGTCCCCGTGTGGATCGAGCTCGGACTCGAGGCCGCCGACGATGCGCTGCTGCTCGCGATCAACCGCCTGCACACGGTGGCCGAGTTCGAGGATGCCGTGCGGCGCTGCCACGAGCGTGGCCTGCAGACGGTCGGCCACGCCATCCTCGGCCTACCCGGAGACGGTCGCGAAGGCGCGCGCCGGACGGCCCGAGCGCTGGCAGCGGCCGGCGTCGCGGGAGTCAAGGTCCACCACCTCATGGTCCTGCGCCGTACGCAGTTCGCCCACGCCTTTCGCTCGGGTGAGCTCGAGGTGCTCACCTCCGAGCGCTACGTCGATTGGCTGGCCGACTTCGTCGAACGTCTCGCCCCCGAGCAGGTGCTCCACCGCCTGACCGGCGACTCCCCGCGCGAGAATCTCCTGGCCCCGCACTGGGACCTGCACAAGAACGCGATCCGCGAGCACCTGGAAACGGAACTCACCCGGCGCGGAACGCGGCAGGGCTCCCACCACACGGTCGCCTCTCAGAAGTCGCGCAGGTAGAGCAGGCGGTTGCAGCTCGGGCACTGCACGAGCTCGATGCCCCGCGCCAGCCGTACGTACAGATTGCTCGGCACGGCGACGTAGCACCCCTGACAGATGCGTCCGTCCAGCTCGGCCAGGGCCTGCCCTTCGCGGGCGTCGAGCAGCTTCCCGTAGCGGTCGAGCACGGCCGGGTCGACCTTGCCGGCCATCCGCTCACGGCGCTCCTGATCGAGCTCGCTGCGCTTGGACTCGGCCGCGGAGAGCTCGCGTTCGATGTTCGTGTCGTACTCGGCGAAACTCGTCTCGGCGGCCTCGATCTCCTCGCGGATCGCGGTGCGTTCGACGTCCAAGGCGTCGACTCGCTCCACGAGGCCCAGGCCCTCTTCCTCCGCCTCGCTGATGTCGCGCTTGAGGGTGCGCATCTCGTGCTGGAAGGCCATGATCAGGGCCGTGTCCTTCGAGTTGGCGGCCTCGTTTTCGAGCTTGCGAAGACGCTGACGCTGCTGGGTCGTCATGTCCTCGATCTCCTTCACGCGCACCTGCAGGCCGTGGACCTGACGATCCAGTTCCTCGAGGTCATGCTTGCGCCGATCGATCGCCTCGCGTCGACGCTGGCGCTCTTTGGGCAAGCGCCGGATCTCGTCCCGGACACCGTAGAGGTCCCGGTCCAGATCTTGCAGACCCCGTAGGAGTCGAAGGGTTTCTTGTACGTCGATCTCAGCCACGCCAGTTTCAGGGCGGAGAGTTTAGCCCGGACCTACGGCGAGTCTCGACACCCAATCCCGAGGAATGTGTCGAGCGTCGCTCGCCGGCACCCCGCCGCCTTCCGCGGGAGGGGCGTCCGGCGCGCCCCGGTCGGGGTCGAACGGGACGACCGGGGAGACCCTCCGGCCCCCACGCGGGGGCCCGGGGGGCCGGGCGCCCCCCCGTGATCCGCGGCCTGTGCCGCGAACCACGGACCCGGGCAACACCCGGGCGGGCTTCAGCGCTCCAGTTCGTAGTCCTCGGCGGAACCGTCGTCGACCGGCGGACCGTCGAGGAAGCTCGAGAGCTGGCGCGCCCGAACCGGATGGCGGAGCTTGCGGACCGCCTTGGCCTCGATCTGGCGTACGCGCTCGCGGGTGACGCGGAAGATCCGCCCCACCTCTTCGAGCGTGTAGGTGTAGCCGTCGCCGATGCCATAACGCAGCTTGATGATCTCGCGCTCCCGGAAGGTGAGGGTGTTCAAGACCTCGTTGATCCGCTCGCGCAGCATCTCGTGCCCGGCCGCTTGCACCGGGCTCTCGGCCGATTCATCTTCGATGAAGTCGCCGAAGTAGCTGTCCTCGGAGTCGCCGATCGGCCGGTCGAGGCTGATCGGGTGCTTCGAGATCTTCATCACCCGCTTGGCCTCTTCGATCGAGATGTCGGAAGCCTCCGCCACTTCTTCGACCGAAGGCTCACGGCCCTTCTGCTGGACCAGCCGCTTGGTGACGTTGCGTAGCTTGCTCATCGTCTCGATCATGTGCACCGGGATCCGGATGGTCCGGGCCTGATCGGCGATCGAGCGGGTGATCGCCTGCCGGATCCACCACGTGGCGTAGGTCGAGAACTTGTAGCCGCGGCGGTACTCGTACTTCTCCACCGCCTTCATCAGGCCGGTGTTGCCTTCCTGGATGAGGTCCAGGAACGAGAGGCCGCGGTTGCGATACTTCTTCGCGATCGAGACGACGAGACGAAGGTTGCCGCTCGAGAGCTGACGCTTCGCTTCTTCGTACTCTTCGTAGTGCAGGAGGATCTGGTCGACCCGACGCTTGAGACGCGGCACCGGCTCGAGGGCCATCAACTCGAGTTCCTCGAGCCGCTCCTTCAGCTCACGCGCGGCCTGGCTACCGGCTTTGGCGCCCTTGAGCTGGGCCAACTTGCGCTCGATCGAACGCATCTCGCGGTGATGCTCCTGCAGCATCTGGATGTAGGGCCGCACCTTCTTGATCTGGAGGTGACACTCCTCGATCAGGATCACGAGCTTGCGCCGCAAGCCCTGCACCTTGAGCAAGGACTCCGGTCGCTTGGCCTTCGGGAGCTTCGGGTCGGCCAAGGTGGCGTACTCCTGGCGGATCTCCTCCAAGAGCCGCCGGATCGTGTTCACGTTGACCGGCAGCCGCAGCGCCAGGAACTGCTTGCCCAGGGTCTCGACGATCTTGGGGTCATCGTCGGGCTTGGGGTTGGGGTTGACCTTCAGCGTACGGTCGAAGGCCAGCTCACCTCGCAGGACCTCGTCGAGCGTGCGCAGGGCCGCCGTCATGCAGAGTCCGGACCCCATGCACTTCTTGCGGAAGCGCTTGCGGGTGATCTCGATCTGCTTCGCCAGATAGATCTCCTCCGGACGGGTGAGAAGCGGGATCTCGCCCATCTGCGTGAGGTACATGCGCACCGGATCGTCGATGCGCTCCGGCGTCACGACCCGCTCGAGCACCGATGCGGCGGTCTCCGTCTTCACGGGGGCCGCCTTGGGGGTCACGGTGCTCGCGACGAGAGGTGTGCCCTCTTCGCCGTCGCTGTCGTCGACGACCTCGATCCCCTGGTCCTCCAGGGTCATGAAGATCTGGTCCATTCGTTCCGGCGGAACGAACTGGTCTTCGAGCAGCGTGTTGATCTCGCCGTAGGAGAGGTAACCCTTGCGGGCCCCTTCTTCGACCAGGACCTCGATGGTCTGTTCGAGTTTGTCGGCCATGGGGAATCGCTTGCGTTTCGTCAGGTTTGGAAAACGGGATTCAAGCCTCTTGCACGCGTGCCTCGCGCAGGCGTGCGTGCAGGTTCCGGAGCAGATCCGGAGCCAGCCCGTCTTCCGTTCGTGGGGAGGAGGAGAGTCGTCCGCGCAGCGCTTCGAGTTCGCGCTCGCGGTGGATGCGATCCAGGAAGCGAGCCTGGTCCTGGGCCAGGACGAGGGGCGACTCGGCGGTCCGAGCCAGCTCCTCGAGGTCGGAGACGATCATCCGGGCCGGATGGTCGGCGAGGTTCGTGAGTAGGAGGCCAGCGTCGATGACGGCCTCTTCGTCCCCGTGGTCGTAAAGATCCAGGACCGCGTCGAAGATCACGGCCAGTTCGCCGGGCGGGCAGCCTACGCGCCGCTCGCGGAACAGCGCGATCAGGCTGTTGTCGACCAGGAAGGCCCCGAGCAGCGCACGGTAGGCGGCGCGCACCGGTGCGGGCACGGGCACGACTTCGTCCGGCGGCACCGGCAACGGGCCCTCGTCTTCGGGAGCGGCTGCCGCCAGGTTGCGCGGATCGGCCGAGCGCACGCGACGGGTCTGCTCGCTGCGCCCGCTTTGTCGCAGCGCACGGGTTCGAACGTCGTCCCACTGGCGCCGCACGCTGTCGAGCGAAAGGCCCAGGCTGCGGGCCACCGCGCTGACGCGCAGATCCTGTTCGACCGGACGGGGAACGAGGAGGATGAGCTCGAACAACTCGTCCAGCCCCTGGGCCACGACGGCCGGATCGCCCCCGCGGAGGTCTTCGAGCGCCAGCTCGAACCAATCCTGGGCGTTGTCAAGAGCGGCCGCAAAGGTCGCGGCACCGTCCGGTGCTTCGAGCAACCAGTCGCCCGGATCACGTCCTTCGGGCACGCGCACGACGTCGAGCACGAGGCCCAGGCCGAGCAGCCCTCGCAGGGCGCGGGTGCAGGCCTGGCGACCGGCCTCGTCGCCGTCGAAAACGAGCGTCACACGCTCGGCGCCGCTGCGGCGCACGAGCTCGGCGTGATCGCTCGTGGTCGAGGTGCCCAGAATCGCGGCGACGTCGTTCAGACCCTCCTGGTGCGCCGCCAGGACGTCCGTGTAGCCCTCCATCAAGACGATGCGCTTCGAGCGCCGCACGTGCGGCAGCGCGCGGTCCAGGGCGTAGATCGTGCGCCCCTTGTGGAACAGGGGCGTCTCGGGCGTGTTCACGTACTTGCCGGTCTTGCGCTCGTCGCCGGGCAGGACCCGGCCGCCGAATCCGACCGTGCGTCCGACCCGATCGCGGATCGGGATCATGAGGCGGGAGCGGAAGAAGTCGTAGGCGCGCCCGTCCTCGCCGCGGCGGGCCAACCCGACCTCGACCAGGCGATCGACGGTGACCCCGCTCTCGGTCGCAGCACCGACGAGCAGATTGCCCTCCGGGGCCCAACCCAGCTCGAAGGACTGCCAGGTCTCCTCCCGCAAGCCGCGTCCGAGCAGGTAGGCGCGGGCCGTGGCGCCGGCGGACCCCTGGAGACGATCGCGGTAGAGCTTGACCGCTCGGCGCAGGATGTCGTAGCGGTCCTCGGCCTCGCCCTCGGCCTGCGCGCTCGCCGCCGCTCCGCGGCGCGGGACGCGGGTCGGCAGCTCGATCCCGGCCGCCTGGGCCAGGATCCGCAGGGCGTCCATGAAGGTCAGGCCCTCGAAACGCTCGACGAACCGGATCACGTCCCCCCCTTCGCCACAGGCCCCGTAGCAACGCCAGGTCCCACGCCCCGCGTGGACCGCGAAGGACGGGGTCTTCTCCTCATGGAAGGGACAGCGCGCCCAGTGGTAGGCGCCCCGCTTCTTCAAATCAGAGACGCGCTCGCCGACCACCTCTTCGATGGGCGTGTGGAGCTTGATGCGTTCGACGAGTTGTCGAAACTCGAAATCGTCCAAGGGATGGGGCCCCACGCCGGCCGGTCTGCGAGGCGGGGAGTTCGGGTCAAGGCGTTGGCGGGTGCGGGGAAGCAGCAGAGCGATCCCGAGGCGCAGCCTGCCCGGATCCCTCGCCGGGGCCCTTCGATCCGGGGAGATCGGGCGTCCGGCGGGAGGCGGCGGGTAGAGCTAGCGAACTCGAGGGGCTCGGCCACCCGATCCCGTCACGGGGGGAGGATCGATCGGGGGCCGCACTTGGGGTGCCCTCCGAAAGAAACGCCGGACGAGTGGGGAGAGGGGGTCGACTCTGCCTTGGACCGGGGCTCGGAGCGAAGACGCTGGCCGCCCGTGCGCGATCGGGGCCCGCCTCTTCCGTCGGTTCGCTTCCGCAATGCCTCAGCCTCGAAACCTAACACGCTGGGACCGAGATACAAGTCGGGGGGATGAAAAAGGCCATCCTGCCTCCGAGAGGCTAGCGACGCTCCCCCCTCAGGCTAGCCCGGCCAGGCCGTCTGGGCCTGCCCGCGCCTCCCGAGCACGTTCTCGGGAGACGATTGGCCCCCTTCAGGACGCGTTCGGGCCGCCTCTGCCCAGTGTATCGGCCCGGACCAGTTCGGGCGCCAGGTTCCGGGCCAGGCCGGCGAGCTCGGACAGCTCCAGGGTCTCCGCCCGTCGTCGGCCCTCGATCCCGGCCGTCGCCAGCTCGTCCGCGGCCCGCTCGCGCCCCACGAGCTCCCCGAGGGCGCGCCCGAGGCTGCGACGGCGGTGACGAAACAGGAGGTTCGTCAGCTGCTCGAAGGCCTCCCAGGCGACCTCCGGCGGGCTCGTGCGCTCGAGCCGGGCGACCTGGCTCTCGACCCGGGGACGGGGCCAGAAGGCGGAGGCCGGCACGCGCCGGCCGAGGCGCGCCCTGTAGCCGTAGGCGAGCTTGGCCGAGAGGCCACCCCAGGCCGCCTCGCCCGGCTGCGCGCAGAAGCGCTCCGCGACCTCGCGCTGCAGGAGGAGCGACAGGCTCTGCGGGGGGCGAGCGAGGCGCGAGAGCAAGAGCGTCACCGGTCCCGAGATCGAATAGGGCAGGTTCGCGACCACGTGCCAGGGCTCGTCCCAGGCCTCGAGCTCGCGCGTGAGCGCGGGCGCCAAGGCGTGCTTGTTCGCCAAGGCGTCGGTCACGAGAAAGCGCACACCCGAACTCTCGCCGACGAGCTCGCGCGCGACCGCCGCGAGCCGCGCGTCGATCTCGACGCACAGGAGCTCCACGCCGGAGGCGGCCAGCTGCAAGCTCAAGAATCCGCAGCCGGCACCGATCTCGAGCACACGATCCCCCGCCCGGATGCCACTGTCCTTGACCAGGGCGCGCACCAGGTTCTCGTCCAGGAGGAAGTTCTGGCCCCGGGCCTTCGTCGGCCGGAAACCGACGCGCTCGAGAGCAGCACGAAACTCGCTCCAGGGAGGACGACGCACGTCGCCCGTCACCTGGCTCCCCCCCGCGGCTCGACACCCTGGGCGAGCCAGCGCAGGGCCGGGGGGACCCCCTCCTCGGCTGCGAGCCCTTCGAGGAACGGGGTGACCGATTCGAGGCCCGATTCCTCGCGCCAACGCTTCCCCACCGCGCGCACGCGGGCCTCAGCCCGCTCGGCACCGCCCCACAGCGCCGCCTGCCGTCGCAGGTAGGTGCGCGCGTCGACCGCGTGCCGCACGCCGATGTCGGGCGACTCCGTGCGCTTGTCCTTCGTCCGGCAGTGGAATCGCAAGTACACGTAGCCGTCCTTGTCTCGCAGGGCGCGGAAGGTCGGCTGCAGGCTCGAGCGGAACGAACCACCGAAAATGGTCGCGTAGGCGTCTCCCTCGACCTCGTTCACCGCATCGAGCACGGTCGGATCCGTCGTGTAGCCCTGAGTCCGTCCGTCGACCCACTCCCAGACGTTACCGACGAGGTCGTAGCAACCGAAGAAGCGGCTGCGCCCGTTCTCGAAGGTGCCGACCGGCGTCGGGGCCTCGTTGTGGAGCTCGGCCGTGTTCGCAAGCGAGTCCTGGGCGTAGCCCCATGGGTAGCGCAGCCCGGTCCGAGCCACGGCGATGTGGATCCACTCCTGCGCGGTCAAGAGCCGCAGACCACGCCGCTCCGCCAGCTCGACCGCCTCGGCGTAGTCGAGAAAGGCCGGCCAGTACAGGGTCGCGTCGTCGATGCGCGCGAGCGGGTGGCCGTCGAAGGCCCCAGCGCCCAGGACTCGCTCGGGGAAATAGGCCTGCCAGGTGGCGCGCGTCACCTCGTAGCGATCGACCAGGATCGGCTCGTTGATCGTGCAGTTCGCGTGGTCGACGTACAGCTCGAGGATCCTGCAGCGCCCGGCAGGAACGAAGCTCAAGCCTTCGAGCTGATGCAGCGCTCGCTCCGGACCCTCGGCCCGCGAACAGGCGGCGGCGAGCAGGACGAACAGGACGCAGGCGTGCGCCCCGCCGAACGTGCCCCCGTGCGATCTCACCTCACGAGCCGGGAGACGTTCAGTCTCCGGCACCGCTGGCGCGGTCTTCGTCTTCGATGACGAAGATCTCGACGCGGCGGTTCTTGCGCTTGCCATCCGGCGACGCGTTGGTCGCGACCGGTTCGTTCGGACCGAAGCCGGCCACGACGACGCGCTTGGGATCCAGTCCGCCCGCCGCGATCAGCTGATCCGCCACGACCAGGGCGCGCAAGGCGGAGAGCTGCAGGTTGCCGTACGGAAAGCGCGCGCGCGTTTCCGGCTTTACGATCGGGACGGCATCCGTATGTCCGCGCACCCAGATCTTCTCGTACGGCTTCAGGTTGATCTCGCGCGCCATCTTGACCAAGACCTCCTTGCCGCCCGAGCCGAGCTCGGTCGAGCCGGTCTCGAACAGGACGGAGTCCTCGAGTCGCAGGCCGTAGCCACCTTCGACGGTGAGCACGGTGACCTCACCCGGCGCTCCGCCGAGACTCTTGGCCATGCGTTCGAGCTCGGCCATCCGGGCATCGATCTCGCGCGTGGACACGGCCTCGATCGGCACGCCGTCTTGGGCGAGCGCGAGCTCACCGCGCAGGAGTTCGTTCTCGGCTTCGAGCGGACCGATCGCCGATTCCATGTCGTGAAAGCCGCGCTGGTAGAACTTCATGTTCTCCAGGGCTTCGTTGTAGCGCGCCTGACTGACGCAGGACGAGAGCGCGAGCAAGGCGACCAGCCCGAGCAGGCCCTGGGCGAGCGCGGCGAGGTTCCGAGGACGGACGGTGGTGTGAATTTCGTGAGTGTCGAGCTGCATCCCTGATACCTGGGTTCTCGGAGGTCGTTCCGACGGAGAGGCCATAGAGGAACGATTCGCACCCGCGGGAGCAAGTCCCGAGGCGAATCCCCGCGGCCTTCCCGACGGTCGCGAGGCCTTCGACCGGAGCCCCGACCCCGGGACCCCGACACGCCCCGACATGCAAAGGGCCCGCGGCTCCGCCCCTGGGGCGGGCGCCGCGGGCCCGAAGTGTCGGCTAGCGCTCTTCTACTCGATCGAGTTGCCGAAGAGCCCGGCGATCGACTTGGCGATGTCGCTGGCGGTCCCGGAACTGAGGGACGTCGCGATCGGGAGCGCCAGCAGCAGGACGACCGAGGTCGCGATCATCGCGAGCCGGATGCCCATGCCCTCTTCCTGCTCCTCGGCCTGGGCCGTCGCGACGGCGCTGCGGCGGACGGGGGTCGCGGCCACGATGTCGTCGTCCTCGTCGTCGAGATCGATCTCACCGACGTCCTCGACGTCGTCCTCGAGCAGCGTGTCCATGTCCGAGATCTCCTCGGTTGCCATGCCGGCTTCCTCGAGATCGTCGTCGTCCTCGAAGACCAGCTCTTCTCCGCCGGCACCGAGGTCGACGACCTCGCCGCCCAAGAGCTCGTTCTTCAAGCTTTCGACGTCGGAGCGACGCAACTTCATCGTCTCCCCTTCGCGGAAGGCACGGATTTCACCCTCGGAGACGAGCCGCTTCAGCTCTTCCTCGCGCAGGCGCAGCTCGTCGAGGGCTTGGTCGAAATTGTAGAACTCTTCGTTTTCAGCCACGGATACGTTCTCCGGGAGTCTTGGCGGGGTCGCGCAGGGGGGTCACTTGGGAGGGATGGCACTGCCGGAGCTCTCGAACTTGCCCTCGAGCTCCTTGTAGGAGTATTCGGAATCGTCGTTGTAGCCCTCGACCTGAAAATCGAGGTCGAGACGCCGGGCGCCGACCCACTTCACGTTCATCGTGCTACCCGTGCCGCCTTGGGCCTGGTAGACGGACAGGTGCTTTCGCTCCGTGTCGATGAGATAGAGGATCGAGCTGCCGGTCACGTCGATGCCGGTTACGGCGATCATCGAACCGTTGGAATCGGCGGTCGCGTAGGCCGGCAGGCTGACCGAACGTTCGTTCACCTGGTTGCCGGGGTCGGTCTGGCGCGCCTCGGGCGTGTTGAGGGCGGCAAAGGCGACGAGCACGAGCCCCGCGACGAGGATCCAGCCCGGTCCGTCTGATTGGGTCGTTGTCTGCATGGGTCGAACTCCTCTCCGAACGGCGCTTATCCTAGCCACGTCGAGAGGTTGCGGCCAGACCGGCCTTTTTGCTGCCCACGGCTCCCAGGTCGCTCGAGATGCGCGTGACGAGGTCCATGACGGTCGCCAGCCCCAGCGGGCTCTCTGGCGTCCCCACGAGCGCGACGCGCTGCCCGGACAGGCGCAGACGTCCCAGGGCGCGATCCACCGGCAGGTCAGGGGGCAGGTTCGGAAGGACGCGCAGCGCCGCGAGGACGTCGGACGCCGCGGTGCCTCCCTGCGCAGCGGCCGCCCGGTACACGTCGAGCTGGTAGAGGTAGCCCTCCACTCGTCGCTCGCCAGAGCGCGACGAGAGCACCGGCAAGCGCGTGAAATCCGAAGCGTCGATCGCACGGCTGACCTCGTGCTCCTCGGCGTCGAGGTCGATCGACTCGACCCGCCCCCAGGGGATCATGACCTCCGAGACGGGCGTCTCGCGCATGATGAGCACGTTGCGCGCCAGCGCTTCCGCGTGCGGAGCGAGCGCGCCTGCGCGCGTCCCCTCTTCGAGGATGTCGAACACCTCTTCGCGTCCGAGCGCGCGCGTGAACTCGCTCTCGCGCACACCCAGCATGCGCTCGAGCACGCGGGACAACCGGACGAGCGGCCAGGACAAGGGCAGGAACAAGATCCGGACGAACGAAAGCAGTGGCGCACAGATCCCGAGCAGGAGGTGGGGTCGGCGACGGAAGGCGTCTTTCGGGAAGAGCTCACCGAAGAGGAACACGAGCGGCGTCAGGACCAGCGTGATCACGACCTCGTGAGCCCAAGGCGGCAGGCCCTCGACACCGTCCACCTGGTGCTCGGCCAAGTGCGTCGCGAGTTCGAGCATCAGGTTGTTGCCGATCAGGAGCGTGATCAGGATCGCGGTGTCGTCGCGCAACACCGACGACAAGAGGCGGGCAGCGCGGCTGCCCTGACGCACCTCCGACTCGAGACGCGCGCGAGAGAGCGAATAGACCCCGGTCTCGCTGCCCGAGAAGATCGCCGAGAGCAGCAGCAAGACGACGAACGAGAGAAGCGCGAGTTCGATGCTCATGCGCCCCTCCGTTCCGGTCGCTCGGTCTTGTCGCCGCCGTCCTTGCTCGCATCCTCGACGCGCAGGTCGACCGTCACGACGCGCCGGCCTCGAACTTCGTTGACCTCCAGCAGAAGATTCTCGACGCGCACGCGGTCGCCCGCGCGCGGAATGCGCCCCAGCAAGGCCGTGACGAAGCCCCCGACGGTCTCGAATTCCATCGGGACGACGGCGAGCCCGAAGCGCTCGTTCCAGTCCCGGATCGAGAGGCTACCGGCCACGCGGAAGCGCCCCTCGCCCAACGGCACCGCCGCCGGAACACGCAGTTCGCCCTCCGTCCGCAGGTCGCCGACGATCTCCTCGAAGACATCCTCCGAGGTGACGACGCCCGCCGTCCCCCCCCACTCGTCCACGACGATGGCCTCGTTCGTGCGATCCTCGTCCAGCGAGCGCAGGAGGTCGAGTGCGCTCGCGACCTCGGGCACGAACTTGACCGGCATCACGAGCTGGCGCGTCGGCCGGTCCTTCTTCTTGACGAGGTCGCGGATACGAACGCGTCCGACCACACGATCGGGAGTGCCGTCGATGACCGGTAGCCACGACTGGTAGTGGCTCTGGAGCGCCGTCTTGAGGATCTCTTCACGGTCCTCGGTGTTGATGTCCAGAAAAAGCGCGTCGACCCGCGGGGTCATGATCTCACGGACGCGGATCTCGGTCAGCTCGATGATCTCCGCCAACAGGTCCGCTTCCGTGTCGAGCAGGAGACCCTCTTCCGCGCCGCGCTCGAGCACGGCCGCCAGAACCTCGGGCGTGAGCCGCTTCTCCTCGCCGATCCAGCTTGTGATCAGCGTGTTGAAGCGCTCCAACAGAACGAGTACCGGAGTCCGCACCGGTGCCGAGAGGAACACGCACACGCGCAGAATCGGTGCGGAGAAGCGCGCGACGCGCACGCGTGAGCGCAAGCCGATCGTCTTCGGCAGGATCTCTCCGAAGAGCAGGATCGCGATCAACGCCCCGAAGCCCACCACGAAGCCGCCGGTCGCGCCCTCGTGGGCCGTGCCGAGCCGAGCAGCGAACGCGAAGAACAGGAGGTTGACGACGAGATTGCCCAGGAGAATGGTGATCAAGAGCGCGCGCGGCCGCCCCAGGAGCTCTCGCACCGACACGTCGGCCGAGCGCTTCTGCAAGGGCGTGAGGCTGAACAGAGCCGTCTCGGACGAGCTCAAAAAGCCCGAGAAAACGAGCAGCACGCCGAGGACGCCCAGGAGACCGAGCGGGGCTTCGCTCACGAGGCCGGCCCCCCCGCCGTCGGCTCTTGCCCTTCCGGCCGCGCCCCGACGTCCGGAAAGTCGAGCTCGACCGTGAACGACTCCCCGAGCCGGCTCGAGAGCTCGACGCGTCCCCCGAGGGCCGCCATCGTCCGGTGCACGAGCGCGAGCCCGAGGCCCGTGCCCTTGCCGACTTCCTTGGTCGTGTAGAACAGATCCGCGACCCGGTGCAGCCGTTCGGGCTCCACGCCCAGGCCATTGTCGCTCACGATGAGCCGCGCCCCGTCCGCGAGCTGCTCGACGAGAACGGTCATCCGCAGGGGTGGCGACTCCGTGCCACCCTCTTCGAGGCTGTCCAACGCGTTCGAGAGCAGGTTCAAAACCGCCTGGCCGATCTCGTTGCGAGCGCCGCGCACCCGCACGGCCTCGGTCGGCGGCTCCCATTCGACGACGACGGAGAGGCGGCGGGCGCGGTGCCGCACGAGATCGATGGCGTCTTGCGTCACGTGAACGAGATCGAGCACCTCGTTCTCCGCGGCCCGGGGCGTGAAGCGCCGCAGCCGGTGCACGGTCTCGCCGATGCGGACGAGGCCGCGCTGCAAGAGGTCGAGGTACTGGGCCCGCTTCGCGGCGGAGAGGTCCTCGCGTCGCAGGGTCTCGACCGCGTTCTGTAGCCCCCCCAGCGGGTTGTTGATCTCGTGCGCGATTCCGGCCGCGAGCTCGCCCATGGCCGCCAGGCGGCGCTGGGTCATCGCCGCCGCCTCGGCCTTGCGGGCCTGGTCGAGCGCGCGTGCGACCTCCTCCGCCAGCCGGTCGTTGAAGCCCTGTACGGTGCTCGTCATCGCATTGAACGAGCGGACGAGTTCGGCCAGCTCATCGGTGCGATCCGGTGGTTTCAAGCGCACGGAGAAGTCGCCGGCGCGCACGCTGCGGGCTCCGGCCGCCAGCTGCTCGACCGGACGCAACACGAGCTGCCGCAAGGCGAAGAAGGACCCTCCGGTCAACAGGAGGGTCGACAGGAGGAACCAGGGCAAGAACTCGAAGACGAGATCCGACCGATCGACTCCCTTCGTCCGGTACCACAGCGCGCCCCAGGTCCCGTTCGGACCCTCGATCGGCTCGACGCGACCGCCCGCGATCGCGTTCACGGCCCGGTCGTCGGCGACGGCGGTCAGGATGCCCGCAAGGGCCGCGTCGAGGTCGAAGTCGGGGCGGCGATGCTCGCGACCGAGCGGGTTCAGAACGACGCCCGCCGGCCGAATGTCCGCGCGCGTGGCCAGCTCGCGCGCTTCACTCCGTGAGATTCCGACGACGATGGCGTCTTCGAGCGTCGGCCAATGCGGCCAGCGCAGGATATGGCCCACGTGGACGTCGCTCTCCTCGCGGATGATCGCCGTGCGGAAGGTGTAGAGCAGCTCCTTCGTGTGATCGCCGATCGAGTGCTCGTTCTCCTCGACGCGCAACCGGAAGGCGAACACGCCGCCCGCTCCGAAGATCAGCGCGTTGATCAGGAAGACGAGCACGAGCACCCGCATCCGCAGGGTCAGCAGCGCGCCGAAGCCCCGACCCGAACGGGCCGGCGTCGATGTGCCGGACCGCGCCTTCGCGTCGAAGCGGGCGACCCCTCGACCTGGAGGCTTCTCGCCGGTCGTGGGTTCGGGCTCGAGGTCTCTCGTCTCGTTCACGGAATGGGGTACGGGTCCACGGTCGCTCATCGTAGCCCTGCGGGCCGTCCAGGAGTCCGCTGAAGAAGTGCTCGGAGGCCGGGGGGCCGGCATCCGCGAATCCGTGGACTCGACGAAGCTTCTTGGTACCGCACCGCAGTGGAGGACATCGTCCTGGCGCCGAATGACTCGTTCAACTGGCTTCTAGGGGGCGTTGAGCGTCCCCATGATCTTCATGAGGGGCAGGAACAACGCGATCACGATGAAGCCGACGAAGATCGCCATCAGGATCAAGAGCAGAGGCTCGAGAACCTTGAACAGGGCGTCGATCTTGCGGTCGACCTGCTTCTCGTAAGCGTCGGCCACGCGCACGAGCATGTGATCGAGCTCGCCCGTCTGCTCGCCGACGTCGACCATGTTGCAGACGAGATCGTCGAAGGCACCGGTCTCTTCCATGGGGCGCGCGATTCCCTCGCCCTCCCGGACCGTGCGTCGGATGTCCTCGACCGCGTCGATCAGGACCTCGTTGCCGCTCGTGTCGCGCACGATGCCCAGCGCGTCGAGGTGCGGGACACCTGCTTGCAGCAAGGTGCCAAAGGTGCGCGAGAAGCCGGCGATGAGCGACTGGCGCAACACGGACCCCAAGAGCGGCACCTTCAAGATGAGCGCGTGCATGCGGTAGCGATAGGCTCCCCCCTTGCGCATGAGGAATCCATGCAAGAGGAAGAGCGCCACCGGAAGGCCGAAGACCGCGTACCAGTACTTCACGACGAAATCCGACAGGTTCAGCAGGATCAGCGTGATGGCCGGTAGCTCGATGTCGAACGAATCGAAGATCTGCTGGAAGCGCGGGATGACCAGCACGATCACGGCCGAGACGACCGTGACCGCGACGACGACGATCACGAGCGGGTAGATCAGCGCACCGACGACCTTGGACCGGATCTCGGCGATCCGCTCGCGATACGTCGCCAGGCGTCCGAGCACCTTGTCCAGGACTCCGCCCGCCTCCCCGGCGCGGACCATCGCGGAATAGAGGCGGTCGAAGACACGTTCGTGCTTCGCCATCGCCTCCGACATCGGGGTGCCCGCGGACACGTCCTCGACCAGCTCCCCGAGCACGTTCTTGAACGGCCCAGGGCGTGCTTGTCCTTCGAGGATGGAGAGCGCCCGGACGATCGGAATGCCCGCCGCGGACAGCGTGCCGAGCTGGACCGTGAAGTCGTTGACGACCTGGTCCGAGACGCGCTTTCCGGGTCGCTTCTTGCCTCCGGCGCGTTGTCCCCCGGAGCTCCCGGCTCCCGAGGAAGAGGCTTGCGGGCGACGCTTGGCGACGGTTCGTTGGATGCGCTTGGCCATGGGGTGGCGGGGAAGCCTAGCTCGGGCCTCGGCCCCCGTCACGGGTTCCGTCGCGTTCCGCGGCAGAGCGCTCGTCCGCGGACGGAGCGCCCGCCGAGCGCGTGGACCGCCGAACGGATGCAAGTGGCCCTACGGAGCCGAGTGAAAAGTAGGAGAGCAGCCTCTACCCCACCCGAGCGCCCCGGTCACCGGGCGTCCGCGGGCCTCACCACGAGCCCATCGTCTCCCGCATGATCTCCTCGATCGTCGTCGTCCCCTCGCGCACCGCGCGCAGGCCGCTCTCCCGCAGCGTCCGCATGCCGATGGCCTGGGCGTAGCGGCGGATCTCCGCCGTCGAGCAGCCTTCGACCACGCGCCGCCGCAGGTCGTCGTCCACGGGCATGATCTCGATGATCGCGGTCCGCCCGCGGTAGCCGGTGTGGAAGCAGGCGTCGCAGCCCTTGCCGTAGTGGAGCGTCACGCCCTTCAGCCCTTCGCCCGCCGGACCGAGCTCCTGCAGGAGCTCGTCGTCGGGCACGAACGAGCTCTTGCACTCCATGCAGATGCGGCGCACCAGCCGCTGGGCCACGACCGCCTCGAGCGTCGCGGTGATCAAGAACGGCTCGACGCCCATGTCGACCATCCGCGTGATCGCGCTGGGCGCGTCGTTCGTGTGGACCGTCGCGAAGACCGTGTGCCCCGTCAGGCTGGCCTCGATCGCGACCTGCGCCGTCTCGCGGTCCCGAATCTCCCCGACCAGGATCTTGTCCGGGTCCTGGCGCAAGACCGTCCGCAGCACCGCCGGATAGGTCACGCCGATGTCGTCGTTGATCGGAATCTGGATGATGCCGTCGATGTCGTACTCGACGGGGTCCTCGACCGTGATGATCTTGATGTCCGGCTGATTCGCTTCGTTCAGCATCGCATAGAGCGTCGTCGTCTTGCCCGAGCCCGTCGGGCCGGTGACGAGCACGATGCCGTGCGGAAGCTTCGTGAAGGCGGTCAGCGCCTCCGCCTCGTCGGGCAGCAGGCCCAGCGCGGCCAGATCGAGCGAAACGGAACTGCGATCGAGCACGCGCAGCACGCAGCCCTCACCCGCTATGCCGGGGATCGTCGCGACGCGCAGATCGACGGGACGCCCGTCGATCGAGAGCGAAATGCGCCCGTCCTGGGGCAGCTTCGTTTCCGCGATGTCGAGGTCGCTCATCACCTTGATGCGTGCGACCAGCGGCGCCGCCAAGTGTGCCGGCGGCGCTTCGACTTCGTAGAGCGCGCCGTCGACGCGATAGCGGATGCGCAGCTCTTCGGGGAAGACCTCGAGGTGTACGTCGCTCGCCCGATCCTGGATCGCGCGGTGCAGGATCGAGTTCAAGAGCCGAACGACCGGCGCACTCTGCGCGGCGGACTCCGCGTCGCTGCCCTTCGCGGCACGGGCGGCCTCGGCGATCGCATCGGCGATCGAGGCCTCTTCGCCGTAGTGCTCCTTGACCTTGGCGACGAGCAGCTCCGCGTCGCCGACCGCACCCTGGATCTCCATCCCCGTGCTGAAGGCGAGGTCCTCCAGCACGGCGCTGTTCAGAGGATCTCCGATGGCGACGATCAGCTTGCCGGCCCGCACCGCGAGCGGAAGCACGCGAAACGTGTGCGCCGTGCTCGAGTCGATCAGAGCGAGCGCATCGGCCTGCGGCTCCTGGCTGGCCAGATCGACCGTCTCCATGCCGGATTGCTCGGCCAGCGCGAGTGCGATGTCACCCGCCGTCGCGTGCCCGAGGTCGACGAGGTGTTGGCCGATGAGTCCCCCGTGCTTGCGTTGCTCCGACAGCGCCTCCTGGACCTGGCCTTCCCGTAGGACGCCGCGATCCTTGAGGATCTGACCGAGCAAGCGGCGGCCGCCGCTGCGCCCTGCGTTCTCAGCCATGCCTCAAAGCCTCGTTTCCAGGTCGCGTCGATCCTGGGCGGCGCCGAGCGCGACCTCCTTCGAGATCGCGTCGCGCTGCACCAGGTCGTACAGGAAGTCGTCGAGGGTCACCATGCCGTGACGCTTCGAGGTCTGGATCGTCGACTGGATCTTGTTCGTCTCGTTCTTACGGATCAGGTTCGCGACGGCGCTGTTCATCAGCATCACCTCGAAGGCCGCGACGCGACCCGCCCCCTCCTTCGTCGGCAGAAGCACCTGCGAGATCACGGAGACGATCGAAACGGACAGTTGGGCCCGGATCTGTTCCTGTTGGTTGGCCGGGAAGGCGTCGATGATTCGGTCCACGGTCCGGGCGCTGCCGGTCGTGTGGAGAGTGCCGAAGACCAGGTGACCGGTCTCCGCCGCCGTGATCGCGGCGGAGATCGTCTCCAGGTCGCGCATCTCGCCCAGGAGGATCACGTCCGGGTCCTGCCGCAGCACGCGCCGCATCGCCTCGGCGAAGTTGGGCACGTCGGCACCGATCTCACGCTGGGTGATCAGTCCGCGACCGTGGCCGTGGAAGTACTCGACCGGATCCTCGATCGTGACGACGTGGCGATCCTGGTTCTTGTTGATCCAGTCGATCATCGAAGCCAGCGTCGTCGTCTTGCCGGAACCGGTCGGCCCCGTGACCAAGATGAGGCCGCGCGGGCGCTTCAGGATGTCGACACAGGCCGCCGGCAACCCGATCTTCTCGAAGCCGAGCAGCTTCGACGGAATCAGCCGCAGGACGGCCGAGATGCGACCGCGCTGCTTCATCACGTTGACCCGAAAGCGGTTGCCGCCCTCGTGGGCGATACCGAAGTCGGTCGTCCCGATCTCGTCCAGCTCGCGCCAGTGCTTCTCATCGGTGATCGAGCGGCACAGTGCAAGGCTTGCTTCGTCCGTCAGGGGCTCCGCCGCCTCCAGGTCGACGAGGTCGCCGTTCACACGGATGACCGGACGGCGGCCGGGATTGATGTGGAGGTCCGAGGCACCTTGCCGGATGGCCTCGCTCATGAGTGCGTGCGCGTCCACGGGATTCTCCTCTTCGGTCTCGGACTATTCGGTCGCGGCGGCGCGGGTAACCCGCAGGATCTCGGTCACGCTCGTCTGCCCGGCCAGCACCTTGCGTGCGCCGGAAACGAGGATCGGCTGCAGCTTGCCCGTCGAGAGGGCCAGGTCGCGGATCTTGTCGAGGGACGCCCCCCGGAAGGTGAGGTCGCGCAAGTCCGTGTCCATCTCGAAGAGCTCGAAGAGCCCGAGCCGGCCACGGTAGCCCGCCCCCTCGCAGACCCGGCAACCCTTCGGGCGCCGAAACGTCTGGTCGGTGAAGCTCTTCGGATCGAGCCCCAGAAAGCGGATCTCGGCTTCGTCGGGACGATATTCCTCCGCGCACTCCTTGCAGAGCCGACGGACGAGGCGCTGGGCGATGACACCCTGGATCGCGCTCGAGACGAGGAACGGTTGCACGCCCATGTCTTGCAGGCGGGTGATCGCGCTCGGCGCATCGTTCGTGTGCAAGGTCGAGAAAACCAGGTGACCGGTCAGCGCGGCTTGGATCGCCACCTCGGCCGTCTCGTAGTCGCGGATCTCGCCGACCAGGATGATGTTGGGCGCCGCGCGCAGCATGGCTTTCAGGATCCTGGCGAAGGTCAAACCGATGCGCGTGTTGACCTGGACCTGGTTGATGCCCGCCAGGTGGTATTCGACCGGGTCCTCGGCCGTGATGATCTTCACGTCGGGCCGGTTCAGCTCGCTCAAAGCGGCATACAGCGAGGTCGTCTTGCCCGAGCCGGTCGGCCCGGTGACGAGCACGATGCCGTGGGGCCGCTCGATCAGCTTCTGGAACCAGCGGTAGTCCTCGGCCTCGAACCCGAGGTCGGAGAGGTGCAAGAGGTTCGCCGAACGGTCCAGAAGCCGCAGCACGATCGACTCGCCGTGATTCGAAGGCAGGATCGAGGCGCGCACGTCGACGTCGCGTCCGTCGATCCGGATGCCGATCCGCCCGTCCTGGGGCTTGCGCTTCTCGGCGATGTCCATGCTGCCCATGATCTTCAAGCGGCTGATCAGGGGCGCGGCGAGGTGCAGCGGGTGCTCGGCCACCTCGCGCAGAACACCGTCGATCCGATAGCGAATGCGCAGGACGCTGCCCATCGGCTCGACGTGGATGTCGGAGGCCCGCAGGTCGAGGGCCTCCTTGAACATGCGCGTCACGAGTCGGACGATCGGCGCGTCGGACGCGTCTCCGTCCTCGGCCCCCATCGAAGCCGCGACGGTGTCCTCCTTGCGGGCGCCGTAGTAGCGCTCGAGGGCCTCTTTCAGAGCGCTGGGCATCGCCAGGGCGCAGGCGACCTCGCTCCCGATCATGAAGGACAGCTGGTCGGCCACCAGCCGCTTCAAGTGATCGTCGATCGCGACGATCAGGCGACCTCCCTTCTCCATCACCGGCATGACGCCCTGCTCGAGCGCGAACTCGGCCGGCACGCGCTCCAGGACGGCGGCGGCGATCTTGCCCTTGCCGAGGTCGACGAAGGGCAGGCCCTGCTGCTTGGCGAGGGCGCGGGTCAAGCCCCGCTCGTCGATGTGCCCCAACTGCAAGAGCGCCTCGCCGATGCGGACGCCCTTGTTGCGCTGCTGGGCCCGTCCCTCGCGCAGTTGCGCTTCCGAGACGAGCCCTGCCTTCAGGAGAAGGTCGCCGAAGCTCCCGCTCACCGAGTCTCCCTGGTGGATTCCGAACGAGCGAGCGCGACGGACGTCATGCCGTCCCCCTCTTCCCTAGAGCGCACTAGTGGTCGTGGTCGTGGTTGTGGTCCGCGGGGGACTGGGCACCCTGCTGGGTGTTGGGGGTGGCCTGCGGCGGCAGGCCCTGGCGGCAGACTCCGGAGAAGCGCACGTCGAGCTGCTCCTTGTCGGGGTGGCCGACGTCGATCTTGACGATTCCACCGAAGGAGCCGTTCAGGTCGTCGGGCAAGCCGAGCAGCTTGATGGTGAGCTTGATGTTCTTGTCCTCTTCCGCCGGCTCGACCGAGTACGAGATGGCGTCCGGGTACTGGAACTCGTCTCCGCGCAGACCTTCGATCCGAACCGGCACGTCGGCCGGGATCACATAGTCGTCGTGGGCACGGATCAGAACGAAGCGCTCGGTCTCTTGACCCGGGCGCACCATCCCGAAGGACACGAAGTTCGGCGTCGCACTGACCAGGCCGGTGACCTGGGCTTGGACGAAGGAGCGCACCTCGTAGGTCGGGACCTCGCCGTCCTTGCCCGGTGTCTTCGGATCCGGAACCGGCACGTCGCTCTTGAACAGGATCGGGTAGTTGCGCATCCCTTCGGGACACTTCGGACCGAGCGTGATCTTCGCCAGCCACTCGGTCGACTTGCCCTCTTCGTTCGGGGCGACCGGCTCGAGCGCGACCTGCAGCGGCTCGACCAGGAATTGCTCGTCGAGTGAGAGCTTGAAGGGTTCTAGGATGTCGCTTTTGATCCGCATCTCGCCATCGACGACGTCCGCCGTCGTGATGCGGGAGAAGTTGAGGATGTTCTCGGGCTCGACCACGAGGATCGGCGTGACGTTGGCCTTCAGGTTCAGGTGCATGACACCTTCGGGCACGTTCGAGTAGAGCGCGATGTTCGAGGACATCTCGCCGGAACGACCGTCGGTCTTCAGGGAAGCCTCGATCTCGAACTTCGTCCCCGGCGGAATGGCCTCGCCGACCGTGTACACCGAGCGCTCTCCGTCGTCTGCCAACAGGACCATGTCCGCCAGCGTGCAGCCGCACGAAGGCTTCAGGCGCGAGAGCACGAGGTCGTCCTCTCCGGCAACCTCCAGGCGGAACGTGTGGGTCGCCTTGCGGCCCTGCAGCACGTCACCGAAGTTGTGGGAGCGATCCCCCTCGAGGAGGCGGATCTCGACGTTGTTCGCGAGCTCGGCTCCCCCGGGCTCCGGCGCCTCGGCACCGTAGCTGACGGCCTCCGAGGAGATCTTCTTCGAAGCCTTGTCCAGGGCCGAGAGATCGACGCCCGTATCCAGGTAGTTGGGGCTCTCGGCGGTGCCCTTCTTGCGGGTCGCCGGGTCCGGAGCATCCGCGGTCGTCGTGGACGTGGCGGAGCCGGCCGCGCCGTCCTCGGACGGGGCGCAGGCCACGGCCAAGAGCAGGCCGGCTGCGGCCAGGAGCGAGGCCCCCGTGGGGTGGATGCGACGATCGGGGTGGCGATCGGGGCGGAAGGTGGAAGCGGGGGCATTCATCGGGTCGTTCTCCATGTCCGAATTGTGGCGGGCGATTCTAGCCCGGAGGGTTCGTGAACAGGCACGCGAGATGCCCCAAAGGCCAAGCAGGCCGGGACTTCGGCTCGCGCCGACCTTCGCGAAGCACCCCTGCCGCGCGTCGCGACGCCCGCAGGGTTGCGGGCGCTCCGACGGCGTGGGGCTCGAGAAGGGTCGTGTTCACGGTCGAGATCAAGGTCGTGTCAGCGGCGCGCGCCGCTGATCGGGATGGTGAGGAGCGCTTCGTCCGGGTCGCCGGTCGCGAGCACGAGACGGGCGACGAAGCGGGCGGGCACCGGCTCGGCCAGGCCGTCCAAGAGGACCGAGACGTCCCAGGCCGGCACGCCGTCCGCCGTATCCACGGACCGGACGGTGACGTGGGCGGTTTCCAGAAGCGCCATGGAACCCTCGTTCGCGCTGCGGGCGGCATCGCTCGCGGCGGGCGCCGCCAGGGCTTCGAGGCGTGCTTCGGGGGCTTGCAGCGTGACTCCGGGCTCGACCGCCGCGTTGCGCACGACGCGGACCGTCCGCGACACGGTCTCGGCCGCGCCGACGACGCCGAAGTCCAGGAAGGCCGGCTGGACGCCGTAGCGCCCTTCGACCTGCAGTCCGAGCTGGCCCTGGATCCCGAAGGGGGTCCCGGCGGGCGTCGCGGGATTCGGCACGTCGGTCTCGAGCAGGAGCGGGAAGGCGTGGCGGCCGCGCGTGAGCTCCGGCGCCACGTGGACCTGGACGTCCCACGCGACGGCGCGGCCGTCCGGCGCGGACTCGCCCGTGGCGGCAACGGGAGTCACCGTGATTTCCGGCGGTACGCCCAGCCCGGTGTGCCGCAGACGAAAGGGCTCCCCGGTCGTTCCGCTCACGCGAAAGCTCGTCGTGAACTCCTCTCCTAGCGCGACCCGAAAGAGCGTCGGTCCATCCGGCTCGATCGTGAGCCACGGACGGATGTCCGCCAGGAGCCGGACGCTGGCGACGCCATCGGGCTCGTTGCAGAAGATCTGCACCTCGCGCGGGCTCGGGCCGCGTCGTCCGCGCGTCGCGTACTCGACCGACAGGGCCAGTCGCGTTCCGGGCGCGAGCGGTCGCTCGAACTCGAGCGGGGTCGGGCCCCCGGCGCCGAGGACGGTCAGGTCGGCCGCGGTGCAGCCGCAGTCCTGGTGCACGCCGGCCACGACCAGGGGCTCGCTCCCGCGCACCTCGAACTCGAAGGTGTGCGTGAGCAGCGAGCTCTCCCAGACGGTCCCGAAGTCCCGCTCGGGGACGGCACAGAACAGCCAAGGCCCCTCCGAGGCGCCGCTCGCGCCCTGCTCCGCCCCACCCGGGCCGCAGCCGGAAAGGACCAAGAGCACCAGAAGGGAGAGGGAAGCCGTCATGGAAGCATGCATGTCGCCGCGTCTCCGTTCGCATGCAGGACCTGGGCCGAAATCCGGCTCGCAGCCGGATTCCCGGGTCCTGGGGCCGGCATGCTACGGCCTCGCGGGGCCGTGGCCGAGGGCCGTGCGGCGGCGCTGGGACGTGCTCCGCGCCCGCCGCGGGTCCGCTCGGCTCCGATTGGCACGGGCGTCGGCCGGCCGTATGCTCGCGCCCCATGCCGCTCGCACGCGCCCTTCGGTTCTCGAGACTCTCCTTCTTGCTCGGGCTCCTCGGGCTCGCCGGCCTGTCCGTCCCGGCCGGCTGCGTGGCGGCGCCGACGCCCCAGGATTGGCTCGCGGTGGGACATCGCACGCCCGCCCAGACCTTCGCGACCTTCTGCACCGCCCTGGCGGGCGACGAGCCGGGGCTCGAGTACCGCTGCCTCTCGCGCGGCTTCAAGGCCCGCCACGACCTGAACGAGCTCGCCTACCGCGAATTCCGCGACGAGCTCCTGAAGAAGTCGCCCTGGTTCCGCCACCTGGCACGCGCGCGGGTCCTGTACAACGAGCAACTCGCCGACGGCCGGGTTCGAATCAAGGCGGAGGTCGCGGTGCTATGGACCCGCCACCGCTTCCAGGTCGACCTCGTACGCGAGGAGGCGTACGAGTACTACGACGCGGACGGCCTCCTGGACGACGACTACGCCGCCTTCGACACGATCGTCCGGCCCTTTCCGAACGACGCCAAGCTCGTGCTCCTGACCGTACCCGCACCCTACACCGGTGCCCTCACGGATCTCGTCGAGGTCCGCGTCTTGCGCGAATGGAAGCTCGACGCTCTCAAGGAGCTCCCGTCCCCCTGATCCCGCCCCATGCCCCGATCGACCACTTCCCGCGCCGGCGCGCGCCGCGCCTCCACGAAGTCCCCGAAGCGCTACGTCTTCGCCTTTTCCCAGGGCCGCGCGGAGGGGAGCAAGGACGACAAGAACCTGTTGGGCGGCAAGGGCGCGAACCTGGCGGAGATGTGCCAGCTCGGGTTGCCGGTTCCGCCGGGCTTCACGCTCTCGACCGAGGTCTGCGCGGCCTACGAGGCCGGCGGCGGCAGCTTTCCGAAAGAGCTCGAGGCTCAGGTCGACGCAGCTCTGGCGAAGCTCGAGCGCCAGATGGGCAGACGCTTCGGTGACGCGGACAACCCCTTGCTCGTGTCCGTGCGCTCCGGTGCGCGCGTGTCGATGCCGGGCATGATGGACACGGTCCTCAACCTGGGACTGAACGACGCGACCGTGCGCGGGCTCGCGGCCCGCTCGGGTCAGCCGCGCTTCGCCTGGGACGCCTACCGCCGCTTCGTCCAGATGTACGGCGACGTCGTGCTCGGAATCGGCCCCGACCCGGGCGAGGAGTTCGGACCGTTCGCCCTGGCACTCGATCACGCCAAGCGCGAGCGAGGCGTCAGCGAAGACACGGGGCTCACCGCAGAGGACCTCGAGGCCCTCGTCCGAACGTACAAGGCCATCGTCAAGCGCCGAACGAAGCGCGCCTTCCCGGAGGATCCGCGCGACCAGCTCTGGGGTGCCATCGCCGCCGTGTTCGGCTCGTGGAACAACGAGCGCGCCATCGCCTACCGGCGGATGAACGACATCCCCGGCACCTGGGGAACCGCCGTCAACATCGTCGCGATGGTGTTCGGCAATCTCGGCGAGACGTCGGGCACGGGCGTCGCCTTCACGCGCGATCCAGCCACGGGCGAGAAGCGCTTCTACGGCGAGTTCCTCATGAATGCCCAGGGCGAGGACGTCGTCGCCGGGATCCGCACGCCGCTGTCGATCGACCGCCTCGCTCGCATCCTCCCGGCGGCCTGGAAGGAGCTGAACCGGATTCAAAAGCTCCTCGAGCAGCACTACCGGGACATGCAGGACCTCGAGTTCACCATCGAGGACAAGAAGCTCTACATGCTGCAGTGTCGCGTCGGCAAGCGCACCGGGTTCGCAGCCGTACGCATCGCCGTGGAGATGGTGCGCGAGAAGCTCATCACCAAGGAGGAGGCCATCCGCCGGGTCGATCCCGAGGCCCTGAGCCAGCTCCTGCAGCCGATCTTCGATCCGAGCGATCGCCTTCGGGCCAAGAAGGAAGGGCGAATCCTCACGAAGGGGCTGAACGCCGGGCCTGGCGCCGCCACGGGCCGTATCGTCTTCGCCACCGACCGCGCGGTGGCGCGCGCGCGCGCCGGGGAACCGGTCCTCCTGGTGCGCGTCGAGACGTCTCCGGAAGACATTCGCGGGATGAAGGCCTCCGTCGGCATCCTGACGGCGCGCGGAGGCATGACCAGCCACGCCGCCCTCGTGGCGCGCCAGATGGGCAAGGTCTGCGTGGCCGGTGCCGGCGAGCTCGCGATCGATCACAAGGCGAAGACCATGATCGTGGCCGGCCGCAAGCTGAAGGAGGGCGACTGGCTCAGCCTGGACGGCACGTCGGGCGAGGTCATCGAAGGCCAGGTCTCGACCCGTCCCTCGGAAGTGCTCGCCCGCTTGTTCGCCAAGAGGAAGTCGAAGAAGCCCTCGCCGGCCCATGAGGCCTACAAGAAGCTCATGCGTTGGTCCGACGAGGTTCGAACCATGCGCATCCGCACGAACGCGGACCAACCCGACCAGTGCGCGACCGCCCTCGTCTTCGGGGCTGAAGGCGTCGGGCTGTGCCGCACGGAGCACATGTTCTTCGAAGGCCAGAAAATCGACGCCGTTCGCGAGATGATCCTGGCGGACACCGTCGAAGAGCGCGAGCGCGCGCTCGCGAAACTCCTCCCACTGCAGCGCAAGGACTTCGAGGGCATCTTCCGGGCGATGGGCTCTCGACCGGTGACGATCCGCACCCTGGATCCACCGCTGCACGAGTTCCTGCCCCACGACAAGAAGGACCTGGCCACACTCGCGAAACAGCTCGGCGTCTCGACCAAGAAGATCACCGACAAGGTGCACGCGCTCGCGGAACTCAACCCCATGCTGGGGCACCGCGGTTGCCGCTTGGGCATCACCTATCCCGAGATCACGCGCATGCAGGCCCGCGCGATCTTCGAAGCGGCGTGCAACGTCGCGAAGAAGACCGGAAAGAAGCCGCGGCCCGAGATCATGATCCCGCTCATCGGCTCGGCGCGCGAGCTCGAGTTGCAGGAGGCCGAAGTCCGCGCGGTCGCCGAGGAAGTCTTCCGGGCGAAGAAGCTCCGACTCCCCTACCTCGTCGGGACGATGATCGAGCTCCCCCGCGCGGCGCTGCTCGCCGCCGACATCGCTCGCCACGCGGAATTCTTCTCTTTCGGCACGAACGACCTCACGCAAACGACCTTCGGCATCAGCCGGGACGACGGCGGCAAGTTCATCCCCGACTACATCGAACACGAGATCTACGACGGCGATCCGTTCGCGCGCCTGGACCGCGCGGGCGTCGGCCGGCTGATGGAAATCGCCGGCCGCGAGGGCCGGGACACGCGCCCGGACATCAAGCTCGGCATCTGTGGCGAGCACGGCGGCGACCCCGCTTCGATCGCCTTCTGCCAGAGCTTGGGCCTGGACTATGTCTCCTGCTCGCCCTTCCGCGTTCCGATCGCACGGCTCGCCGCCGCTCAGGCCGCACTCGCAGCCCGATAGGGATTCATCCGGCGCCCGGACGACGTCCTCGTGACAGCAGTCGGGAGACCGGCCTCCTCACCCCATCCGTCAGAGGTCCAGCACGTCGGCCTGCAGGCCGTCCAACATGCGCAGGACGGTTCGCGTGACACGACGGATCTTGTCGTTATCGATCTTGTCCGCCGTGTCGGTCGGCTTGTGGTAGTCCTCGTGCACGTCGGAGAAGAGGAAGGCGACCGGGATCCCCAGGTTGTCGGCGAAGTTGACGTGATCCGAGCGGCGCCAGTACTGATCGGCGCTGCCCAACGGACCGAAGCCCTCCTTCGGCGCCATCTCCTCCGCCAGCTTCGTGAGCTGGTTGTAGCTCGGATGATCGTGGGAGGGCGTGATCAGCAGCGAATCCGGGGCGTTGCGTCCGATCATGTCGATGTTCAGGTCCAGGACGGGCCGCAACTCGACGGGCAGGCCCGGTGCCTTCGTCCAGGCGTACGAACCCAGGAGACCCTTCTCCTCCCCCGACACCCACAAGAGCAACACCGAGCGTCGCATCGGGCCGTACTCCGCAAGGGCCTGCGCCAGCGCGAGCAATCCGGTCGTCCCCGAGCCGTTGTCGTCGGCGCCGTTGTAGATCTTGCCGTCGCGTGCACCGACGTGGTCGTAGTGAGCGGACACGATCAAGAGCTCGTCCTTCAGCTTCGGATCGTCGCCGCGCCAGAGGCCGGCCACGTTCTCCAGCTCGTGCCGCTCGACGTCGGTCACCCGCGCGCGCCGATCGCGCAGCGTGGCGTCGAGCACCGTGCCGATCGCCGGGAGTTCCTCCGAACCGACCAGCGTCCAGAGCGCGGCGCGCGAGAGGTACATCGAGGGATACAGCACGCTCTTTTCCTCGACGCGCAGTCCCCCGCCCCGCGCCCGGCGCGCGGAGAAGGCCAGCCGACGTCCGATCGGATCCTCGCTCTCGGCCGGATCGCCGACGATCAAGATGCCGACCGCGCCGCGCGCCCGCAGCGCGTCCTGCCGCTCGCGCCAGTCCTCGCTCTCGTCCTGCACGACCAGCGCCCAGGCGCCTTCGAGCGAGAGGTCTTCGAGCTCCTGTGCCCGCCCGTGTCCGGCGTACGCGACCTTCGCGGTGAGGTCGAGCTCTCCGACGCCTCGCGAGCTGAAGGCGTAGTCCTTGCCGAAGACGAGCCCCTGGCGCTCGCCCGCCCGCGTGATGTCGACCGCGGTCGCAGCCTCGTCGATCCTTTGCTCCGCGAGCACGTAGCGGTGGAAGAAGCTCCCGTCCTCGCCGCCCGGCTCGAAGCCCAGCCGATCCAGGCGCGCGCGCACGAAGCGCGCCGCGATCCTGAGACCCGCGCTGGGCGTGTCGCGACCCGCCAGCTCGTCCGAGGCGATGAATTGGATGTCGGCGCGGATGTCGCGGACACGAATCGCGTCGAGGCCGCGCTCGAGCGCCTCCGGATTCGAGCCTTCGTTGAGGGCGGGCGCGAGGCCGGCGACCAGTCCGGAGGTCGCGAGGACGAAGCCGGTCGCCAGGAGCAAGCGAGAGAGTCGTTTCATGGATTCAGAGACCAGGGTCGTCGACCTGGAGCGCGTCGATCATGCGAACGACGATACGCACGACCCGTCGGATCTTGTCCGTGTCGATCTTGTCCGTCGTGTCGGTCGGCTGGTGGTAATCGGCGTGTACGCCGTTGAAGAGAAAGGCCACGGGAATGCCGAGCTCGGCGAACTCCTTGTGATCCGACCGATAGTAGAACTCGTCGGCGGACTCGAGCACGGGGAAGCCTTCCTGCGGTGCGAAGCTCTCGGCGAAGCGAGTCAGGCCGTTGTAGTGCTTGTGCGCCGGGCTCGGCGTGATGAAGAGCTTGTCCGGCGCATTGCGCCCGATCATGTCGATGTTGACGTTGCAGAAGGGCCGCAGCCCCTCCGGCAAGAGCGGATTCTGCGCCCAGGCGCGCGAGCCGTAGAGCCCCTTCTCCTCGCCCGAGACCCAGATGAAGAGCACCGAACGCCGTAGCCCCTCGTAGTGCGTCAGGGCCTCGGCCAGCGCCAGCAGACCCGTCGTCCCCGAGCCGTTGTCGTCCGCGCCCGGATAGATCTCGCCGTTCTTGATCCCGTCGTGGTCGTAGTGCGCCGACACGAGGATGACCTCTTTCGCGAGCTCGGGGTCCTGGCCGCGCAGGAGCCCGCAGACGTTCTCGAGCGTCTGGAGCCCCCCTGCGGAACGCTGCTCGTGGATCGTGAGCCCCAGCGGCGTACCGCTCTTCGGCAGCCAGGTCATGGGGTCCTGGCCTTGCTCGCGGGCGCGCGCCACGGCGAACACGCGTCGCGTGGCCTCGGCGGGAAGGAGGATCTGCGGGTAGATCCGTCGCTCGCTCGAAGCCTCGCCCGATGGATAGGACACGGCCCCACGTTCGGCGAATTCGACCACCTTGCCGTACTTCTCGAGCACGTACCCGCCCAGGGTCGGAGGCTCGGCCAGGACGATGCCGACGGCCTCGGCGCGCTCCGCGAGCTTGCGCCGACGCGCGATCGAAACCTCGTCGTCCAAGAAGCAGAGGGCCCAGCGCCCCGCGAGCTCGACGCCCTCGAAGTCTTCCTTGGTGCCGCTCCCACAGAAGACCACCTCGCCCGTCACGTCGTGCGTCACGAGGTCGCGCGTCGAGTGCAGGAAGAAGTCCTCGCCGAACACGAGCTCGAGCTCGTCCGTCCCTTGCACGGAGAGCCGCGACGCTTCCCGGTCGTAGCGCTTCACCAGGAGCGGATACTGAAAGAAGTAGCCCTCGTGCCCCATGGGCTCGAGACCCAGGCGCTCGAGGCGCGCGGCGATGTAGCGCGCTGCAATCCGCAGGCCGCGGCTCGGTGTGTTGCGTCCCTCGAGCTCCGGGCTCGCGACGAACTCGATGTCGGCGCGGATCTTCTCCGCATCGACCGACGCCAACGCGGGCTCGAGCCCCGCCCCTTCGGGCGTGGCAACGGCTGCCTGCCGTGCGGTCGCGGGCTTGGCCGGCGAAGCTTCGAGGGCGAACGCGCGCGCTCCGAGAACGAGACAAGAAACGGCGAGAGGGACGGCCAGCGCGTAGGCGGCGAGCCCACGCGCGATCCGTCGCGGTGACAGGGTCATGGGATCGAGAGGTGGGGACACGGAGGGTGTAGCCCGACATCTTAGGGCGCCGACCGCACCTGGCCGCACGCAAGGTGGGCCGACCGCGTTCGAACTCCGAAAACCCTGCGGCTGCCGCTTCAGGGGCCCTGCGAGCGCAGGAAGCGGCGCGTGGAGCCTTGGACGCGCTCGATCAAGAGCTTCAGGTCCGCCTCGCGGTGATCGTTCGCGAGGTCGTCCGCGTTGGCCAGGCACCAGGGACACTTCATCTCCTCGAGATGGAAGCGCACGAAGCGTCCCGCGCCTTCGTCCAAGGTCCCGGCCTGGTGGCGCGCGAGCCAGTGGCGCGCCGGACAGCTCGCCCGACGCTCGTTCCAGACCCGGCGCACGTCCAGGTCGAGGATGCGCTGATCGTTGCCCTCCTCCGCCGCCGCCAAGAAGCGCAGGAGGTCGTTGCCCGACTCGCGCACCGCGGCGAGCTGGCGAAGGCGCTTCAGGGCCCGGAACTTGATCCCGGCCACCGCGGTCTCGTCGCGCAGCTGGAAGCGCTTCCACGTGTCGCGGTTGCGCCAGCTGCCCGCGAACAGGGCCTCGATCACGCACAGTCGCAGGAACTCGCCCTGCTCCCAGGTCTCCTCGACCCAATCCCGCAGGATCTCGCCCAGGAGGTCGCGCGCGCGCTCGGAAAGCTCTCGACCGCGCACGATGGCGCTCGGTGTCTCGCTCTGGGTCGCCAGCATCTCGAGTCCGCTGTAGCCCTCGTCGTCCTCGCTGACCTGGATCGTCCGGGCCTTCTTGCGGCGCAGGTAGTCGATCGTGCGGTTGCGGCAGATGCCGAAGAGGTACTGCTCGAAGCTGAAGGTCTTGTCGAAGTCCGCGATGCCCCGCACGGCGCCGAGCAAGGTCTCCTGGACGATGTCCTCGCTGGTCTGCAGATCGCCGGTTCGACGCTGGGCATACGCGAGCAGGCGACCGCAGTAGGTCTGCTCGACCCGCAGCCACTCCGCGTCGCTCTTCGCCTGAAGGCGGGAGATCTCCGGACTCCAATCGCTCATGCCGTCGCTCGTTCTCGGGGAAAATTCAGACCGTCGCGAGGAAGAGGACCCCGAACGCGACCAGACCGCCCAAACAAGCGAGCATGACAAGGAACAGGAAAAGGCGGAGGGACGCACCCAAAAAACCGGGAACGCCACGGACCGCGCGGTCGACGACGTGCCCCGTCCCGCGCAGCACGACCAGGACGGGTCCGCTGACGAGGGCCCCCAGGATCTCCGCTCCCAGGGCGAGCGACGCGAGCAGCGTCCCGAAGAGACCCCCCTCCGCCCGCGGCGGCACGGGCACCGTTCCGGCCGGTCCCGGGCCATAGGGAGCGGTGACGAAGAGCGCCGAACCGGCGAGCAAGGCGCTGCCGTGCGCGGCGCTGTCCGTCTTCGCCACCGGTGCGCTCCGCGGCGCCGGCGCCGGGACGAGGTCCGGTGCGGCGACGACCTCCTCGGTCTGCGTCAGGGCCTGGAAGGAGACGATGTCGTCCGACTCCGCGGTGTCCCCGTCCGGACGGTCGAGCAGGTCCTCGGGCACGCCGGACGCTGGCTCGTCGGGGGCTTTGGACGTCGGGCTCGGCGTCGACGCCGCCCCGCGCTTGCGCTCGCCGCCCAGCACGCCGTCCCAGACGCCGCGGGCGACGCCGACCGCGCCGCGCGCGAGTTCGACCGCGGCCTGCTTGAACTCGCCTCCGGCCCGCGGCGTGCCGGACTCCTCCGCGGGCACGGGCACCTTCGATCCGGCCAGTTCCGACCAGGGAATCCGCACCGAATCGCCCTGACGCGACGTCTGTCCGAGGTCTTCCAGGAGTTCGTGGACCGACGCGTGACGGTCGTCGGGATCGAGCCGCAAGGCGCGCTCGACGACGCCGCGCAGGTCCGCCGGAAAGTCCGCGGGAAACTCCGGTGCCTCGTCGGTCTCGCGCACGAGCACGCCCGGTTGCTCGCGATTCCCGTAGGGCAACCGACCGGTCAGCGTCTCGAACAACAGGATGCCCAACGAGTAGACGTCTGCCCGGTAGTCCGCGCGGTTGCGCATCATCTCGGGCGCCATGTAGAGCGGCGTCCCGCGACCGAAGGAGAGCGTCTGGCGCCCCTCGCTGAGGAGCTTCGCGAGCCCGTAGTCGCCGACGCGCGCGACGTCGCCCTTGATGAACACGTTGCTCGGCTTGATGTCGAAGTGCGCCAGCCGCCGGTCGTGCAGGGCCAGGACGCCCCGACAGGCCTGCACGAAGTAGCGCAGCGCGCTCGCGCGCTCCAGATCGCCCCGCTTGAGCCTGCGCGCCAGCGTGTCTTCGCCGGCGTAGCCCATGATCAGGTACGGGACTCCCAGGGCGAGCCCCATGTCCTCGATGGTCACGAGGTTGGGGTGGTCGATGGACGCGAACAGGCGCACCTGCTCGAGCTCGCGCTCGGCGCCGCCGGACTCCGACTCCCCCTCCAGCTTCAGGAACTTGATCGCATACGACTTGCCGATCGAGCGCTTCTTGGCCTTGTAGACCTCGCCGAACGCCCCACCCCCGAGATGGTTCTGGATCTCGTATCCGGCGATGAAGTCCGGCTGGCGGAAGGCGCCATAGAATGCTTCCCAATCGACCATCGTGAGGGCTCCAGCGCCCCGCCACATCCTACGGAACGTCGTGCTCCGCGGGAGTTTCGTGGCGTTCCGGGCGCTCGAGCGGCTCGGGCGGCTCGAGCGAGAAGCCGAAGGGCGGCCGGCCGTCCTGGGCCGTGCCGAAGGAAAGGTGCACGCGTTCGGGCGGTGGACAAGGCAGGGAAAAGCTCTCCCCCGCCGCTTGCTGGTCGGCGCGCACACCCTCGGCGCAGCGGACGAGGATCCGTTGCCCTTCGCGCTGCAGCTCGATCTCGCGGCTCAGGTTGGGAACCCGCACGTGGCGCTGCGCGGCCGCTCCCACCCGCAGCCGGCCCCCTTCGCCCTCGCCGAAGAGCACGACGTGCAGCGCTCCGGCACACTCGACCCCGTGCTGGAGATCGAGCAGCACGGTGTGGCTCGCTGGGTCGGGAACGCGGAAGACGAACGAGAGGTTCTGGCCGCAGCGAACCGTATCGCCGTCGCCGAGCCGCAGCCCGGCCGGCCCGACCGCAGCACCGTCGACCGTCACGAGCTCGGCCCCCAAGGGTTCGATGCGCCAGACCGGGCCATGACGCAACGAATCGGTGCGGATCAGCTCCGCGTGCAGGGAGCCGACGTCCGCCAGGAACAGGAGTTCGGCCCGTCCCGCCCGCAGATGCCCCAGCCGCAGCCGCGCACCGCAAGCCACGTAGAACTGTCCGGCATCGTCCACGGTCAGGACGAAGCTCGGCCCCCCGCGTTCGGGGGCGAGCGGCTCGCTCGGCCGCGGCGGCTCGGACGCCGGCGCGGCGGAAACCGGCGCGGTCCGTCGACGGCGTTCCGCAGGCGGAGCCCAGCGCAGGTCGGACTCGGTGACGAGCCCCCGTGGACGCCGCGCCGGCGGCGGAGCCGAGACCCCGAGCCGGCGGGAGGACCCCGTCGGAGCGACGAGAAGTCCCGACGAAGTCGAATCGACCGGATCCGGGGCGCCCCCCAGGATCCGGCGCAGCAGGGCAAAGAAGCGATTCATCCGGAAGGTGACCCCTCCCCTGCGCGCCCCCGCAACGAGCATTTCCGCCCGTCGCAGCGAGCGAACGATCGCGGTGGAACGGGGACGGAGCCCCCCTTCGGCGCTCGAACCGTCCGCGGTCCCTCAGTCGGTGCGCACGACAGGGCCGTCGGAGTGCTGGGCGGCGAGGAACGCCTCGCGCGCACGGGCGAAGAGATCCTCGCGGCGCTTCACGGCCACATGCGGGAAGTAGGAGATGCCGACCGAGATCTCGAGCCGATCGCCGACGAGATCCCGCAGACCTTGCTCGGCCGCGGCCGCCTGGATCCGGCGGGCCATGATCTCGGCCCCTTGCGGTCCCGTGTTCGGCAAGAAGAACAGGAACGAGCTCTGGTCGAAGCGCCCGAGAACGTCCGTGTCCCGCGAAGCGTTGAGAAAGATCCCGGCCAGCGCCGCCAGGGTGCCCTCGTCGCTCTGCCCGTCGAAGCCGAGCATCACGCAGGAGAGCGGATGATCGAAGCGACGCGCGCGCTTGAACTCCTCGTCCAGCTTGAACGTCAGGTAGTCGTAGCTGAACAGCCCGGTCTCGGGATCGGTCAAGACATCGATCAAGCGGCTCGAGCTCTCGCCGGCGAGGTCGCGCAGCAGGCGCTCCGGCAGATGCCGTTCGCCGTCTCCGCGAGCGTCCGTCGGAAGCTCGACCGGGGCCTGGGCCGCGGCGTTCTGGAGCAGCTGCCGCAGCTTCTCGCCCGAGATCGGGCGCTGCACGGTCCCCGTCGCACCGCAGAAGGTGGCGATCGCGTCGGAGTGCTCGTTGCGATCGTCCGTCACGATGTAGGTGCGACAACGGGTCTTGCCGACCAGCCTCCGGCAAGCCTCGTAGACGTTGTCCGTGCGCTGCCACGCATCCAGAAGGATCACGTCACCCACGTTCGGAGTGTGGGCGAGCAGGTCCTCGGTGGTCTGGGGTTCACCGATCTGCCAGTCCGACAGCGCAGCGGCGGCGCCGCGCGCGGAAGCGAACAGAGCCTCGTCGGTCGTCACGATCCGGATCGTCCGGGATCCAGCGGCCATGGGTAGTCCCTCGATGGGTTCGGGAGAGTGCAAACGAACGGATCCTACTCTAGTGATCCGCAACCCGAGATCGACGCAAAAGTGGCCTCGACCGCGCGGATCGGCGTCCCGGGGAAGCGAAACCTGGAAGCGCCGAGCGCCGGGGGCGTGGCCCGGGAAAGCGTTTCCCGGCCTGGCCGCCGCGCCGAAGGACGAGTTCGACCGACTAGCAGCCTGATGGAAAAGTGCTTCGGATGCGATGCATGTGACCGGGAGGCCCGGCGGGTGCGCGAGAACGCAGGCGAATCGGTCGATTCGGCGAGGCTTTCG
>JAJDEW010000114.1 GCA_029259595.1 Planctomycetota bacterium | reverse complement strand
GCGGCAGTCCGAAGGAAGCGCGCGCATCGAGATGACGCTCACACTCGATTCACCCCTGATCGGGATGATGAACATGGTGTTCTCGAATCCTGCAGGAGTGGATGGGGAGCTGATTCAGTACGACGCGCACAAGGCGCTGCTGAAGAAGTCCGCCGACCGGCTCGAGCTGCAGATCTTGCTCGACGGCAAGCATCTCTGGGACGTCAAGGCCTCGCGCCTGAGCGAGGAGGAACTCTTCGCCATCGTCGATCAGAAAGCCGTCGACCGCGTCGCCGCGGCGCTGGCGGAGTAGCCCGGGCGCCGGGTTTCAGAGGCCAAGCAGGCGCTGGGCGTTGCCCGCAAGGATCTGGTGGCGTTCCTGGGCGGAGAGACCGCAGGCGCCGAGCGCTTCGCGCTGGACGGTCAGGATGTCGTGACGCCAGCCGCGCGGGAAGATCGAGGAGTCGGTTCCGAACAGGATGCGGTCCGGCCCGAACACGCGCAGCGCACGGTCGAAGATGTCGCCCATGGAGAGCGGCTGCGGCAGGACGTCGACCCAGCGGTTGGACGAGCTCGTGTCGACGTGGATGTTCTCGGCCAAGCGGCCCGCCATCAGGGTCTCGCGCAACATCCCCGCTCCGAAGTGGGGGATGACGAACGTGACGTCGGGGTGACGGTGCGCCGCGGCGACCAGTTGCAGGGGATCGGCCCGGCGGAAGTCGTAGGTGCGCGGCAGGGCGAAGTGGTCGCGCAGGGGGACGCTGAAGAGCCCGCAGTGAACGATCGCCAGACCGTGTGACGCTTCGAGCACCCGGAAGACCGCACCGGCCTCGGGGCCATCGACATCGAAGCCGTGAGCGGCGGGAAAGAGCAGGACGCCGCGGACTCCGCGGCCCACCCAACTCTCGACGGCCGCGACCGCTTCGGGGTTCCTGGGATCGACCTGGCAGAGCGCTGCCAGCTTTCCACCCGAGCGTTCGGCCATCTGGATGACGACCTCCGCCTCCTGGGGAACGCTCGCGAAGGCCACGATCTGCTCGAGCCCGAAGCGTTCGACCTCGCCGAGCCAGCGGTCGAGGTGCTCCTCGTGACTCTCGGAGGGGACGTCGATCCCGACCTTCGAGGCCACGTTGGCGATGATCTCCTCGCGGCTGCCCGGAAGCGGCGACGCGGCGGCCAAGGCTTCGAAGAACGTGCGCGAGAAGAAGTGCGTGTGGAAGTCGACGACGGCGCTCATGAGATCCGACCCGGGACGGCGCTATCGTGAGTTCTCTGGCGTGCGCTGCAAAGGGAAAAGGCCGCAGAGGCGCCGCACGGGGAGAGGGCGGCGATCGCGGCTACTCCCGGAACGCGGCTCCGCCGCCCGTCACGTAGGCGAAGTCGTCGCCCCAGTTGCGATTCGCGCAGCGGAAGAAGCCCTTGTGCTTGGCCGCGAACTCCGCCGTCTCGAAGTTGGTGAGGCCCAGGACGTAGAACGGTCCCGCGCCCTTGCAGCCGTGCGAGCCCGGCTCGTAGACGAGATAACGGTAGTGGTGCAGGGTGTCGTTGAGCGGATCGGCGAGCTCTTCCTCGAGGTAGCCGCTGTTGCGCAGCGACCGGATGAAGTTCCCGTCGTGCGACACGTCCCAGTTCCCGAAGATGCTGTTCTCGTTCGCTTGGGGGTAGGTGCCGCGATCCAGATAGAACTGATCGATGGCGTCGCGCAGGACCTTGATGTCGGTCAAGCGGCGCGCGTCGCGCGTGGCCTTGATGTGGTTCGAAACGCGGGGAACGAGCACACCGGACAGGATCGCGAGGATCGAGACGACGACCACGAGCTCGATCACGGTGAAGCCGCGGCGGGTGAGTGAAGTCTTCATGAGGGCGCTCCGAGGGCGGAAGCGCTGGTATCGACACCTCCAGGGAGCAGCTTGAGGCGGAGGCGTCGCTCCTGGATCGGGGTCGGCAAGGATTTCCGAGCCGGGGGGAGCGCGCCTGTCAGCCCTTCGAGCCGGGCGCGAGGCTGCGCAGGGCGTCGCGCGTGATCGCGGAGTGCGATGCGTTCCAGACGGGGGTCCCGCGCTGGAACAGGATCGCCTGCGGGGACTCGTGGCGGATCCCGAACCGGCTCTCGATGCTACGGGAGAGCTCGCGCTCCACGACGACGTGGATCCACCCCACCGCGAGGGTCGGGTCCTGCTCCAGGAAGGCCTCGAGTTCGGTCCGGGCGCGCGTGCTGATCGGACAGGTGGGGGAGTGCTTGAAGAGCAGGAAGGACTCGGCTTCGAGCTGCTCGTCGAGCTCGTTTCGGCTCGTGATCCGCAGGAGCTCCATGGGGGAAGAATAGACGGTCGCCCCGCGCGGTCCAAGTCCTGGGGGGCACTCCTCGCGTTTCGGCTGGTGCCCTTCCTCCCGCCCGGGCCTGTCCTGGGGGAAGAGCCTCTGGCACAATCCCGCGTTCGTGCCCCGGGCCCGCCTTCCGATGACCCAGCCCCGTTTCCAGAGCTCCGCAAGCGCCGCCACGAAGCCTCTCGAGGCCGGCAAGCGACTCCACGTCGTGACCTTCGGCTGCCAGATGAACAAGTACGACTCGCTCCTCGTGGAGGGGCGCTTCCGTCGTCAGGGGTACGGTCTCGCCGAGCGTCCCGAGGATGCGGACGTCTTGCTCTTCAACACCTGTTCGGTGCGCGATCACGCCGAGGAGCGCGTGTACTCCTGGGTCGGCGAGCTGAAGCGGCTCAAGGAGCGGCGCCCCGAGCTGGTGCTCGGCGTCCTCGGATGCATGGCGCAGCGGGCCCAGGACGAGATCTTCGGTCGTGCCGCGCACGTCGACATCGTCTGCGGGACGCGCCAGTTCCAGAACCTGCCCGAGCTCGTCGAAGAGGTGCGCACGCGCCGCTCGGCGAGCGAGGTCTCCGAGCCGCGCGGCCGTCGCCTGATGGCGACGGACATGGACGCCCACGTCGCCGTCGAACGCGAGGGAGAGCCCTATACGGGCGGCGTGGTCGGCTTCTTGGCCGTCATGCGCGGCTGCGACCTCAACTGCACCTTCTGCATCGTGCCGACCGTGCGCGGACGCGTGCAGAGCCGGCCCATCGAGGCCCTGGTGCGCGAGGCGCGCTGGATGGTCGCCGGCGGTGCCCG
>JAJDEW010000113.1 GCA_029259595.1 Planctomycetota bacterium | reverse complement strand
GCCCGTCAAGCCACGAAAGCGGGGAGCGCTCGAAGTCGCTATGTCTAACCTTCGGGAGGACGGCGCCGAAAGCGAGCTCCGTGATTGGGACTAAGTCGTAACAAGGTAGCCGTAGGGGAACCTGCGGCTGGATCACCTCCTTTCTAACGGGATTATGTTAGACGTTTGCCCTTTGCTTCTGTGATGGTCACGTTCATCGTGCCGTCAGGGGAGTGGGTGAATGGCGAGCATAGGAGCGTAAGCATGAGTTCGAGAGTCACCCTCCCTTCCAACCCCGTTCTACGTCGCCCTCGAGGGCAGCGATCGGGCCGATCAGCGGGCCTGTAGCTCAGTTGGTTAGAGCGTCCGCCTGATAAGCGGGAGGTCAAAGGTTCAAATCCTTTCAGGCCCACCACTATCTCCCTCGTCGCGATCGTCTCGGACGCGCGCAGGACGCGGGAGGCATCTGCCCGGGGCGCCTCTTACCGGGGGCGTAGCTCAGTTGGTAGAGCACCTGGTTTGCAACCAGGCGGTCGTCGGTTCGAATCCGGTCGCCTCCACCAAGAGCTGGCCGCGTTCGGAACCGGGAAGGGAAGCAGAATACCGCTCGAGCTCCGCTCGGGCGGGCTCTTTGAAAACAAGGTGAATGGTTCGCGGAGTGGCAAGCCACGAGCTCAAGAAAGAGTGTGGTTAAGCTACGAAGAGTACATGGTGGATGTCTTGGCGTCCAGAGCCGACGAAGGACGTGGTTAAGCTGCGAAAAGCTTCGGGTAGCCGCAAGCAGGCTGTGATCCGGAGATCTCCGAATCGGGAAACCGACCAGGGTGCAAGTCCTGGTATCCGCAAGGAAGGCAACGCAGGGAACTGAAACATCTAAGTACCTGCAGGAAAGGAAAGAAAAATCGACTCTCTCAGTAGCGGCGAGCGAACGGAGAAGAGCCCAAACCGTTGTCGTGTCAAGCGTGCGAGCGTTGCGGCAGCGGTGTTGTGGGACTCACAGGGGAATCGCACTACCCCAAGGAAGTTACCAAACCGATTTCTAGGCGAATGGCATGGGAAGGCCAGCCGTAGACGGTGAGAGCCCGGTAGCCGAAAGGAAAAGGACTTCCGTGATACTCCCAAGTAGCGCCAGACACGAGAAACCTGGCGTGAATCTGCGGGGACCACCCCGTAAGGCTAAGTACTACTGGACGACCGATAGCGCAAAAGTAGCGCGAGCGAAAGATGAAAAGAACCCCTATTAGGGGAGTGAAATAGTACCTGAAACCATGTACTTACAAGCTGTCGAAGGCCTATGGCCCCTCGGGGCAACGGCTAACGGCGTGCCTTTTGCATAATGACCCGGCGAGTTACTTTGTCTGGCAAGGTTAAGGGCCTCAGGTCCGGAGCCGAAGGGAAACCGAGTGTGAATAGCGCGATTCTAGTCAGGCGGAGTAGACCCGAAAGCGAGTGATCTATCCATGGGCAGGCTGAAGCGGATGTAACAGTCCGTGGAGGGCCGAACGGGTATAGGTTGAAAACTGTTCCGAGGATCTGTGGATAGGAGTGAAAGGCTAATCAAACTCGCAGATAGCTGGTTCTCCCCGAAATAGCTTTCGGGCTAGCCTCTGGTGATAGTACGCGGGGGTAGAGCTACTGAATGGGATAGGGGCCTTTCGGGGTACCCTACTCAATCAAACTCCGAATACCGTGTACCGTATCCAGGGAGTCAGTCTACGGGCGATAAGGTCCGTGGTCGAGAGGGAAACAACCCAGACCGCCAGCTAAGGTCCCGAATGTGGACTAAGTGTAGAAAAGGAAGTGGAATCTCTAAGACAGCCAGGATGTTGGCTTAGAAGCAGCCATCATTTAAAGAGTGCGTAATAGCTCACTGGTCGAGAGGTTCTGCGCCGAAAATGAACGGGGCTCAAGTTCACAACCGAAGCTGCGGCTTGTACAGACTCGTTGAGGCTGTGCAGGGGTAGGGGAGCGTTCCAATCGGGTGAAGGGCGACGGTAACGACGTCTGGACGATCTGGAAGCGATTATGCCGGGATAAGTAGCGATAAAGCAGGTGAGAATCCTGCTCGCCGTAAACCCAAGGTTTCCTGGGCAAGGCAAATCCGCCCAGGGTTAGTCGGATCCTAAGACGAGGCTGAAAGGCGTAGTCGATGGGTAACAGGTTAATATTCCTGTACCGCTAACATCGCGTTATTACCGATGGGGGGACGCGGAAGGAAAGGTCATCGCACCGACAGATATGTGCGTGCAAGCCTGAGGGAGGCATGTAGGAAAACCCGCATGCGGAATCCCAGGGGTCATGCCGAGCGCAATTGCGCGAAGTGATTGGACTGACCGCCGAGAAAATCCTCTAGGGAGTGGTGTTGGTGTCCGTACCTAAACTGACACAGGTGGGTGAGGTGAGAATCCTAAGGCGCTCGAGAGAACTGCTGTTAAGGAACTCGGCAAATTAACCCTGTAACTTCGGGATAAAGGGTGCCCTTGGTGGTGGCGACCTTCTCGGTCAAAGCTGCTGGGGGCCGCAGAGAAATGGCGCTGGCGACTGTTTACTAAAAACACAGGTCTGTGCGAACTCCTAAAGAGGACGTATACAGACTGACGCCTGCCCAATGCCGGTAGGTTAAGAGGAGGGGTTAGCTTCGGCGAAGCTCTGAATCGAAGCCCCGGTGAATGGCGGCCGTAACTATGACGGTCCTAAGGTAGCGAAGTTCCTTGTCGGGTAAGTTCCGACCCGCATGAAAGGCGTAACGACTGGCGCACTGTCTCAACAGCAGGCTCGGCGAAATTGTAGTCGTGGT
>JAJDEW010000112.1 GCA_029259595.1 Planctomycetota bacterium | reverse complement strand
GCCACCGTGTACGAATACCTTGACGGGCGGCTCGCGAGCCGCGCCCCGACCCGGATCGTGATCGACGTCAACGGCGTCGGTTACAGCCTGTCGATTCCCTTCGGCGCCGACTTTCACCCCGACCCTTCCGCAACGCGGAAGGACGGGCAGGTGCGCGTCTGGACGCACTTCGTCGTGCGCGAGGACGTCCAGGAGCTGTACGGCTTTCCCGACCCGAAGCTGCGCGAGCTGTTCCGACTCCTGCTGAAGGTCCGTGGGGTCGGACCGGGGATGGCACTCGCGGTGCTGTCCTCACTGCCCGCCGACGAACTCGTGCACGCCATCACGGCCGGCGACCTTCCCGCCCTCGTCCGCGTGAAGGGCGTCGGCAAGAAGACCGCCGAGCAGATCCTGCTCGACCTGCGGGACAAGGCGCCGCGCTTCGCCTCGAGCGAGAGCACCGGCGTCCTCGTCCCGCGCGGACGCCGAACGCAGGCCTTCGACGACGCCGTCCGGGCACTGCTCTCCATCGGCTACACCGACAAGCAAGCCGAGGCGAGCGTCGAGCGCGCCACCAAGGAAGTCGACCCCGAAGACCTCGAACTCCTCGTTCGAACCGCCCTACGCCACGGATGACACCCGACGACGACCGCCAACCCCGCATCCTGATCTGCGACGAGCTGAACCCTGCCGCGCTGGAGGTCTTCCGTCGACGGAGCCTCGAGCCCGAGGTGCGCACCGGGCTCACGGAGGACGAGCTGGTCGCGACGGTTCCAGGGGTCGACGCGCTGATCGTCCGCTCGGCGACCAAGATCACGCGGCGCGTGCTGGAGGCCGCCACCGAGCTGCGCGTCGTCGGGCGCGCCGGCATCGGCGTCGACAACATCGACACGGACGCGGCCACCGAGCGCGGCGTCGTGGTCATGAACACGCCGCGCGGCAACGCGACGACGACCGCCGAGCTCGCCATCGCCCTGCTCTTCTCGCTGGCGCGCCACATCCCGCGCGCGGATCGGCTGGTCCGCGCCGGCGGCTGGAAGGCCAAGGGCCTCATGGGCAGCGAGGTCTCCGGCAAGACGCTCGGCGTCATCGGCCTGGGCCGGATCGGCCGGATCGTGGGCGAGCGCGCGCGTGGCGTCGGGATGAAGGTGCTGGCCTACGACCCCTATCTCGAAACCGAAGGTCCCGGGGGGACGATCTCGGGAGTCGAGCTCGTCAAGCTCGACGAGCTGCTCGAGCGCTCGGACTTCATCAGCCTGCACGTTCCGTTGACGGACTCGACGCGCAACCTGATCTCGTGGGAGCGCTTGGCCAAGGTCAAGCGCGGCGCGCGCCTGATCAACGCCGCACGCGGCGGTGTCGTCGACGAGGAGGCCGTCCTCGACGCTCTCACCGAAGGGCGGCTCGCCGGCGCCGCGTTCGACGTCTTCGATCAGGAGCCGCCGCCCGCCGATCACCCGCTCTTGCAGCGCGACGACGTGATCGTGACTCCTCACCTCGGCGCCTCGTCGCGCGAAGCCCAGCTGCGCGTGGCGGTCGACATCGCCGAGCAGATCGCCAACTTCATCCAGAACGGCGTGGCCGAGAACGCCATCAACGCGCCCTCGATGCCGGCCGAGATCCTGGCCGAGTACTCTCCCTTCCTACGCCTCGCGGAGAAGATGGGCAGCTTCCTGGCCCAGCGGATCGGCGGTCCGATCCGCAAGATCGAGCTCTCGGTCGCGGGCGACGTCTCGAAGGTCGGCGTCGAGCACCTGCGCCTGGCGCTGTTGGTCGGAATGCTGCGCCACTCGCTCGACGCGGGCGTCAACTTCGTCAACGCCCCGGCCCTCGCCCGCGAGCGCGGGATCCTCGTCCTCGAGTCCACCGACGACAAGGCGGTGCACCGGATCGGGGAGCTGCGCGTGCGCGCCTCCGAGCGCGCCGGCGGAAAGTCGCATCGGATCGAAGGGACGGTCTTCGGGCGCGAGCCGCGCGTGTTCCGCATCGACGACGTCTCGCTCGACCTCAGCCCGCGCGGCCCGCTGCTCTTGACGCGCCACAAGGATCAGCCCGGCGTCCTCGGCGAGCTCGGGTCGATCCTCGGACGCCACGGCATCAACATCCAACGGGTCGAACTCGGCCCGCCGGTCGGCTCCGCGGGGCTCGCGGCCGGCTTCTTGACGCTGTACGAGCTGCCCGGCCCGGACGTCATCGACGCCGTGCGCGAGATGGAGGCGATGGAGGAGGTCCAGCTCATCCGCCTCTGAGCCTCCATGGTCCTCCCCGACGCTCCCCCTCCTTACGCGACCATCGTCTTCGACTGCGATTCGACGCTCTCCACGATCGAGGGTATCGAGGAGCTCATGGGGCCCCGCCCCGCGCAGGACATCGTGGCGCTCACCGAGCGCGCCATGAACGGCGAGATCGCCCTCGAAGACGTCTTCGGGCTGCGCCTCGAGCGTGTGCGTCCGAGCGCACGCGACCTGGCCCGGGTCGCCGAGCTCTACTATGAGCGTCGCGTTCCCCGCACGGCCGAACTCATCGCGGCCCTGCACGCCGCGGACAAGCGCGTCGTGGTCTGTTCCGGAGGACTCTTGCAAGCCGTCGGTCCGTTCGCCGCACGACTCGGCGTGCCGTCCGAGGACGTGTGGGCCGTCCGCGTCGACCTCGACGCGGACGGGGCCTATGCGGGCTTCGACGCGGCATCGCCTTGCGCCCGCTCGGGTGGCAAGATCGAGGTCGTGGGAGAGCTCGCACGTTCGAGCGACGGCGCGCTGGCCCACGTCGGAGACGGCGCGACAGATCTCGAAGTCGCCCCCTTCGTCGACCGCTTCATCGCCTTCGGCGGAGTCGTCCGCCGGGCCCCCGTCTTCGACAACGCTCGCGTCGCTTGCGACGTGAACGACATGGCTGCGCTCGTTCCCCTCTTGCTTTCCCCGGCGGAGATCGATCAGCTCCGCGACCTTCCCGACCACGCACCGCTCCTGGCCGCGGCCGAGCCCTACCACGACTGAACCCTCATGCTTTGGATCCCCGGCCCGACCCACGTGCGCGACGAACTCCTCGCCGAGTTGACCCGGGAGCTCGTCGGGCATCGTTCCAAGGAGATGGTTTCGATCCTCGAGCGGATCGATCCCGGCCTACGGCACGCCTTCGGCCTCGAGGACGATTCCAAGGCCCTCGTCGGCGTCGGCACACACAGCGCGACGGCGATGATGGAGGGCTGCCTCCTCGGCGTCGGCCCGCGCGTGCTCGCCATCGTGAACGGCGCCTTCTCGAAGCGCTGGGGTGAGATCGCACGCATCGTCGGCAAGGAAGTGACCACGCTCGACGTCGAGTGGGGTGGAGCGGTCGCGCCGGAGATGCTGCAAAAGACGCTCGAGCAGGGCTCCTTCGACGCCGTCACGCTCGTCGTCAACGAGACTTCGACCGGTGTGCGCACGCCGCTCGAGCCCGTGGCCGAGGTCCTCGCTCGCTTTCCCCAAACGCAGCTCTTCGTCGACGTCGTGAGCGGCATCGCCGGCTTCCCGATCGATTTCGACGCCAACGGGATCGATTTTGCCTTGGCCGGCGTGAACAAGGCCTTGGCGCTGCCGCCCGGCATCACGGTCCTGTGCGCCTCCGAGCGCTTCATGGAACGCGCCCGCGCAACCTCGATCCCGAGCTTCTACCTCGACCCGGTGCGCACACTCGAGGGCCATCGCGATCGCAAGACGCCGACGACGCCCGCCATCCCGCTCTACCGCGCGCTCGCGCGACAGCTCGAAGACATCTCGAGCGGTTTGACGCTGCCCGCACGGGACGGCAAGCTCTCCGGGCGCGCGGCATGGACGGCTCGCTATGCGAAGCACGAGCGCATGCGCGAGCGCGCGCTCGCCTGGGGCGACGCACACGGCTATGCACCGTTTCCGGCCCGCGAGCTCTCGTCCCAGACCGTGACGTGCTTTGCGGCCGCCTCGCTCGACGTCGCGACGTTCATCACGAACCTCGCGGCCAAGGGTTTCGAGATCGGCAACGGCTACGGTCCGCTGAAGGGCGAGACCTTCCGCATCGGACACATGGGCGATCACACCGAAGAAGGCCTCGAGGCGCTCCTCGCAGCGGCCGACGCCGTCCTGGGCTGACGGTCGGCCTCAGCGCTCGATCAGACCCTGGCTCCGGGCCAAGGCCAGCGCGGCGCGACGGATCTCCGCCTTGCTCAGGTGGTGGAGCTGGTAGACGAGGTAGTGGTCGGGGTCCAGCGAAGGATAGGCCTCGAGTTCGCCGTCGATCGTCTGCAAGAGGTCGCGGAGGAGTTCGCGATAGGCGGCACCATGGGGCGTCACGCCCGAGTCTCCCCGGTCCAGCGCGCTGGCACAGTCGGCCAGGTGGATACGTGGCTCTGGGGCGACACACAACGCGGTGAGCTGCGCGCGGTACTCGAGGCGGCGCGCGAGGCGGGCGGGCGAGAAACCCAGCCCAGCGAAGAGCGCCAGGGCACGCCCCAGGTGCTGCGACAAGGGCAGGAAGCGGCGTCGATCGCAGAGGTGCCCTTCCTCGTGCAAGGCCGTCGCCTCGACGAGCTCGTCCAACCCGATACGAGGCGTCGTCGTTCGCTCGGCCAGGAAGGCGAGCCGGATCTTGCGCGCCGCTCCCAGACCGTCGCGCGGCGTCCAGCGCGCGTCCGTGTGCTCGCCGTCCGCGCGCCGCGGACCGCGGCTCGCGAGCACGTCGGCGACGGGAATCTTCCCCGCCGTGAACGCGTCGTGTTCGAGCCGGCGGTAGGCCTCGAGCTCCTCGCGCACACCTTGCACATCGACCCAATAGCCCTCGTGCAGGGCCGCGCCGATGATGCGCGCTCCCCGCCGTTCGGGCCGACTCGGCACGTCCGCGCCATCGCACCATGCCACCGTTCCGCTGAACGGCGCACCGAGATGCTCGCCGGCACGCTCTTCGACCCAAAGGCGCCGCAGGACCGTCCCGTCGGGGCCTCCCCCTCCGAGCGCCTGACCGAAGATCCCGAAGCGGCCGATCGAAGCGAGCTCGGCCGCCAGACCCTCGACCCGCTCGCCGCGCTTGCCGCGACCTTCTTCCTCGTCGTCGGCCGAGAACGCGGGGCCGGGATGGACGACGCTGCCCGCCGGACCGAATTCGAGGCGCGGTGACGCCAAGAGATCGGCGGCAGCGCCGCGTCGGTAGCGATCGAAGTGGCCCTGCAGAATGGCGAGCAGGTCGTCGAGCTTCTGGATCCGGCGTACGCCCTCCTCGGCACCCGCATGGGTCGGTCGCTCGAGCTCGAAAGGACTCGACGTGCTCTGCCGCCAGGCTCCGACGCTGGACGCACCCGCATCGACGCGCACGAGCGAACGCTCGATCGCCGCGAGCAGCTTCAGACCGGACCCCGCGCTGGCGTCCAGCTCGAAGGCCGCCTCGGCGTTCTCGAGGGCGAGGACTTCCGCCAGCGCGCGCGCCTCGTGAAACCAGCCCGCGGCGAGAAACGCCTCGCCCAGCGCGGAGCGGTGCTCGGCCCCGTCCGCGAACGGGACGAGCACGGCGATCGCGCGCAGCGCCGGCTCGCGCGGCAACCCGTCCTCCGCCAAAGCCACGCCCGGCAACGATGCCGACCAGGTTTCGAGCGCCGCGCGCACGCGGCCCGCCGCGATCCGGCGAAGGCGACGTTCGAGACCGGAAGCCGTGGCGACACTCTGTTCGAGCTCCTCGTCGGCGAGGGCGACGGCCAGCGGCCAGGCTCCGCGCTCCGCGGCGAGGTCCGCTCGCAGCCGAGCGTGCGCGGGCCCCTCGCCTTCCGCGAGGGCGACCTCCAGCTCGAGGCTCAGGTCGCGGTCCTTCAGGACCTCGTCGCGACCTCGCACCAGTCCCGCAAGTTCCAGGACCTCGGCCTCGATCAGGTCGTCCCGCTCGAGCAGCGTGAGCGCACGCTCGAGGCCGCGCTCGACCCGGTCGCGGTCGCCCTCCGCGCTGATCTCGGCGCGGGCCAAGAGGACGGCCGTCTCGAGCCGGTCGAGCTCGGAAAGCTCCGCGACTCCGTCGGTCTCCGCGAAGAGCAGCGCCTCGAGTCGCTCCGAGGCCCGTTCATGGCGTCCGAGGGCCAGATCGAAGCGTGCCAGAGCACGCGTGAAGTAGGCCACCTCATGGGCACCGCGCGCCCTCTGGCGCGCCCGTTCCTCCGGAGCGTACGCGGCGCGGACTCGCCCGGCGGTGAAGAGCGTCCAGGCCTCGCCGTGGTGCGCCCAGGCGAGGCCGGGGTCCAGGTTCTTGGCCGCCGCGAAGAGCTCGGCCGACTCTCGCGCGCGCAAGCGCCCCACGAGGTAGAGACCGATCGCGGCGCGGCCCTTGGACGACCCCGCGTCCGGCGCGACTTCGTCTTGCCACGCGAGCCGGGACTCGAGCACTTCCGAGGCCAGCAGTCGCTCGCGTGCGATGTCGTCGAGCAGGCGAGCAGGCGGCACCCAATCCGGATCCAGCGCGAGCGCCGAACGGGCTTCGCTCTCGGCCCGAGCGAGCGCTTCGAGATCCCCGGAGCCGGACGCGCGATAGGCCTGGCGCGCACGCTCGAAGGCCAAGATCGCGGGCTCCGGAACCGGCGCGCCGACCCGCCGACCTCGCGCGGCGCAGCTCCAGGCGTCCACGAACACGAGGACGAGCAGGAGCGCCAAGAAGCCCCACGGAAAGCGCTTCTCGGCAGGGTCGATCCGGTCGGAGGTGGTCATGGAAGAACCACCGGATACGGTGCCACAGCAGCAACGGCAGGAACAACCTCCATCGAGATTCGCGGCCCGCCGCGCACCGCTCGTCGTGGGCCCGGTGTTCGCCATGGCCGCCGAGCTGCGAGCGGCGAGCGGCTGGGCCGGAACGTCACCCGAACTCGCCGAAGGCCATCAACGCCGGAAGGCTTCGAGCACGGCGTCCTCGCCGCACTCGCGATGGACGATGTCGCGCAGGGTCGCGGGCCGCAGCCGCTCTCCCAGGAAGGGGCCGCGACCGCCGTTGACATTGCCGGTGTAGACGGCCACCTGATCGACCAACTCCGAGCGGAAGTAGCTCTCGAGCAAGGTCGGCCCCGCCTCGAGGAGCACGCGCCGAACGCCGAGGCCCCAGAGGTAGCTCTGGACTTCGCGCAAGGCGAGCTCGCCGTCGTCGCCGGTGTGCAGGGATTGGATGGTGGCTCCGATCTGAACGAGCTCGCGGTGGGAAACGGCCGAGGCGCCCGCGCGCGCCAGCACGTGCACGGCTCCTCCGACTTCGCCCGGAGCGAACGGAGCGAACAGGCGAGCCTCGGACGACAGTCGCAGATCCGAGTCGAGCACGACGCGCAGGGGCGGTCGCGAACGGTCACCGGGCGCGCGCACGGTGAGGCGCGGATCGTCGGCGATCATGGTCCCGATGCCGGTGACGATCGCGTCGACGCTGCCGCGCAAGAGCTGCACTTCGTCGAGCGAGGCTTGACAAGAGATCCAACGCCCTTGCCCCACGGATTCGGGCGGCGTCAGCTGACCCGTGCGCGTCTGGGCCCACTTCGCGAGGGTCCACGGCCGTGCGCGACGGATTCGCTCGGGGCTGGTCCAGGTTGCGAAGTGCGGCGAGAACTCGCGCAGGGGAGATGCACCACGCAGGAAGTGAACGTCGAGCCCGGCTTCCTGCAAGAGCGCGAGGCCGCGCCCCCGATGACGCGGATCGGGATCGGTCTCCCCCACGACGATGCGGCGGATTCCGCTCGCAAGGATCGCGGCGGTGCACGGCGGAGTCTTCCCGAACGTCGAGCAGGGTTCGAGCGTGACGACCAGCGTGTCCCAGAGCTCGGGTGCGATGCCGCTCGCGGCGGCTGCTTCCAGGGCGTGGATCTCGGCGTGCGGCCCGCCCCACACCTCGTGAAAGCCACGACCGATCTCGACTCCCGCGGAGAGCACGGCGGCCCCGACGCACGGGTTCGGCGCCACCCGAAAGCGGCTCATCCCCGCGGCCTCACCGAGATCGGAGAGGAGCACGCGCAGAGTCGTCTCCGTCGCAGGGTCGAGCGAGGCGCGGAGGGTGGAGAGAGGGTCCGGCTGCATGGAGGGAAGAGGCGTCCCCCCCAGTCTATCGGATGCCCCGATCAGGATCCGAGAGGCGCTCCATCGCAGCGTGGGACTTTTGTTGCCCCCTTACGCGCGAAGACTATGCTGCCGATGGCTTCGTTCACCCTCGAGACACCGCCCCTACCCCCGCCATGACCCCTGCTCCCCTTCGTGTTGCCGTTACCGGGGCCGCCGGCCAGATCGGCTACGCCCTCGTCTTCCGGATCGCCAGCGGCCAGATGTTCGGGCCGGACCAGCCGATCAGCCTGCAGATGATCGAGATTCCGGCCGAGAAGCCGATGCAAGCCCTGGCCGGCGTCGCGATGGAGCTCGAGGACTGCGCCTTCCCGCTGCTCCACGACATCGTGGTCACCAGCGATCCGAAGGTCGGCTTCCAGGACGTGAGCCAGGCCCTGCTCGTCGGGTCCAAGCCGCGCGGTCCGGGCATGGAACGCAACGACCTCATCCGCGAGAACGGCCCGATCTTCACCGGTCAAGGGCGCGCCATCAACGACCACGCGGCCTCCGACGTCCGCGTCGCCGTCGTGGGCAATCCGTGCAACACGAACTGCCTCATCGCGATGCACGCGGCTCCGGACGTCCCGCACGACCGCTTCTCGGCCATGACGCGCCTGGACCAGAACCGAGCTCAGGCCCAGCTCGCGGCGAAGGCGGGCGTGCCGACGACGTCGGTCGCGAACACGTTGATCTGGGGCAACCACTCCTCGACGCAGGTGCCCGACTTCACCCTGGCGACGATCGACGGCAAGCCCGCGAACACGGTCATCACCGACACGACCTGGTTGAAGGAGACCTTCTTCGAGACGGTCCAAAAGCGTGGCGCAGCCATCATCGCCGCGCGCGGGCTCTCCAGCGCCGCTTCCGCCGCCAACGCGCTGGTCGGCCACGTACGCGACCTGCGGAGCAAGACCCCCGCCGGGGCCTGGAACTCCGTCTGCGTGCGCAGCGACGGCTCTTACGGAGTGCCCGAAGGCCTGATCTCGTCCTTCCCCGTCCGCGCCGACGGCCAAGGGGGTTGGGAGATCGTCCAGGGGCTCGAGCTCGACCCCTTCATCCGAGAACGCCTCGGCGCCACGATCGACGAACTCCAGAAGGAAAAAGAGGTCGTCGCCGACCTGCTCGGCTGAAGGCCGCGGGGCTCAGGCCTGGCGCTGGTAGTCCTTGTACTCCACGTAGCGAAAGCCCCGCTTCGAGAGCAATCCGAAGCCGCACTGCAGGATGCCCAAGGCTTCGGCAAACTTGCCGATGACGATGTAGCGGGCATAGACGCCGGCGCGCTTGGCGGGATCGCCGAGCGAAACCCGCCAGCGCTTGATCTTGTGCCAGAGCACGGCGTAGGCCAGGAACGCGAGCGCGCTCCAGCCACCGGTGAAAGGGACGAAGGCCAGGGCGGTGACGGGCAGGAAGAGGCCCCAGAACAACATCCCGACGCACTTGCGCACATGGGGTGCATGCTTGCCGGGCAGGTGCAACGCGGCACCGTGGGCGTAGGCGTACCCCCCGCGCGCGTGCCGCTTCCACCACGCACCGAAGCGATGGAGCGCCACGTCGTGACGCGTCATCTCACGGGCGATCCGCCGGATCCCCCAGCCCGCCCGGCGCAGTCGGTACGAGAGCTCGAGATCCTCACCCGAGATCATGCTCTCGTTGTAGCCCTCCGTGGCCGCGAGGGCGTCGACGCGCAACAGCACGTCGCCGCCGAACTCCTCGGCCGCACCGACGGGGGTGTTCCACTCGGTGTCGATCAGGAAGTTGTAGACGGAGGCGTCGGGCAGCTGCTCGACCCGCCTGCCACACACTCCTGCGAGCTTCGGATCGCGCTCCAGCTCCGCGCGGGCCGCCTCGAGGAAGCCGTCGACGAGCTCGCAGTCGCCGTCCATGAAGAAGACGTAGCGCAGGTCCGGGTAGGCCTCCCGCAGCGCGCGAAAGCCGGCGTTGCGGCCACGGGGCTGGTTCGGCGGACGCTCGGACACGTCCAGCACGACGACCTCGACTCCGAGCGAGCCGGCGTAGGCGACGCTGTCGTCCGTCGAGGCCGAATCCGCGTACACGACGGCGTCGACGTCGCGCTGGCAGGACGCGAGGGCCCGGCGCAGTCGCTCGCCCTCGTTCTTGGCGATGACGACGATGCCGACGTCGGAGAGTTTCGACGCGCTTCGCGCGGGCGTCACGGGCCTGGGAGCTTCCCCTGTCGAGGTCACGCGTTCCACCTCCCACCGAGGAAGTTGAAGCGCACGAAGTCCCCGAAGAAGCGCGGGGGGTCGACGCTCGGCCGGCGCGTGACGAGCAGGCGCAGGCGGTAGAGGGAGGCACCCGCGAGCCAGGCCAGGTCGGCCAGCAACTTGTAGGGGCGCCCGTGGTTCTGGAGGAAGTAGCGGCGGCGGGACTCGAACCAATAGCGGGGGACCCGGTTGTGGCCCTGGCCCTCCCCCGTCAGCCCGGTCGAGGCACCTGCGTGGTGCACGATGCGAGCGGCGGGAACGTACCAGCACGAGAATCCCAGCTCCCCGGCCCGCCGCAGCCAATCGATCTCTTCGTAATAAAGGAAGTAACCCTCGTCCATCGGCCCGACGGCCGCGACGACCTCCCTCCGAACGACGAGACAGCCGCCCGAGAGCCAATCGCAGGGGTGGGGCTCCTGGCGCGGCGGGGGCTGCAGCCGCCAGCGGGCGGCG
>JAJDEW010000111.1 GCA_029259595.1 Planctomycetota bacterium | reverse complement strand
GGATGAAGCCCTTGTTCAGGTCCGGATAGAGCAGGCAGAGGAACTCGTCGAGCTCCAACCCGGCGCGCTCCTCGGGCACGACGATGTACTCGCTCATGACACACCCCCGTCCGAGCCCTGGGCGACGACCTCGGGACGCAGAGACGCGACGTAGGGCAGGTTGCGATAGCGTCCCGCGAAGTCGAGCCCGTAACCCACGACGAAGAGATCCTCGATCTCGAAGCACACGAAGTCGGCCTCGAGCTCAGCTTCCCGACGGGACGGCTTGTCGAGAAAGACGCACGTCTTCACCTCCAGGGCACCGCGCGCGAGGAATTCGCCCGACAGAGCCGAGAGCGTTCGCCCCGAATCGAGAATGTCGTCGACCAGAAGCAGGCGCCGGCCGCGGATTTCGCCCTCGGACGGAAAGAAACGGAGGTCCAGCGCACCGGGCTGCGTGCCGTCCCGATAGCTCGCCGCGGAAACGAAGGCGAGCTCGAGCGGAATCGGAATCCGTCGAATCAGATCCGATACGAAAACGCAACTTCCCTTGAGAACGCCGACGACGGTGAAATCCACTTCGCGATAAGACGCCGTGACTTCTGCGGCGACTCGATCGAGTCCGGCGAGGATGTGAGCCTCGTCGTAAAGGATGCTTTCGATATCGTCGCGCACGGCGTTTCGTCTTGCGAATTCCCCTCGTTGTAAAGCGGGCCCTTGGCCCGGCGTCCGCCCCTCCCAAGGGCCCTGCGTGAGCTTTCACGGGCTTTCGGGACGAGCGGCGGGACTCTAGCACAGCGGCCTTGGCGGCGCCATCGAGGTGCGGGATCCCGTGCTGATTCCATCAAAGAAGGAGCACGAGCCCCCTTGAGGCCCTTCGGAGGAATGCTACATTCGATTCCTCGGTTCGCGGTCGCGTGCACGATTCCGTGACGCGCATCACCCTCTCGACCGCTCCCCTCCCCTGGCTCCCGGAATACGAATCCGGGGTCTTCTTTTCCGCCACCGTGTCTGTCGATCACGCGGAAAGGACGTTCGCCTTCGACACGCGAATCCCTATGAATTCGAACTCCACTGCTCCGAGAAGGAGCTATCGGCGTCGTTCCGACGATGAACGAATCGCCGAGCTCGAGAACCGCATCAAGGATTTGAAGGCTCGGCAAGCCGTCCGCGACAAGAAAGACGATCCCGTCATTCGCGAGATCCCGAAGATTCAAAGACGACTGCGGAAGTTCGCCCAGCTCGCCATGAATCATCAGAGGCCCGACATCGCCAATTCCATTACCGCCTTCACCGCGGGCCTCGAACGCGTCGTCCAGTCGGAGCTCGGTGCCCAGCCCGCGCCGTCTGGCTGGGACGCCGACGAGTAGCGTTCCGACCGCCTCTTCTCCCTCCGCGCGAGGCTCATCGTTCTCGTTCCCTCCCGGGCGTCTTCGGGCGCCGACCGCCTGGACACCTCCAGCCCATGACCGACGCCTCTGATCAGGACGAGGACGGGCGCCCCCCGTCCAGCGCGGCTCCTGATGCGACCCGAAGAGCGGGAGACCCGACCGGGGTCGACGTGCTCGAGACGACGCTCGTCCATCGCGGGCGGGTCTTCGACGTCGTACGGGAGAGCGTTCGCCTCGCCTCGGGGCTCCGTCAGGACCTTGACCTGATCGTGCATCCCGGGGCCGTCGCGATCCTGGCGCGCGATGCCGAAGGCAGGCTGCTCGTCGTTCGACAGTACCGCCATGCGGTGCGCACCTGGCTCGAGGAGCTTCCGGCCGGACGCCTCGAGACGGGAGAGGAACCGCTCGTGGCCGCCCAGCGCGAGCTCGAAGAGGAAACCGGCTACAGGGCGCGCGACTGGCGCGAGCTACCGGCCTTCTTCGCCGCTCCGGGCTTCTGCACCGAGCGCATGCACCTGTTCCTCGCCACCGGTCTCGAGCCCGTCCTCGCGAACCGTCTCGCGCCCGATGCCGACGAAGAGATCGAGGTCGTCCGCCGCACGCCCCGAGAGCTCGCGCGGACCTGCGTCGACGCCAAGACCCTCGTCGCTCTCTTGCGACTCGGGGTCGCCGACGAGGGCTGAAGAGCCCTCCACGGCTGCCAGCAATTCGAGCTCGCTCCAGCCCCCACGGGACCACAGCAGCCCGCCCGAGCCCTCCAGGCGCAGAAGCGCACCGGGCGAGGCCAGGAGCCAGCCGCCGTTCGAGAGCCCCAGAGCCCGGTCCACGTCCCCGAGGGCCGCATCGAACCCGCGCGCGCGAAGCGAACCATCGGGGGCGACGAAGCGAACGCCGTCGGCCGCCAGCACGAGCACTTCGTCGCTGACGGGATCGACGGCCCAGACCCGCGGTGCCACCGCCAAGGGCACCCAGGCGCGCCGGCGCAACGCCGCGTCGAGTCGGGCGAGTCCGCCGTCCTGCAGGAGCCAGACCGAACCCCTCGTGAGGCGGGCGTCGAGCACCGCCTCGTCGTAGCTCCTGCGTGCGAGCAAGACGGGATCGGGCTCGAACTCGAACAGACGGAGTTCCCCTCGGCAGGCGATCACGACCCGCCCGCAGCCCGCACGAACGAGCGGCGTCGCGGGCCGCGGCTCGCCCGCATCGCCGCCGGGCGGGAGCAGGGGCACCCTGCGACCGTCCGCGTGCCGGGCCACGAGCTCGGCCGCACTTCCCTCGGACCACGTGACGAGCCAGCCCTCGCCGCCCACGACGAAGCTCGGCCGTTCGTTGCTGCACCATGTGCGGCGCGCGCCGTCCCCTGCCCGTCCGTACCAGACGGTGAGGCGCCAACCGCGACGCGCGGCCCGTCTCCATCCGAGCGTCGCGCCGGGTCGTCCCTCCAGCTCTCCCAAGGGCCACGCTCGACGTGCGAGCGTGCCGCCCTCGTCTCCGATCAGATCGAGCGTCCCACGACCCCGATCCAGCACCCAGGCGAGCGGCGCACGGTCTGCGAGGACCCGGTCGCCCAGGAGCTCGCGCAACCCGACCAGGGCAAGCCCGAGCAGAAGGCCGACGAGGCTCACGGAGGAGAACCGGCGCAGAACGCTTCGAAGGACCTGGGCCATGCTCCGAGCAGGACCGTTCGAACCTCGCCCAGGTGACGGAGACGGTGCGTTTTTCTGGCCGCGGCCAACGCGACGCGGCGGTGTGTCAGGTCAACACGCGCACGTCATCGGCCAGCAGCTCCGAGGACCGGATCGAGCCGAGCTCTCAGTCCTTCGAAGCGGTCCAGCGCAGCTTGCCCTCGGGACGAAACGGTTCGCCGTCACGCGCCTTGCGACGGGCTTGACGATAGGAGTTCCAGACGAGGCCCGCGAACACGAGCGGGATCGAGAACACCATCGAGAGCATGAACCAGATGCTCGTGTTGAAGCCGCGGGCGAGCCCGGCTCCACCGGAGGAGGCGACCGCCTCCTTGCAGCTTTCTCAGGTGTGCCCCGTCACCGCCAACACGAAAAGGAGCGCCGTCACGCTCGCGCCACGGCGAGCAAGGCTTGCCAGGCTGCGACGAAGGGAATCGGTGCGCGGGTTCATCGTGACGGGGACCGGGTCAGGCGGCCGAGCCCGGATTGAAAGGATACAGCGCCAGGTAGACGAGCACGCCAGTCACCGAGACGTAAAACCAGATCGGCCACGTCCAGCGCGCGGCGCGCCGATGCCGCTCCCAGTCGCGCCGCGCCGCGAACCACAGCGTGCGCAGGATCATCGGCAGGTTGACCGCCGCCAGGAGGACGTGGGACACGAGCAGCACGTAGTAGGCGGTCTTCCAGCCCCCCGTGCCGCGAAAGGGCGTATGGCCGAGTTCGGGCACCACGCGGAAGTGGTAGGTCAGGTAGCTCACCAGGAAGGCCGCGCTCACGACGCTCGCCGCGATCATCGTCCAACCGTGGGCCCGAGTCCGACCGCGCTTCACGAGCACGAGGCCGACGACCAGGAGCACGCCCGAGGTCCCGTTCAGGAACGCGTTGAGGGTCGGAAGATGCACCGCCCTCTCAGCGCGCGAGGAAGCGCATCCGTGCGAGCAGAGCCTCGCGCCCGGCGTCCGTGCGCCCGTCGTAATAGCCGCGCAGCTTGCCTGCCGCGTCCACCGCGACGAGCCGGGTGTCGTGGGTCACGGCTTGACCGGGCGGACGTTCGCCGAGGCCGGCGCGATCGACGGCCAGCAAGAAGCCCCGCCGCACGAGGGCATCGACTTCGTCGGGGGAGCCGGTCAGGAAGATCCAGCGGTCCGGATCGGCGCCCCAGCCCTCGGCGTACTCCGCCAGGACCTCGGGCGTGTCGAAGCCGGGATCGACCGTCACGGTGACGAGCAGGGCACCAGAATCCGCGAGCTCACGCTGGAGACGCGCCAGGTTGGCGGCGATCGCGGGACAAGGCCCCGTGCAGCGCGTGAAGAGCGCGGCCAGGACGTAGGGCGTCCCGCGCAAGCTCGCTCCGGTGCGCACCTGTCCCGCCGGGTCGGTCAGTGCGAAGTCCGGAACGACTCCGAACTCGATCGGATCGGTCGCTTCCGCAGCCACGGAGAAGCCTGCTGACAACGCGCGCCCCGGCGCCCGCTGACAACCCACGTGCAAGAACATCGGCCCCACGAGCGCTCCGAGCGCGAGCAGCGCGCCGGCGGACGCTACGAAACGGAAGGGCCTTTGCACGCGCTCAGTGGCCCCCGCCCTCGTCCTTCGACCAGATCATGACCTCTTCCACGCGCCCGGTGTCCTTCTCGAACCTGGAGCCGATCGGATGGATCAGGTTGTTGTCGTCACCCTGATTGGCGACGTCCGGCAAGACGTAGCCGAAGATCACCAACACGAGGAAGGGAGTCGGGAGGAGCAGGCTGTAGATCACCCAGCCCTCGAACTTCAGGTGCATGAAGTAGACCGCGATCAACCAGGCCTTCAGGAAGGCGAAGAAGAGCAGGCCACCCCACAGCATGGGCTTGTTCCAGCCGTGGCCCAGGTAACCCCAGGCCACTTCGAGGGCCGTGAAGATGAACAGCCCGATGAACACCTTGTTGGCGTCGAAGTGCTTGCCGTCGGACATGAGTGTTCGCCTAGAAGAGGTAGATGATCGTGAACAGGAGGACCCACACGAGGTCGACGAAGTGCCAGTACAGGCCGGCGAGCTCGAGGCCGAGGTAGTTCTTCGGCGAGTACTTCCCGCGCAAGGCCGCGAACCAGGCGCAGATCAGCCAGATCACGCCGACGATGACGTGGAAGCCGTGGAAGCCGGTCGTGAGGTAGAAGGTCGACCAGAAGATGTTGGCGTGGGGAAGCGCCCCGTGCTTCACGAGCTCGATGTACTCGTAGATCTGGATCCCGACGAAGAGCGAGCCTCCCAGGATCGTCAAGCCGAGCCACTTCAGGATGCCGCCCTTGTCCCCCGCCTCGGCGGCGAACAGCGACTTCACCATCAGCCACGAGCTCGTGATCAGGACGAACGTGTTGAAGGCCGTGATGTCGACGGCGAGCACCTTGGTCGGATCGGGCCACTCCGCCGCAGCGGTACGCAGCACGATGTAGGCTCCGATCAAGCCGCTGAAGAACATCACCTCCGTCGCGAGGAACAGCCAAATCGCGAACTTCCCGCGTTCGACCGGCGGACCGGAGTCGTAGTCGTAGACGGGGTGATGGTGAGCCGCGGCGTCGACCGAAGGATCGTAGGCGGCGATCGATTCGCTCATGGTGGCAGGGTCAGGAAGGACGAAGGACGAGGCTCACGACCGGGTCGCAGAGCGCACCGGAAAGGAGCACGGGCAGATGAATCAACGAGACGACAAGCAGCGCGCGCGCGCGACGCTCGTCCTCTCGCAGGGCGAAGGCCGCCGCGGCCACGCAATAGGCGAGGCCGACGAAGAGGGCAACCGACGTGTACGTGATGCCCGCCTCCCCCCGCACGGCGGGCAGGAGCGAGACGGGCAGGAGCAGGAGGCTGTAGACGAAGGCCTGGCGTCCGGCGGCACCCTGCGTGCCCGGCAGCGCCGGGAGCATCTTCATGCCGGCTCGCCGATAATCGTCACGGTAGAGCCAGGCGATCGCGAGGAAGTGCGGGAACTGCCAGGCGAAGACGATCGCGAAAAGCGCCCAGCCCCAAGGCCCCGGCGCGCCGGCCAGGGCCACGTAGCCCAAGAGCGGCGGCATCGCACCGGGAATGGCGCCGACCAGCGTGTTGAAGCTCGTCTCGCGCTTGAGAGGCGTGTAGACCAGCGCGTAGCCGACGAGCGTCGCGAGCCCGAGGAAGGCCGACAGCGGACCGAAGCCCAGCGCCAACACGAGCGTCCCGGTCAGGGCGCTGGCGGTGCCCCAGAAGACCGCTTCGCGCACGCTCATGCGACCGCTCGGCAAGGGACGTCCGGCGGTCCGACGCATGCGACGGTCGACGTCGCGTTCGAGGATCTGGTTGAAGGCGCACGAGCCACTCGAGACGAGCCCGATGGCGAGCGCGGCGAGCAGCACGCGCCCGAGCGAGGCCTCGGGACCCGCCGCCAAGAGACCGCCGGTGAAGGCCGCCCAGGTGACGAAGACACCGATCCGCAGCTTGAACAGGATCGCGACGTCGGCGAGCCGTCCGACTAGCGTCCGGCGCAGCTCGGACCAAGGCGTTGCGGCCTGGTGTGCGTAGTGCTCGGGCTTCATGCGGTCCCCTCCGCGCGCGCTTCGCCGGTCATTTCGGCTTCGCCGGCCGTCACCCCGGCTTCGCCCGTCGCGGCGCTCTCGGCCGGCGGAAGAACCCGGGTCCAAAGGACGGCCTGGAGGCAGAGCGTCAAGAGCAGCCCCCCACCGAGGACGTGCGCGATCGAGAAGACGATCTCGAGCGGGCCGACCGAGTTCGGGCGATACCCCATCCAGGCCAAGACCCCGAGGGCGACCTGGAGCCCGAGCAGGGCCTGCATGCGGCCGGGCAGGCGCCGCGCGGCCGCGGGTAGCTCCGCGGTCGAAGCGCGCAGCGCGCGTCGAAGGCGCTCGGAGGCGAGGATGACCGCAGCGAAGACGAACACCGCCACGAGCATGTGCGCCAGGAAGACGTGCCCGAGCACGGTCCCGTCCGCGCGCAGGGCGTGGCGGTAGCGCGCGCCCAGGACGATCTGCAGGAAGACGACGCCCGTCGCGCCCCACGCGAGGCTCGCGCCTCGCACGCCCGTCGACGCCCGAGCTGGCAACGCCTGCATGGTGCGCTCGAGCCGGCCGGATTGAACGAGAGCATTCGCTCCGAGGATGGCGAGCACCACCTGCGCGCAAACTCCGTGCAGGAAGGCCAGTTCCGGATCGTTCGCGAGGACGCGAAAGCCGCCGAGAGTTCCCTGGATGCAAACGGCGGCGAGTGCCACGAGCGCGGCCGGGAGCATGCCCCGTTCGCGCGGCCGGCGTAGGTTGCTCGCGACCGCGAGGACGGCGAACAAGCCGACGAGCATGCCGAACAGACGGTGCGTGTGCTCGACGAACGTCGCCGTATCCCGGAACCATTTTTCGACCGGGAAGAAGAGCAGGAAGTGACCTTCCGCCACGAGCCAGCCTTCGACCGCCATCCCGGCGCCGAGGGTCGTCACCGAACCGCCGAAGAGAACGAGCGGAACGGCCGAGAGAAACGCCGCGAGCGACCAGGCGCGCGCCGCGCGCCGGTCCAACCCGCCGTCTCCTCGGATCTCGTTTGCCATCGTCTTCGACAGGGACGCGCTACGAAACGCGCACCGCCTGGGGCAAGTGGTCCTCTTCCGCCTCCGGATCGCCGTACTCGTAGGCTCCGCGCACGACTTCGAGCTGGTGATCGAAGTTGCCGTGCCCGGGGGGCGACGGCGCGCTCCACTCGAGGCTGTTGGCCCTCCACGGATTGCGCCCCACGCGCTTGCCGAAGAACATGCTGTGGAAGAGGTTGAAGACGAAGAGCACCTGCCAGCCGAGCAACGCGAATGCGCAGTAGCTGATGAACTGGTTCAGGGGCTGCAGGTGCGCGTACAGCTCGTAGGCGTACGGGTCGGCGGTCCGGCGCATCAGGCCGGCGAGGCCGAGCTGGTGCATCATGTAGAAGACGCCGTTCGTGAAGACGAACGTGCCGAAGAAGTGAACCTTGCCCAGCGTGTCGTTCATCATCCGCCCGAACATCTTCGGGAACCAGTGGTAGATGGACGCGAAGATCGCGAACACCGACCCGGCGAAGACCACGTAGTGGAAGTGCGCCACGATGATGTAGGTGTCGTGGATATAGATGTCGACCGGCGTCGAGGCCATCCAAATGCCCGAGAGGCCTCCGATGATGAACATCGCCACGAACCCGATCGCGAAGAGCATCGGCGTCGTCAACTGGATCCGGGCCCCCCAGAGCGTCCCGAGCCAGTTGAAGACCTTCACCGCGGACGGCAGCGCGATCATGATCGTCGCGGTCATGAACACCAGGCTGACCTTCGGGTTCAGCCCCGACATGAACATGTGGTGCCCCCACACGATGAAGCCGAGCCCGGCGATTCCCGCCAGGGAATAGACCATCGGCTTGTAGCCGAAGATCGGCTTGCGGGCGTGCGTCGCGAGGATGTCCGACACGAAGCCCATCGCCGGCAACACCATGATGTAGACCGCCGGGTGGCTGTAGAACCAGAAGAGGTGCTGCCACAGGAGCGGATGTCCACCGGCTGCCGTTCCGAGGTCGACCTCGGGGCTCATGTTGTTGACCAGCGTGTCCGGCGCGTTGAAGAAGCCCGCGTCGAAGACCCGGTCGAAGATCTGCATGAAGCTCGCCGCGGTCAGGACCGGCAGGGCGAACAGCTGCAGGAGCGCCGCGATCAGAAGCCCCCAGATCGAGAGCGGCATGCGCATGATCGTCATGCCCGGCGCCCGCATCTTGACGATGGTCGTCACGTAGTTGACGGCTCCCATCATCGACGACACGCCCGAGAAGGTGAGCGCCAGGAGCCAGAGGGTCTGGCCGTTGAGGCTACCCGGTGCCGCGGACTCGATCGTCGAGAGCGGCGGATAGGCCGTCCAACCGGCGGCGGGTCCACCACCCTCGGTGCCGAAGGCCAGGAACATGAGGATGATCCCCGGCCACATCCACCAGTAGCCCAGCATGTTCAGCCGGGGGAAGGCCATGTCCGGCGCGCCGATTTGAAGCGGGATCAGGAAGTTCCCGAAGGCTCCGGTCAACAGCGGGATGATGACGAAGAACACCATCACCGTGCCGTGCATGGTGAAGAGCATCGTGTAGCCCTCGGGCGTCGCCACCCCACCCGTTTCCGGGAAGAGCAACTTGCCGAGGACCGGCATCTCCGTCCACGGGAAGGCCAGCTGCCAGCGGATGCCCATCGCGAGCAAGCCGCCGATCAGAAGCGTCACGAGGCCGGTGAACAGGAACTGGATCCCGATCATCTTGTGGTCCGTCGAGAAGACGTACTTCTTGAGGAACCCGATCTCGTGATGATCGTGGGAGACGTGAACCGTACCTGAGGGCGCCAGGCCGAGGGGTTCGGTGGGTAGAGATGAAGAGCTCATGGGGGATCAGTCCTCCGAACCGTTGCTGTACAGGGCCGTGCGCGCGTTTGCCAACCAGGCCTCGTACTCGTCCTCGGGCAGGACGTGGATCTTCCCGGCCATCTTGTAGTGTCCCCAACCGCACAGCTCGGCGCAGATGAGCTCGTAGCTGCCCGTCTCCTCGGCCTTGAACCAGACGGGGATCTCCATGCCCGGCACGGCGTCTTGCTTCAGCCGAAACTGCGGGATGAAGAAGGAGTGCAGCACATCTCGCGACCTGAGGCGCACGAGCACCTTCGTGTTCACGGGTACGTAGAAGTCGTAGGCGCTCTCAACGACGTCGGCACCTTCGAAGTTGCCTTCCGCGTCGGGATAACGGAAGCGCCAGTCGAACTGACTCGCGTACACCTCGGCCAGCGGCTTCTCGACCGTATACGGCTCGTCGGGACGCGTTCCGTCCGGCATCGCGATCTTGACCTTCGACCACGCCTCCATCTGCGAGAAGGCGATGAAGACCAGGAGCAGGGCGGGAACCGCCGTCCAGATCATCTCGAGCTTGTGGCTGCCGTGCGAGAAGACCGCGCGGCTGGAATCCGGACGGCTGAACCTCCAGACCAACCAGACCAGCGCGCCTTCGGTCAAGACGAAGGTGATCGCGACCATCCAGAGGATCAGGTCGAACAGATAGTCGATCTCCCCACCGTAGGAAGAGACGTTGAGAGGGAACCACCAGCCATTCGCCTCGGCGGTGACGAAGGTCCAGACGCCCAGGACCGGGACCGCGAGGAACAGCAGGGAAGCGGCCACGCGAAGCAAGAAGGTCTTCAAAGTGCTCATGGCGATTCGGGAGGGCTCAGTGCCCCTCCGCGTGCTCCTCGTTTCCGGAGGTGTCGTGGCGGGCGACTTCGAGCGGACGCTCGCCGAGCGAGCGGACGTAGTGGACGAGGTTCCAGATGTCGTCCTCGTCCAGCGCCCGCTTCGAGCCGTCGGCTTCGATGATCTGCATGCCGAAGTGCTCGGGCATCGGCGTCCCGTTGATCCCGGCGTAGATCCGACGGTAGAGGTCGATCGGACGACGCCCGAAGCGGTAGATCCCGCGCGCCAGGTTCCGCGGTCGGATCTCGTTGCCCCACTCGTCCTTGACGTAGCGCTCGAGCCCGGTCTCGGGGTCGACCTCGCGCGCGGAGGGTCCGTCCCCGATCCCCGTGGGGCCGTGGCAGCTCACGCAGTTCGCGCCCTCCCCCTCGGCACCGAGGAAGAGGCGCTGACCGGCCGCGAGGCGCTCGGGCGTCGCCGCGGGCACCTCACCGTCGTACACGATCACGTTGTCCGCGGCCTTCTCCCAGCGATCCAGGACGAACTCGTAGGTCTCCTGGACCTTCTCGAGCCCGCCGAAGCCCTCGTCCGCGGCGTAGTCCAGGGCCAGGAGGATCTCCGTCTCCCCGCGCTTTGCCAAGAGCTCGACGTAGTCCGCGAGGCCGTGCAGCTGGGCGTCCGAGAAGCGCCGGAAGGACGGCATCGCCGTCATGTAGATGCCCTCCTCGAGGATCCGCATGAGGTCCCCGTGCCGCGGGCGCGCCTTGTTGGCGAGCGCCGTGAACTTGAAGATTCCCGGCCGATAGTCCCGCGGCCGCGGGTTCAAGTACGGAGCGGTCGACCCGTCGCCCCCACCCGAAGGCCCGTGGCAGTGGTTGCACTGCTGCCGGTAGAACTCGGCCGTCGCCGTCAGGCTCGGGTAGTAGCCCTCGAAGAGGTAGACCAGCTCGTCCCGCCACGTGCCTTCGGTGTCGGCGTAGGTGGCGTTCAGATCGTCGGGGGCCTCGGCCACGAGAGCCTCGTATCGCCTCCACAGGTCGGGGGCATAGCGCGGGCGCGCTACGGCGTCCAGGTCACCCGCCTCGATCGCGGCGATCTGCTTGGCGAAGGCCGCACGATTCGAGGCCTTGAGCGCGTCGAACTCCTCGTCGGAAAGGTTCCACGACCCCTGGTTCGGGTCGTATTCCTCCTCGATCCAACTCTCGAGGCGCATGTACCCCGGATGCTCCGGCGTGCCGAAGAGCATCTCGAGCGCACCGGCGAGTTGGTCCTGCGCCGTCGGCGAGTTGGCGAGGTCGACGTTTTCGGCGATCGCCTTGGCATTCGGCTCGTGCTCCAGCACGGGCTGCTCTGGCTCGAAGCTGCAACCGGCGAAGAGGGCTGCGGCGACTCCGGCCGTGACGAGGTTCCGGCTCATCGAGGTTCCAGGGGTCGGGGAATGGAAGCGCGCGAAGGCCTCGCGGGAGGGGCTCGCGAGGCATCGATTCCGCGCAGGTTGGGGCGGGGAGAGTGGGTTTTGCAGGAGTGTGCCGACGCACGTTCTCAAGTCAAGTCTGACGCGCCACCTCTGTTCGGATGGGCCCTCAGCCGGCAGCGGGCCCCCCGCTTCCGTCCGCCGCCCCACGCCGCGCCCACTCGAGCAGCCCGAGCAAGAATCCCAGGAGCGCGGAGCCCGCGTACAGCGCTGCGCGCTCGCGCAGGGTGAGCGTCTCGGAGACGACGAGTGCGACCGGGACCGGCCCGCAAACGAGACCGGCCCAGGGCAGCCCCCAACGAGCGATCCGGAACAGTCCGAACAGCACCACGACGGCCACGCCCCATGCGGCTCCGGCCAGGAAGCCCAGGCTGAGGGAGGTCGCGTCGGGGGCGAGGAAGCGCTGGGCGGCCAACGTCGCGAGCCCGCCGGCGCTCGCGGCACCGAGGAGCGCCGGCCGGGACCGTGCCCCGGCCCGGCGGAGACTCCTCCACCGTCCCGCCGCGTCTTCTGATCCGGGTCCGTCTGCGCTCATGGTTCACCCGCGAGGATCCGCCTGTCGCCGTCGCAGGGACGCCTTGCCGGGCGGAGTCCGTCACGAGCGGCGCAGGGGATCGGACCCTCGCTGGCCCGAATTCGGCGCGCGCGCCTTCGGCTCCGACGAGCAAGGGCTATCCTCGCTCGGCCAGCATGAAGATCTCCCCGCTCCTCGACCACCACCAAGCCGCCGGCGCTCGCATCGTCCCGCGCCCGGAGGCTCCCACGAACTCCAGCGTCCTGACCTATGGCGACGTCCCCGCCGAGTACCGCGCCGGCGTGGACGGGGCCCTCTTGCTCGACGTCTGCGACCGCGGGCGCCTGGTCATCGGGGGCAGCGAAGGCGAGGCCTTCCTGCACCGCCTGCTCGCGAACGACGTGCGCGGCGTCCCGCCCGATACGGTCAGCGAAAACCTCCTGCTTTCCCCCAAGGGCAAGGTGCTGTTCGCCTTCGCGCTCGAACGCAGCGACGCGGGGGTCCTGCTCTCGACGCCGCCGGGGGTCGCGGCGAGCCTCGCCACCGCCCTCGACACCTACCTCTTCAGCGAGGACGTCACGATCGAGGATGCGAGCGAGGCTACGGCGCCGCTCGAGCTCGGCGGTCCGTCCTCGGAGGAGGTGCTCGCCCGCGCCGGGACCGCCCTCGACGGCACACGCATCCGACCGACCCGCGTGGCGGGCGGGCATGGCTTCCGCATCGAGGTCGCTCCCGAACGCGTCTCCGCCCTCTGGGAAGCGCTCCGCGCAGCAGGAGCACAGCCCGGTGGAATCGCAGCCCGCGACATCCTGCGCGTCGAGGCGGGCGCGGCGCTGTTCGGCGTCGACGTCGACGAAAACGTCTATCCCCAGGAAGCGCGCCTCGAGGGAGCCTTCTCGTTGGAGAAGGGTTGCTACATCGGCCAGGAGGTCGTCGCGAAGATCGACACCTACGGCGGCCTGAACAAGCGCCTCATGGCGCTGCACATCGATCACCAGGAGCCGGTCCCGTGGGGAACCCGAATCCTGCGCGAGGTGGATGGAGAGGTGCGCGATCTCGGCGTGGTGACCTCGTGGGCCTATTCCTTCGTGCTCGATGCGGGGCTCGCGCTGGGCTACGTCAAGCGCCGCCACCAGGAGCCGGGCACGCGCTTCGAGCTGTCGTCCGGCGGCAACGCCACGCTGGTCGAGCTGCCGGTGCGCGCACCCGCCCACTGAACCCGGCAGGGCTCGGGCGAAGCTCGCGGGTGCCGGCCTCCGACCGACGAGCGCCCCGGAGGACGCTTGGACCGGAGGCCAGGGCGGCTACTTGGAGCCGACGGGCCGGAAGCTCTCCGGCGTGCCTTCGTAGCGCTCCAGCTCCACGTCGATGCCCAACTCGAGGATTCCAGCGGGAAGATCCCCCTGGATCCGGACCGGCACGCCCGAGCTTTCTTCGACCCAGAGGTGGATCGATCCCCGAATGCCCAACAGCCCTTCGAACTTGCGCTCGCGCTCCTCGTCGACGTCCTCGTCGGGATAGGGCTCGGGCTCGAGCACGATCTCGACGACGTCGAAGGTTCCCGCCCGGGTCTGCATGCGCTTGCGCTCGCCCCGCCGCAGCCTCATCTCCCAGATGTGCAGCTTGTCCAGGAGCGGAAAGCGCATCTCCTCGAGATCGTCCTGGATCAGGGTGCGAACGAGCATCACGGCCGTGAGCATGTCGACCGCGCCTTCGGGAATCTCGCGCGAGCGCGGCTTGCGCCAGATGCGCGTGCCCGCCGGCGCCCCGTCGGTCGTGTCCTTGCGGTAGCTGACCGTCTCGACGCCTTCCTTCCTTCCCACGAGGAGCTCGCGCCGCCGGTTCTCCGACCCGGCCTGGGTCTGACGGTAGGAAACGCGCGGCCAATCCTTCGGGAGGTGACGCGTCAGGATCGTCGCGTCGAGCGAATAGAAGTCGTGCTGCCCGACGGCATGGACCTCGATCTCGGCCGTCTCGCGCTGCGCCCCCGGCGCATCGTCGGTCGGCACGAGCAAGCCCTCGCGGTACGGCACGACGCGCGCCGCGAGCTCGACCTTGCCGGCGGTCGCCTCGAGCGGGCCGAGCGCGACGCGGGCGCGAAAGACCAGGAGCTCGTTGCGCGGAACCCGGATCTCGGGGACGTTTGCCCCACCGGTCACGACGAAGTCGCGCACCGGGACCTTGGCCGTCGCCTCGTCGAGGCCGACTTCTCCCACGTCGGGACGGGCGTCCGTGCTCTCCTGCACGGGAGCTGTGGAAGAGAGCAACGACCCGGGGAGACCCATTCCAGCCAAGGACCAGGACGAGGAAGCGAGTGCGAGGAGTAGGAGAGTTTTCAAGCCGGACTCAGGGTGGAGGTTCGCGCATCGGGAGCGGGCGCCGCCGGGGCTTCCCTGCGCGCGGCGATCCGCCGCTGCGCTTCCCGCCAGGCGACGCGCGAGGGAGCGTCGTCTTCCTCGCGCGCCATTTCGAACACCGTCCGGGCACAGTCGCCGATGCGGCGTTCGATCTCGTCGAGCGGAGTCGGACGCCCGAGGAGGTGAAATTCGGCCCCGCGCAAGACCCCGCCGGCGTTCACGACGAAATCGGGGACGTAGAGGATGCCGCGATCATGCAGGGCGACGCCGTGCACGAGCCGCGCCAGGACGTTGTTCGCCGCGCCGCAGACGACGCGCGCGGCGAGACGTTGGATCGAGAGGTCGTGCAGCGAGCCGCCCAGCGCGCAGGGGCTGAAGACGTCGCACGCGAGCTCGAGCTCGGCCCCGGATTCGATGAACTCGATGCCGAGCTCCTTCTGCGCCCGCTTGGCGCGCTCCGCGTCCAGCTCGACGCCGACGACGCGCACACCGAGCTCGACGAGCCGACGCGCCAGCACCCGGCCGACGTTGCCGACTCCTTGGACCACGACCGTACGCTTCGACCAGTTCTCCTCGCCGTCGAGGTGCACCAGCGCCGCGGCGATGCCGGCAAAGACGCCGGCCGCGGTCGCTTCGGCCAGGTCCCCCGGCCCGTTCGGACCGGGCTTCGTGACGTAGTCGGTTTCCTCGCTCACCCAACCCAGCTCCCGCCAACCCGTCCCGATGTCGGGGCCGGCGTAGACACGGCCCCCGAGACGTTCGATGCAGCGACCGAGGTAGCCGTAGGCCGCACGACGATCGAGGTCCGACGGATCGAAGAGGACGAGCTTCGCTCCCCCGCCCGGGATCCCGGCCATGGCGCACTTGTACGTCATGGCCTTCGACAGCCGGAGGCAGTCGAGGAGCGCACTGCGTTCGTCGCGGTAAGGAAACCGTCGTAGGCCACCGAAGGCAGGCCCGGCGCTCGTGTCGTGGATTCCGAGGAAGCCACGGGCACCGGAGCCCCGGTCGTAGAGGGCGATGACCTCTTCGAAGCCCTCGCGAGCCATCGCATCGAGCACGTGGACTGCCATGAGAAGCCGGTTATTGTACCTCGGTCGCGGGAGCCCCCCCGGATCCGCTGGGGGTCCGGGGAGATCGAACGGACGAAACCTGCGCCGAACGAGCCGCGCGAAGGGACCTCCAGGGAAGATCCACACCTCGGACGCGTCGAGCCCCTACCATCCAACGGATTCCACCGTCCGAGTCCACAAGAAGAGATGTTCCATCCCCTTCGTTTTTCGACACGGCAGTCCGGCGCCGCCCTGCTGCTACTCCTGGCGGCCTGTGGCGCGACGCCCGCTGACCCCGCCAGCGAGCCCTACACCTTCTCCAAGGGCCCTTCCCCGGACTCGATCGGCTACTTCCTGACCGAATTCGACAACAGCCTCCGCTACTGGAACAACGCGAGCTTGACCGCTCGATCGGAAAAGGATTTCCGAGTTCTCCGGGGGCTCGAACGCGAGCTGACCTACCGCTCGGGCCAACGGCGCGAGGAGCTCGTGCTCGAGCTCGAGAGCGGCCCGCCCCAGAACCGGGCCATCGCTGCCGTCGCGCTCGGCTTCACCGGTGAGGAGCTCGTGCTCTCCCCGCTCCTCGCGGCGCTCTCGGACGAGGACGAGACCGTCCTCCAGAACGCGCTCATGGGCATCGGGCTCCTGGCCTCCCCGGATACGCCCGTGGCGCCGGTCGCCTACCAGCTGCGGACGCACTCCGACCCGCGGACCCGCAACAACGCGGCCTACGCCCTGCACCGACTGGCCGGCACCGGGGTCCGCAACGAAGAGCTTCTGAGCGCGGCCCGCGCCGCGCTGGCCGACGAGGAACCCGGGGTCCGTGCCCAGGCCGCGAGCCTGCTCGGACTGCTCGTGGACACGCTGTCGGCCCAGGCCCTCGGCGACCTCCTGTACGACGAAAAGCCGCTCGTCTCCGCCGCCGCCGCCTCGGCGCTCGCACACCTCGGCAAGCAGGCCCCCGAGACGAAGGGCGAGTGCGCACGGCTCTTGGTGGCGGCCTTCGAACGGGGCGATGGACCGTTGCGGCGCCGCGTGCGCTCCGAGCTGGTCAGCTTGAACCAGGACGACCTCGGCGATGAGGTCGATCGCTGGCGCGAATGGGCCTACCGCCTGCCCTGAAAGCCCGGTGAGGGTGTTCGACGCAGCGCGGGCGTCGGCCGTTCTCGACGGATGGCCCGCGATCCCCGAAGATGCGTCCATGGAGCCTCGCCCCCGTTCGTCCCGCAAGGCCGCACGCTTCACCGAGTCGGTGATCCGCGAGATGACGCGGATCTGCACCCAGGAGGGAGGCGTCAACCTGGCCCAGGGCTTTCCCGACTTCCCGGCTCCGACCGCCATGAAGGAGGCCGCCTGCCGGGCGATCCGGGACGACGTCAACCAGTACGCCGTCACCTGGGGAGCTCCCTCGCTGCGGAAGGCGATCGCGCGACGCACGACCGCCTACAACGGCCTTCCGACCGACCCCGACCGGCATGTGACCGTCACGTGCGGCGCGACCGAAGCGATGGTCGCCGCCCTCCTGGCGGTGCTCGATCCCGGCGACGAGGTCATCGTCCTCGAGCCGTTCTACGAGAATTACGGGCCCGACTGCATCCTGGCGGGGGCGACGCCGCGCTTCGTGCGACTCGAAGCGCCCGACTTCACGTTCGATCCGGACAAGCTCCGGGCGGCCTTCGGCCCGAAGACCCGCGCGATCATCCTCAACAGCCCCCACAATCCGACCGGCAAGGTCTTCGACCGAGACGAGCTGGAGACGATTGCCGAGCTGTGTCGTACCCACGATGTGCTCGCCCTCACCGACGAGATCTACGAGTACATCCTGTACGACGGTGCCCGGCACGTCTCGATCGCCTCGCTGCCCGGCATGGCCGAGCGCACGATCACGATCAGCGGCCTGTCGAAGACCTACAGCGCGACGGGCTGGCGCGTGGGTTGGTGCATCGCGAACGAGGAGATCACGGCGGCGCTCCGCAAGGTCCACGACTTTCTCACGGTCGGCGCGCCGGCGCCCCTGCAGGAAGCCGCGGCCGTCGCCCTCGCCTTCGACGAGGCCTACTTCGAACAGCTCGCCCGTGACTACGAGGAGCGTCGCGCCCTTCTGCTCGATGCTCTCGAGGGCACGGGGCTCGTGACCTTCCGCCCGCGAGGGGCCTACTACGTCATGACCGATGCCAGCGCCGTGTTGCGGCCGGGGGAAGACGATGTGCACTTCGCACGACGCCTCGTCGCCGCTGGCGGCGTCGCCACCGTCCCCGGCTCGAGCTTCTTCTCCGATCCGCGCGCGGGTCGCACGCTCGTGCGCTTTTGCTTCGCCAAGCGCGCCGAGACCCTCACGGCGGCGGCCGGGATCCTGCGGGAGCGGCTCGCTTGAGGGCCCTCGTTCGCTTGCGCGCCTGGCGAGGCCCGCTCCTCGGCCTGTGCGTCGCGGCTTCCCTGTCCTTCGCCGGGAGCCAACAGCGCGAACGCGTCGCGGCGACGCCGCCCGGCCGGCGCGCGCCGGTCGACGGACAGCCGGGGCTCTTCTGCGCCTCCCGGCTCGTCTACACGAGCGCCCCCGAGGCACCGCATCGCTTCGAATCGGTCTACATCTATCCGGATCGAGTGCGCTGGTACCGCGGCGTCGAAGGCTCGCGACCGCTCCTGCGTGACGTCCTGTACCGCTTCGGCACGAGCTTTCACCACCTGGAAAAGAACGGGAGCCGCTCGCGCGTGATCGTCCCCGGCCAGGAACAGGACGAGCTCTTGGTCCAGATGGAGCTGCGTCGCGCCCTGCTCGCCTGGCCGATCGGCTTCGACTGGACGACGAGTCCGTCCGAGCCCGACGTGCGGACCGCGGTCCTGAAAGGCGGCGACGGCACGGCGCTCGGGGCGGAGCTCTGGGCCGAACTCGACGGCAAGCGACCCGTGCGCATCGGGGTCCACGCGCCCGACGGAACGGAACGGGAAGCACTCGAAGTCCTGGCCTGGGACGCCGACGGACGCCCGCTCGAGCTGCGGGCCAGCGTCGCCGGCGAAGCGGTCTGGACGGAGAAGATCGAGAGCCTGCACACCCGCGTCTCCTTCCTCGACGCGTTCTTCCAGCCGCCCGACCGACGCGCGGGTCGCGGACTCGTCGTGGGCGGGCAGGCCGTGCATTCGCTCGACGTGCAGCCCTTCACCTTCCGCCGCATCGAGCTTCCCGCAGAGACCGACTGGGAGGCCGCGCTCGAGGCCTTCGAGGTTGAGCGCGAGCGCCTCGCGTCCACCGTCGAAGCCGGCCTCGACCCCGTTCCGACGATCGAGCTCGACGATCAGGCACAGCCCCGCGCCCTGCTCGTGCGTCTCGTCGAGGCGGCCACCCCGGCGCCACAGGGGTGGACGACCAGCACCGAACGACCCGGCCTGTTCTTCTACCGCCTGCCCTTCGACGCGCTCGACCCCGGCCGCCTCCAGGCCCTGCGCAAGGCCCGGCCCCAGGGCGCGCACCCGGGCCGCGCCTATGCCCGGGTCCTGAACGAGGACGGGGAACGGCGGCTGCACCTCATCCTGCCGCTCGAAAGCGATTCCTGAAGCGCGGGTCCCTGGCCCTCCTTTCCCCGGATGCTCCCCGGATGCTCCCCGGGATCGGAAACGAGGCGGACCGAGTGTCCTCTCGTGGGGACGTCGGCCGGCCACATCCCCGCACCCGCGGACGCTGGAATCCGCCCTGCGGTCCCTCTCCGGCGGCTTCCCGGTCAGGAAAACGAAAAGTCGCGCTCGGCACCCGCTTTGCGTACCTGAACAGGGCCTGGGAATCCCCCCGGGTCGCCAACCGCCCGAGCTTCACCATGCGACGACTCACGATCGCCCTCACGACGAGCCTCCTCCTCGGCCTCACCGGCTTCAGCCGACCGGCCGCGGCCCCCGCGCCGGCCGCAGCGCCCGGCGCCGCCCTGACGAGCTTCGAGCCGGCCGCTTCGCAGCGCTCGCGCGCCCGTTCGAACGGCGGGTCGTCGCGCTCGCGTTCCAGCGCCCAGCGCAGCTCCAGCCGTTCGTCGCCCACCCGCTCGAGCGCCAGCCGCTCCTCGTCGCAGGGCTCCCGCTCGAGCGGGGTGCGCTCGAGCTCGCGCGGCAGCACACCCTCGCGGCAGAGCGGCGCGACCCGCGCCTCCTCGCGACCGAGCGTCCTCCCTGGCTCGCGTCCGACCTCGACCTCGCGCCCGACCTCGATTCGCTCGAGTTCGCGTCCGACGTCGATCCGCTGGAGCTCGCGGCCGACGTCGATCCGCTCGAGCTCGCGGCCGAGCTCGAGCCCGAGCAGCTTGCAGGGCAGCCGCCCGACGGGCATCCGCGGCGGCGTTTCGCCCGGCCTGGACGCGCGCCCTGGCACGACCTCCTCGAGCGGCATCTACGGCGGCCGCTCCCGTCCCACGTCCCTCGGCTCGAGCTCACCGACCCCCTTCGACTCCGCGCGGCCAACGGCAGGCACCAACGGATTTTCATCGGGACGGGGCGAAAGCGGCGGTCGGCCGGGCGTGATCGACCTGCGTCCAAGCACCCGCTCGTCGGTGCGCTTTCCCGTCCCCTACCGTCCGGCGGGCGCGAGCTCGTCCGGCGCGGCGCCGGGCAGCGACCTCGGAACCCGTGGGTCGGGCCTGAGCGGTTCGCGGCCGATCGTCGACCGCTACGGCATCGGCGTGCGCTCGAGCGGGCGACCCGCCACGCTCGACGGCCGGCGCCCGACGGTCCGTCCGGACGCGAGCCGTCCGACGGGTTCTGCCAGCCTCGGCGTCCGCGGCAACCTCGGCGTGCGCAGCAACGGCGGGGTGCGCGGACCGTCGACCGGCTACCCCGGACTCGCTCCGGCACGCCCGACCACGTCGCCCCCGGACGCTCGTCCGGGAACGCGACCGGGCGTTCGCCCGGGATCCGGCCCGCGTGGCGGCCCCGCCACCACCGGCGGGCTGCGTCCGGCCGATGGCATCCGTCCCGCTCGTCCCGGTACGCGTCCGGGCCAGGGAGCGGGTGGACGTCCGGGCGTCACGACCTACGGCGGAGGCCTCGGACAAGTCGGCAGCCTCTCTCCGACCAAGATCCGCGACGTGCGCGGCGCGGGTGAGGCGATCGCCACGGCTCAGACCTATGCCTGGGCGGCGGGCACCGTCGCCGCAGGCGGCTTGTACGGCTTCGGCTTTCTCGATGGCTGCCGGCCTCGTATCTCGTCGAACTTCGGGTACTGCGGACCCTGGGGCTACGGCAACTGGGGCGGCTCGATCCACTTCGGATTCTCATCCTTCTGGCGCAACGGCTACTGCTATCCGTGGTGGTGGGGCAGCTACCTGTCCTGCTGGGTCCCGTACTGGTCGGTCTCGTACTACCCCTACTACAGAAGCTACGCGTCGTGCGCGACGCGGGTCGTGTACCAGACGATCTACGAACAGCCCTACGAAACGGTCACCGTCGTCGAACAGGCACCGGTCGCGGAGCCCGTGGGCGAGGCCGTTGCCGTCGCCAACCCGAGTCCGACGATCTCGATCGCGGCCGACCGTTACCTGACGCTCGGTGATCAGGCCTTCCGTGACGGGCGCTACACGGACTCCGTGCAGTTCTACGCCAAGGCGGTCGAATTCGCGCCCGAGCACGGTGCCCTGTACCTGGTCCTTTCGGATGCGCTGTTCGCCGCCGGCGACTACCACTACGCGGCCTACGCGGTCCGTCGCGCCTTCGAGCTGGAGCCGGAACTCGTCCGCGGCGTGGTCGACAAGCACGCCTTCTATCCCGACCCGGCCGACTTCGACCGTCAGCTCGCGGTCCTCGAGCTCTACCTCGAAGATCATCCGAGCGACCAGGACGCGCGGCTCGTGCTGGGCCTGAACTACCTCTTCGGCGGACGCCCGCTGGCCGCCGTCGAGCTCTTCGAAGCGAGCGCGGCTGCGCCTCTCGCGAACGATGCGGCCTCGGCGGCCATCCTGAGCACGGCGCGCGAATTCGCCGACGGACGCTGAGCGCTCAGCCGGATCGCGTGAGCTCGCGCGGTCCGGCGTCGCCCTGGAAGAAGTGCACGCGGGGCCGGCGGCCGAAGCGGCGCGCATAGGCCTCCCTGAGGTGCGCTTCGAAGCCCGCGACGGCTTCCGAACGGACCAACAGGACGACGCAACCTCCGAAGCCCGCGCCGGTCAGGCGTCCCCCCAAGAAGCCGTTCCACTCCTCGGAGACGGCGACGAGCGTGTCCAGCTCGGGAATCGAGACCTCGTAGAGATCGCGCAGGGAAGCGTGGGCGGTGAGCACCTCGCGCCCGAAGGCCGCAAGGTCGCCGTCGATGAGGGCCACGCGCGCCCGGAAGGTGCGCGTCACCTCCTCCGCCACGTGCACCGCCCGTCGGTACTCCTCGGGAGTGAGCCGCGCGCGCCCCGCCTCGACCGCCGCGCGCGGGATGTCACGCAAGCAGGTCGCCTCGGGAACCTCCTGGGCGAGCTTCTCGAAGGCGCTCTGGCACTCGGCCACGCGACGATTGAACTCCGTGGCCGCGAGCTCGCGACGAATCCCGGTATCGACGACGGCGATGTGCACGGCTTGCGTGTCGATCGGCAGGAGCTCCGTCGAGCGGTCCTTGCAATCGAGCCACAAGAGGTGCCCCGGGCGCGCCATGGCGACCGCGTAGGGGTCCATGATCCCGCATTGGACGCCGACGAACTCCCGCTCGCCGTAGAGCGCCGCTTCGATGTGAGTCTCCGTCGAGCTCGGGAACTCGAGGCAGGCGGAGACGGCGAACGACGTCGCCACACAGATCGAGGCCGACGACGAGAGGCCGGCACCGACGGGCAGATCTCCCCCGAAAAGCACATCGAGTCCCGCCCCGGCGGAACGTTCGGACAAGAGCCGGGTTAGGACTCCCAGGGGGTAGTCGTACCAGCGCCCCAACGCTCGAACGGGCAACTCATGAATCGAACCTTCGAACATCTCCGGCTCGCACAAGGACGCGAGCCGCAGCCGCCCGTCGGCCCGCGTCGCGATCGCGAGGTAGGTTCCGCGATCGATCGCCATCGGCATCACCGGACCACCGCTGTAGTCCAGGTGCGCCCCCATCAAGTTGATCCGGCCGGGTGCGAAGAAGAGGCGCGGCGCCACTTTGGCATCCGCGAAGACGCCATGAAAGCGCTCCACGAGGGTCTCGACGCCCTGGGCTGTTCCGGCGACGAGACCCGACGGGTTCGCTGGATCGGATGGGCCGCTCACCCGCGGAGACTACCGTTGTGGCACGGGAACTTCGAGCCGCGAAGGGCTCCGGATTCGGTGGACCGGAGTCCCTCGGGAGCCCGCCTCGGCGCTGGTCTCGGCCCAGGGCGAGGACTATGGTTGGCCGCATGAACCGGCACGTCGTCGTCGTCCTGATCCTCCTGGGCGCACTCCTCACGGTCGCGCCGTCGTGCGCGAGCGTCGCGTTCCATCGTGACACGCCCAGCTCGGGGACCTTCGAGGCGACGGCCTGGAGCTTCACGTTGCTGTCCGTCGACATCCCTCAGGACGCGCGCCAGATCGCCCATGGCAACGTCGCTGACGCCCGCATGCCCAATCCACTGGTCGAACGCGAGCTGGTGATCCCCCACCTCGGCCCGTTGGACTTCCTCCTGGACATCGTCTCGATCCGCTTCGTCAAAGTGAGCGGGACCTGGGGCTTTCCGGCCGGCGCACCAGGAGAAGGAGACGCCAGGTGAGGATCCAGCCGATGATCTTCCAGCCGGCGCGCAGCGTTCCGGTCAACGTGCCCGTGATCTTGCTCTCACCGATGCGCTTGCGGTAGCGCACCGGTACCTCGGTGACGCGTAGTCCGAAGCTCTTCGCCTTGAGCTGCATCTCCACGGTCCAACCGAAGGTCGGATCCTGCATGTCGAGTCGACGAAGGGCGGCGACGCGGATCGCGCGGAAGGGACCGAGGTCGGTGTAGCGCGCGCCGAACAGGACGCGCATCAAGAAGCACGCGAGACGGTTGCCGAACCAGGCCTGGGGCAACAGCGCGTCCATCGCGGCTCCCCCCAGGACCCGGGATCCGATGACGAGATCGACCTCGCCCGCGTGCAAGGGCGCGAGGATCCGAACCAGGTCTTCGGGGTAGTCCGAATGGTCGGCGTCGAGGAAGGCGACGATGTCCGTGTCCGTCAGGGCCGGCGCCGTCGCGAGCAGGCGTTCGATGCCCGCCAGACACGCGCGACCGTAGCCACGCCGATCTTCCCGCACCACCTCCGCTCCTCCGGCTCGTGCGACCTCCGCCGAACGGTCGGTCGAACCGTTGTCGACGACGACGATCCGCGCGACCGCCGCCCGCGGCACCTCGGCGAGCACCAGCCCAAGGGCCGCTTCCTCGTTGAAGGCCGGCAAGACGAGCCCGACGCGGGCGACCGGTGCAGTCAACGGACGCGCTCGAGGAAGACCCAGCCGAACGGCGTCTCGAACGGTCCACGGCGTGCCCCGGGCTCGACCAAGAACATCGCATCGAGCTCGTGGCTCGTCAGCGGATTCTTGCGGTAGACCCAGCCCAGGCTGCCGCGCGCCGCACGTCCCTTGCGATCGTCGTCGTATTCCGCTGCGAGGTCGGCGAGCTCGGCGCCGGCCTCCCAGCGATCCGCCAGCTCGTGGGCCAGATCGGCCGCGTCGAGGCGGCTGCGCCCCGCCAATTCGACGGCCCCCGCGGCAGCGCGATGGGAGATCAGGAGCCCGCGCAGTCGGATCCAATTGTTCTCGACGAGCCCGGGCGCGAGCTCCGCCGGCGGCACCCGCCACAGAACGTGCCAACCGAGCGGGGACTCCACGGGCCCGAAGGGAAGCCCCGTGCGGTCGTCGAAGACGGCCGCCTTGATCGACGCGTCGCTTTCTCCGCGCTCGAAGACCCGGTAGTCCCCGCCGCGTGCGGCGCTGGCAGGATCCTCGGACCGCTCCCGCGCGAGCGTCGCGAAGTCCTCACCGGCTCGCAGTCGTTCCAGGAGCGCGGCGGCACGCTCGCGCCCGGCGGTTGAGCGGTCCCGGATCAAGATCTGACGGCAGCCGGCATGGCGCGCGAGGCGCTGGACGACGTGGAAGCCCTGCCCCGTGTCGAGCGGGTCCGAGACCTCCTCGAGCTCGGCCTGCGAAAGGAACCGATCGATCTGTGGAGCGAGCACGCCAGGAGGAAACGTCCCGACGACCGGTCGCAGGCCGGGGACCTCCGCCCGCTCCGCGCCGCGCAGCCACTCGGCCACGGACTGCGCACGGAGCAAGGCCGCGGCGCGGGTGTCCCGCGTATAGGGGAAGGCGAACGAGCGCACGGCCTCGCATTCCGGCGGCTCGTCGCCTTCGAAGAGCGGGCGCGTCAAGACGGAGACGGCCGGCTCGTCCGGACCGGCAGCATGCCCCACGCGGGGAGCGAGGTGCGGCACGGACAGGCCCGCGACGGCGAAGAGGAGGGGCACGAGGTTCAAGCGAGGCTCCTGGAGCGCATCCAGCCTATCGTCTCCGCGAGCACCTCGGCAAAGGGCCGTGGAACCCATCCGAGGCGCCGGGCCTTCGCCGACGAGAAGCACAGGTGCTCACCCAGCAGTCCCAGCGCCGCCGGCGTCGCGTGCTCGAGGGGCCGCACGCGGTCGACGAGCCTGGCGCCCTGAACGAGGGCGCGCCAGAGTGGTTTCGGGCACGTCGCGCGCGGCGCGGGGCGATCGAAGGCGAGCGCGGCGCGCCCTATCAGCTCACGAACGGTCAAGTTCTCCGTCGTGAGGATCGTTCGCTCGCCGCGGGCACCGTGCTCGAGCACGAGCCGAATGCCCCTGGCGACGTCCCGCAAGCCCACCACCGAGAGCGAACCGGGCGGAGCGAGCGGCCCGAGTCCTCCCGACGCGACGCGCTCGAGGAAGCGCAGCATGTTGGTGGGGCGCTGCGAGGGTCCGTACACCGCCCCTGGATTGACGACGGTCACGTCGAGCTCGGGCGCACGGTTCAACACGATCCGTTCGGCGGCGCGCTTCGTGCTCACGTAGTGCGTGGCCGAGCGCGGCGCCCGGAAGGTCGCGAGCTCGTCCAGCTCGTTCGCGGCCGATTCGGCGACACCGATCGCCACGACCGAGCTCACGAACAGAAAGCGTCCCCCCGCGTGGCGCGCCCAGGCGTCGAGCAACGTACGCGTGCCCTCGACGTTCGTCCGCCGCGACAGCTCGGCGTCGCGACGCCGGTAGCTGACCTTCGCCGCCGCGTGCACGAGCTCGGCCGGACGTCCGACGCGCCGGCCTCGGTCGGTCACGATTCGGACGATGACCTCGAGCGCGCACTCGTCCTCGAGCGACGCTTCGTACCAGACCGGCCCCGCTTCCTCGAGGTCGTGGCGGGGCGAACCGGCGCGATAGATTGCGTGAACCTCACGGCCGGCCGCTACGAGCTCACGAACCAGCGCGGAGCCGACGAAGCCCGTCGCACCGGTGACGAAGACAGGGGCGGCGCCAGGATCGTTCCCCGAAGCGTTCAAGACGTCCCGGGGCCCTCGCCGTCGACCTGTTCCGAACCCTGCTCGGGCCCGGTCGGTCCAGGCTCGGTCGGGACCTCACCGGGCGCAGCACTCGGAGTCTCGTCCAGCCGTTCGAGTCGGACCGTCGCGAGGGTCCCGCGCCCCTCGCGCGCTTCGTCCCAGGGCGCGGGCTCCAGCGTGATCGATCCGTGCAGCTCTTCGATGACGCGCTTCGAGATCGCGAGGCCGAGCCCCGTGCCTTCGCCCTTGGTCGTGAAGTACGGCTCGAACAAGTGTTCGCGCACGTCCTCGGAAATGCCGGTACCCGTATCGCGGATGCGGATCACGACCTCGTCCCCCTCGGGATCCACGTCCGCGAAGAGCTCTCCGCCGTTCGGCATCGCTTGGAGGGCGTTCGAGACCAGGTTCACCAGCACACGCCGGAGCTTGCCGACGTCCGCGTTCACGAGGCCGCCGCGTCCCGCGCGCTGCATCTGGACGCCCTTTTCGACCGCCCAGGCGTCATGGAGGTGCAAGACCTCGTCCAGGAGCTCGCCCGCGTCCACCCGCCCCGGGCGGGCCTTGCGACCTCCCGTGAACTCGTAGAAGTCCGCGGCGATCTCGCGCAGGTTCTCGACCTGACGCTGCATCAACTCGGTCGTGCGGTCGAGGATCTCGTCCGCATTCGGATCGCCGTTGCGTCGCACGCGCTCCAGGAGATCGAGCGAGAGCTTGATCGGCGTCAGGGGGTTCTTGATGTCGTGGGCGATCTGGCGTGCCATCTCGCGCCAGGCGGCGTCCTTCTCCGCCTTCACGAGCCGCCCTCGTTGCGCCTTGAGTTCACGCGTCATGGCGTTGAAGTCGTCCGCCAGGTGACCCAGCTCGTCCCGGGACGAGATGTCGACCTGAGCGTCCAGATCGCCCTCCGCGACACGCCGCGTATAGCGTTGGAGCTCGAGGATCGGACCGGTCGTGCGTCGCGCGATCACGAACGTCCACAGCGTCGCCATCACGAGCACGAAGGCGGTCCCCCCGAGGAGCAGGTCAGAGAGCTCCTCCGCGGTCGCGTAGATGTCGTCGTTGTCGATCCCGACCCCGACGACCCACGAGAAGCCGTCCTGGACCGCACAGCGGCGGAAGGCCGCGTTCTTCTCCTCGCCGAGGAACGTGTACTCGGGATAGAGGCCCCAACCCGCGCGGTTCTCCCGCACCGCCTCGACCATCTGCGGCAAGCCGAGATCCTTCGAGACGCTCTTGTAGTAGAGCGAGCGCTTGGGGTGCCCGAGGATCGTGTCCCCGTCCGAGGCCCAGATCCACGAATAGGGCGACGGCTCTTCGGGCGGCTTCACGAGCCCGCGAAAGGCGTCCTTCACGACCGGGGCGGCCACGATGTCCTGGATGAACTTCCAGTTGACGAGCCCGTAGAGCACGCCGCGCACGGCACCGCTGTTCGACTCGCGCACGGGTGCCGCGAAGCCGACGTGATAGTTCCAGGCCTGGTCCTCGTCCGGCGGTGCCTCGTAGATGCGGTAGGGCGAGGTGTGGTGATCGACGCCGATGATGCGCTCTTCGTCCAGCGTCCGCTGGAACCACTCCTCGCGCGAAAAGTCCGTCAGGAACAGGCACTCGAGGAGCTCGAACGACAACGGCTCGCCCTCGGGCGTGCGGCTGCTGCAAGTCACGAGGCGCCCGTCGTCCGCGATGAGCAACAGCACGTCGTAGACCGCCTTGCGCGCGACATAGCGGTCGAGCTCGCTCGTGAACAGCGCGCGGGCCTGGGATCCGACGTCGAGGTCGCCGCTGCCCATGCGGCCACGGGCCAGCAACGCCACCGACGCGGCGCTCCAGGGCGGTCCGCCTGACTCGGGGTCGCCGCCCTCGACCCGCGCCCGCTCCAGCATGCGCTGTTCGAACAGGTCGTCGTCGAGCGCCAGGTTGATCGACGGAGCGTTCGACCACAGATCGAGGTCCTGGTGACGCTCGTCGATGAAATAGTCGATCTGGCCGCCCAAGTCCTTCACGAGCCCCATCAGGGCCTGCTGGACGACATGACGCGTCAGCCGGTCGCCCATCTGCTCGTTGATGAAAACGGCGAAGACGACGAACGGCAGGACGACCGTCAGGAGAACGGCCACGACGAGCTTGGTCGAAATGCGGCGCAACATGCTCCTCGTTCGAGGGCGAGCGAGGATACCCTGCCGGGCCGCCCTTCCCGTGTCCGATCCGAAACGCATCCTGCTGGTCCGCCTCTCCCATCTCGGTGACGTCGTCCACGCGCTGGTGGTCTTCCATGCCCTGCACGCGGCGTACCCGCGCGCCGAGATCGCCTGGGCGATCCAGCCCGAGTTCGCCGGCCTGCTCGCGGGGCTGCCGGGACTCGCCCGCGTCGTGACCTTCGAACGGGGAGCCGGCCTCGGCGCCTGGCCGCGCTTGCGGCGTGAGCTGCGCGACTTCGGAGCCGACTGGGCCGTCGACGCCCAGGGCAACGCGAAGAGCGCTGGCGTCGTCCTGTGTTCGGGCGCCGGCCGGCGCTCCGGGCTCGCGCGTCGGGAATGGCGCGAACGGCCCTTCGGGCTCGTGCTGAACGATCCCGCACCGGCCGTCGACGCTCCTGGCCTCGGCCCCCGCCATGCCATGCACCGCATGCTCGGACTGGCGCGGCACGTGGCCTCCGGCGCGACCTCCGCGCGCCTCGATCCCGCGGTTCGAGCGGACGAGCTGGCCGCGGGCCACGCGCGTCTCGACGCGCTCGTCGCACGCAGCCCGGGCGACGCCGACCGCGCCGTCGTCCTGAAACTGTCCTCCCAGAAGGACATCCGCGGCTGGCCGCTGGCGCGCTGGGCCGAGCTCGCGCGCAGCCTGCGCGAGGACGGGCGTCCGGTCCTGCTGCTCTCGGGGCCGGCCGAGCGAGAGGAAGGACGCCAGCTCGAAGCCGAGCTGAACGGGACTTCTTGCGACCATTGGATCGATCAGGACGGTCTGCGCGAACTGGCGGGCTTCTTCGCGGCGGCCGGGGAGCGCGGGCTTCCTCTCGCCGCCTGCGACTCGGGCCCGATGCACCTTGCGGCGGCCTGTGGGCAGCGCGTCGTCGTGCTCGAAGGCCCGCAGGACGGCGCGCGGACCGGGCCCTGGCCCCTCGAAGGCTCTGGCCCCCACCGTGTCCTGCGCGCCGGCATCGAGCTGGCCTGCGCGCCGTGCCTCGCACGTCGTTGCACGCATCCGAACGGGCCGGTCTGCCTCTCCGAACTCCAGGCGTCCGAGGTCCGAGCGGCGCTCGAGGCGACACCGACATGAGTCGGCAGCTCGAGCACGATCGCAGGCGAGCGCGAAGTCAGGCGTGCACCGTGCGCTCGGAAGCGGGACACTGAACTCCCGAAGCAGCGCCATGCGGATGATCCACTACTTCACGGGGCTCGCCCTCCTCGCCCCCCTCGCGCTCTTCGCCACGTCGTGGACCGGCGCCTTCCATGACGGCAGTCAGACCCACCTCGTTCTGGGGCTCTTCACTTCGATCTACTGCGTCGCCGTCCACACGCTCCTGATCATGTTCATGATCGTGACGGGGCGCATCCTGCGATCCGCGGCCGAGAGCCGTCCGCTCGGGAGCGAGTTCCTCGCAGAGCTCAACGTCTTCTTCACGCGCAAGTCGGCCTACCCGCTCGCGATCTTCTCGGCCTTCTTCGCGGTCGCGACGGCCGTGCTCGGTCACGGCCGCTACATCGGTGTGCCGATCGAAGTGCACATGCTGATCGCCGTCGCGGCGGTGCTCTTGAACCTGTTCGCGTTCGGGATCGAGTACCGCACCCTGCGCGACAACCAGAGGCTCGTGGATCGGGTCGCCGCGGAGCTGGATCGCATCGACGCGCAGACGCCCCCGGGGGCCGAAACCACGCTGGACGAGCCCCCGTGGGCCTTCGGACGCAGCGGACGCTGGCTCGTCTTCGCCACCACGGCCTGGGGGCCCTATGTCTACTGGGGGCTCGTGGTCTGGCGCGGCCGCTTCGGGGAGGTCTCGCCGCTCTTGCTCACGGCCTGCGCCCTGGCCTCCGCCGTGGGCTTCGCGCGCGCCTTCGGGGCGCGCGAGGCCGCCTGAGGCGAGCGGTTCAGCTGCCCTCGCCGGGGCGATCGCCGGCGGCAGGGTCCGGAACGCTCCCCTCGAGCACGGGCGTCTTCTTCTTCTCCGCTTCCCGCCGCTTCTGGATCGCCTCGAGCCGTGCCTCGACGTCCTTGTACTCGGGCCACAGCAATTCGTGGATCTCCCACAGATGGTTGTAGGCCTCGTCATCGCTATCGGCTTCGAGCGCCTTGGCGTAGAGCTCCTCGGCGCTTTCGATCAGCCACAGGACCGTCTGGCGGCGGGCGATCGCGTCCTCGAAGAACTCCGTCTTCGCCAGCAGCTCGTCGTAGGCCGCCACGGCTTCGCGATACTTGTAGTCGCGTTCGAGCGTGCGCGCCGCTTCGTACAATTCCAGGAGCCGTGCCTCTTCGATGGCCGCCTTCATCCGGCCCACCTCGTCCTGCTGGGCCTCCGTGAGGATCTCGCCGGCCTCGATGTTCTGTTCCCCGAGATCGAAGTCACCGCGACGGATGTCCATCTCGGCCTTCGTCAGGGCGCGGTTGGCGCGCACCTCCCGATCGAGCCTGTTGAAGCCCTCCTTCGCGACCACGTGTCCGGGCTCGATCAAGAGCGCCATCCGGAACTCGTTGGCGGCCGCATAGAAGAGGCCCTGCTGCTCGAGCTCCTGAGCCTGCGCGACGCGCTCCTCGGCCAGCTGGCCATCGACGCGTTGGAGTCGCTGCGAAGCGTCGAGCGCCCCATCGCCGATGGCGTCGGAGATCGAGAAGCCGCGGCGTGACGGGTGCAGGCGGTAGTCGCGGAACGCGCGCAAGCCCTCGTCGTAGTAGCTCTTCGAGAGCCCCATCCGGTAGTTCTTGAGCAAGAGCACGCGGCTCGCGCCCGAGAGCGCCTCCTTCGCGACCTCGGAGTCCCGGTCCGGTTCGTAGTCGAGGGCACGCTCGTAGGCCTCCAGAGCCTGGTCGAGCGCTTCGTGGCTCGAGGCCAGCTCGTGGGCCAGGTCGAGCGACTCGACCGCGAGCTGCCGGCGCGTCTTCAGGAGCCAGGTCCAGACCACCGTGCTCTCGGGATCGACCTGGTAGGCCGCCTCGAAGATGGCCAGGGCCTGCTCGCTGTCGCCCGCGAAGATCGCCGTGCGGCCCTGGTGCAGGATCTGGGCCACCTCAGCCTCCCGCAGGATCGTTTGCCGCTGGGCGTCATCGGGATTGCGGGCCAGGTTCTCGCGGGCGACCTCGACGGCCTCGCCGAAGCGGCCATGGCGGATCAACCAGGTGGAGTCCTTGATCTGACGGTTCGACTGGCAGGCCCCCGCGAACAGGGTCAGGAGGGCGGCGAGGGCGATCGTGCGGCGCTGGGACTGCATGGAGCTCTTGGTGGGGCCGGGCGGACGCGGCGAGAATCGGCACCGCACCGAAGGCTATCGATGGCTGCGGTGGACGCCTTTCATCGGCCATTCTTCCCGCGCGAACCATAGCGGAGCGGAATTCGTGCTACCAGGGTCGGCCGGGACCGGCGGAACGCGTCCGGAGCCCCCGCAAAGCCCTCGGAGGCCTGCGCGAGCCCCGCGGGCTCGATTCGACCCGTCAGCTCTTCATTCCCGCGAACAGCACCAGCCCGAGGCTCCCGAAGACGACGATCGGGAGCCAACCCGCGTGGATCGGCCCCAGCTCGCCCTGCATGCCCAGGGTCCGCGAGACGAAATCGACACCGAAGTACACGAGACACAGAAAGAAGCCCTTGGCGATGCGCTCGACGGCACGACCGCGCTCCTGGCCGACGAGAAACGGCAGGCCCACGAGCAGCAGCACGAGCCCTGCCAGGGGGAAGGTCATGTTGTAGTGAAACAGGGTCCGCAGCGTCGCGCTCGAGGGCTCGCGCGCGAGCAGCAAGCGCAGCTCGTCGAGCGAGAGGCCCTCCGGACGCTCCCGCCCGCGGTAAGCCAGCTCGACGTCCGCGGGCGTGAAGTCGACGTCCGTGAGGACGCTGACCTCCTCGGTCTTGCGCTCGTCGGGCGTGTCTTCGACGCGCAGGCCACGCTCGAGCTCCCAGACGCCGAGCTCGGGATTCCACGTGCCCGCGTCTGCGGTTACGACGATCCAGCGCCGCCCCTCGCGATAGCTCGAGGACATGAGCTCGAAGCGCGCGACGTCTCCCGCTTCGATGGCAGGTTGGAAGAGCTGCAGCCGCAGCTTCCGGCCGGCGGTGTCGCGGATCCAGAAGTGGGAGTAGACCGGTCGCTCGCGGCGCTCGAGGAGCTGGTCCTGGAGCACGTCCCGTTGGCGGCCGAGCTCGGCCGTGGCCCACTCCCGCAAGCCGACCATTCCGAGGGCCAGCAGGCCCGCCCCGAGGAAGACCGGCGCCAGCAAGCGACGCGCGCTCACGCCGGCGTTCAGGACCGCGACGATCTCGTTCGCCTTGGCCAACCTGGCCGTGGTGAAGAGACCGGCCACCAGCGTCACGAAGGGCGACATCTGCAGGTACAGGAACGGCACTTCGAGCAGGTAGAAGTGCGCCACCATCCACAGCGGCGGCGACGTACCGTCCGCGCCCGGCTGCAGGTAGTCGTCCAGCTTCGTCGCCATGTCCAGGATCAGGAAGAGCCCGACGACCAGAAAGAAGGCCGTCAGGTAGGACAGGACGAAGAGGCGCGCGACGTAGCGGTCGATGCGGCCCAGGACCCGGAGGCGACTCATTTCCAGAGCACGCGCACGCAGAGGACGAGACCGACCAGGAGGAAGAGCGCGTCCGTCGCCCAGGCCGCCAGGCCGGCGGGCATCGAGCCGAAGGCCGCCAGCTCCTTTCCGAGGCGCAAGGCCAGGACGTAGTACAAGAAGGCGTACCCGATCGCTCCGGAGAAGGCTCCGAGCTGCGTGCCGCTTCGCAGGAAGATGCCCGTGGGCACGCCGAGGATCAGGAACACGAGGTAGGTCGCCGCCAGCGCATGGCGCTGGTGGATGTAGTACACGAACTCCTCGCGTTCCTCGGTCGCGAGTCCTTCCGAGCGGAGCAACGTCCGGATCTCGGAGTTGGACATGTACTTGGGCTTCTTGCGGTCCTTCTCGTCGCGCTTCTGGATCGTGTCGAACGGGATGGTGTAGGTGAGCTCCTCGGCGTTCGGATTCGCGTTGCTCGTCAAGAACTGGACGTTCTGGAAGCGCGCGTGGATCGTCGCATCGTCGAAGTCGAAGATCGCCACGTCCGCGATCAGCATCCGGTCCTCGCCGTCCTCTTCGCGCGGGGCGTTCATGATCACTTCGTAGAACACGTTGTCGCGCTTCGGATCGCGGCGATCCGCCTTGAAGTAGAAGCTCCCGACGTCGAATTCCGTCTTCCCGCGCGAGGTGCGGAAGAACTCCTCCTTCGCCTGCCGGACGAAGTCGCGGCGCTGGTACTTGCTCTCGGGCGAAACGCGGGTCAAGAGCCAATCGGTACCGACGGCGAGCGGCACCGCCAGGAACAAGCCCGGGACCAGGAGCCAGCCCGGCGCGAAGCCGGCCATGCGGATCGCGGTCAGCTCGTTGTCCGCGGCCAGGCGCCCGTAGGTCGACACGACGGCCAGGAGGAAGGCCATCGGCAGGAGGTAGGGCACGAGCTCGATCAGCACGAGCGGCATGTAATCGGCCACGGCCCGGAGGCTGACGCCCCCCAGCTTGTGGATCGCCTGGATCGCGATCGTCGGCAGGACGAGCATCCCGATCCCGCCGAGCGCGAACCCGAGCGACACGAGGAGCTGCCGCAGGACATAGAGCTGCAGCGTCACAGGGCGGATTCTACGGAGATCGGAGCGCGGAGCACGTTCCAAAACCGACGCCAGGCGCGGCCGGGCCGCGACCGGGTTTCGGGACGAGCGCTCAAGGTCCACGGCGCTCGATCGCGAAAAGGGAAAGGCGGCTCCCCGGTCCTTGCGGGGCGCTGGCCGTCCGTCCAGCGTCGGTGCGGATGCGGTGTGGCGAGCCTGGACTCGCGCTCACTTGCGGCGCGCCGGACCGGATTCGCGACGGCCTGCTAAGATCCTCCCGCGAACACGGCCTTGCCCCATCGATCCGACGTGCGACGACCGACGAAAACGCTGAAGGCGAGCTCTGCGCGCACCGTCGAGATCGAGCTTCCGGAGGACGGCTTCTCGCCCCGCTTCGTCCTCAAGCGCTTCCACCACCCGGGACGCTTCCAGGCGGCGCGCGACGGCGCGCGGGCCCGCAACGAGTATCAGGTCCTGCGCAGGCTGCACGCGAAGGGCTTGCGCGTTCCCCGGCCCATCGATGTCTTCGAGCGGGACGGGGAGTGGGTCGTGCGCATGGAGCTCGTGCCCGAGGCGCGACCGCTCGAGGACTTCCTGCGCCAGACACGAAAAGCACGCGGTCCCGGGCTCACGGCCATCGAACGGCTCGGGCGCGATCTCGCGCGCCTGCTCGAAGCCGGGGTCGTCCACCCGGACCTGCACACGAAGAACGTCCTCGTCGACGGGGACGGGAACTTCGTCTGGATCGACTTTCACGGCGCTCGGCTCGTCCGTCGCGTTTCGAAACGCGAGCTCGAGCGTGTCCTGCTGCAAGCGGCGGCCGATTTGCGCGAGCTCCTGCCGGTCGCGAGCCTCCTACGCGGGCTGCTCGCGTTCCGTGCGGCCCTGGGACGCGAGCTCAGAAGCGAACGCGGCGACTGGCCCGCGCGTCTGGACCCGGCGACGCTCGCCCGACGCGGGCGGAGCCTGCGACGCGAGAAGATCGCTGCGGGCGAGGGCAGGTGGCTGCGCGCTTCCAGCCTGTGCCGGCACGTCGAACTGCTGCGCGACGCCCCCTTCTTCGTCCGACGCAGCCTGTCCGGAGAACGCGTCCGGGCCCTCGCCGGACCGGTCGCACCCGCCGAGGACGGGCGCCACCTGGTACTGCGCGGCTCCAAGAGCGAGCTTCGCCGGCGCTGGCGCAACGCGGGCCGGCTCTTCGAGCACGGCGTTCGCGTCCTCGAGCCGATCCTGCTGACCGAGTCCAGCACTCCCTGGGCCGCCTTCGCGACGACCGACGTGGCCGAGATCGAAGCCTTCGACGGCTGGCAAGGAGGGCCGCTCCCGGCCCGCCTCGCCCGTCCGTTCGGCGCCCTGCTCGGTCGCCTGCACGATCGCGGTCTCGATCTGGAGCCCCTCGCGCACGGGGACATCGTCGCGAGCGGAGAGCGCCTCTACCTCGCACCGCCAGCGCGCGTGCTCCAGGCCGGCTTCGGAGAGGAGGCCGACGAGGCCGTTCGCTTCCGGATCCTCGGAGGTGCACTGCCCGGCGACGAGGCGCGCGCGCCGTTCCTCGCGGGCTACCTGGCGGAATTCCCCGGACGTTCCGAGCGCGCGGCCATCGCGCGGGCCCTCAGTCGATGAGCTTGGTCTTCTTCGCGTAGGCGCGGACGATGTCGTTCGCGAGCAGCGCGCGGAACTTGTCCGGGTAGCGATTCTCGTAGCCCAGGATGTGCTCGTTCGCGCGGTCGACCGCCACGAGCCGACGCGCGGCGTCGTTCTCCAGCTCCTCGTCGCCAAGCCAGATGATGCTGTGCACGAGCCACCAAACGCACTTGGCGTGGTCGTCCTTGTCCTCGTACTCGTACTTGGCCTGCTGAATCCGGTCCTCGGCGTAGGCCACGCGGTCCTCGACCAGCTGCGCCCGCAGTTCCTCGGCCTCGCTCAGCCGGACACCTCCGCCTTCGATGTAGCCGTCGAGCAGCGCGAAGGCGTCCTTGTAGTTGCGCGGCGCGGTGTCGACGAGGCTTTCGATCTCCCAGGCGACATCGTCGTAGGTCGGCTCGGCGGACAGATCGATCGAGCCCCGGAAACGATTCTCCTGACGCTTGACCCAATCCATGTCCGGGTGCGTCGGCCAGCGCCGCTGGAACTCGGCCGTACGCTTCAGGAAGAGACGTACCTTGGCGGGCTCGGGGTTGCGCTGGAGGTAATTCTTCTCGTATCGCTTCAAGAACGTATCCAGGAAGTTCGTCCCCTTCAGGTTCTCGACATCCTGCACGGTCTGCTTCGAGCGCTCCTTGATCTCGGCCTTGATGCCCTCGATGCGCTTCAATTCCTCGGGCGAGGGATCGACGCTCTTCGGCAAGAGCTCGAGCTTGGCCAGGGCCGTCTCGAAGTTCCCGATCTCGACCTCGTGCTCGGCCGCCTGGATCGTCGCGAGGACGGAGCCCGCCCCCCGCTTGCCGGTCTCGACGAAGATCTTGTTCAAGACGAAGACGGCGACCACGACCCCGCCCAGGATCAGGGTCGCGGTGAGCCAGCTCGGCAAGCCCCGCTCGACGCGCCGCGTCTGTCGCTGTACGACGGACCGGCGCGCACCGTCCTTCGCCTTGCGGATCGCTTCCTCGCGCTGAACGCTGCGATCGGCACGGCCCGTGACCCTCGCTCCCGTCGGCGCAGTGGTCCGCGGCGCGGCACTCGACGCCGACGTGCGCGGCCCCTGGATGTCGCCCTCGTCGACCTCGAACCAGACCCGGGCGCTTCCGATCGAAAAGGCCTGCCGCAGCGCGAGCTCGACCTCCTCGGTACACGGTTGGCCTTCGACCTCGGGTGGCACGACGCCCGGGCGCGGCACGAGCTTCACGACGTCAGCGCCCACGTGGACCTCGACGTGCACGTCGGCGACGTCGGTGGACGTGAGCCGCAAGCGCGCGGCTTCGCCGGATCCGATCGAGAGCCTGCCGCTCCCTAGTTTGAAGGCGCGGCGCGCGCCTTCTTCCTCGATGATGATCCTCACCATGAATCGGCCTCGAACTCCTGACTGAAAGTGGCGCGCCGCCTCACCCTGCGAGAGACGGCGACAGGTCGACGATGTCGATGATACCCCTCGAGAGGGCCAACGAGCGACGGATCTCGTTCTCGAGCTGACGCACGTTGCCGGGCCAGGGCGCGCCCTCGAGCAGCGCCTGCGCCTCGGGAGTGACCTCGGGAACTTCGCGCCCCATCTCCCCTGCGAGCTTTCGCAGGAAGAAGTCCGTCAAGATCGCGACGTCCCCCTCACGCTCGGACAGGGGCGGCAGCGGGATGCGGATGACGTTCAGGCGATAGTAGAGATCTTCGCGAAAGGAGCGGTCCTCGACCATCTGTGCGAGGTCCCGGTGCGTCGCCGCGATGACGCGGGCGTCCACCTTGCGGACCTTGTTCGAGCCCACCGGACGCACCTCGTTCTCCTCGAGCACCCGCAGCAGCTTGGACTGCATGGCGAGCGGCATGTCTCCGATCTCGTCGAGGAAGATCGAGCCCTTGTCCGCCACGACGAAGTGTCCGTCGCGGTCTGCGATCGCACCGGTGAACGATCCCTTCTTGTGACCGAAGAGCTCGCTCTCGAGGAGGTTCGCCGGTACCGCCGCGCAGTTCTCGGCGACGAAGGCGTACTTCGCGCGCGGGGAGTGGTCGTGGAGCGCACGCGCAACCAGCTCCTTGCCGGTGCCCGTTGCCCCCTGGATCAGAACGGGAACGGAGCTCTTCGCCACGCGTTCGATCAGGTCGAAGACGACGTGCATCGCCTTCGAATCCCCGACCAGGCCGAAGCGGCCGGGGACGTCTCCCGCCTGCGGCGCGGGCGTGGCATGCCCTTCGACGAAGGTCCGGAACACGCCCTGCAACGCCTCGAGCGCACCCTGCTCGCGGGCGCGGACCAGGAGCTCGCGCAGTTCTTCGGCGAGGTCGCCCGCACTCGAACTCATCCGCGTACGACCTTCAGGTTGGCGTACTGGACGAGCAGGACCTTGCTGCCGACCGCGGTGAAGTCGACGGTCACGCGCGCATTCGCGCCCGAGCCCTGCAGGCGGGCGACGTAGCCGTAGCCGAAGTGGTCGTGCTCGACGCGATCGCCTTCCGCGAGGGCGTACTCCTCCGCCGGAGCCTCGTACGGTCCGAGCACGTCCTCTTCCTCTTCCTCCGGGACGTGGCCCGCCACGAGCTCGGTGGGGATCTCTGCGAGGAAGCGCGAGGGCCGCCGCCAGTTGGTCTCGCCGAAGTGCAGGCGACGATCGGCATGAGTCAAGTAGAGGCGATCCTGCGCGCGCGTCATGCCGACGTACATGAGTCGCCGCTCTTCCTCGACGCCGCTTTCCTCGTCGTCTCCGTCCATCATCGCCAGGGCGTGCGGCAGGAGCTCCTCTTCGCAGCCGGCGACGAAGACGATCGGAAACTCGAGCCCCTTGGAGGAGTGCAGGGTCATCAAGGTGACCTTCTTGTCTTCCTCTTCCCAGGCGTCGACGTCGCTGACGAGCGCCACCTCCTGGAGGAAGCCGCGCACTCCGCCTTCGGGATTCTCCGCGTCGTAGCTCGCCGCGTGGGTTCGGAGCTCCTCGACGTTCTCCTCGCGGTTGGTCGAGTCCGCGTCGGCTCCGGTCGCGAGCCAGGCCCGGTAGTCGACCTTCTCGATGACGAAGTCGAGCACCTGCACGGCCGAGAGGCTCTTCATCTCGGCCAGACGCTCGACCAGGCCCGCGAAGGCCGCGAGTCCTGCCTTGGCGCGACCGCGAATGGCGCCGCGAGCTTCCGGCGAGCGCACGGCTTCGGTCAGCGGAAGGCCGCGCTCGGCCGCCCAGGCCGCGAGCAGACCGACGCTCTTCTCACCGACGCCGCGCGCCGGCACGTTGAGCACGCGCTGGCAGGCCACGTCGTCGCGCGGATTCCCGACGATCTGCAAGTAGGCGATCAGGTCCCGCACTTCGCGGCGCTGGTAGAACTCGACGCCACCGACGATCTGGTAGGGCACGCCGGTCAGCCGCATGGCGCGCTCGAGCGCGCGCTGCATGAAGTTGACTCGATAGAAAACGGCGATCTGATCCGGCGCGATCCCCTGACTGCGCAACGCATGGATCTCGTTCGCGATGCGATTGGCCTCGTCGTTCTCGTTGCCGCAGTTCAGGACCGTGATCCGGTGCTCGTTCTCCTTCTCGGTCCAGAGGTCCTTCTCCTTGCGCCCCAGGTTGTGGCGAACGAGCCCCTGGGCCGCCTCGAGAATGCAGCGGGTCGAACGGTAGTTCTGCTCGAGCTTGACGACGGTCGCCCTCCGCTCGGCACCGAAGTCCCGCTCGAAGTCGAGGATGTTGCGGATGTCCGCGCCACGCCAGCCATAGATCGACTGGTCCGGATCCCCGCAGACCGCCAGGTTTTTGTGCACCGACGAGAGGTGGCGCGTCAGGAGGTACTGGATGCGGTTCGTGTCCTGGTACTCGTCGACCAGGACGTACCGGAATTGATGCGCGTAGGCGTCACGGATCCCGGGATGGCGTTCGAACAGCTCGAGCGTCTTGACGAGGAGGTCGTCGAAGTCGAGCGCGTTGTTCTCGGCCATCTTCTCCGCGTAGCGGCGCGTGACCCGCGTCAGGACCTCGTCTTCGATGCCTCCGAAGCCGGCCTCGACCCGGTCCTCTTCGGCGTTGAAGCGCGACGTCTTCCAGTCGCTGATCCAGCCCCCCACCTGCGCGGGCCGAAAGCGCTGTGTGTCGTAGCCCAGCTCCTTCGTGATGGCCTTGATCAGCTGGTTCTTGTCGTGCGTGTCGTAGATCGAGAAGCCGCGCGTGTGGGTGCCAAGGGCCTCGATGTCGCGCCGCAGGATCCGCGCGCACATGGCGTGGAAAGTGCTGATCCACATACCCCGGGCCGGCAGCAGGGCCTCGACCCGCTCGCGCATCTCGCGCGCGGCCTTGTTCGTGAACGTGATCGCCAGGACCTCGCTCGAGCTCACACGACGGGTCGCGATCAGCCAGGCGATCCGGCGCGTGATCACGCGCGTCTTGCCCGAGCCGGCACCCGCGAGGATCAAGAGCGGCCCCTCGTCGTGCGAAGCCGCGAGACGCTGGGGCTCGTTCAGGCCCTCGAGCAGGGCCTCGACCTCGAGACCGCCCTCCCCGCCCTCTGCGGGAGCCGCATCGGCGACCGCATCCGCGCGCACGTCCATCCAGTCGAGAGGCACCATCCGCCCATCTTAGGAGGCGGCCACGGACGAAGCCCGCCCGTTCCCCGACTTCAGTCGTCGACCGACGTCGCGCGCAGGTCGGACGGGTCGTCACCCGCTTCGCGTCGGGCCCACAGGCCCGCACGACCGTCGCTCTCGCGCACTTCCAGCGTCTCGAAGCCGGGGACTCCGTCCGCGAGCTCGCCGCGGCGCAGGCGGTACTTCAAGGGCGGCTTGGCGCCACGCTGATCCACGGTGAACGTGACCGCGAGCAAATGTCCGCCGGGCCGAACCAGCTCCCCGAGTCGGGCCCACAGACCGCGATCGAGAAAGTCCACGATCGTCACGAGCTCGAAGGGCCAGGCGTCGGGCCATTCCCCCGGCTGCCCCCGCTTTTTCAGGGGAGCCAGGAGATCGACGACCTGGGTCTCGATTCGCACCCCGGCCCGGCGCGCCCGCTCGCCCAGGAGCTCGAGCGCCACCGGACTCACGTCCCAGCCCGAGGTCCGAAAGCCGCGCTCGGCCAGAAGCAGCGCGTGACGCCCGGTCCCGCAGGCCAGATCGAGCGCGCGTGGCGACCCCAGCCCCGCGAGCGCCGCCTCGATCCGGGGCAACGCTGCGCACACGAACGGATCCGCAACGGTGACCTTGCGCCCGAACGCTCCCCGATACTTCTCGTCCCAGCGGTCCCGGTCGTTCGTCGTGCGGTCGGTGTTCGGGGTCATGACCCGAGATCGTAGCGCAGGCTTGGCGGAAGGGCCGTGGCAGGCTTCACTCTGGCATGGCCCCTACGGCGGAACGCACAGAGCGGGAGCGGCGCTGGGCGTCGGAGGCGGAGGCCGAGCACTACCGCCACCGTCGTTTTCGTTCGAAGCGCCATGCCGAGCGGGATCCGAGGCGCGTGGCCGCGCTGCTCGACCGCTGGGTCGGAAAAACGGCCCGAACCCTCGACGCCCCCTGCGGTACGGGCCGCCTGCGTCCGGTGCTGGCCGCGCGCACCGAGCGCTGGGTCGGCCTCGACGTCGCACCCGCCATGCTGAGCCGGGGTGCGGGCCAGCGCATCGCGGGCGACGTCTTCCGCCTCCCGTTTCGATGCGGCTCGTTCGACCTCGTCAGCTCGTGCCGCTTCCTTCACCACCTGCATTCGACGACCGAGCTGGACCTGGCCGTGCGCGAGCTCGTTCGCGTGAGCTCACGCTTCGTCGTGGTCACGTTCTGGGACACGCGCGCCCTCGCCGAGTGGTCGCGTCGGGTCGTCGGTCGCACGCCGGCTCGACGCACGGCACGCCCGCGCACCGAGCTCATCGCCGCCTTTGCGCGTGCCGGCGCGCGCAGCGTGGCTCTCACGCACTCGATGCCGTTCTTCTCCCGCCAGGCCTACGCCCTGTTCGAGCGCACCCCGTGACGAGCCGCACGCACACGGAGTTGGTCCTGGGCGACCGCACGCTCTACGAGGAGTGGAAAGACGAGCTCGAAGCCGCAGCGCAGGAAGGGACCTCACGCGGTGGAACGCGCGTCATCGATGCGGGGCGCGTCTGGTTCAAGTGGAGCTCTTTGTCCGGTCGCGTCGCCCTGCGTCACGGCCTGCGCTTCGTCTTCCTGCGCATCGCACCTCCGCGCGTCGCCGAGTTCCAAAACCTTGCCTGGCTCCGTCGACACGAGTTTCATGCGCCCCAGCCGCTGATCGGTGGCGCCTTCTTCTCGCGGGGTCTGCCGCGCTTCCAGTTCCTCGTCACGCGTCACGTCCCGGACGCGCACCCCTTGCACGAGCGCTTCCGCGAACGACCGCAAGCGCAGCGGATGGCAATCGTCAAGAAGCTCGCGACCGAGGTCGCCCGCCTCCATCAGGCGCGCTTCGTCCACCGCGACCTCTTCCCTCGCAATCTTCTCGTCGAGACGAGCCCGGAGGGAGTGCGTATCCACTTTCTCGACGCCTGGCGCGGCGGCCGGCGGCGGGGAACCCGCGGACCCCATTACGATTTGGCCTGTCTGCTCTTGGAGGGCGCCGTCTTGTTCACGGCCGAAGAGGAGCGCGCCTTCTTTCGGGCCTACTTCGAGCAGCGCTCGACCTTGGACCCGGTCGAGACCCTGAAGCGCGTGGTCGTCGAGCGGCGCGCGCTCGTCCGCCGGCTCGAGCGCAAGTTCAAGGAAGATTCGGTGCCCGCGCCCGACTGGATCCCGCGCTGACGTCGACGGCGACTCAGGTGCCCGTGCCGATCCGACTCCTTCGTTCGGGAGCGATCCGCTCGAGCTCCGCCTGGAGCGTTTCCAAGTGCTCGGGACTTACGCGCACCGCATTCCATTCGTCGTGTACCAAGAGGCGCAGGTGCTCCCCGGCGAGCCGCCACTCTTCGGCGTCCGCGTAACGAACGCTGCGCCAGGCGAACGACGCTCCCTTCAGACCATAGGCGCGCTCGCTCTCCACCGGCGCGAGCCAGAGGTAGACGAGAACGAAGGCGAAGAGCGCGAGCTCGACTCTCTCGCCGTACATGCAGGAGACCACCCCGAGGCCGAGCAGCGCGCCGGCCTGGACGCCGATGCGCCTGCGGCCATAGGCACCCAGACTCTGCCCGAGTCGAGCTGTCGAACGGACCCGAGCCGCAGCGGCGACGACGAGCCCGATCAAGATCCAGACGAAGGCGATGAAGACGACGGGATTCACGATTCTCGGGTTCCTGGAGGCGAGCCATTCGGCACACCGACGCGTGCGGCATCGAACGTGATTCCCGCCGCGGAGAACGCCGTCAGGATACGAACGACGCGTTCCAGGGGAAGGGCCGAGGCCGCGTGACCCGCATGCAAGCCGTCTCTAGAGGGGCGTCGGAGTCCTTCGTTGGCAAGGCAAACGACACCAGCAGCGGAATCCGAGCGAATCTGCGCACACTGGCGAGCCGTTCGCAGGGTTCCGAAAACACCGACGACGCTCCCACCATGCACCGATGACTTCTGCGAGGGCCACGCGGCTCGCGCATCCGGATCGGCGGACGCTCTCCGTCACCCTTGCACCAGAATCACCAACCCGAGGCAGTCATGCTCCTTACCGTCTTGCTCGCGGCCAGCGCCGTGCTTCCCCAGGCCAACGACTTCATCGTTCCGGCCGGCCAGACCGTCTTCTACGACACGTCCCAAGGCCCGCTGCTCGTCGACAATCTCATCATCGAGGACGGCGGCGTCCTGCGTGTCCAAGGTCCGCGCCGCTTCTTGACCTTGGCGCGCCAGTCGATCCGCATCGACGGACTCATGGACCTCTCGGGCTTCAACGCGAGGGACGTCGCGACCCTGAACACCGGACACGTGCCCGAGCCGGGCGGCCCGGGTGGTCCCGGCGGCGGACGCGGCGGCGACAGCAGCACCCGAACGACGGGCTCGACGCCCGCCGGTGGCTTCGGCCTCGACGGACCTCATGCGCAGCGCTTCGGCGGACGCGGAGGCGAATCAGGCTACTCGGGCCTGCCCCTGGTCGATGCCCGGCGGCCCGGCGGCGGCGGTGGTGGCGCCCTGGCCGCGAGCGTCCCCGGCGGCCCGGCGGCCGAAGACGGCCTCGACGGCAACCCGGCGGCCTTCGGCGCCTTGAGCGGACTGTCGATTCCCGCCGGTGGACAGGCCGGTGACCCGCTCTTTCGAGATGGTGACCCGACCAACGACTTTTGGGGCGTTCGGCTCGATCCCGTCACGAACCAGCTCGTCATCGGTGAGCTCCTGCGCCCCGAAGGTGGACGCGGCGGCGGAGGCGGCGGCGATGCCATCCCTTCCCCCGTCTTCCCGAACGTGCCCTGGTCTCCGGCCAGCGACGAGAAGGGTGGTCCCGGCGGCGGCGGCGGTGGTCTCGGGCTGCTCTATTCGCGCATCATCCGCTTCGGACAGAACGGTCGCGTGATCGCCAACGGAGGTCGCGGTGCGCGGGGCGAGAACACGAACTTCCTGGACCACATCGGCGGTTCGGGTGGCGGTGGCTCGGGCGGCTATCTCGTGCTGCAAGGCATCACGATCGACTTGACGGCTGCTTCCGACCAAGCCGTCATGGCCCTGGGCGGCGCGGGAGGAGACGCACACTTCCAACCCGGCGCTGGTCCGATCAGCGGCGGAGGCCACGGTGGTCCCGGCGTCATCCAGCTGCACACACCCGGTTCGGGCGCCGGGGTCCTGTTGCCTCCGGGCAAGACCGTCGAAGACCTGACGACGCCTACGGCGCACTTGCTCTTGCTCCGCTTCAGCCACTGAACGACCGCCGCCGGCGCGCGCGGCTCCCTTCTCCCTGCCTTGCGTTGCGCGCCGGCCCCACGGTCGCCAAGCGGCGCGGCGCCCTCTCCGGGGCGTCGCGTCGTTCTAGCTCGCTTCCATCACGAGCTCGCGCGACCCAGGATCCGATCGCACTCCGCTTCCAGCGCGGTCGGATCCTCCGTCGTTCGAAAGAGCGCGAGGCCGATGCGCGGATCCTTCGTTCGCGTCGGAGGAAGATCGACGTCGACCCGCAGGCAACCGTCGAGCGCGCTCAGCTGCGCACGCTTCGCGTCCCCTTCGCGGGCCAGGTCGCTCGCATACAGAAAGCGCAGCACGGTGTTCCAGAGCGAGCCCTGGAACGGTCCCGCTCCGCTGCCCTTGTGCGGTCGTGCCGTGGCCAACGCGATCGCTTCGGAGAGAAAGTCCGGGCCGCCGGCGGCTGGAAACAGACCTTCGACGAGCTGGTCGCCGGGCAGATCGAAGTGCGCCTCGAGCAGCCGCGTCGAGAGCTCCGCCGGACCGTTCGCGTCGACGCGGAAGGTCAGGAAGAAGACTCCCGTTCCGAAGCGGTGGCGCGCGAAGAAGCGCTCGGTGGCCTCGAGCAAGCGGCCCTTCCAGGGCGTGCCTTCGAAGCAGGACGGCACACGGAAGCCGTAACCCTTGGCCTGCCGCCCGGCGTCGAAGCGCGTGTCCTCGTCTACGAGCGCCAGCACGTTCGCCGCATCCGAAGCGAGCAGGCCGCAGACCAGTACATCCCGACCCTCGACGAACTCCTCGACGAGCACGCGCCCGTCTTCCGAGCTGGCTGCCGCGGCCGCGTGCGCCGCGGCGAAGTCGGGTGCATCGGTGACGAGCCGTACGTCGAGCTTGCCGACACGGGTACGCGCCGGGCGCACGACCCGCGGATAGGCGATCTCCTCGTTGCGCGTGTCGGCCGCGCGGTACGTCGCCACGCCGACCGGCGTCGCGAGCCCGGCCGATCGCGCGAGTTCGAGCAGCCCCGGCTTCGAGCTCGCGGCTTCGACCAGCTCCGGATCGAGTCCGGGCAGCTCGAGCGTGCGCGCGAGATGCGCCGCGCTCAGGACAGGTTGACCCGAGGACTTCGTGAGGATGCCACGGATGCGATACTCGGAGCGCCGTGGCAGGAGCGCCGCCAGGATGCCGTTCGCGTCGTGGGTGCTACGAACGATCCGGACATCCGCAAGGGCGAAGCCGACGGCCTTCGGATCCTTGTCCACCGCGAGAACGGCGAAGCCCATCTCCTGAGCGCGGCGGATCAAGGGAACCTGGGAAGGCCCGGCGGCCAGCGTGACGAGGGCGTCTTTCATCGGTGACGGGCGTAAAGGATCGCGTGTCGACCGAGCCCGAGCTCGGCCAGACGGACATAGACATCGCGCAAGAGACTCGCTCGACCGCTGTCGACGAGCGCACGCTCGAAGTTCATGCGACGCTCGTGGCAGCGGCGCCCCTTCGCTTCGTCTCCGACGAAATTGTCTCCCATCAAGAGGAAGAGCTCCATCGGGAAGCTCGTGTCCTCCTGGACGACCTCGAGCTCGAGGGACTCCACGAGCCGAGCGAGCGAACGGAAGTCGAAGAAATTCAGGTGATGCGGCGGGGCGACCCACCACGGCTGGAAGCCGCGGCTCTCGCGCAGCGCCTCCTGCAGCGGGTTGTAGTCGTTGGGAACCGACACGCACAGGACTCCGCCCGGCGCGAGCAAGCTCCGGCAGGTCTCGAGCAGCCGGCGCGGGTCCGGAACGTGCTCGAGCACCTCGTTCAGGTGGACCGCATCGAACGTCCCCAGCCGCGCGGCGAGCTCGGGGCTCAGAAACTCCTCGATCACCTCGACGCCCAGCCCGCGCGCGTGCTCCGCAGCTTGCCGGGACGGTTCGATCCCGAGCCCGCCCCAGCCCCTCGACTTGCCGTGCGCCAGGAAGAAGCCCGGCCCGGAGCCGACGTCCAGAATCCGGCCACGCACGTCGTCCCCGAAGCCGAGCTCGCGCTCGAAGGTGCGGTAGCGCGCCTCGTAGTCGATCGCCAGCCAGGCCTCGTCCTGCGCGTGGCGCTCCAGATAGAGCGGCTTCTCCGTGTCGTAGTATTCGTGGCGATAGACAGCGACCAGCTCGTCTTCCGACGGCAAGGGCACGACGTGGCGAAAGCCACAGGCCGCGCAGTCGATCACGTCGAAGCCCCCGACCTCGTCGACCACCGGTCCCCCGTGGAGGGAGGTCGCGGCGGTGTTCCCGGTGGGCGCGGTCACGGCCGCTTCGCGTCTGTCTTGAAATGTCATCAGCTTTTTTCCAGCACGCGGCCTGGGAGTCCGTTGAACAAGTGCTTCGGATGTCTGGTGGTCGACATCCGCTTTGGTGAGGCAACTGGAAACGAAGCCTTGGAATCGGTGAGCTGCCGCACCGCGGTGGAGGATGTCGTCATCAAGCCGGATGACCCTCTCAACGAGCTCCCAGTCCTTCCAGGGCCGGAAGCACTTCGAACTCGAGCAAGTCGGCGACCCGCAGATAATCCCGTCGCCCCTGCGCCTGGACGACCTCACTCAGGATCGGTGCGAAGCGCAACGCCACCGCCCCATCGAGGCCCAGCGCCGTCCAGCGATCGACGAAGCCGACGATCCCGTCGTTGCCCTCGGCGGTCATGCCCAGGCGAAAGGCGCGCGCCGTCACGACGACGGTCGCGAACAGGTTCTTCGTGGGCTCAGGCTGCATCGGAGTCCGCCTCGCCTTCTTGGATCGTCACCGTGCCCGCGATGCGCGCCCCGCGCGTGCCCGCGTTGACGAAGCGGACCTGGGGCCGGCGTTCGATGTAGCGCTCCAGATCCCGCAGGTAGCCGACGAGGTTCGGCTGTGACGGAATCCGCTCGTCGTCGGCTCCGAGCACCCAGACTCCGGACTCGCTGTTCGGCTCGGCGCGGTAGAAGGCCGAACCGCGCACGTGGCTGGCGCCGTTCGGGAAGCCGAAGTCGGCGCCGTAGAAGACGACCTCGCCCGCCCCCATCCGTACGGCCAGGTCCGTCGCGGGATGCAGCACGGAACCGGATGCGAAGAGCTCCGGTTGCGTGGGGCTGTCCGGCCGCGGGGGCTCGAAGCAACGGCCGAAGCGCGCGCTCACCCGGCGGCCGCGGTGGCCCGCGAGGACCTCGGTCGGTGTGATCGGGAAGTAGACCAGCGTCGTGTCGATCGTGTGGGCAGCATCGACCTGGAACAGGGCCGTCATTCCGTAGACGCTCGTGTCGGCCGTGACGACGATGTCGGGTTCGATGCCTGCGGCCAGCAACGGCTTCCAGGCCGCGTCCACCGCGATCAGCGGATTGCCGGGCGCGCGTTGCGCGAGCCCTTCGAAGTGATCCGCAAGGCTGGGTCCGGCGGCCGCGACGTGCAGCGTGCGCCCGACCGCGGTCTCGAACAACGCGCTCACGTCCCGGTCCGTCCGCAGGAAGGAGCGGTTCGACTCTTCGCGCAGGCGCATCTCTTCCTCGCAGGCTAGCGCATGTCGACGCAGGCGCGGCGTCGCCAGCTCGAGACGGACGAGGTCGCGAATTCGCGCACAGGAGTCGTCCGCCAGCTCGAGGCAGCCAGGGGAGGCGGCGAACGGGAAGGTCAGCTCCCTCTCGCGATCACCGCGCACGAGCTCGCAACGCGGATCGGCCAACCAGTCCTTCGCCTCGAAGACCTGCAGCACCACCGCAGCGAGCGCGGGGTGCAGAAGTACGACGCGAACACGTTGCAGCGCCTCCCGTTGGAGCAGGACCCGGACGAGATCGCCCTGGGCGAGCCCGTAGACCGTCGCTTGGCGCGCAGCACGCGGAACCAGGTCGGCCTGCAACCTGGCCTCCCCCAGCGGATCGTGGGCGCTCGCGAGCTGGATGCCGTCGAGCCGCAGGGTCGGAGCGGGGGTGTCTTCGTAGAGCCCGATTTCCTCGAAGGGTCGGGCCGCGTCGATCCAGGCCGCGATGTCGGGCCAGCGACGCTCCAGAAGACGGCGGTTCTCCGCGATCATGCGACGACCTTCTGCTTCTGCCGTAGCTCCGCGCGGACCTCGAGCAAGGGCCGCAGACCGTCGGAGGGATCGGTGCGCCAGCGCCGCTCTTCCAGTTCGACCTCCTGCGGTTCCTTGCGCCCGTCGCCGTCGGCGAAGTGCTTGCGCCGCACCCAGCGTCGCTTCTTCAGGCGTCCGAAGAGCGTCCTTACGCGTTCCGGCAACCAGCAGTGTCCGACGCCGTATTCCTCCCCCTCGCCGTCCAGATCGAAGTGGAATTCGACCATGGGGACCTTGTAGCGCCGCACGGCGCGTTCGACCACGTCCAGATCGACGGTGTGGTCCGACCATCCGATCGGCACGTCGAAGTGCGCGCGCATGGTCTCGATCGCCGCTAGATTCGCGTCCTCCGGCGCCGTCGGGTAGGTCGAGACGCAGTGCAGGAGCGTCAGTTCCGCGCACCCCGCCTCGCGCAGGACGTGTACGGCTCGGCGGACCTCCATCAGCGTGGACATTCCGGTCGCGAGAACGACCGGCTTGCCGGTGCGCGCGACCTCGCGCAGCATGTCCGTCCACAGGAGCTGGTACGAAGCCAGCTTGAAGAAGTCGACGTGCGGCTCGAGCAACGCGACCGCGTCGAGGTAGAACGGCGTGCTCGCGAACTGGATGCCTCGGGAGCGCGACCGCGCGGCCAGCTCGGCGTTGAATGCTTCGGGCAGCTCCCAGGCCTTGCGATCCAGGATGCAGCGGTGCGCAGCGAGCGCCTCGGGGGCGAACAGCTCCTCGACGCGGAATTGCTGGAACTTGACGCCGTCACAGCCCAGGTCCGCGGCGGCGTCGACGAAGGCCAGGCAACGGTCGAGGTCCCGGTGGTGGTTGCTGGATACCTCGGCGATGAAACGAGTCGTGGTCACGCGGTTCTCCTGGCCCGGATCGTCAGGCGGAAGTCGTGCAAGGAAGCCTCCTCACGGAAGGTCTCGTCCAGTTCGGACAGCGAGAAGACGCAGCGCAGGAAGCGACGCTCGCCGATGCGCTTCAACGTGAACATGGGCAGGGCAGCCACACCTTCGGATGGCCAGCTCAGGATGAGCTCGCGCTCACCGTCGCCGATCGAGAGCTCACCCGTCGTGGCGCCAAAGGCCGCGGCGGAGGACACGAGCGGCGAGATTCCCGCGGTGTGATCGCACTCGACGAGCGGGAAGGACTCCCGCGCGCCCCCGTTGTTCGTCTGGATCACGAGGTTCGGCCCGAAGGTCTCGGGGTCGAGCGTGATCGTACCGGCATGCAGGCTGCACGCTGGCCGCGTTCCGAGCGCCGCGAGACCCAGCTCGAGCTCGACGCGATCGCCGTAGACGCGCCAGATCTTCGGCAACCTCCCGAGCTGCGTCGGCACCTCGGTCGCGACCGCCACGTGATCGGCGTAGCGCTCGAGCGTCGGTGTGCAGTCCTCGAGGTCCGTGACCAGCGCATGGCCAGGACGCAGGATCGTCGTGTTGCCGGAGTAGAAGTCAGCGCCCCAGGCGATCTCGTCGAAATAGCCGTGCGGCAAGGTGACGGCCAGCGAATCCGCCACGGACGGAAAGCCCAGTTCCTCGATCGCGAGCCCGCGCCGGGGCACGAGCCGCAGCCGCACGTCGTCGGTCTCGATCGTGATCCGCTCGCGCGACTGATCGACCGCCACATGCTCGAGGCGGGCGCCCTCTTGACGCTCGGGCGCGGGAGCCGGAGCCGGCAGGTGCGCCTGGACGTCTTCCCAGCGCTTGTCGGTCAGATGGGTGCGGAGATCGCTCGCCCAGGCCCGGCACAGCCGGCGCCAGGCCTCGGGTTCGGCTTCGCGGGCGGTCAAGCGCCGCGCCTCGGCGAAGCAGCGGGCGTTCAGACCCGGATCGTCGCGACCGCTGAGCGCCCAGCGCGTCACGTTGTACTTCGGTTGCTTCTTCACGGGGATCGGGTCGGCACCGCTCGAGAGCCGCACGTCGGCCTCCGCCCGCAGGTCCGGCAGCGTGCGCGCATCGACCGGCCGGACGAAGTCCAGGCCGTCGTCGCGCAGGGCCTCCACGACGTCGACCATCCGGGCCCACTCGCTCGCGCCGTCCTTCAGCTTCGGTTCGGTGCGGTAGCGCCCGGGTCGCCAGTCGAAGACCTCGGCGTCGTTGGCATACACGAACACGTGCCGCGGCTGGCCGTTGGCTGCGCGCCGCATCCAGGCGCGGTACTCGGGCAGCGCGAGCTCTCCCATCACGACGCGCTGGAACTTCTGGAAGAGGATCGTGTCGGTCCAGTGCAGAGCGATCCGCCGGCCCGTCGGCGAGGCGGTTCGGCCGAGGCGGTAGCGCCAGTCGTCGTCCCATTCTGGGTGATTCTGGCGCGGGTTGTTCCACTCCGTGACGAGGGCCTCGTAGCCCGCGTCCAGGTACGCATCGACGACGCCCTGCGAGAAGGCCATCTCGTTGACGAGCGCCGTCGTCGCCCGGCGCCCGAAGAGGCGCTCGTACGTCTCCTGGCCCAGCTCCTGGTTCCAGCGGTTGACCTCGGCCGGTACGAGCGGACCGATCAGCTGTGTGTCCCCGGAGCCGACGATCTCGACGCGGCCGGACCCGGCGTACTCGGCCAACCGTTCGATCCATTCGGGATCGAGCACCTCCATCCGTTCGAAGGTGTGGCCGCTGGCCTCCACCGCGAGCTTCAGCCAAGGCAGACGCTCGAGCAAGTCGAGCAGCGGACGATAGCAACGCCGGACCACCTCCGGGCGCTCGTCACGCTCGATCGCGGAGTAGGACAGGTTCAGGTGGAAGAGCAGCGTCGCTTGCAGCGAGCCCCGGGTACACATCTCAGGCCGCCTCGGGGTAAAGCTCGATGACCTGGACGCCTGCGCGCTCCGCGATCGGCCGGATGCGCGCGACCATCTCGCGGTGGAACGGCTTGGAGGAAACGATGACGGCCTCGACGTTCAGTCCAGACAAGTCCTCGGGCCTGTAGACCCGCCAGCCCAGATACTCCCGACCCGCCTTCGCTGGATCCGAATCGAGCAAGCAGGAGACGCGCGGAGAGAGGTCCACGAGATCGAGCAAGAAGCGAGTGTGGACGCCCGCGCCATAGATCGCGATCCGGGCGTCGGAACCCTCCCACTCGTCGGCCAGGGCACGGAGCCGCCCGGCGATGGCCTCCTCGAACTCGCGCCGTTCGGCGACATAGCGCGCGACCGCGCGCACGAGCTCGCCACGGTCCTCGGCACGGTCCTCGGCGACGACGGGTGCGACGGCCTGCCCCGCCTCGGCACGGACGGCGGCCACGTTGAGGGACGGTCCCTCGGCCTGCTCGAACAGGATCGGCACGAGGCCGCGGCTCGCAAGGAGCCGGGTCAGAGTCGCGCGCGTGAAGTGTGTGAGGTGTTCGAACCCGTAGAACTCGGAGACCTGGGCGACCGGGGCCAGCGAGTCGGGCACGCTCAAGACGAGGCAACCGCCCGGCTTCATGTGACGTTCGAGCGCATTCAGGAACTCGCACGGATCCCAGGCGTGCTCGAGGCAGCTGATGCAGGTGACCACGTCGAACGAGCGCTCGGCCAGCGGGCTGTCCTCGAGGGTCGCACAGGCCACGTCCAGGCCGCGCTCGCGCGCTTCCCGTGCGGCTGCGGTCGACGGTTCGAGTCCGTGCAGCGTCCAGCTCGGAAGCTCCAACGCGGACAGTAAGTTTCCGCTGGCACAGCCCACGTCCAACAGCGCGCCACCTGCGCCGAAGCGCTCGGCCACGCGGCGTACGAAGTCCGTGCGGTAGGCCAGGAAGCGCGCGCCCCGCGAGCCCTCGCCGGTCGCGTGCCAGGTGTTGCCCGAAGCGGACCTGGACTCGTAGTGCCGGCGTAGCTCGGCCTTGGTCGGACGCGGATTGACGAACAGGAGACCGCAGTCCGTGCACAGCTCGAGGCGCAAGTCGACGCGGCCCAGGACGGAGTGGGTCTCCACCTCGCGCGCATAGAGCTCGTCGCCCTCCGCGCTGCCGCAAAGCGGGCAGGCGACGACGACGTCCAGCGGTCGGGCACGTGTAGAGCTCGGGGGAAGAAGGGAGTGGTTCATGGTCAGACTCCGAGGTTCGAGGGCGGCTATCGACCGGATCGGGCAAGGGCTGAAGGAACTTCCGGGTCGTGGAACAGGGGCTTCGAAAGCCGCCTCCGGTCCGCCGAGGGGTCATCAGGAACCGGGCGATTCGGTCGACAAGGAACGAACCCCCACGGGAGTTCCCCCATGACCGCGAAGCACCCTGCGCCCCGTACGCTCTTGCAAATTGGAGGCGGCCGCCTGCAGCTGCCCCTCTTGGGTTGGGCGCGCGCGGCGGGCCTGTCCGTGGTCCTCGCGGACGGCGACGAAGCGGCCCCGGGACGACCGTTGGCCGACCGCTTCCACGGTCTGCGCGGCGACGACGTGCCGGCCCTGGTCGCCCTCGCACGGGAGCTCGCGGCCGAGGGCAACTTCGCCGGAGCGACCTGCAACAACGACTTCGGCCTGAGTGCCGTGGCGGCGATCGGTGCCGCGACCGGCACACCCGCCAACTCCCCCACTGCCACGGCCCGGGCGCTCGACAAGCGAGCGGCCAAGGAGCGCTGGCAAGGGCTTGGCATCGCGACGCCGACCTGGTTCGACGTCACGTCCGCCGCCGAGACGGTCCGAGCCGTGACGAGTCTGCTCGAGAGCGGCCAAGGCGCCGTCGTCAAGCCGGCCGACTCGAGCGGGAGCCGCGGTGTCACGTCCCTCGCCGCGGCGCACGAAGCCGAGCGAGCCTGGCAGGCCGCGCGCGCGCACGGAGAGCACGTGCTGGTCGAGGAACTCGTCGTCGGACGACACCTGGACGTGAACGGCCTCTTCCTCGATGGTGCCTTCCACCCCGCCGGCATTCTCGACCGTCACTTCACCGCTCCCCCGACCTGCGTCCCGGTCTTCGGCACGCAGCCCGCGCAGCTCTCCAGCGCGGAGGAACGCCGGGTCTACCGCCTGCTCGAGAATGCGGCGCGCGCGCTCGGGTTGGGCATCGGCCCGATCAAGGGGGACGTCATCCTCGGCGCCGCTGGCCCCGTCCTGCTGGAAGTCGCGCCGCGCTTCCATGGCGAGGTCAGCACGGCCCACGTCTCGCCCCTGTGCTTCGGTGCGAGCCCGCTCGAAGCCTGGGTGCGCTACCTCGCGAACGGTGAGCGCCCCGTCGCCATGGCGCTGCCCGCGACCGGCGCCGGCACGACGCTCACGAACCGTGCGCCCGCCGCCGGCTGGCTCGCGATCCTGCCCGAACGCGCGGGCCGCTTCGTCGGGCTCACCGGCGAAGACGCCGCGCGCGATGTCTCCGGAATCACCGACCTGCTCGTCACGCGGCGGGTCGGCACCGAGTTGCCCGAAACCCGGGACAACCGCTCCGTCTGTGGCTTTCTGTGGGCGACAGGCAAGGACCCCGCGGAAGTCGAATCCACCCTCTTCTTCGCCCGCTCCCGCATCGAAGTGATCGTCGAATGACCCCCACAGTCACCAACCCGAAGACCGGTCTGTCCGTCGCCTCCATCCGTGGTCCCGAGGACCTCAAGGACAAGAGCGACGACGAGCTGAACGCATTCGCCGACGAGGTTCGGCGCTTCTTGATCGAGTCCGTCGCCGAGACCGGCGGGCACATCGGAGCCAACCTGGGAACCGTCGAGCTCTCGATCGCGCTCCACAGCGTGTTCCAGACGCCGGCCGACACGATCGTGTGGGACACGGGTCACCAGGGCTACACGCACAAGATCATCACGGGGCGCGCCCAGAGCTTCGCGACGCTCAACACCTACGGCGGCATGAATCGCTTCGTCTCGCGCTCGGAGAGCGAGCACGACCCCATCGAAGCCTCGCACGCCGGCACCGCTGTGTCCGTGGGCCTCGGCCTGGCCCTGGCGCGGGCCCGCGCGGGCGACGAGCACTGGACGATCGCCGTGGTCGGCGACGGCGCCTTGGCCGAGGGAATGACGCTCGAGGCCCTGAACCACGCCGCCGTCGAGAAGACCAAGTTGATGGTCGTCATCAACGACAACGGCTATGCCATCAGCCCGGGCTTCGGCGCGCTGCACGAGGCCTTGCAGTCCCCCGCCCGGGCGAGCGGACTCTTCACCGCGCTCGGCTTCGAGTACACGGGCCCTCTCGACGGCCACGACATCTCCTCCATGCGCGCCGCCATCCTGCGCGCACGCGACGCCGAGAAGGTGCCCGTCCTCCACGTGCGGACGGTGAAGGGCTTCGGCTGGAAGCCGGCCGACGCTCACCCCTTCCGCCAGCACTTCTCCTTCCCGTTCGACCCGGAGTCAGGCGCCCCGCGCGCCGCCGCTCCTCCGCCGAGCTATCCCGACGTCGTCGCCGAGGTCGTCCGGTCGGAGATGCAGACCGACACCGACATCGTCTGCATCACCCCCTCGACGCTGTACGCCACCGGCCTGGCGCGCGTGTTCGAGGAGTTCCCCGAGCGCTGCTTCGATCCGGGCATGGAAGAACAGCATGCCCTCGGAATGACGGTCGGCCTCGCGCTCGGCGGAAAGAAGCCCGTCATCGCCTACCAGTCGACCTTCCTGCAGCGCGCCTTCGACCAGCTCCTGCACGACGTCTGCTTTGCGAACCTCCCGACGTTGATCTTGTCCTACCGCAGCGGCTTCAGCGGCTACGACAACCCCACGCACCACGGGATCTTCGACTTCGCCTACATGCGGGCGCTCCCGAACCTGACGGTCCTGTATCCAAAGGATCGCCACGAGGCCGAGGCGATGGTCCGGACGAGCCTGCGCGAGCTGACCGGCCCCACCGTGATCCTGATGCCGTACGGCCCCGTCGACGACTTCGACCCCAGCGTGTCCCAGGAGACGGGGAAGACGCTCCGCGCACCCCAGGTCGTGCGCGAGGGCACGAACCTCGCGCTCTTGACCGTCGGCAACAAGTTCGCCGTCGCCAACGAGGTGGTCGCGCGCCTGCGCCTCGAGGACATCGACACCGGGCTCGTGAATCTCCGCTGCTTGAAGCCGCTCCCGTCGGAGGGGCTCACGGACATCCTGACCTCCTATGCGCGCATCGTGACGCTGGAGGAGAGCATCCTCGACGGCGGTGTCGGTAGCGCGATCGCGAGCCTGATCACCGACAACGGTCTGGACACCGAGCTCCTGCGGATCGGTCTCCCGTGCACCTTCGTCGAGCCCGGCTCGAACGAGGAGCTCACGGCGGCCTACGGTCTGGATGCGAACGGGGTCCTGCGCCAGATCTACAGGCGCTGGAGCGACTTCGCCGCCGGAGAAGAAGAATGACCGGACGCTTCGAAGGTCAGGTCGCGCTCATCACCGGCTCTTCGCGCGGGATCGGCGCCGAGATCGCCCGCTCCCTGGCCGCCGAGGGGGCCCGTGTCTGCGTCACCTTCCGCGAAAACGAGGAGCGCGCCCTGGCCGTTGCACGCGAGTGTGGCGAGGCCTTGTGCCTCCCCCTCGACGTCACCGACCGCGCGAGCGTGCGCGAAGCCGTCGCCCTCGTCCGGGAGCGCTTCGAGCGCCTGGACATCCTCGTGAACAACGCCGGCTGGCTCGTCCAGGAACCCTTCCTCGACATCACGGACGAGAGCTGGGATCGCACGATCGACACGAACCTCAAGGGCACGTTCCTGTGCTCGCAGGAGGCCGCGCGCGTGTTCCTCGACCAGGGTGAGGGCTGCATCGTCAACGTCGCCTCGGTCGGCGGCCAGATCGGCGGTCCCAAGGCTCCGCATTACTCGGCCTCGAAGGCCGCGGTCTTGGCCTTCACCAAGTCGACCGCCCGCGTCCTGGCCCCGCACGTCCGTGTGAACGCCGTCGCCCCCGGCTTCATCCGCACGGACATGTACGAGGACATCGTGTCGCGCACGAGCGAAGCAGCGATCCTCGCGGGCATCCCCCGCGCCCGCGTCGGCGAGACCGCGGACGTCGCCCGCGCCGTCCTCTACTTGGCCTCGGACGAGGCCTCCTTCGTCACCGGCGAAGTCCTGAACGTTAACGGCGGCCAGTACATGGCCTGAAGCGCTCGTTCCGACGAGTCGCAGAGGCGCAGCTCGGCGGTTTCGCGTGGTTGCTGGGTAGGTCCGGCAAGCGCAAGAAACGCCAAGCCGTGGGTCCCTCGGAGCAGCCTGACTACTCGACCACGATCCGGATCGTCTCGTAGACCCAGTCCACGCGCTCCTGGCAGGTGGCGCGGTCGGGGGCCGTGACGACGAACACGCCGAAGCGCGCGGCGTGGCTGGTGCAGTCGGGGACGTCGTCGCCGGGGCGGTACCAGAACTCGAGCTTCTCGAGCCACTCCTGTGAACGGACGCTCTCGGTGCCCTCGATGGCGCGCAGCGTGCCAGCCGGGGGGAAGAAGTAGCGGTTGGCGACGGCGATCTCAAAGCGCGGCTCGAGCTCGGCTCGATCGACCGGGTCTCCGGTGGCGAGCTGAATCACGGCGCGCACGTAGTTCACGCCGGTCCCGAGCGGGACCAGGCTCTCGCAGAAGTCCCCGCCCGACAGGCGGGCGGCAATCTCGATGACCTTCGGGCCGTCGGCCGTCAGGACCAGATCGCCCTTCGCCGGCCCGTCGTGGATCCCCAGCGCCAGTGCAGCCTCCTCGGCCACGCGCGCGACCCGCGCGCGCGTGTGATGGTCCAGACAGGACGGCACCCAGCCGCCGTTCTCCATGATGCGCGGGCGAAAGAGCTCGAGCAGACCGTAGTTGCGATCGGCAAAGCCCGGTGTGAAGGCCTGGCCGTCGATCACGATCGTCTCGGTCGAGATCTGGAGCCCCTCGAGGAACTCCTCGACCTGGACCCGGCCCGAGAAGGACGTCGCGCGCGCTTCTTCGAAGTGCTTGGCCAGGTCACAGTCGGCGTCGACGAGGTTCACGCCGCGCGAACCGGAGCGATCGACCGGCTTCACGACAAAGCTGCCGCCGCGTTCGTGGACGATCGCGGAGAGCTCGTCGGCCGACGCGACCTCCGCGTACCAGGGGATCGGGATGCCCGCTTCCCGGAAGCGCTCCTTCATCGCGAACTTGTCCGTCGCCAGTCGCGCCGTCTCGGCAGACGGCCCGGACGTCCCCAGATGTCGCGCGACGGCGGAGACGATCTGGGGAATGTCGCTCCCCATGGTCGTCACGCCGGCAACCGTGCGACCGCGCGCACGCTCGGCGTCGAGCCGGGCCGTGATGGCGGGCACATCGAAGGTGCTGATCAAGGCGCGTTCGTCGGCCAGGGCGAAACCGTCGGCATACGGGTTCTGGTCGAAGGCCAACACGCGGAAGCCCAGCTCCCGGGCGGTCCGGATCAGGAAGGCCTGGTCACTACTCGCGCCCAAGACCGCCAAGGTACGTCGTTCGTCGTGCGCCAAGGGATGCGTCCTCTTTGCTTCGGATCCGTCGGTTACGCCGCTCGTGCGTCGGATCCGGTCAACCAACTCGCCACGCGCTCCGCGCCTGCCCCCAGGCCATCGACCGACGGACGACCCGCCCGACGCGCGCGCGCCAGGGCTCGGCCGAGGGCTTCGGCCAGGTCCTCGTCGGAGAGCTCGATCGTTCCGACGGGAACGTGGGGTCCGGCGCGTTCGTAGAAGTCGAGCGCGGCCAGGTCCGATTCGTAATTCGCGAGCACGAGCCCGCGCACGCCGCGAAAGGCGAGCTCGTAGAGCGTCGTCCCGAGCGCCGTCACCGCCGTTCTACTGCGCGCGATCCAAGGCGTCAGCCCATCCGACTTGGGCACGAGTTCCGCGTCACCGCGAATCTCCGCCATGCGGGCGATCGCCTCGCGCCGTTCGTTCATGTGGGGCCCGGTCACGACCGCGATGCGACCCGCGCCACGCGGCAGGAGCCGGAGCACGCGCTCGGTCGAGCGATGCGGATCCGACCCACCGAAGCTGATCAGAAGGTCCACGTCGCGGCGCGCCGGTTCCGGCTCGACCAGGAGCTCCGGCTGCAACGGGATCCAGGCCGGACCGCCGCGCACCTTCTCCGGGTGTGCCAGATCCCAGTCGTCCGGCTCCCAGTGCAGAGCCGGATAGACGATGCCATCCGCGGCGACGCGCGAAGCCGTCCGGTTCTCGACGACGAAGCAGCGCGTTCCGGCCGAGCGCAGCCGCGCGATCGGACCGCACCAGTCGATGAAGCCATCGAGCCAGGCCGCTTCCCATTCGGGTCCGGGCACCAGTGCCTCGGCCCAGGATCGATCGCCGCGATGATCGAGCTCGATCTCCGTATCCAGACCTCCGTCGCGCAGTGTGCGCTCCGTGGCCTCGTCCTCGACGACAAAGCGCGTGCGCAGGCCGCGTCGTACGCAAGCGATCGCCACGGCGCGCGTGCGCATGGCGTGACCGAGCCCGATGGCCGGACCGCTCTTCGCGACCAAGAGGATGCCCCGACTCACGGCCAACGCCCCACGGTCTCGATCCTCAGGTCACGATCGATCGCCCGCAACTTTTGGTTGTCCTCGCTCTCGGTGACCGAGGCGTTGACGACAAAGTCGGCGGGCGACTCCGCCAACCACGCGAGGACCTCCCGCAGATCGATGTGCCCCGCATCTTCGCCGGCAAAGCGTGCGAAGATCGAGCGCAGGAAGTCCAGGTCGGGAGCCTCGTCGACCTGCAAGCGCAAGCCCGCGGCGTAGTAGTCGTCTTCGACGACGAGCTCGACGTGGCGGAACTCGTGCGCGTGTGCGCGGAAGAAGAAGGTCGCGACATGCTCGCGGTCGAGCGGGTCGTTCGAAGCGAGCCCCCGCACGAGGGCACGGGCCGACATGACGGTCTGTCCACCGAGCGTCCCATTGACCCCCGGTCGCACCCGGACGAAGTCCCCGTCGTGCGCCTCGAGGGCCCGCACCTGCGCATCGATGAAGCGCGGCTCGACGAGCGGACAGTCCCCGGTGACGCGAACGAGGTAGTCGGGCTCGAACTCGTCCAGCAGCGCCCCGTAGCGCGCCAGGACGTCGTTCAGTGGGCCGCGGCGGCAATCGATTCCGCGCTGGGCCAGGAAGGCCGCCAGCGCATCGTCGCTCGGGTCCGTCGACGTGAGGACGACGACGCGATCCACGCGCTCGGCGGCGCGGACGCGCTCGACGACGCGTTGGATGAGTGGAGCTCCTCCCAGGTCCGCCAGGACCTTGCCCGGCAGCCGCGTCGACGACAGCCGTGCCTGGATGCCCGCGACCACGGTCATGCAGCCACCCGCTGGCGCCAGGAAACGAGGGCGTCGATCACCCGCTCTTGATTCCGGCGTCCGAGCCCGGGCCAGAGCGGCAGGCTCAGGGTACGGCGGCCGTGATCCTCGGCCCCCGGGAAGCTCTGCGCTCCGTAGCGGAGCCGGAACCAGGGCTGCGTCGGGACCGGAACGTAGTGGACCTGCGCGCCGATTCCGGCGCGCTGCAGGTGTTCGATCAGCTCGTCGCGACCGACGTCGGGAACACGGACACAGTAAAGGTGCCAGGCGTGTTCGCGCCGCGCGTCCCCCCCATCGAGATGTTCGTAGCCGTCCAGGGCCGCGCGGTAGCGCGCAGCGAGCGCGCGCCGCTCCTCCAGGAAGCGAGGGAGCTTGGCCAGCTGGCTTGCGCCGAGCGCGGCCTGGACGTCGCTCATGCGCGCGTTGAAGCCCAGCTCGAGCATCGCCCGGAACCAGGGCGTCGGCTCACCACCGAAGGGACCGACGACGCCGCCCTCCATTCCGTGTCCACGCAGCCGCTCGAGGCGTGCCGCCACGTCGTCGCGCGACGTCAGGACCGCACCGCCTTCACCCGTCGTCACCTGCTTGACCGGGTGGAACGACAGGCAGGCCGCGTCGATCTCGGGATGTTCACCGACGCCCCACATCCGGCCTCCGACGCTGTAGCGCGCCCCGAGCGCGTGTGCGGCGTCTTCCACCAGGCGAAAGCCCAGCTGACGCTTCCACTCGAGGAGCTGTTCCATGTCACAGGGCAGCCCGGCGAAGTGAACCGCAACGACGATCGCACGGGTCGGATCCGGGCCACAGAGTTCGGCCAAGCCGTCCAGCGAGAGGTTGCCCGTGTTCCGATCGATGTCGCCGAAGCGCACCTCAGCACCGGTCCACAGCGCGGCGGTGGCCGTCCCGAGGAACGTGTTTGCGGCGGTGACGATCGTGTGGCCGGGTCCCGCACCGAGCGCCAGATAGGCGAGCTGCAGCGCGGTCGTACCGTTCGTGACGCACAGCGCGTGGCGCGCACCCGTGGCAGCACGCAATCCGGCCTCGAAGGCCGCCACACGGGGGCCCTGGGTCAGGTGGGGCGAACGCAGGGCGGCGACGACCGCCTCGATGTCATCGTCCTCGATGCACTGTCGCCCGTACCCGAGGTAGCCCTCGCTGACAGGAGCAGGCTCTTCCACCGAGCTTCCACGGTCGCGCGGTTCACCGAACGGCAGCAAGAGCGGCCTCCGCGGGTGAACCTTCTGCCAAGGTGCTCAGGAGTTCCTCACGCGTGAGCTTCCAGGGATTCGTGTTCGAGCGGTACTGGAAGTCGCGCTGGACGGCCCGTCCCCGCTCGCCCGATTCGACCTGGTGGTCTTCGCGCTTCCACCAGTTGAAGGCGGGATGCACGGTGTAGTGGGACGCGAACTCGAGCGTGTTGCGCGCCTCGTCGTAAGGCAGGAGCACTTCGTGGAGCTTCTCTCCCGGACGGATCCCGACCTCTTTCCACGTGATGTGGGGCCCGCCCATCGCCTCGGCCAGGTCGACGATCCGCATGCTCGGAATCTTCGGAATGAAGAGTTCGCCGCCGCTCATCGCCGCCATGCGATCCAGCACGAACTGCACGCCCTCTTTCAGCGTGATCCAAAAGCGCGTCATCCGCGCGTCCGTGATCGGGAGCTCCCGGACGCCCTCGTCCAGGAGCTTCTGGAAGTACTCGACGACGCTCCCCGAGGACCCCATCACGTTCCCGTAGCGCACGACGCTGAAGCGCGTCCCGCCCGGGCCCGCCAGGTGGTTGGCCGCGACGAAGCACTTGTCGGAGGCCAGCTTGGTCGCCCCGTACAGGTTGATCGGGTTCGCGGCCTTGTCCGTCGACAGCGCGATCACGCGCTTGACCCCACAGTCGATCGAGGCGTTGATCACGTTCTCCGCCCCACCGATGTTCGTTCGGATGCACTCGAACGGGTTGTATTCGGCGATCGGAACGTGCTTCATCGCCGCCGCGTGCACGACGTAGTCGATGCCGTCCATCGCTCGACGGAGACGGTCCCCATCGCGCACGTCACCGATGAAATAGCGCAGGGCCGGATGCTCGTCCGGGGAGAATTCCTGCGCCATCCGATATTGCTTCTGCTCGTCACGCGAGAGGATCACGAGCCTCCGCGGCTCGTAGCGCGTGAGCAGCTCGCGAGTCAGGGAGCGGCCAAACGAGCCTGTCCCACCGGTCACGAGAATGGAGCGATCGTCGAACATGGGGTTATCGGGTTGGAGGCAATCCGCAGAAGCACCGAAGGGCCAAGCCATCGACCAGATCCAGAAAACCCTTGAGGCCCCCCGGGGGACGCGGAGCGGAGGTCCGCCGTAGGCGGGCGCGCGACGGCACGTCACGGAGCCTTCGGCTCCGATGCTACGGCCCGCCTGCGGCGGGCTCTCGCAGCCCTCGCCCTGGACCTTCGTCCCGGCCCGTGGCCCGGTACCGCGCCCCTGGGCCTCGTTCCGAGGTCGATGGCGGTCGCTGTGGACCGGGGTCCGCCGTTGGGCGGACCTCCGTCCCTACTTCGTCGGCAGGCGGAAGCCGTGCTTCCAGGCCAGGTCCTGGAAGCTCGACGAGGCCAACCAGGCGAGCAGGTCCTGCGCGCGGTCCGACGCTCCGGTCACGGCGCAGGCGACGTAGACGATGCCCGGGTCCTCTGCGGGTCCCGCCAACCACACGAGGGCGGCTCCGGGGACGAGCGCGGCGTCGGTGGCGTAGCAGAAGGCGAAGTCCGTCCGGCCGGACTCGACCAGGGAGACGGCGCGGGCTTCGTCGCCGGCCCGGATCAGGCGGCCGCGCAGGCTGGCCGAGAGTCCGGCCGACTCCAGGTAGGTGCGCGTGTAGTTGCCGATCGGAACGTTCTCGCTGCCGACGGCGATGCGGCCGCTGGCGGTCGCGAGTTGTTGCGGAGAGACGATCTCCGTGCGCGTGCCGTTGGCGAGGAGCGCCAGGTCGTTCGCGAGGAACTCCGTGCGACTCCCGGCGAGCGCGCGTTCCCCCAGGCGGTCGACGGTCGCGCGGTCCGCCGAGACGAAGACGTCGAAGCGCTGGCCGGCAGCGATCAGCCGTACGAGCCCGGGCGACGTGTCGTAGGTCGCGGTCCATTCCAACCCGGGGTGTTCCGCCGAGAAGACCTGCGCGGCGTCCTCGAAGAGCGGTCGCAGGGATTGGGCTACGGCGAGGTAGAGCCGGCCGTCGTCTTCACGGGGTGTCCGGGGGGCAGCCGTCTGGGCCGCGTCCGAGTCCGAACCCGGGGACCCCGCTACGCCGCTCTCGTCCGCGCCGCCGCAGGCCACGAGGCACGCAAGGACCAGGCAAGACGCGAGCCCTGGGGCGGCGCGACGATCGTTCCATGAATTCTTCACGGCGCCAGACTAAGCGCCGCAGCCCCTTCAGCGCACGCCCTCGACCCGCGCAAAGTCGACCAGATCGTGATCGTGCGGCTTGCGCCCCGCTTGCCCCTGCTCGACGTACGGCGCAAAAGGATCGAGCTTGCCGTGCAGGTGGGTCGGACTGCGCAGGAAGGATTGCTCCGCGGTCACGGCGACGGGGCCCTCCGCCGAGCTGCGCGAGCGCGGGTGCACCTGGACCTCGCCCTCCGCCACACAGACGCAGGTGACGTCGTCGCGCACGTAGATCCCGAGCACGGTGCCGGTGACGACGACGCGGCTGTCCGGCGTCGCCACGACCAGGCGCGGCCCAGCGGCCCCGCTCCGGCGGTGGACGTAGATCTCGCCCTCCAGGAGCTCGACCTGGCGCGAGCCGTCGGGTGAGGCATCGCGAATGTCGTAGGGGCGCACGCGCGTTGCGGGCCGCACCTCGAGCACGAGTTCGTCGCCCAGGCCCAGTTCGATCCCCTCCGTTCCCGTCTCGAGCTCGACCGCTTCGGGCAGCAGGGCCGCGAGGGTCGCGGTGTCGTCGGAGGGAACGCGCCGGCCGTCGATCGTGACGAAACCCGACCCGGGCGCCCGGAGTACGGCCCAGGACAGGGGGTCCGGACGGGTGAGGAGCACGACGAAGAGCACGGCGGCCGCCACGGCCAAAAAGCCGGCGAAACGCCGGTAGGCGGCATGCCCGAAGACCGGGGTGGCCTCGACCGCACCCGGCCCCGAGCGGCGCGGCGCCGGGGAGGCGATCCGCTCGTCGAAGCCGTTCAGGAAGCGGGCTCGCAGATCGTCGCGAAAGCCCTTCCGGGCGAGGGGCACGCCGGCGGCGTGCAGGTAGTCTTCGAAGGGAGAGGTCACGTGCTGGTTCGTACGGGCATCGCCCGTGGGTCGTGACGCTGAACTTACGAACTCTCCGCCGGCGAAGCGCCGGCGCAGCTCGGCCCGGAAGGCCTCCCGCGCACGGGGCTCGGACGCGCCTCGCAAGAGCTCCTCGAGGGCCTCGTCCTTCGCGTTTTCGTCAGGGCGGGGTTCGGGTCCCGCTTCCGGCCAATCCCCCTTCACGGATTGCCGTCCACGTGCAGTTCGAAGGGCCCCGCCAGTGCCTCCCGCAGAGCCTCCAGGGCGCGCGAGTAGCGCTTGCGGATCGCCACTTCGTTGCGGTCCAGAATCTTGCCGATCGCCTCGAAGGAAAGCCCCTCGTAGATCCGCAGGACCACCGTCATGCGCAGCCCCTCCGGAAGATCCTCGATGGCTTGACGCACGTTGGCGTCGAGCTCACGAGTCGCCATGGCCGTGTGCGGCCGCTGGGCACCGGCGGAAAGGCTGTCGACCGCGCCATCGCGCTCGACGCTGGATTCCTTCTGCGACTCCTTGTGGCGGCGCGAGCGCCAGAAGTCGCGCACCTTGTTCGAGGCGATCGTGAACACCCAGGGTCGCAGGTCGCGGGTCGGGTCGTAGGTCGGGAAGGCCCGGTGCAGATGGACGAAAATGTCCTGGGTCAGGTCCTCCGCCAGGTGCTCGTCGCGCACGAGGCGGCGCACGTAGCCGTAGATCTTCGGCAGGTAGACGTCGAAAAACCGAACCAGTGCCTCCTCGTCGCGCTGGGGAAGCCGGCGCAGGAACTCCGCGGGGAGCTCGAAAGCGTCGAGGGGGTCGGAATCGTGGGCTCGTTCCAAGGGATCTCCCAGGGGCACCGGCCGCTGCGGGGGGGGCCAATCGGGTCGCCAAACTACCCGGAACAGTCGGGTCGAGCCACCGGGCGCTGGTCGACGCCGGCCTTGCACCTCCTCGCCCCCGGCCGCGCTCGGCCGTGTCCGGTCCCTCGCGTCAGGGCCTCAGCGCGCCTTCGAGAGCCGCTCGTGATCGTTGCGCTCCCCTGCCAGGGCGCGCCGCAGGGCTCCGAAGGCCACGCGGTTGCCCAGCCCCGTGAGGTGGTTGCGGCCGCCGGCGTCGTTCGGGAAGTAGTAGTCGGCCACGTCGCCCCCCGTCGCGGCATGGTGCGCGACGAGGTCCGGCTTCGTGCTGACGAACGGGAGGTCGTGCGCGCGGAAGGTCTCGAGCAGGAGCTCCTCGCGCCAGTCACGCCCGCGCGCGCGAAAGGCCCCGTCGCGGCCGTGGAACCGGACGAAGGCGTGCTCGACCCCGCGCGCCTCCAGGAGGTCGTGGATCGCCGGAACGAGCGCTCGGGCGAGGTCCGACTTCTCCTCCTGCCAGCGTGCCGCAGCGGTCCAGCGCTGCCGCAGTCCGTACGGGACGAGCTCGGTCCGGTACAGGACCGCGCGCCAGAGGTAGCTCGCGATGCGCGGCGGATGCCGCTCGACGAAGGTTTGCACGTCGGGCTCCGGCGGAACCAGTTGGAGTTCGCCGTCGATCAGGAAGAAGCGCGGCTTGCAGTACTTGAAGAGCGAGCGCACACAACGGTCGAGGTCGTCGTCGACCAGAATGCCGATCAAGACGAGCGGGTCACGCTCCTCCCAGTGCGCGAGCGTCTTCTGCAAGAGCAGGTACATCTGGTCGACGCCGTAGCCGCCGGTGCCGTAGTTCACGAGGAAGCTGCGGTCGCCGAACTCGCTCTCCTCCAGGAGCTCGCCCCAGCAGACGTCCGCGTCTCGGACACACTGCGTGAACGAGTCGCCGTAGAAGAGCACGGGCCGTTGCACGCCATCGTCGGCCGTCGTGCGCTGCCGAAGCGTCACGGGGTCGAGCAGGGCTGCGCGGATCCATCCGAGTTCCGGGTGCGGCGTCTTGACCGCCGCGCGCAGGCGTGAGGGGAAGAACAGGGAGCGCACGATCAGCCCCTCGTCGCCGTTTCGATGATGCGTGTAGAACTCGGCCTGGCGTAGCGGCTGGCCGAGCCGCGCGATCCAACGCACCTCCGAGAAGAGCAGCGTTCGCAGGCCGAGCTCCGCCAGGACGAGACCTGCCGCGACCGCAAGGAAGAGCCGCAGCGCCAACCGGAGCGGACGGCGCCCGACCTTCAAATGCAAGGTTCGATCTCGACGCTGCGATCGGCCCGCACGACGACCATGTGGTTGACCGGCACCGGCACCCAGCCGGGGTCGTCGCTCAACCGCTCCGAGCTGACGACGACCGCGCCTTCACCGCGTTCCGGCTCGAGCATGCGGCTCTGGCCGTCGCGACACACGAGGCGACGACCGCTGTTCACGTAGAGCGACTGAGCCGTGTCGTCCGTACCGTCGGTGAAGCGTGTCACGACCGCGTTCGCCCCGTCGGCCAGCGCGAGGTTCATCGTGTTGTTCGCGTCGGGAACCAGCTCGCGCGCCAGCCGACTGACCTCGCCGAGGGTCTCGCGCGTGGCCGTGCGCAACGCCTCGGCGGGATCCGTCTCCTTGCAGGCCGTCAGCCGGTCCAGGAAGACCGCGAAGATCACCTCGGAATCGGTCGTTCCGCGGATGCTCTCGAACGAGGCGTCGCTCAGGTTCTTCAGCAAGGGCCGGCGTACTCGAGCGATCCCGCCCAGCTCACCGTTGTGCATGAAGGCGATCGGACCACGTCGAAACGGATGGCAGTTGTCCTCGCTGATGCTCGACCCGGCCGTAGCGGCGCGAACGTGGGCCAGGATGCATTGGCTCTCGATCACGCGTGCGAGATCCTCGAGGTTGCGGTCGTTCCAGGCCGGCTGGATCGAGCGGTAGACCGCGGGCCGGTCGCTCAGCGCTGGCGCCCACCAGGCCACGCCGAAGCCATCGGCATTCATCGGCTCGACGCGCTCGCGACTCTGCTTGCTCTGACGGATCAGCGAGTGCACCGGTTCGGTGACGAGTTCCGCCATGCGCAGGGGCGGACCGAGGTACAGCGTGAAGCGGCACATGGCGGCTAATGATCCGTTGAGGAGTTGCTTGGGATGCCAGGGCGTCGGCATCCGTTCTGGTGAAGTCGCCGCACGGGCAGGTGCAGCGGTGGATTCGGCGAGGCCTGCGGGTGCCGCAGCGCAGAGGTAGACGTCGCCATGGTGCAGAAGGACTAGCGGCGAGCGCCGCGGTCCAGGCCGGGCACGGACGGGAGGTCCAAGCCACGCTCCCGCGCGCACTCGATCGCCTCGTCGTAGCCCGCGTCGGCGTGACGCATGACCCCCGTACCGGGATCGTTGGTGAGAACACGCTCGACGGCGCGCCCCGCTTCCGGGGTGCCGTCCGCGACCGTGACCTGTCCGGAGTGCAGGCTGTACCCCATACCGACGCCACCGCCGTGATGGAAGGAGACCCAGCTCGCGCCCGAAGCCACGTTCAGCATGCAGTTCAGGAGCGGCCAGTCGGCGACGGCGTCGGTGCCGTCCTTCATCCCCTCGGTCTCCCGGTTGGGCGAGGCCACCGAACCGCAGTCCAGGTGGTCGCGCCCGATCGCGATCGGCGCCGAGATGCGCCCCGAGCGCACGGCTTCGTTGAAGGCCGCGCCCGCCTTGGCGCGCTCGCCGTAGCCCAACCAACAGATCCGTGCCGGCAGGCCCTGGAAGGCGACACGTTCGCCCGCCAGCTTGATCCAACGCACCAGCGCCTCGTCCTTCGGAAAGAGCTCGCAGATGATCTCGTCGGTGACGGCGATGTCCTGCGGGTCGCCCGAGAGCGCGACCCATCGGAAGGGCCCCTTGCCCTCGCAAAACAGCGGCCGCACGTACTTCGGCACGAAGCCCTCGAAGCCGAAGGCGTCCTCCATACCCGCCTGCAGGGCGTGGCCACGCAGGTTGTTGCCGTAGTCGAAGGTATCCGCTCCGCGCGCTTGCAGATCGAGCATGGCGCGCACGTGGGCTTTCATGGTGCGGAACGACTCCGCCTCGTAGCGCGCCGGATCCGAGGCGCGCAAGGCCAGCGCTTGCTCGAAGCCCATGCCATCCGGAACGTAGCCGCCGAGGGGGTCGTGGGCGCTCGTCTGGTCCGTCAGGATCTCAGGCGTCACGTCGCGCTCGAGCAAGCGCTTCAGGAGCTCGACCGCATTGCACACGACCGCGACCGACTTCGCCACGCGAGCCTTCTTCCAGGCGAGCGCCTGGTCGATACCCTCGTCGATGTCGTGCGTCATCAGGTCGCAGTAGCGCGTGTCGATGCGCTTTTGGATCCGACTCGGATCGACGTCGGCTCCGAGGAACGTGCCCTCGTTCATCGTCGCCGCCAGCGGCTGGGCACCGCCCATGCCGCCGAGGCCGGCGCTCACGACGAGCTTGCCCGCCAGACTGCCACCGAAGTGGCGTTGCGCCGCCGCCGCGAAGGTCTCGTACGTGCCCTGGAGAATCCCCTGCGAGCCGATGTAGATCCAAGAGCCCGCGGTCATCTGCCCGAACATGATCTTGCCCTCCGCCTCGAGCTTGCGGAAGTGCTCCCAGTTGGCCCAGCGACCGACCAGGTTCGAATTCGCGATCAAAACGCGCGGCGCGGTCACGCTCGTCCGGAAGACGCCGACGGGCTTGCCCGATTGGACGAGCAGGGTCTCGTCGTTCTCGAGGCGTCGCAGCGTCGCGACGATCGCGCGCAGGGCGTCCCAGTCGCGTGCGGCCTTGCCGCTGCCGCCGTAGACGATCAGCTCCTCGGGCTCCTCCGCGACCTCCGCGTCGAGGTTGTTCAGAAGCAACCGCAGGGCGGCCTCCGTTTGCCAGCTCTTGCAGGAGCGCTCGCGCCCGCGCGGAGCGCGCTGGGGACCGGGGACGATGGGCGGGGAGGCGGAAGACGTGGTCGGGCTCATGGGTTCGCTGGTGGGAGGGACGGGAGGGCAGAGTATGCCGCAGACGCGCCCGGGAGGTAGTCGAGGCAGCGATCTTCAGGCCGGCGCGGACGACCGGGCCGCCAGGACGTCGCGCGCGACCCAGAGCGCCCAGGCGGAGTAGGCGAGCATCACTGGCGGGGTTGCGACGCCCGCGACGCGCGGCTGATCGAGAAGGCCGCCGACGAGCAACACGAGACCGGCCACGGCGACGAGCGCCGCCGCTCTTCGCGTTCGCGCTGCGAGCCGTGCGTGCCGGGCGAGCCAACGCGACGCCAGGACGACGGCCAGGGTGTAGAGACCGTTCGCGACCACCATGCCGCCCGCGTAGCACGACCGCTCGAGCGCGAGGAAGCGCTCGTTCGGACCGTCGCGCGCGAGGAGCGGCAAGAGCCCGATGAAGGTCAGGTCGCAGGCGACGTCGACCGCCAGCGCGACTCCCGCGAGAACGACGAGCCGGATGGGAAACCCGAGGGACGCCGTCGCCGCGCGGAGGTAGATGAAGAAGCCGAGAAAGGAAAAGGCGCAGAGGATCCACACGCCCCAGCCGAGGATCCAGGGCAACGGAAACTCCGCCAACCACGGCCGACGCTGGTCCAACGACACGAGCGCCGACCCCGGTCGCATCCCGACCAACGCCACGAGTCCGCCGACGTGCAGGACGGCCGTGACCCAGGCCATCTCCGTGAGCGCCGGACGTCGCGCGGTCATCCCGCCTCGGGCGGGTAGCCCGCGAGCTCGCCCGTGACTTGTTCCACGGCGCGGACCAGCTCACCGGAGACGACGAGCTCGGTCGCCTTCTCGATGTCCGTGTGCAGGAAGCGGTCGCGATGCATCGGGGGCACGACCTCGCGCAAGAGCTTGCAGGCGGCCTGTGCGCCGCGCCCGGCCCGCAGCTCGGCGTGGAACTCGCGCCCTTGGGCCGCGCACAGGTACTCGATCGCGAGCACGCGCTCGACGTTCGTCACGATCGCACGCGCCTTGCGCGCGGCCGTCACCCCCATCGAGACGTGGTCTTCCTGGTTCGCGCTGGTCGGCACGGTGTCGACCGAAGCGGGATGCGCCCAGACCTTGTTCTCGCTCGCGAGCGAGGCCGCCGCGACCTGGGCGATCATCATTCCCGAGTTCAGGCCCGGGCGCTCGGCCAGGAACGAGGGCAAGTGCGAGAGATCCGGGTTCACGAGCTGTTCCGTTCGACGCTCGGAGATGTTCGCGAGCGTACACAGCGAGAGGCCGAGGTAGTCGAGCACCATCGAGATCGGCTGACCGTGGAACTGGCCGGCGCTGATCACGTCCCCCGTGTCGGGGAACAGGATCGGGTTGTCGGTGACGCTGTTCACCTCCGCGGCCAGGACGCTCCCGACGTGGGCGAGCGCCGTCTTGACCGCGCCGTGGACCTGGGGAACGCAGCGCAGGGAATACGGATCCTGCACCCGATCGCACGACTCGTGGCTCTGAAGCACCTCCGAGTCCTGCAAGCAGCGCTCGACGTTCGTGGAGGTCACGCGGTGCCCCGCGCTGCCCTTGAGCTCGGCCAGGCGCGCGTCGAACGGGCGAATGCTGCCGAACAGCGCCTCGAGCGAGATCGAAGCGATGATATCCGCGCACTTGGAGGCGTTGCAGGACCGCAAGAACGTCCCCACCCCGATCGCCTTCATGACCTCGGTGCCATTGACGAGCGCCAGGCCTTCCTTCGCGGCCAGACCCAGCGGTGCCTCGTCGACGCGCGAGAGCGCGCTCTTGGCCGACAGGAGACGCCCGCCGACATAGGCCTTGCCGTAACCCATGTAGGCCGCCGCCATGTGGGCCAGGGGCGCCAGGTCGCCGCTGGCGCCGACCGAACCCTGCTGCGGCACATAGGGCACGAAGCCCTTCTCGAAGAACCGCACGAGCTGTTCGACGAGCTCGACGCGCACCCCCGAGTGGCCCCGCAACAGGCCGTTCAGACGCAGGACCTGCACGGCCCGCACCTCTTCGAGCGGCATCGGCTCGCCCACCCCGCAGCAGTGCGACAGGACCAGGTTCTTCTGGAGCTCCGCCAGGTCCTTCTGTGCGATCGCCACGTTCTTCAGGCGACCGAAACCGGTCGTCAG